>NZ_CP108529.1:2474285-3092857 GCF_036002945.1 Streptomyces sp. NBC_01224 | reverse complement strand
GGGCCCTGCTTCGGTGTAGCGGCCGATCCTGCCGAGGCGGGAGTTCTTGAAGACCGAGAGGTAGTACTCCGCCGCCTCCTCGGCCTGCCCGTCGAACCACAGACATGTGGTGAAGCCCTCGGTGGTCATCGCTGTCTCCTGTCGTGTGCGCATGTCCGTCGTGTGCGCATGTCCACCCATACCGACTGATCCCGTACCGGAAACTCATCGATCGCATATGGGGGCATCGGTGACGCCCCGGCCCACGGCGGACAGCCGCGGAGCGGCGGGGCGTCCGGCCCGGTCCGGGGCCATTTCTTTCCGCCGCACACCAAGAGGGGGATCAGCGCCGTCCGGCTCCACCTGGTTCCCGCGGGTGCGGCGAGAGTGATCGGAACCATTGTCCCGAAGGCCGGGACGGTCGTGTCCAGGTCCATGATGATCTTCCGGCCGTCGCAGCCGGAGGCGGGGTGGCCCGTATGTCCACCGCGCCGTCATCGCGCAGCGCGGTCAGGAGGCCGGCGTCGGTCACTGGGACGACGAGCACCCGATGGTGGTTCGATCGGCACGCCGGGAGAAGGGAAATCCGCCGCCTGCCCGGCATACGCCCACGGGAACCGGCATACCTCTGACCGGTTTCCGGCAGCGAACACATCCGCCCGACGGCAGAAACCCGGCACGGAATCAAGGAAGGGGGCCCGTCTCCTGACGGAGACGGGCCCCCTTGTTCTGCATGTTGGCCCCGTCAGCGACGGGACGCGGCCGACCGGCTGCTCGGTGCCGTCAATTGAACACCTTCACACATAGTTTGAGGTCCTTGCCGAAGGAATCCGAAATGCTCTTTTCGTATGCCGTCGCGGTCACGTCGACATGCAGGCAGACCTCCTTGTGACCCGGGTAGGGCTTGGCGTCGAGGCCTTTCGGCTTGAACGTCGCGGGCCTGCCCGTGTTGAACTGGTAGTACGTCGAGGAGCGCGCGTTGTAACTACTGCTCCGCTTGGCCGTCTTGATGCGTCCGCACTTGCGGGTGGGCGTCACGCCGACCGCCCACGGGACGCTGACCGTCACGGCCGTGGAGGTTTTGCAGCCCTGGTCATAGAGCAACTGGGAGAGCTTTGCGCCGGTCAGTTTCCGGGACACTCCCTGACGGTTGCACTTGGAGCGGACAATCATTTCCATCTGAGGGTTCTTCACGCGGACCCGGTCGATCCACATGTCCTTGCGGCCCGACATCTTGCGCCACCAACGGTATTCAAGGGTGCCGCTGACATTGACCGTGACGCACTTGTCGAGTGGCTGGGAGAACGTGGAGAACCCGTTCCCGTACGGCCCGCTCGACCAGTGCAACGTCACCGCCTGCGCCTGGGTGGTCAGCCCCGAGGCAACCGTCATCGCCAGCGTCATGGGCAGCACCGCCAGCGCGAGAGTGCGCTTCATGGAAATCCCTTTCCCCGTTCCACCGGAATTCCCGTTCGGAAATCCGTGAAGCTCAGGATGCAGTCGGCCTGATGGAACGTCATTAGCATTGCGTGCACTGTTCCTTGGCATTGTGTCCACTCCGGTCCCCGTCCACCTCGGTCCGAGCGATCAGCGCACGGTGGCGGTACTCCCTGGGAGGGAGGCCATAGACGGTGCGGAAGGCGCGGCTGAAGTCGGCGGCGCGGGGGAACCCCCAGCGGGCGGCTACGGCGTGGATGGGGGTGGAACGCAGTGCCGGGTCGGCCAGGTCGCGGCGGACCCGCTCCAGACGCTGGCGGCGGATCCAGGTGGCCACCGTGTCGTCCTCCTCCTCGAAGAGGCGGTGCAGATAGCTGGTGGAGATGTGGTGTGCGGCCGCAATGCCGGGCGGCGTCAACTGCGGATCGTGCAGATGCTCCTGGATGTAGGTCCGGATGCGCAGGGCGAGGACCGGCCGACGGCCTTCCGGCGGCCGGGACTCGTCCGCGGCGAGGGCATGGGCGAAGAGCGCGGACAGCAGGTCGACCGCGACCGTCCCGAGCCGCGGACCGTCGCAGGGCTCGTAGGAGTGCGCGTCTGCCGCAAGCCGGGTGAGGAACTGGGCCAGCAGGGCACCGATTCCCGTCCGGCTGGACATCGGACGGTCTATCAGCCTGTCCACGCCGCATTTCGGCAGCGGCAGCAGTTCCCGGGGAACGAGCAGCCCGGTACTCAGGACGGTGCCCGTGCGGCCTTCGGCCGCCGCACGCATCAGGTAGGGGTGCGAGGTGTCCTGAAGCACCAGATCGCACGGGTGGTACTCGGCCTCGCGGCCGGGCCGGGTCATCCTCATCCTGCCGCAGAGGGGGAGGGAGAGGTGGTACAGCCCCGGGTCCGCCTGTCGGATCAGCTCCGGCGTCCGGTGCACGGTCATCGGCGGGTGCTCCATCGTCCACACGCGCATTGCGCCGAGGCTCAGGATGCGCTGCGAAGCAGGGAAGTCGGTCACGTCGGCGCTGTGGATCTCCGCCGGCCCATGGGTCCGGGACAGATGTTCCCTCCAGCGGTCGAAACGCTCCTTGGGTGGTACGTCTTCCGTCCGCAGCACCGTCTCGACCAGCATGCCCCAGTCGCCCCCTCGCGATCCCGACCTGCGTGCCAGCCCCCCTGGCACGGGCATGCTACAGCGAACGTTCGCAATTGGAACGGCGGTTTTTCTGTGCGGTCCTGGACGAAAGCCCTGAGGAGAGGCGTGACCGACTCGCCGTCCTGCCGTGCCTCCAGGTCGTCTCCGACCGGGGCGACCGCTTCCACTGCAAGAACCTGCTGGCCAGAGCCCGTTTCGGTAGTGTGTCAGCGTGCTGGACGTCTTCTTCGTGGCTTCGTGTGGTCCTCGGCGGTCGGCTGCACCGCGGTGAGTCCTTCGGTGGCCGCATTTGCGGGCGCGTTGAGCGAACTTCTCTGCTCGGTACGTGAGTCTGTTCAAGAACCTGTCGGAGCAGCTCGGCCCCGGCGGTGTGCGCAACGTCTACGACGTCCTCGTACGCCTCATGGCCGCGGCCGTCGAGGACAAGATCATCGCCTCCAGCCCGTGCCGCCGGATCACCCTTCCGCCCATGCCGGAAGAGGAGGTCACGCCGCCCACGGTTGCGCAGGTCGAGGCGATGGCCCGTGTTGATGCCGCCGTACATTCGGGCGGCGATCGTCACCCTCGCCGGATCAGGCTTGCGAATAGGCGAGTTGCTCGGCCTCAGGGTGTCGGACGTCGACTTCGGGGCCGGCGCCATTCGCGTCGGGCGTCAGCGTCTCCGGTCCGGAAAGATCGGCCCGGCGAAGACCACCAAGTCCCGGGGTACCGTCCCGGTTGGCGAGGTCGTCACCGACGCGCTCCTCACGCACCTCGCCACGAGGCCCCTCCAAGGAGTGGCTGTTCACGATGGAGGAGGGCGAGCCCCTCAACTACCGTCGCTGGAAGACTGAATGGAACTGCGCTCGCCGCGCACTCCAGGCAGCAGAAAACGAGGCGGCCGAGCGCGAGGTCGTAAGCCCGTCGAGCTGCCACACATGGTGACCCACGACCCGCGCCACTCCTTCGCCTCCGCCTTCATCGCCGGCGGCGCGAGCATCAAGCAGGTCCAGCTCGTCCTCGGCCACGCTTCCGCGGTCATCACGCTGCGGATCTACGCGCACCTGTGGCCGGGCGAAGAAGACCGCACCCGGGCCGTCATGGACGCCGTGCTCGGCGGACTGCGGACCGGGTGCGGTCAAGGCAGGCGACCTCGACCCGCGAAACCGCAGGTCAGATGGCCTGGCCAGAGATCAGGCCTTCTTGGTCTCCCAGAAGATCTTGTCGATCTGGGCGATGTAGTCCAGCGCCTTCTGGCCCGTCGCCGGGTCCGTGGAGGCCTTCGCGGCCGACAGCGCCTTCAGGGCGTCGTTGACCAGCTGGTGCAGCTCCGGGTACTTCTCGAAGTGCGGGGGCTTGAAGTAGTCGCTCCACAGCACCGAGACGTGGTGCTTCGCGAGCTCGGCGCGCTGCTCCTTGATGACCACCGCGCGGGCCCGGAAGTGCGGGTCCTCGTTGGCCTGGTACTTCTCCTGGACGGCCTTGACGGACTCCGCCTCGATGCGGGCCTGGGCCGGGTCGTACACGCCGCAGGGCAGGTCGCAGTGGGCGCTGACCTTCACCTTGGGGGCAAACAGGCGGGAAAGCATTGAGCTGTCCTTCCTCGTGATCGTCTTCTCAGGTGGGACATTACTCCGTGAGAGACGGGATTCAGTGGGTGCCCCCATGGGCTTAGGCCAAAAGTCCAGGGTGAGGATGGGCCCAGTGGCCGAATGTACGGAACGCTGTACGGGACGGTGTACTGGACGGACCGGGGAGGTGCCGGAGAGATGCGGGAGGTGCCGGAGTTGCCTGAGCTGACGCAGGAGCAGCCAGGGCGAGGGCTGGCTGCGCGCGTGCCGTTCCAGGTGGTGGAGGTGACGGGGCCGTCGATGGTGCCCACGCTCCATCACGGGGACTGGCTGCTCGTGCAGTACGGGGCGACGGTGCGCCCCGGGGACGTGGTGATCCTGCGCCATCCGTTCCAGCAGGATCTGCTGATCGTCAAGCGGGCCGCCGAGCGCCGCCGGGGCGGCTGGTGGGTGCTGGCCGACAACACCTTCGCGGGCGGTGACAGCACGGATTACGGGACGGTGCCCGAGGAGCTCGTGCTGGCCAGGGTCCGGGCGCGCTACCGGCCACTGAAGAAGGATCAGCGGTCGCTGTGGGGTGTGGTGACCTGGGCGGTCTCCGCGCTGCGGCCGGTGTCGGCGGCCCGTTCCGTCTCCAGGCGCTTGCGGGCCCGGTAGGCGGCGACGTTGGCGCGGGTCGCGCAGCGGTCCGAGCAGTAGCGGCGGGAGCGGTTGGTCGAGGTGTCGAGGTAGGCGTTGCGGCACGGCGCCGCCTCGCACAGGCCGAGCCGGTCCGCACCGTACGAGGTGAGATGGAAGGCGAGGCCCATCGCCGCGATGGCGGCGTACCCGGCCGTCGCGTTCGACGGGTGGTCGGCCAGGTGCATGTGCCAGTCCGGCTTGCCGTCCTCGTCGCGGAGATCGTGTCCGGAGATCTGCGGGCTGACCGGGAACTCCAGCAGCAGTGAGTTGAGCAGGTCGACGGCGAGTGTCTCGTCACCGCCGTCGGCCGCTTCGAAGACCGCGCGCAGCCGTGCCCGTACGGACCGGAAGCGGGTCACATCCGCATCGGTCGCCCGCCGGGCCGCCTGTCCGTTGGCGCCGAACAGCTCGCGGACCGCCTCGACGGAGGTGAGGGAGTCCTTGTTGCGGGCCGGCTCCTCGGTGTTGACCAGACGCACGGCATAGTCCGAGTAATAGGCCAGTTCCACTTGTAGTCCTTACGGCGTCGGTCTAAAGTCGGTGCAGCGAACGATGTAATGGGCTTTTGCTGTTCCAGGGTATTACATGGGAGGTTCCTCGTGGCGGAGACAACGACAGGTACTGACTGGGCGGCCTGGCAGGCGAGCTGGGACCGGCAGCAGGAGTGGTACATGCCCGACCGCGAGGAACGGTTCCGGGTGATGCTGGACATGGTCGAGGCCATTGTGGGGCCCCGGCCGAGAGTGCTCGACCTCGCATGCGGTACGGGAAGTATTACGGACCGGCTGCTCAAGCGGTTCCCCGAGGCCACCAGCACGGGCGTCGACCTCGACCCGGCGCTCCTCGCCATCGCCCGCGGCCACTTCGACGGCGACGAGCGCGTCAGCTTCGTCACCGCCGACCTCAAGGACCCGGACTGGGCAGGGGAGTTGCCGTACGACTCGTACGACGCCGTCCTCACCGCCACCGCCCTGCACTGGCTGCACACCGAACCGCTCACCGCGCTCTACCGGCGGATCGGCGGGCTCGTCAGGGACGGCGGGGTGTTCATGAACGCCGACCACATGATCGACACCGGGACCCCCCGTATCAACGCGGCCGAACGCGCCCATCGCCACGCGACCATGGACCGTGCCAAGGCCGAGGGTGCTCTGGACTGGGCGGACTGGTGGGACCTCGCCGCCAAGGACCCGGTCCTTGCCGGGCCGACCGCGGAGCGGTACGAGATCTACGGCGAGCACGCGGACGGCGACATGCCGTCCGTGCGGTGGCACTCCGACACCCTGCGCGAGGCGGGGTTCGGTGAGGCGCGGGCCGTCTGGGCATCCCCGTCGGACAGTCTGGTGCTGGCCGTGAAGTAGCGGCAGCATGCGCAGGAAGGGGCGGTACGGGCAGCGGCCCGTACCGCCTCTTTTATTTTCCTGTCCTCTGCTGCAACCCGCTGTGCGTCCCGCCGCACTGGAAGGGTGAGACGGTCCGCACCCGCGGGCCCGGAGAGGGGCGCTGACGATGCGGATCGATGACGATGCCGCGCTGCACGCCTTCGTCGAGGGCAGACGTACCGCGCTGTTCCGCAGCGCGTACCTGCTGTGCGGCGACCGGCACGAGGCCGAGGACCTGGTCCAGGCGACGCTGGTCAAAGTGGTGCTCGGCGGACGGAGGCACGGGCGGCTCGACAACATCGAGGCGTACGCACGCAAGACCCTGGTCAACACCTACATCGCGGCCCGCCGCCGGTTCTGGCGGCGCGAACAGTCGTACGGCGAACTGCCCGACCGTGAGGGCCATGCGCCCGACACGGACACCGGCCTCGCGGTGCGGGCGGCCCTCGCCCGGCTCACGGCCAAGCAGCGAGCCGTACTGGTGCTGCGCTACTGGGAGGACCTGAGCGTCGAGGCCACGGCCGAACTGCTCGGGATGCGGGAGAACACGGTCAAGAGCCACGCGGCTCGGGGGTTGGCGGCGCTGCGCGCCGAGATGGCAGAGGAATTCGTATGAACGACGTGCATGAGCTGTTGGGGCGGGTTGCCGCGGACGCGGGACAGCCGGTCATCTCCACCCAGGCGGTGTACGCCGGAGCCGCCCGGGTGCGACTGCGGCGCCGGGTCACCGTATCGGCGGCCGCACTCGCCGTGGTTGCCGCCGGAGTGGTCGCGGTACCGGGTCTCGCCTCGGGGACGAAACCGAAGGAGTCGTCGGTCGCCGCCCCGGCCGGGCTCGCGGAAAACACCGACAGGGCCAAGCAGTTGGTCAATCTGCTGCCCAAGGACGTGGGGAGCGTCGAACAGGTCTCGCTGGCGGTCATCATCAAGAACGCCACCCCCGAGCAGGCCAAGGAAAACCCGGTGGGGCCGCTGGATGGGCAGTACGCCGTCCGCAGGGACGGCGGCGTCGGCTATCTCACCGTCAGCATGATGGCCGCGGAGTCCGTCGCGAAGAAGTTCGGCGGACTCGACCCGGCCGCGGATCTGTGCAAGCCGAACCGTGGGGAGCATCGTCCGGCGGACTGCGTACGCGAGGAGCTCCCGGACGGGCGGGTGCTGACCACCTGGAGCGACCCGATGAAGTACGGGGGCACACCCCTGTGGGGGCCCGAGCTCGTCGGCCGGCTCACCCTGAAGGACGGCGGACTGCTGGCCGTCCGCAGCAGCACCGGTCTCAAGAGCGCGCAGGCGCAGGGCCCGCTCCTCAAGACCCCGCCGCTCACCCGCGTCCAGATGCGGACCCTGATGCTCAGCCCGGAACTGATGCCGAAGAAGTAGAGAACAGAAAGCAGAGGGCAGGGGCAGGGGCACGGAGAAGAGGGCGGTGCGGACCCGGATCGGTCCGTACCGCCCTCCTTCTGCGTTGTTAGAGCACCTTCGACAGGAACGACTTCGTCCGGTCGTGCTGCGGGTTGGTCAGTACGTCGCGCGGGTGGCCCGACTCGACCACCACGCCGTCGTCCATGAAGACCAGCGCATCGCCGACCTCACGGGCGAAGCCCATCTCATGGGTCACGACGATCATCGTCATGCCGTCCTCCGCGAGATCGCGCATGACGTCCAGGACATCGCCCACCAGCTCCGGGTCGAGCGCCGACGTCGGCTCGTCGAAGAGCATCAGCTTCGGCTCCATGGCCAGGGCGCGGGCGATGGCCACCCGCTGCTGCTGGCCGCCGGAGAGCTGGGAGGGGTAGTTCTTGGCCTTGTCGGCCAGGCCCACCCGGTCCAGCAGCCGCTCCGCCCGGGCCCTGGCCACTGCTTTCGCCTCGCCCTTGACCTGGACCGGGGCCTCCATGACGTTCTCGATCGCCGTCATATGAGGGAAGAGGTTGAAGCGCTGGAAGACCATGCCGATGTCCCGGCGCTTCAGAGCGACTTCGCTGTCCTTGAGTTCGTAGAGCTTGTCGCCCTTCTGGCGGTAGCCCACCAGCTCGCCGTCGACGTACAGTCGGCCGGCGTTGATCTGTTCCAGGTGGTTGATGCACCGCAGGAAGGTCGACTTGCCGGAACCGGACGGGCCGATCAGACAGAAGACCTCGCGCGGGGCGACCTCCAGGTCGATGCCCTTGAGGATGTGCGCGGCACCGAAGGACTTGTGGACGTCCTGGGCCTTCACCATCGGGTGCGTGGTCATCGGGCCACCTCCGAACGACGGAACAGGTTCAGGTTGGCTCGCAGGCGCTGCAGCGGAGTGGGCGGCAGGGCTCGCAGCGACCCTCGGGCGTAGCGGCGCTCCAGGTAGTACTGGCCGACGCTGAACACACTCGTCAGGGCCAGGTACCAGATCGAGGCGACGAACAGCATCTCCATCACCGCGAACGAGGTGGCCGCGATGTCCTGGGCGCTGCGCAGCAGATCCTGGTACTGGACGGCGACGACCAGCGACGACGTCTTGAGCATGTTGATGAACTCGTTGCCCGTCGGCGGGATGATCACCCGCATCGACTGCGGCAGCACCACACGCCGCATGGTCTTCGCCTGGGTCATGCCCAGCGCGTGGGATGCCTCGGTCTGGCCCTCGTCCACCGACTGGATGCCGGCCCGGACGATCTCCGCCATGTACGCGCCCTCATTGAGGCCGAGGCCCAGCAGGGCGGCCAGGAACGGAGTCATGACATCGGTCATCTCGTCCCGGTAGAACCCGATGTCGAGGATCGGGAAGATCAGGGCGAGGTTGAACCATATGAGCAGCTGCACATAGACCGGAGTGCCCCGGAAGAACCAGATGTACAGCCAGGCGATCGCGCTGGTCACCGGGTTCTTGGACAAGCGCATCACGGCGAACAGCACGCCGAGCACCAGGCCCAGGGCCATGGAGGCCACGCTGATGTAGACCGTGTTCCGGAGGCCGGTCAAAATGCTGGCGTCGAAGAGCTTGTCCGGCACGGTCGCCCAGCGCACGTCGCCCTGCGAGAAGGCGTACGCAAGCCCGACGAGCAACGCGAGCACGACTACGGCGCTGACCCAGCGCCCGTAGTGGCGTACCGGGATGGCCTTGATGGCCTGGGGCGGGACCCTGTCCGGCGCGGGTATCACCCCGGACGGAATCTTCTTGATCTTGTTGTTCACAACGACTGCCCTTCAGCGGTGCGCGGGTCAGGAGCCGCCGTTGACGACTGCTTTGGTGACCGCACCGTCACCGGCGCCCCACTTGTCGAGAGCGGCCTTGTAGGTGCCGTCGGTAATGATCGCGTCCACGGCGGCCCGGAGCGCGTCACGCAGCTGCGTGTTCTTCTTGTCGACCGCGATACCGAACGGGCCGGCGTCCCCCTTGTTGGCGATGGCCTCGAAGTCGTTGCCGCCGCCCGCCGACTTGGCGATGTACGCGGCGACCGGGGAGTCGTTCAGGTCGGCGACGGCGCCGCCCGACTTGACCCGGGTCTGGGCCTCGGCGTCGGTCGAGAACGCCTCGATGGAGATCTTCGCCCTGCCGTCCGTCGCGCACTTGGCCGACAGGTTCTTGGCGGCGGTCTCGTACGTCGTACCGCGCTGGACGGCGAGCTTCTTGCCGCACAGGTCGTCGACGGACTTGATGCCTTCCGGGTTGCCCTTCTTCACCAGGATGCCGGTGCTGGCGGTGAAGTAGTCGACGAAGTCGACACCCGTACCGGTCTTCTTGCCCTTGCTGTCCAGACCTTCCTGGCGGGCCTTGGTGTCGCTCATGGAGGACATGACCATGTCGTAGCGGCCGGTGGGCAGTGCACCGAGCAGGGTGTCGAAGGTGCCGGAGGTGAACTCGAACCTCACACCGAGCTGCTTGCCCAGGGCCGCGGCGATGTCGGGGTCGACACCGACGATCTTCTCGCCCTGCTTGATCTCCATCGGGGCGTATGTGGCGTCAGTGCCGACCTTGATGACGCCGGCCTTCTGGATGTCCGCCGGCAGCTTGGCGAAGAGCGGTGCGCTGTTCTCGCTGCCGCCCTCCTTCTTCGGGGTGTCCGAGTTCGTCTGGTCGCCGCAGGCGGTCAGCAGCATGGTGCCGGCGACCGCGATGGCGCCGACGGCTGCAATCCGGGACTTCGCGGCCGTACGACGTGTGGTGCTTGCGGTCATGATCGGGTTCCTCCGGCAGATGAGGGTGGTGCAGGCGGTATGACACGCGATGTCGGATGTCGCCGCCCTGTGCGATTACGGCATCTTGCCATTCGGATTTGCCCAAACAGGGGGCCAGTCATGTCAAAATCGGGTAACGGGCGATCCCCGAACCTCAAGGGGCCGGTACATCAAGGCCGGACCATCTATGGGGTTTTCTTCTCCATGCCGGAGGATTTTCGGTGCGTCTCGACTGGTGAGCGTCATTTCGCCAATTGGCTGACTTGTCCAGATATTCGACTATGAGTCACATCACCGCGTCGGTATGGACTCGTCCGTGACGTGGTCCGTCCGGTAAGAAAGACCTTTACACCCCTCATCCGGGGCTCAGGGCGCGTGTGCGGCGCGCCCGCGCGTATGTATCTCCCCCTGCCGGGGCGGGCCAACCGCCGGGCGCAGGGAACGTACGCGGTGCCCGCCCACCCCTCCTCAATCAGGAGTGGCCACCCTCAAACGTTGAAGACTTAAGGGGTCAACACCATGGCAGCGGAGATCGTCAATCCTCGCAGCGACAGCACCACCGACAGTGCCACCGAAGAGCCGTTCGATCCGGCCTTCGCGCTCCACCGCGGCGGCAAGATGGCCGTGCAGGCCACCGTTCCCGTCCGTGACAAGGACGACCTGTCCCTCGCGTACACGCCCGGCGTCGCCAAAGTGTGCAGCGCCATCGCCGAGAATCCCGAGCTGGTCCACGACTACACCTGGAAATCGCAGGTCGTCGCCGTCGTGACGGACGGCACCGCGGTGCTCGGCCTCGGCGACATCGGCCCCGAGGCGTCCCTCCCCGTGATGGAGGGCAAGGCGATCCTGTTCAAGCAGTTCGGCGGCGTCGACGCGGTCCCGATCGCGCTCGCGACCACCGACGCGGACGAGATCGTCGAGACGGTCGTCCGGCTCGCGCCGTCCTTCGGCGGCGTGAACCTGGAGGACATCTCGGCGCCGCGCTGCTTCGAGATCGAGCGCAAGCTGCAGGAGCGGCTCGACATCCCGGTCTTCCATGACGACCAGCACGGCACCGCCGTCGTGACGCTCGCGGCCCTGCGCAACGCCGCGAAGCTGTCCGGCCGGAGCCTCGGCGAGCTGCGCGGTGTCATCTCCGGCGCCGGTGCGGCCGGGGTTGCCATCGCCAAGTTCCTGCTGGAGGCGGGGCTCGGCGATGTCGCCGTGGCCGACCGCAAGGGCATTGTCAGCCGGGACCGCGAGGACCTGACGGACGTCAAGCGCGAGCTGGCCGAGCTCACGAACCGGGCCGGGATCTCCGGCCCGCTGGAGAGCGCGCTGGCCGGCGCGGACGTCTTCATCGGGGTTTCCGGCGGTACGGTGCCCGAGGCGGCCGTCGCCTCGATGGCACCGGGTGCGTTCGTCTTCGCCATGGCGAATCCGAACCCCGAGGTCCACCCCGACATCGCGCACAAGTACGCGGCCGTCGTGGCGACCGGGCGTTCCGACTACCCGAACCAGATCAACAACGTGCTGGCCTTCCCCGGCATCTTCGCTGGTGCCCTTCAGGTCCGGGCCTCCCGGATCACCGAGGGCATGAAGATCGCCGCGGCGAATGCGCTGGCTGATGTCGTGGGCGACGAGCTCGCGGCGGACTACGTGATTCCGTCGCCGTTCGACGAGCGGGTGGCTCCGGCGGTCACGGCCGCTGTGGCCGCGGCGGCGCGGGCGGAGGGCGTGGCTCGGCGCTGAGGTTTGGGGCGGGGCGGGGTACGGGTTCCCGGGTGCGGGGTGCGCCTGCGGCGGGCTTGTCCCCACCCCGCCTCTTCCTGTAACCGGGGGCTCCGCCCCCGGACCCCCGCCCCCTCACACCTGGGCGGGGCTGATTCTGCCCCGCCCCCTGCGCGGTGCGCGTCACACCCGTGGCTGGTTACGTCGGCCCGCGCCCCGGCCTATCGTCAAGGCCATGTTCGCCGCCTACGCATCCCGCATCGACCGCGACCACCCCCTCAACGGCCTTGAGCTGGGCGAACGCCCCGCCCCTGAGGCGCGTCCGGGCTGGACGACCGTCAGCGTCCGGGCCGCTTCCCTCAACCATCACGATCTCTGGTCCCTGCGCGGCGTCGGTCTCGCCGAGGACAAGCTGCCGATGATTCTCGGCTGCGACGCCGCAGGGATCGACGAGGACGGCAACGAGGTCGTCCTGCACTCCGTCATCGGGCAGACCGGGCACGGCGTCGGCCCGAAGGAACCCCGTTCCATCCTCACCGAGCGCTATCAGGGCACCTTCGCGGAGCAGGTCACCGTCCCCAGCTGGAATGTGCTGCCCAAGCCGAAGGAGCTCACCTTCGAGCAGGCCGCCTGTCTGCCGACCGCCTGGCTCACCGCGTACCGGATGCTCTTCACCAACGCCGGGGTACGCCCCGGCGATTCGGTCCTCGTCCAGGGCGCGGGGGGCGGCGTCGCCACCGCCGCGATCGTGCTCGGCCGGGCGGCCGGGCTGCGGATCTACGCCACCAGTCGCGACGAGGCCAAGCGCAAGCGCGCCGTCGAACTCGGTGCGATCGAGGCGTACGAACCGGGCGCGCGGCTGCCGCAGCGCGTCGACGCGGTCATCGAAACGGTCGGCGCCGCCACCTGGTCCCACTCGGTGAAGTCGCTGCGCCCCGGCGGCACGCTCGTCATCTCCGGCGCGACCAGCGGCGACCGGCCCTCGCACGCCGAGCTGACCCGGATCTTCTTCCTGGAGCTGAAGGTCGTCGGCTCGACCATGGGTTCCAAGGACGAGCTGGAGGATCTGCTGGCGTTCTGCGCGACGACCGGCGTGCGGCCCGTCATCGACGAGGTGCTGCCGCTGGACCGGGCCCGCGAGGGATTCGAACGGCTGGCCGCGGGCGACCAGTTCGGCAAGATTGTGCTCACCTGCTCTTGAGGTGTTCGGGGTGAGCTGTTCTCAGCTGCGCCATGCGAATGCGGACGCCGAGGGGTCTCCGCAACACCCATGTCAACCACGGTTGACATGGGTGTTGCGTCAACGTAAGTTGACGTCATGACCGAAGCAACGGATCTCGCCGCGCGCGCCGGTGACCACGACCCCCGGGTGGGGCTGCGGGCGGTCGCCGCACTGCGACGGCTGCTGGAGCAACTCGAAGCCGTGCAAGTCAGAAGCGCCCGCGTGAAGGGCTGGTCGTGGCAGGAGATCGCGGCCGAGCTGGGTGTCAGCCGACAGGCCGTGCACAAGAAGTACGGGAGGCATTGATGTTCGAACGATTCACCAAGAGCGCCCGGGCGACCGTGACCGGCGCCGTGACCCACGCCGAACGGACCGACGCCGAAGCGGTCACCGAGGAACATCTGCTGCTCGCCCTGCTGGACGGGCGGAGCGGCCGGGCCTCCTTCGCCATCACCTCGCTGGGCCTCGCCGACCGTCGCCCGGCGGTCGAGGCCGATCTGGTCACCGCGCGCCGCCGTGGCGGGCTGACCCGGGCCGATACGGACGCACTCGCCGGAATCGGCATCGACGTCGCCGAGATCGTCGCCCGTGTCGAGGAGGCCCACGGGGAGGGCGCGCTGGACAGGGCCCGGCGGCGCGGGGCGGGGCGTCGCCCGTTCACCCGCGGGTCGAAGGACGTCCTGACGAGGACGCTGCGGATCGCGGTGGGACGCGGAGACCGTTTCATCGGCGACGAGCACCTCCTTCTGGCGCTCACCGCCCGCCCCGGCGTGGTCGCCGATGTGCTAGCCGCACATGGCGCGACGTACGAGGCGGTGAACCGAGCGTTGTACGGGGACGGAGGCAGGGGCGGTCTCGGCCCGTCCGGGGTGTGAGGACCGGGACTCCGCCCCCGGCCCGCGTCAGCTCCCCGCGTCGTCCTTCCGCAGCAGCGCCCCGATGTGGGCCGCCGCCGTCGACAGGTGGCGGCGGGCCTCCGTCAGTTGCTCCTCCGTGACGCCCCGGTCCCGGGCCGCGTCGCGGATGTCGTCGCGGAAGCGGTCGAGCAGGCGGTCCAGATCGCGGACCGGGTCGCCGGTCCCTGCGGCGTCCTTGCCCCACTCGGGGTCGGCGTCGGCGGGCTCCGGCTTGATGTACGGGGGCCAGCTGCCCGTCCTCGCGAAGCTGCCCAGCTGACCGGTGATCTCGGCCAGTCCCTCCCGTACGCCCGAGGGCCAGTCGCCCCGCGTGAAGTGCTCCTGGACCTGGCGGGCGGCGTTCTGCATCTGCTCGCGCGCCCTGTCCTGGGCCTCCTTGGCCTGGCGGCGGGCCTGCTGGGCGTCCTCACGGGCGCGGCGGGACTCGTCCTTCGCCCGGCGGGCCTGCTCCTTCCACTCCTGCTTGGCCTTGCGCAGCTCCTCTTTCGCGGCGCGCCATGTCTCCTTGTCGCCGAAGTCGCCGAGGTCGCCGAAGGCGGACTCCCAGTCGCCCTTGCGGCCGGTGGGGCCGGTGGAGGTGTGCCTGGTCTCGTGCGCCGCAGCCCGCATCTCGCTGCGCAGCTTGCCGGCGGCGCCGCGTACATCGTCCCGGATCTCGGCGGCGAGTTCGGAGACGGATTCCCTGATCTCCAGTTCCAGATCGGCGAGTTCGCCCGTGCGGCCGGCCAGTTCGGCGCGGCCCGCTTCGGTGATCGAGTAGACCTTGCGGCCGCCCTCGGTGGCATGGGTGACGAGACCCTCGGCCTCCAGCTTGGCGAGGCGCGGATAGACCGTGCCCGCCGAGGGCGCGTACAACCCCTGGAAGCGCTCTTCCAGGAGTCGGATCACCTCGTAGCCATGGCGAGGGGCCTCGTCGAGCAGCTTCAGCAGATAGAGGCGGAGGCGGCCGTGGGCGAATACGGGAGGCATGTCAGAGCACCTTTCCGGTCGGCTCGGCATCGTAGGGATCGTCGGCGGCCGGTGGGCGGCGCAGCAGGGCGATCGATCCCGAGACGGTCGTCGCCCTCAGCTTCCCGGTCCCGGCTCCGAGCGTGCCGGTGATCTTCTTCGCCCCCCACTGGCCGCTGACCCGCAGATCCTCGAAGCCGTTGGAGACGGCGCCGCTCGCGGTGTTCGCCTCGACCGTCGCGTCCGCCGGGTGCGGCAGCCGGATGGCGACCTCGCCGGAGACCGTGGCCAGCTGGATGTCCGTGGGCTTCCCGGTCGGGTCCAGGTCCAGCACCATGTTGCCGCTGACCGACTCCGCCCGGACCGAGGCCCCGGCACCCTCGACGACCGTCAGATCGCCCGAGACCGTCTGGAAGCGCAGATCGCCGGTGACCGACTGGGCCTCCACGCTTCCGGAGACCGTCTCGGCCCGGACCGGACCTGCGAGCCCGACGAGCGTGGTGTCGCCGCTGACGCCCCGTACGTCCGTGCGCCCACGGATTCCTGATACGACGGCTCCGGCGCCGACCACGCCCACCTTCACCGCCGACCCGGCCGGCACGGCGAGCGAGACGACCGCGCTGCGGTGCCAGCCCTTGCGGTCGAACCACTTGAGGAAGTCGTTCCACGGCAGGCCCTCGTACGCGACCGTGAGGGCGCCGTCCTCCTGGGTCACGATCAGCGGCGGGCCCTCGATCGCGGAGATCTCCAGCCGGGCGGTCGGCTCCTCGGTGCCGACGACATTGACCGTGCCCCCGACGATGCGCACATTGAGCGACGTCACGGGGTCGTCGAAGGTCAGCTTCTGGGGCTCGGCGATGGCCCATGTCGACACAGGCATGGATCTGACCTCCCGGGGAGCGTGGAATGACGCAACATATCGCGTCTCTTGCAGAACACGATATATCGCGGATCGGGGAAGTCAAGGGGTCGGCTACCGGGCTTATACGCAGTGCGTCGGGCTTCGGCCCGGTGGTGCGAATCGGACGTGCTCCGCGTGTGGAGCCCAGCGTGACCGGGACCACAATGCGGGCCGGAACATCGGATCCGAGGGGCGGCGCATCCGCGCCGCCCGCCAGGCGGTACCACCCACCCCCGAGGCGGGGGCCTCGCGCCGGTAACGGTGTGAGTACACGCCGGCGGAGCACACGTAAGACCGCGGACCGTCCCGGCACAGTGCGCAAGGCCCACCCGCGGGTGGGAAGGAACCAGGAATCCGACCCAAGGCGATCCGCTCGCAGGGACGCCAGGGAGAGAATCCCCCGCACTCACGAGGGGGAGAAGGTCGAGTCCGGCTCGCGGACGGCACACCGGTCGGTGAGGACGAGGCCATGCGTACGTTCGCCGAGCGGCTGGGCCTGGACCCCGTACTGGATGTCCAGGCGCTCGAAGGGCTGACCCGCCCGGACCCGGACGCCGATGCCCGCATCCGGCTGCGCGGGCTGCTCGCCGTCCTCAGCCGCATCGGCCTGGCCCTCCCGTCCGGTCCGGACCCGGACACGCCCGGTGACCGCCTGTAGGCGGCGGCCGACCACCGGCCCGAAGCGGAACCGATCGCCTGGACCGGCCGGCGCGAGGCGGTGAAGGTCGAACTCGACGCGGTCGGGAGCAGCCGCCTCGGCTCCGGGGCCGCGCGGCCGCGGAGCCCGCGTACTGGGCGGCGCCCAGGTGGCGGCCGTGCTGCCGATCACCCTCTGGGGGATGAGCCGCCGCAGTGGCGGCTGGGTCTTGGCGGGGGCGCTGCTGATGACGCACGGAGCGCTCGGACTCGCCTACGACCGGTTCAGGGCCGACAGGGCCGATGGCGTCGGGCCGGCCTGACTACTCGTCCTCGTCCTCGTCGTCGAGACGGGCCAGCCAGGTGGCGAGGCGCTCGACCGGCACCTCGAAATCGGGATTGAGATCGACGAACGTACGCAGCTGCTCGGCGAGCCACTCGAAAGTGATCTCTTCCTCGCCTCGCCGCTTCTCCAGTTCCTCGATACCGCGGTCGGTGAAGTACATGCGGCAAGCCTAATGCCTGGTGACAGCCCCGCGAAGGCCGGGATCACGTCCTCGGGCGCGGTCCGCGGCAGCCGTGCGAGCCCGTCGAGAACCGGCCCGTCGCGCCCCGGCGTCATGGCCCATGTCTCTCGCATCGGCGGCGTACTGCCGTTAACCTGCGGGTAGTTGGGGGAACGGGGGGTTTCATGGGTGACGGCGGGGCTCGTATCACGCGTATCGAGATGCCGGACGGCACACCGGTCTGGGCGCGGATCTCCGGGGCGGAGGAGCTGACGAAGCCCGCCCGGGGGCCGGCGTTCACGGACATCGGCTACGGGGACTTCGCCGAGCAGGTGCAGGCCCGGGTCGAGAGCCTTCAGGCCGTCGTGACCAGCGTTGCGCGTTCGCTCGCCGAGCCGTTGCGGGCGGTGCGGCCCGACGAGGTCAGCGTCGAATTCGGCATCGAGCTCACCGCGAAGGCGGGCAAGGTCGTCGGCCTGCTCGCGGACGGCGAGGCCAAGGGCGGCATCAAAGTCACGCTGACGTGGAGCGGTGGCGGTCCGCCCGCCGATCCGACTCTCCCGGCGCAGACGGGGGCGCGTGGGGCGGGGCAGACCGCGCCGACGGCGGCTGGGCATTCCGCGGCGCCTGCGGCGGGGCAGACGCCGCCGCAGGCAGCCGCGCCCCCGGCCACGCAGGCCACCCCGCCCATGCCGCCCCCGCCCTCCTCGCCGCCCGGGCATCCGCCCGCGCCCACGGCACCACCGGCGGCGGTCCCCGGCGCATCCGCGGGGAATCCGGACGCCGGGGCATCCACCGGCGCACCGGCGCATCCGGACGGGCCCGGGCCGGACGCCGGAAGCCGGTCATGACCCAGCCGCCGGGCAGGGGCGCAGGGGGCGGCTCGGAGAGTACGTACCGTGCGCTGGCGGGCCTCGTGATGGCGGCGACCGTACGCATCCATCGCCCGGAGCCCGGGTATGCCCCTGACGGATCCGACAGAGGCTTCCTTGGGAGCGGCTTCTTCATCGCCCCGAGCTGGGTCCTCACGTGCGCGCACGTGGCGATGGAGGGGGAGGGGCGTCACGTGAACGTGGTCTTCAAGCCGGACCCGGGCAGCGCCGAGACCGCGGTCCAGGGCACCGTGGTCGCCGCCCTGCCCGAGGGCCGTCACGCCACGGCCGGGCCCGGCGGCGCACGGGTTCCGGCGCCGTCGGGCGGCTGGCCCGCCCCCGACCTCGCGCTCATCCGGCTCCTGCGGCCCGTCGAGCACCCCTGTGTGTACGTCACCGAGCGTCCGGCGGGCATGTTCGGCGGCGGCTCGGTCCTCTACACGGGCTGGACCGACGGCGGATCGGGGCAGCTGACCCGGTTCAGCGGGCGGTGCCAGGTGATGGGCACCTTCGGTGACTGGGCCGAGGACGACGAACAGATGCGGCTCGACGGCGACCGGATGTACCCGGGCCTGTCCGGCGGACCCGTGGTGGACCTGGCCCGCGGCGAGGTCGTCGGCGTACTCAAGTCACGCTCCGACGGCACGACCGGCGGGACCTCGATCGGCGTCGAGCGGCTGCGCACACTGCCCGTGCCCCCCGGGGCGGTCGCCGCCGAGTCCGACGACCCCTACCAGGCGGTGTTCCACGCCCACGACCGCTACCACGCCGACCGGCACACCAGCCCGGTCGGCACCGATCGGACCTGGGCCGATCTCCAGCGCGAACTGGGTGCCGGAGCAGGGCTCGCCCTCAGCCCCCAGCAACGCGTCGACCTGCTCGGCCGGCTCGCCGAACTCCCGCCCCCGCTCAGCACCCGCAGCCTCCTCGACCTCCTGGACCGGCTGCCGGACACCCACCCGGCCGAGCACCACGCGGCCCCGCGCGGCTGGCGCGACGGACTGGGGACGCTGTACGACGCTCCTGGCGGCGACGGCGCACTGGAACTGATCCTGCGCTACTGCATGAGCGCCATCTCCGCCGAACGCCCTTACGTCCTGCCGTCCACCCAGCTCGCCGAGGCATCCCTGTGGGAATGGGTGAAGCGGATGGCCGAGGACCGGCTCTCCCGCAAGTTCCGTCATGAGCTTGCCGGGCTCCGGCACAACGGCCGGCACGCCCCGGGCCTCGAACACCTGCGAACCCCGGCGCCGACGCTCGAAGCCGCCAGGACGCGCAGCGCCCCGTTCGTCCTGCTGGCGCTGGAGCCGCGCGGCTGGGAACGAGACCGCTACGACTGGCGGATCGGCGTCGCCCAGCACGGCGGGGACGTCCTGCCCGTCGCCGAGGACAGCCGGGGCACCGCATCAAAGGCCCTCCCGGCCCGGCTCGCGGGCCCGCTGGCGGAGGCGTTCCGACGGTGCGACGAACCCGACGACCCCGCCGTGCTCCAGGTCGCGGTGGACCAGGCCCTCATGGACCTGGAGGTCGACGGATGGCGGGTGCCGCCCGACGGGCGGCCGCTCGGAGTGCTGCGCCCCGTGGTCATCCGGCGCCTGGACCACCGCCCGCTTCCGGCCGATGACGGGATCGACGAGCGCGAGGCGCGCTGGAACCGGATCATGACCGCCGCGATGCGGGCCGCCGTCGTCGACTGCGAGGACGGAATGCGGGTACCCGTGCCCGTGGTGGAGGAGCTGCGCCAACTGGCGTACGAGACCGTCCCGGTGCTCTGCCGCTACGGTGAACGGGCCCACCCGGAGACCGCGGCCGGTCTCGGACGGGTGATCGACGGGGGTTTCGGGGTGGCCCTGTGGCGGCGCCGGGCGGCCGAGCAGGCCGCGGTCTGCACGGAATTCCACCGGCGCGCCGCCGATACGGTCGCCGAGGCCCGCGCCGCCGTTCAACTCCCGAAAAAAGTCCATGAGCTGAGGCAGGGGGTGTATGCGGGCCGTGCGGAGACGTACTGGTCGGACGGTGTCGCCCTGTTCTACGAAGATCCACACCATCCACTGCCCGGCTCCGGGCAGTTCCTTGAGGCGCCGTGAACGGCCGGGCCCTTACGGCGTGTACGCCGGATCGCTACCGTGATGCACGTTCGACTGCTGCCCCTGGCGGACGAGTGACGACGAGGAACGCGTTATGAGTGAACCCAGCGAGTGGCTCATCTACCGAGGGGCCGGCGAACCGCACGAGGGCATCGAGCAGCTGCCGCCCCCGCCGCCCTGGCGGGACTTCGCGGGCCGCGGCGCCCCGGACCCCGACGAGCCGGACGGGGACGGATCCGCCGACCGCCGCCTCGGCGGCTACCGGCACATCGCCGAACTCCACCGGCCGGGTGCCGAAGAGCTCGAAATGATCAACGCCGCGCTCTATCTGCGGCGTCCGCTGCTGGTCACCGGCAGCCCCGGCGCCGGAAAGAGCACGCTGGCCCACTCCGTCGCCCATGAGCTCGGGCTCGGCCGGGTCCTGCGCTGGCCCATCGTCAGCCGCTCGACGCTCCAGGACGGCCTCTACCACTACGACGCGATCGCCCGGCTCCAGGATGTACAGATCGCCGCGCACAGTGCGGCGGCCGGGGCGCCCGGCGCCGAATCGGCACAGAGCGTCGGCAGCTACATCCGGCTCGGGCCGCTCGGCACCGCGCTGCTGCCCTCGGACCGGCCGCGCGTACTGCTCATCGACGAGCTCGACAAGAGCGACATCGATCTGCCGAACGACCTGCTCAATGTGCTGGAGGAGGGCGAGTTCGCCATCCCCGAGCTGGAGCGGATCGCCGACCGGCTGCCCGACGGCGAGGCGGAGGTCCTCGACGACGACGGCAACAAGGTGAAGGTGAGGGGCGGCAGGGTGCAATGCCGGTCCTTCCCGTTCGTGGTGCTCACCAGCAACGGCGAGCGGGATTTCCCCGCGCCCCTGATGCGCCGCTGCATCCACCTGGAGCTCGGACGCCCCGACCACCAGCGGCTCGCGACCTTCGTACGCGCCCACCTGGGCGACGAGGCGGCGCGGTCCGGGGACGATCTCATCGCCCACTTCCTGGAGCGCTCCCGCAGTGAACTCCTCGCCACCGACCAGCTGTTGAACGCGATCTATCTCACCGATGCCGCCGCCCCGGCCGGCCGGGACCGCCTCGCCGACCTGCTCATTCAGCGACTCGACCGGCCGAGGTGATGCGCTGATGGCCGACGGCGAGGCGCGGCACGGACCGGATGAGGGACGCGGCCCCGGCGGCGGGCGGGATGACATCGTGGAGCCTTACGACGCTCACGTCCCGGGTGAGGCAATGGACACCGAGCCCGAAGCTCCGGAAGCTGTCGGGCCGGTGCCGGAGCCCGGTCGCGCGCCGCAGCAACAGCCGCAGCCGGACTCCGAGCCGTACGGCGGAGGCCTGCTGCCCGCATTCGTCGCCCGGTTACGCGAAGCCGGGCTCGACCCCGACGCCGAGCAGCTCTGCGACGCCCTCTGGCTGGCCCGCTGGACCCGCCACCCCGACGCGCCGGACGACGAGGACGACGCGGCCGCGCCGCTGCTGTCCGCTGCCCCCGCCCAGGCGGGCCGCCCGGACGGGCGGCCGTCCCCGCAGGTGACCGGACGGGACGAAGCCCCGGACCTCGCCCCGGACGACGACGAGCCCGCGGAACAGCGGGGCCTCGGCGACACCGACCGGCGGATCGCCCTCTATCCCGTACCCCGCACCGCGCCACCCGGCGGCCCCCGCCCGGACGGCCCGGCCGGGCGCGGACGGAGCGCCGCCCGGAACGGCCGGGCGAGAGCGCTCACCGTCGGCGTACCCGCCGCCCCCGCCCTCCCGGCGCCGCTCGAACTCCAGCGAGCCCTGCGCCCGTTGCAGCGCTACCGCCCGGCCGCGCCCCCGCTGCGCCGCACGCTCGACGAGACGGCGACCGCGGAGCTCAGCGCCCGCGCCGGTGGGATGATCATGCCGGTGTTCCGCGGTGCTTCCCGGGGCGAGGCGCTGCTGCAGTGCGTTATGGACGCCTCGTCCTCGATGCTGGTGTGGGACCGGATGTTCGGCGAACTGCAGGATATATTCGGGCAGTTGGGTGCCTTCCGGGATGTCCAGGTGCGCTATCTGCATCAGGGGCCCGACGGTGCGGCCGCAGTGAGCCGCAGCCCCGATCCGGCCGCCGCACCGCTGAACTCCGCGGACCGGCTGAGCGATCCGACCGGCCGTCGTGTCACCGTCCTCGTCAGCGACTGCGCCGGTCCGCTCTGGCACAGCGGCCGGGCTCACCGGCTGCTGCACCAGCTGGCCGGACAGGCCCCGGCCGCCGTGCTCCAGCCCCTGCCGCAGCGGATGTGGAACCGCACCAGGCTGCCGGTCACCTACGGTTCGCTGTCCCGGGGTGACGGGCCCGGCGGCGCCGCCGTGCTGAAGGTCACGGAGCACGCCGGAACGGGGCCCGCCGTGCACCCGGGCGCCCTCGCGATTCCCGTACTCCCGCCGGTGGAAGGCGCGTTGGCGGCCTGGGCGAGGCTGCTCTCCGGCACCGGTGCGGGGCGGATCTCCGGAGCCGTCGGCTGGGTGCGGGCCGATCAGCCCGCGGCGGCCGCGCAGCGCCCCGGCGACGGGCTGTCCTCACTCCAACTGGTCAGCCGCTTCCGCTCCGCGGCCTCTCCGGTCGCCGGACAGCTGGCCGTCTATCTCGCGGCGGCCCCGCTGTATCTGCCCGTGATGCAGCTGGTGCAGCGCACGATGCTGCCCCACTCCGGGCCCTCCGAACTCGCCGAGGTGCTGCTGAGCGGACTGCTGACGCGGAGCAAGGCCGAGGACGGCGGTGACGACGGCGGCCAGTGGTACGAGTTCGCGCCCGGAGTCCGGGAAGCGCTGCTCGGTCCGCTGGGCCGGGACGAGGCGCTGCTCGTACTCAAGCACTGCTCGCAGTACATCGAGCAGCGATTCGGGAAGGGCGGGCCGAACTTCCCTGCCCTCGCCTTCGCCCAGCTCGGAGAGGGCAGGGACGGACCGTCGCGGTCCACCCGGACCACGGACACCAGGGAGAACAGCGCGCCCGACGGGGAGATCGAGGAGGGTGACGAGAACGGGGAGAGCGGCGCAAGCGGCGGGTCGCGCGTCCCCCATCCCTTCGCCGAGGTCGCGGTCCGCGTACTGGAGCGTTTCATGCCCCTGCCCGAGCAGTTCGTCATCCAGACCGACCGGGACGGCTACCGGAGCCCCGGCCAGATGCCGAACGCGGCGGTGGAGAGCGCCCGCGTCCTCGTGCGGCACTTCGAATCGGACAGCATGGTGCAGTACCTGATCGATGCCGTGCAGCTGCTGCGGGGGGCCACGGAGCGCGAGGAGCAGCCGGGCGCCGACCCCGAACTGTGGGCGGAGTACTCGCGCTGCGTCCTGCGGCTGTGGGAGGTGCAGGGCGACGCCGAGCTGCTCCGCGAGGCCGAGTACGCCGCCGAACGGGCCGCCGCGCACCCCGGGGCGGCACGCGAACGGGCCGTACTGGCGAAGGTATTGCATGCCGCGGCCGACGACCGGCGGCGGCGCGGCGACCGGCGCGGCGCACTGGAGCTGCTGCGGCGCGCCGACCGCGAGTACACGGCCGCCTGCTCGGCCCCCGGCCTGGATCCCGCCGAGGCCCTCCGGCTCACGCTGGAGCGGGTCCGGGCCCTGGAGGCGCAGTGGCGGCTCGACGGCGACACCGCCCTGCTGCAGGCCGCGTACGGCATGCTGGAGGCGTTCGCCGACGTCTGGCCCGACCAGGAGAACCGGCCCCCCGCCCTGCCGCTGGCGCACGGTCGGACCCTGCTGAGACTGGCAGGGGCCACCGTCGACACCGAACAGTCCCGGGTGTACGCCGGTCAGGCGGCGCGCTCCTTGCGCACGGCGTTCGAGCAGGGCGGCGGCCGGCACACCATGGGCACCGAGGTGCGCATCCTGCTGGATCTGGTGGACGCCCTGCTCGCCTCCGGCGAGGAGCCGGACGAGGCGGCGACCCTGATCGAGCAGGCCCTGGCGACCGTACGGGAACAGCGGCTGCGCGCCCTGCTCCATACCCGGGCAGGCCGAGTCCGTGTCGCCCGTTACGAACACACCGGGAACCCGGATGAACTCGTCGACGCGGCCGACTGGTTCGCCCGCGCCGCGCGCGGCGTCCCGCGCGACTCGCAGGCTCACGCCGATCTGCTCGCCGAATGGGGCGCCACCCTGCTGCGCCGCGCCCAACTGCCCGACGGCCGCGCACACATCGGCGCCGCGGTGCGGGTGCTGCGCGACTGCCGTACGGAGACGGCGGCGGGCAGCGCGCGTCAGGCCGAGCGGCTGCTGATGCTGGGGCGGGCGCTGATGCTGCGGCACCGGGCCACCGAGGACCGGGTCGATCTGCGGGAGGCCGAGCATCTCTTCGGGCTCGCGACCCAGGAGGCGACCGACCCGCTGACCGCGGCGCGCTGCTGGCTGGAACTGGGCCTGTCCCACCTCGACGCCTCCCAGGTGCTGCACCGTCCGGCCCGGCTCGACGAGGCGGCCGAGGCGTTCCGGGGCGCGGCCGACGCGGCCGGCACGGCGGAAGCGGAGCTGGAGAGTTCACAACAGGTCCGGCAGGCGGTCGAGTTGGGTGGTACGGCCAACCACTGGCGGGGTATGACATACGAGAGGGCGGGACGTCCCCGGGCCGCACGCGAGGCATACCGGGCGGCCCGCCGGGAATGGCGCAAACTGCCGGACGGCGGCGGCGCGGCGGGCGAAGCGACCGCCGAGCGGCTGGCCGAGCTGGAGCGCTGAGTGCCGGGCGGGAGCGATTGGGCGGCGCGGCCCCGGTGTGATGCGCCGTGGGCGGCGCGCGCTGTGCACGACCGGCGCACGACCGACGCCGGTCGATGGCATGCTCAAGAAGGCGTATGGCGGATTGTGCGGGGCATCGGTACAGATGTGACCGGTGCGACTCATACCGGAGCCGGCAGTACGTGCGCCATCGCAACGCGAGCAGATGTACGTGTGTCAGGGACGCGGGCTCAACGGGATGCGCTCAACGGCGAGCGAGTCACCACAGGCCCGATGCGGCAGTACGCAGTAGGGGGAGGCGTGATGAGCGAGTCGATACGCAACGGCGGACCGGTCGGTGGGCCGTCCGGCGGGCCGGATGCGCTGCCGGATCTGCTGGAACTCGATCTGGAGGCGCTGCGGACGCTGGACCACCCGGTGCTCAGCGAGGTGGTCGCGGATCTGTGCGGCCGGGCCGAGCAGCCGCGGGAGATGCTGTGGGGATTCAACAACGCCTTCTGAGGCGGGGTGCCTCGCAGCTCCGCGAGACGGGGCCGGAGCCGCAGGGTTTCGGTCCGGGACCCGGTTGAACAGGACATCGAGGCCCGGGACGGGTTTGCCCGCACGGCAGGCCTGGGATAATCGCCTCGGGCCGGCAACGGGGGCCGTCCCGGCAGACATGCAGCACGGGGGTGCCGGAGTGTCTCGACAGGCGACGCCGCGCACACCCCGGCGCGTGGACACCGGTACCGCGGGCCGACTCCCGGTCCCCTTCGGGCAGTTCATCGTCAAGGTGCACGGCCGGTGCAATCTGGCCTGCCGCTACTGCTACCTCTACGCGGGCCCCGACCGCACCTGGCGCGCCCGCCCGGCCGCCGCCGCGCCCGCCGTCCTGGAGCGCACCGCGGACCGGATCGCCGAACACGCCGCGGCCCACGGACTGCGCAACGTCGCCCTCGTCCTGCACGGTGGCGAACCTCTCCTCGCGGGCGTCGACCGGCTGGCCGCCCTCGCCGACCGGGTACGGGACGTGGTGCCCGCGGACTGCACCGTCCACACCACCGTGCAGACCAACGCCACCCTGCTGACCGACGCCCGCATCGCCGCCCTCGCCCGGCACGGCATACGCATAGGCATCAGCCTCGACGGCGGTCTGGCCGCACACAACACCCGGCGCACCGACCACGCGGGACGACCCTCCTGGCCCGCCGCCTCGCGCGGCGCCCGGATCCTCGCCGACCGCCACCCCGACGCGTACGCGGGCATCCTCACCGTCGTCGACCCGCAGACCGACCCGGTCGAGATGTACGAGTCGCTGCTCACCCTGCGCCCACCGGCCCTGGACCTGCTGCTGCCGCACGGCAACTGGACGAACCCCCCGCCGGGCCTGCCCGATTCGGGGGCGGCCCCCACGGGGCCCGGACCAGGCCGCCCGACCCCGTACGGCGACTGGCTCACCACCGTCTTCGACCGCTGGTGGCCGACCGGGCACAGGGAGACCCGAGTGCGGCTCTTCGAGGAGTGCATCGCCCTGCTGTTGGGCCTGCCCGCCGCAACCGAATCCCTCGGTCTCGACCCCGTCAACGCGATCGTGGTCGAGACCGACGGGACGATCGAGCAGGTGGACTCCCTCAAGTCCGCCTACGACACGGCCGCCGCCACCGGGCTCGACATCTTCCGCCACACCTTCGACGATGCCCTGCGCCACCCCGGCGTCGCTGCCCGCCAGGCAGGCGCCGACGCGCTCGCCCCCGCCTGCCGCGCCTGCCCGCTGCTGAACGTCTGCGGCGGCGGCCACTACGCACACCGCTACCGCGCAGACAACGGCTTCACCAACCCGTCCGTCTACTGCGCCGATCTCGAACGGCTGGTGCGCCACATCGCGGGCCGGCTGCACGACGCAACCGCAGGAGCACACCGATGAGCCCCCCACTCCCGAACCACATGCTGCGCCAACTCGGCCGCACCGAGGGCGACGCCGAAACCCTCCGCTTTCTCGTTCGCGACCAGGACACCCGCCGGCTCCTCCTTCTGCGCGCTCTGCTCGACGCAGCCGAGGCCGCCCCCGCGACCATCTGTCCGCCCCGGGCGCTCGACCGGCTGCGCCAGGACTGGGCGCTGCTGGAGAAGGCCGAACGCGCGGACCGAGCCGCCGTGCGCACCGTCCTGTTCCACCCTCTTGCCGGGCCCTGGGCGCAGCGCTGCCTGCGCGGCCTCACCGGAGCCACCTCCGGCACCGGACTCCCGGCAGACCTCGACCACTTGAGCGCACTCTCCGCCGCGGCGGCGATCCGCGGCCGGGTCGCGTTCAGCGCCCGGCTCACCGCTCGCGACGGGCTGTTGTCCCTGCCCACCCTGGGGGCCCTGCGCACGCCCCCCGGACCGGTGTTCATCGACTTCTCCGACGGCGAGGCGACGCTATGCCCGCCGACCGGCGAGCCGTCTCTCACCGTGCACGCGCATCGGGACGGGACGACCGGCTCGCCCGACCCCCGCTGGCTGCCCGTCCACGCCCTGCCCGCCGTGCTGCCCGGTATCGGACCCGTACCCCTGGACGACGTCGACCCGTACCGCATCGAGGGTGGCGGACTCCAGCACCACGGACTCAGCGCCGCCACCCATATCGACGACCACGAACGCAAGGCCTGGACCGAGTCCTGGTCCGGAGTGGAGCCCCTGCTCCGCATCGGCGGCGAGCACCGCCTGACCGAAACGGCCGTGCTGTTGCGCTGCCTGATACCGCTCGGCCCCCCACCCGGCTCCGGGCCCACGGGCGAGGGCGCGGCGCACTGCAGCGGCACCAGGCGCGAGGCGTTCGGCGCCGTCCTCAGCAGCAGGCCGGCCACCCCCGCCTACTTCGCCTCCACGCTCGTCCACGAACTCCAGCACACCAAACTGGCCGCGCTCGGAGCCCTCGTGCCGCTGCACCACGAGGACGCGACACCACGCCACTTCGCCCCCTGGCGCTCCGACCCACGGCCCTTCGACGGCCTCCTCCAGGGCGCCTACTCGCACATCGCACTCGCCGACTACTGGCAGCGGTTCGCGCTCGGCGCGCAACGCGTCACCCACCGCGACCTGGCCTGGGCCGAGCACGCCCGCTGCCGCGAACAGGTCGGGGCCGTACTGCCCGTGCTGGCCGGATCGGCGGCGCTGACCAGCGAAGGCCGGGTGGTGGTCAACGAGATGATCACGCTCTACCACCGTCTGGACGATTGTCCGCCTCCCACGGGTCATCTCGCGCGCGCGGAGGCGTACGTGGCCACCGCGAAGGTGATATGGCAGCAGAGGAACGGCTCGCGAAGGCAGTGAGCGGCCCCGTGACACCGGCCGGAGCGACCATGCTCCGGTGTATGTTGAAAAGGCTCGCATCGAGGCAGGGAGACGGTTGAATGCCCGGAACGCGTAAGCAAGTTGGAACAACCGGGGCGCAGACCGTCACCATCAGTTTCGCCGGTTTCAACCGCGCCTGGGCGGCATGGATCGGAGACCGTCTGGAGCGCCGTGGAGTGACGGTCGTCCACCAGCGCTGGGACCCCCCGGTGGAGGTTCCGCTGGAGGAGTCGCTGCGGGATCTGACGCTGTCGCGCGGCCGCGTCCTGGTGATCCTCAGCGACTGGTACTTCCAGCTCGGCCCCCGCACCCACGACGAGTGGAACAGGGCCCTGCGGGAGGTCGTCGCCTCCGACCCCGACCGCTTCGCGGCCGTCAGCGTCACCACCTCCGCGCTGCCCGGCGCCACCTCGGTCTTCGGCGCGGCCGACCTGACCAACGTCGGCGCCGACGAGGCCGAGCGGCGGCTGCTGGTCCGTCTGGGCCTGCCCACCGACCCGCTGCCCGAGCCCGTCGAGGCCAGGCAGGGACCCCGGTTTCCGGCCGATACCCCCGAGGTGTGGGGCGGGGTGCCGAGGCGCAACACCCGGTTCACCGGCCGGGAGGAGCTGCTCAGCAAGGCGTACCAGGCCCTCCAGGACGCCGGACCCGGCGCCGGGGTCGTGACGCTGCACGGCATGTCCGGCGTCGGGAAGACCCAGTTGGCAGCCGAGTACGTCTACCGTTTCGGTTCCGAGTACGACGTGGTGTGGTGGGTGCCCGCCGACCGCCGCGCCCTCTACCGTCAGAAGCTCGCCGAACTCGCCCCCGAACTGGGTCTGTCCACCGGCGCCGAGTACGGCGAACGGCTGCGCGCGGTACGTGACGCGCTGCGCCGCGGCGAGCCCCACTCCCACTGGCTCCTGGTCCTCGACGGCGCCGACGAACCCGAACACATCTGGGACCTGGTGCCGACCGGCCCCGGACATGTCCTGATCACCTCCCGCAACCCTGAGTGGAGCGAGCACAACAGCAACCTCGTCGAGGTCCCGGTCTACGACCGCGAGGAGTCGGTCGCCTTCATCCGCCGCCGGGCCCCGCGCCTGACCCCGGCCGAGGCCGACCAGCTCGCCGACGCACTCGAAGACCTCCCGCTGCTCCTCGACCAGACCGCCGGCTGGCTCAACGACTCCGACATGTCGGTCGGGGAGTACATCGAGCTCCTCGAAGGCGGCATCGACCAGGACGTCGTCAAGGTCTCCGCGGACTTCCCGCTCGCCTTCCAGACCGCCTGGTCGATACTGCTGAACAAGCTCAAGGACACCGTCCCCGAGTCCGTCGACCTGCTGCGCCTGTGCAGCTTCTTCGCACCCGGCTCCATCCCCGTACGGCTGCTGAAGGAGATGCCCCCCGGCGAGCTGCCGGAACAGCTCTCCGGCCTGATGAACGACCCGCTGCTGTGGAACAGGGCGATCGGCCAGCTCCGCCAGTACTCCGTGGTCCGTCTGGAGTCCCACGAATCGGTCGTCGACGAGGCGTCGTCCGGCGAATCGCTCTACATGCACCGCATGGTCCACCAGATCATCGGCAAGGACATGCCGGAACGGGACCGCCGGGAGTTCATCCACGTGGTCCGCCGGGCCCTCGCGGCCGCGGACCCCGGCCGGCCCACCGACACCCGTCTGTGGCCCGCCTACGCCGAGATCACCCCGCACCTGAAATGGGCCGACGTGCTGCGGAGCACCGACCCGGCGGTCCAGAGCCTGGTGCTCAACTGCCTGCGCTACATGTACCTCTCGGGGGAGTACCGGGCCGGCATCAAGCTGGGTGAACGCGCCATGAAGGCATGGCGGGAACTCCTCGGCGAGGACCACCCCAGGGTCTGGGACCTCAGCTACAACTACGCCAACGTGCTGCGGGCCGTGGGCGACTACGCCGGTACGGAAGCCATCGAACGGGCCGCTGTCGACCATCTGCGCGACGAACGCGGCGCACAGGACCTGGAACACCTGCGGGCCGCCGGTGGCCTCGCTGCCGACCTGCGTGGCCTCGGCCGCTACGACGAGGCGCTGGAGATGTCGACCTGGATCCTCGGCGCCTACCGCGAACTGCTGGGCGACCAGGACTCGCGCACGCTCAACGCGCAGAACAACCTGGCCATTTCGCTGCGGTTGCTCGGCCGCTACGAGGAATCCCTGGAGCTCAACCGGCGGACCCTGGAGGCCCGGCGGCAACTGCTGCGTCCGCGCCACAGCTGGACGCTCTACTCCGAGATCAACTACGCCACCGACCTGCGCCTGCTCGGCCGCTACGGCGAGGCCGAATCGCTCCAGAGCCAGAGCGCCCGCGTCCACCGGCTCGTGATGGGGCACGACAATCCGCAGACCCTGCGGGCCGAACACAACCTCGCCCTCTGCCAGTACCGCTTGGGGGAGCGCGCCAGGGCCGCGACGCTGTTCACCCGCGTCCTGGAGCGAAGCGAACGTGTGCTCGGCGAGGACGATCCCCTGACGATGATGTTCGCGGCCAGCCAGAGCTGCTTCGCCCGTGAGCACGCGGACATCGACCAGGCCAGGGACATAAGCGAGAAGGTCGTCCGGGGCTATGTGGACATGCTCGGCGAAGGGCACCCGTACGTGGCGGGCAGCCGCGCCAACCATGCTCTGATCCTCCGCAACGTGGGGGAGCGGGATCATGCGTACACCCTCCTGGAAGAGGCGCTCGCCGACATGACCCGGGCCGTGGGTGAGAACCACCCCTGGACCCTCGGCTGCGCGATCAACGCCTCGGCGCTGCGCAACCTGGTGGGCGATCCGGAATCGGCCGCCGCGCTGACGGACTCGATCATCACCAGGGCCATCGAGGCCCTCGGCCGGACCCATCCGCTGACTCTTTCCGCCCGGATCGCCCACGCCGCGGACCTCCGGGGTGTCCGGGACCGGCGGCGGGCCGAGAAGGTCGAGAACGAGGCGCTGGACGACCTGGTGGCCACACTTGGCGCCCAGCACGTCCATACGGTCTCGGCGCGTTCCCGTAACCGTCCGTTCTGGGACTTCGAGCCCCCGTTCATCTGACCTGGTTCACGGAAAGCCCCGAGATAATTGAGTGAGCGTCAGTATCCTTGAGAGATAAGCCAGTTGCTGTGGTCAGGGGGGTACGGGATGGCGGTCATCGTAGGTTCCACGGCGCCGGGGGAGGACGGCCCGATCCCGGTCGTCGTGGACGCCCAGACGTTCGCACCGACCGGGGAGCCGGCCGGTGGCTTCTACAACAGTGACGAGACCAGGGGCGGCGGCGCCGACACCGCCCGGCGCGTGCTGAACAGCGCCGGTGATCTGTACGGCGATGGCCTGGATCTGGCACGACGCTGCGCCTCTCAGGCGATGCGCAGGCTCGGTGAGCTGGGGGAGGGGATGCGGCCCGACGAGATCGAGCTCCAGGTCGGCATCACCTTCGAAGCCGGAATGGCGGCTGTGGTGAAGGCCGGTGCGCAGGCGCAGATCCAGGTCACCTTCCGCTGGCAGCCGGGCAATGAGGGACAGGTCACCACCGCGGTGACGTCCTCATGAGCGGGACGCCGCCACCGGCTGTCCCGGCGGCGCCCGTCCCGATTCTCCCGTACAGCCGCATTGTCGGGCAGGGCGATCTCAAGCTGGCCCTGGAGCTCAATTTCATCTCCCCGAGAATCGGCGGCGTGCTGATCACCGGGCAGCGTGGCACCGCCAAATCCACTGTCGTCCGTGCCTTCGCGCTGATGTCCGGCGGCGAGCTGCCCGTCACGCTTCCGATCAACGCGACCGACGACCGGGTCGTCGGCGGCTGGGAGCTGGACTCGCTGATGCAGGGCGTGGCGAAGCCACAGCCCGGTCTGCTCGAAGAGGCGGACAGAAAAGGGATGTTGTACATCGACGAGGTCAACCTGCTGGACGACCATCTCGTCAACATCATCCTGGACGTCGTCTCCACCGGTGTGCTGTCCATCCAGCGCGAGGGCATCGACACCGCCAAGCACCTGTCCTTCGGACTTGTCGGCACCATGAACCCCGAAGAGGGCAGCCTGCGCGCCCAACTCCTGGACCGTTTCGGACTTATGGTGACGACGTCCGAGCTGGACCTCGACGACCGCCATCGGATGATCACGACCGTGCTCACCTTCGAGGAGGAGCTGGCGGCCGAGGACTCCGCATGGCTGCGCGCCGCGCAGGACGAGAACGACGCACTGCGGTCCGCGCTGCTCGCCGCCAGACAGCGGCTGGGGGAGGTCCGGCTGGACGAGAGCGTGAGCAGGCTCTGTGCCGAGGCGGCCGAGCGGATGGGCGCCGTCGGGCAGCGCGGCGACCTCTTGGTGGCGAAGACCGCCCGTGCGCTGGCCGCACGGGACGGGGCCCAGCAGGTCGACCCGGCACACGTCCGCCGGATTCTGCCTCTCGCACTGCGCCACCGCAGGCCGGAGTCCGCCCACGGTGCCGCCTTCGCCTGGGGTCCGGACGAGGACGACCACGTCAGCGCACTCTTCGACTGAGCCGCCGATGCCCGCCTCTCCGCCACGGGCCGTGCCCGCCGCAGATGCCGACGATCTGTCCCGGCGGCTGCTCACCGCACTGGTCTGCGCCGCCGTCGAACCGAAGCTGTCCGGAGTGCTTCTGTTCGACCTCCCGGACGCGCACCTCTCCACCGTCGCAGAAGTGCTCGAGGGGCTGCTCGCCGGACCGGCCGGACCCCACGTCGCGGCCGTCCCCCGCACCACGCTCACCGCGGCCACCATGGACGAGGACCTGTGGTTACGGCCCCGAATGAGCCGAGGGCCGCTCGGGATCGACTTCGCCCTGGCCCCCGGGCCGCTTACCGAGCCCGTCGGCCCCTCCACGGTCGTCGTCCCGGATCTGGCCCGGCTCAGCGTGCCCGGTAAGCGGGCCGCCGTGCAGCTGCTCGGCGCCGATGTCGCCACCGTCGAACACGCCGGGCTGCAACGCCGTTGGCGGCCGGCCGCCCGCTGGCTGGCCGTCTGCCGCACGGAAGACACCGAACGGATCTCCCCACACCTCCTGGACCGCTTCCCGATCCGCCTCACTGTCCAGGGCCTGCGCCCCCGGCCGGGCGACGCCCCCCTCGGCCCTCTCCCGGACACCTGGGCCACTGCACTGGACCGGGCGCGGTCCACCACCCGGCCGCCCCTCCACCTCGATGAAGGCTTCGCCCCCCGCGTACTGGAGCTCCTCGACGACCAGGATGGCGCCGGTCAGCGCAGGCCCCTCGCCCTGGCCCGGATCGCCCGTGCCCTGGCCCGGCTGGACGGCGCCGGACGGATCACCGCCGACCACGTCGACGCGGCCGCCCGCCTGATCGGCCTGCGCAGCGCGCGGCGCCCGCCCGCTCCGCCCGCCACCGGCCCCGCCGAAACCACCTGGGGCGCCCCGCGCATCCTCCCGCCCCCCGAGCCCCGGCCCGATGCCGAGCGGCGTCCCTCGCCCGGCACACCGGTCCTGGAACCCGGGCCCGCCGAACACATCGGATCAGGACCCGCGGCCGGTCCCTGGCCGACCGCCGGTACCCCGTACCCGGAGGACACCGCGGGGCCGCCACTCGAGGGCACTTCCCTGCGCACCCCGGCCCGGCACACCGCCGGATCCCGCGCCGCGCGCGGACCCGTCGTCGGCGTACGCCCCGCCCAGGACCTGTGGGACCTCGCCCTCGTACGCACGGCGATGGAGGCCGCCAAGTACCGGGCAATACGGGAACGGCGCGACCGGCTGGTCATCCTGCCACGCGATCTGCGCGGCTACGTCCGGGCGCCTGAGCCCGTCCGGATGCTCACTCTCGTTCTGGATCACACCTGTCGCGAGGACTGGGACTGGCACGAGGCGCTCGACCCGTTCCTGCAATGGGCCTATGTCACCCGTGCCTCCGTGCATGTGGTCGAGGTGGGGGGCCGCGGGGCGCCGAACGAGGTGCGGGCCGAAGCCTTCGCCGCCCTGTCCACCCGCTCCCCGCGGATTGCCGCGGCCCTGGACCGCCCGGCCGGCCGGGCCACTCCCCTCGCCCATGGGCTGAACCTGGCCGAACAGACCCTGCGCCGCGCTTTCCAGCACCACCGCGCCGGCCTGGTGGAGGCGCTGCTGGTCCTGGTCACCGACGGCCGGGGCAACGTGCCGCTGGCCGTCAGCCACCGCGGCCGGGCAGACCGTGGGGCCGTGGGGCGGACCGGAATCGAGGACGCGCTGGCCGCAGCCGTCCGGATCAGCGGCATGGACCGGACCCGGCTGCACAGCGTCGTTGTCGACCCGGGACGGCAGCCGTACGCGGAACTGCCGCAGATGCTGGCCGAGGCGCTCGACGGCAGAGTGGTCGAGGGCCGGCCCGTACGCGAGGCGGCGGCCCGTGGGCAGTGATTCCGCACGGCTCCGCCGACTGCTGGACAATTCCGTGGCGACGGGCCGACGACTGGCCAGAACCCCCGCACCGGCCGGGGTGCGCACGGGACTGCGCGAGCGGCTCGGGCTCGCTGAGGCCCACGCCGACAGCCGGCCTCCGCCGCACACAGCCCGGATCACGGTCGTGCCGCACCACGACCGCCACGGAGGCCCCCAGGCGTTCGGCGTGAGTGCCTGGTGCGAGGGAGTGCCCCGGCTCCCGTACACCATCGGGCCGACCCAGCTGCGTCCCACCGACATCGGTCTCGGCAACGCGCTGGGCGACGGCCCCGCTCCCTCCCAACTGCTCCGGGACATCCGGCACTGGTCCCGCAACCAGCGTCGGCTCGGCGCCTGGATCAACCGGGCCCGCGCGGTGCACGGCGACGCGCTCCAGATCACCGTTCACGACGACACCGGCTACGAGATTCCCTGGGAGGCGTTCTGGCTGCCCGCCGACCCCGACAACGGCCTGGGCGAAGGACTGCTCGGGGCACTGGTCGCCGTCACCCGCTGGCTCACCATACGCAGCGCCGACATGGTGCTGCCCGAGTCGTCCGTCTCCGCCGCGGGCGATGTGCTCGGCTACTACTTCCATGATGTGAACGTCACTCATGGATGGCACGGCGGGGCCCGCCGCATCCATGACATGCGGGACGACATGGCCGTCTTCCACGGCTACGCGCACCGCCCGCATGTGACGATCGACGGATTCCTCGACGAACTCGACGCCCGCCCGTCGGATCCCGTCGGACTCGTCTACATGGCCGCCCACGGCACCTATGACGAACGGGTCAACGCGCTCACCCTCGCCGAGGTCAGCTGGGCCGAGTACGACGACCGCCCGATGACGGTGCTCGACAAGGACCACTCGATGGTCTGCCTCAACGCCTGCCATTCGGCAAGGTTCGTCCGCAACACCGGAGTCGGTGAGACGGATCTGCGCGGATTCACCGAACTTTTCCTCCGCAAGGGGGCCGGAGGCTGTGTCGTCGCGGCGGGGCAGGTCGGCGACAGCGAGGCCCGCGAACTCATCGGCCAGTTGGTCGGCATCGTGGCGGAAGAGCCATGGCGTCCGGTCGCCGACTCGCTGCGTCTCTTCCGAGCCCGGGCACTTCACGAATTCGGGCCGCTGGCGCAACTGCCGCGGGCCCTGCACGAAGGGCGGCCGAACGTGGACGGGCAGCGGACGGTGCTGCGTCTGCTGTACAGCCTCATGTTCCAGTACTACGGGCACCCGCTCAGCACACTCAGCCTCAGCGGGCCGCGCGGGCACCGGGCGAGAGACCGGGAAGGGGCGCACGGTGAACGGTGAGGAACAGACCCTTCTGGTCGAGCCCGTCGTCAGCCGCCCCCACGAGGCCGAGGCGGGTTGCGCCTATCTCGTCACCGTCGACCTGCGCGGTCCGCTCGGGCCGCAGGGCGAGGACGACTGCGAGGCATGGCCCTACCAGGACGAGGAGTTGACCTTCACCGTCGCGCTGGACGGCGGTCCGCACTTCGTCTGCGAGGTGCTCGACGACCCCGCGCTCGTACTGCACCGCTACGGCGGTACGTACGGCCCGGCGCGGTTCGTCGTCACGGCGGGCCGGGTGACCGGGCCCGCCGGACTGTGGCTCACCATCACCAACCAGTGGGGGATGCCGGTCCGCAAGGCCGCGCTGCCCTGCCGGATCAGGGAACCGGCAGTGGACGGGTCCGCGCAGTCCCCGTCGGTCGTCGGATACGTCCCCGACCGGTCGCCCGCACCCGAGGAGTACTGGCCGGCCACCGTGGACGCGGCGCCGCCCGCGCGACCGGAGACCTCGGCGACCACCGAGCCCTCCGGGACACCTCCGGCCACGCGACCGGCGTCCGGTCCTGCGGACCATGTCACCATCAGTTTCGCCGGTTTCAACCGCGCCTGGGCGGCATGGATCGGAGACCGTCTGGAGCGCCGTGGAGTGACGGTCGTCCGCCAGCGCTGGGACCCCCCGTCGGAGCTCCCACTGGAGGAGATGTTGCGGGACCTGTTGCTCGCCCGGGGCCAGGTACTGCTGATCCTCAGCGACTGGTACTTCCAGCTCGGTCCGCGCAGCCGCGACGAGTGGGACAGCGCGTTGCGGGAGGTCGTCGCCTCCGACCCCGACCGCTTCGCGGCCGTCAGTGTCACCACCTCCGCGCTGCCCGGCGCCACCTCGCTCCTCGAAGCCGCAGACCTGACCGCCGTCGGCGCCGACGAGGCCGAGCGGCGGCTGCTGGTCCGTCTGGGTCTGTCCACCGACCCGCTGCCCGAGTCCGTCGAGGCCAGGCAGGGGCCCCGGTTTCCGGCCGAGATCCCCGAGGTGTGGGGCGGGGTGCCGAGGCGCAGCACCCGGTTCACCGGCCGGGAGGAGCTGCTCAACCGGACGTACGAGGTCTTCCAGGACGCCGGACCCGGTGCCGGGGTGGTGACGCTGCACGGCATGTCCGGCGTCGGGAAGACCCAGTTGGCAGCCGAGTACGTCTACCGTTTCGGTTCCGAGTACGACGTGGTGTGGTGGGTGCCCGCCGATCGCCGGACTCTCTACCGTCAGAAGCTCGCCGAACTCGCCCCCGAACTGGGTCTGTCCACCGGCGCCGAGTACGGCGAACGGCTGCGCGCGGTACGTGACGCGCTGCGCCGCGGCGAGCCCCACTCCCACTGGCTCCTGGTCCTCGACGGCGCCGACGAACCCGAACAGATCTGGGACCTGGTGCCGACCGGCCCCGGACATGTCCTGATCACCTCCCGCAACCCGGAGTGGAGCCAGCACAACAGCAACCTCGTCGAGGTCCCGGTCTACGACCGCGAGGAGTCGGTCGCCTTCATCCGCCGCCGGGCCCCGCGCCTGACCCCGGCCGAGGCCGACCAGTTCGCCGACGCACTCGAAGACCTCCCGCTGCTCCTCGACCAGACCGCGGGCTGGCTCAACGACTCCGACATGTCGGTGGAGGAGTACATCGAGCTCCTCGAAGGCGGCATCGACCAGGACGTCGTCAAGGTCTCCGCGGACTTCCCGCTCGCCTTCCGGACCGCCTGGTCGATACTGCTGAACAGGATCACGGAACTGGCCCCCGAGGCGGTCGAACTCCTCAGGATCTGCACCTGTTTCGCGCCCGACGCCCTCCCCCTCCACCTGCTGCGGAGGATCGCCTGGCACACCGTCACCGGCCTGGAAATCTTCGTGGACCCCGGCGCGCTCGACCGCGCCATCCAGCAGCTGCTGCGCTACTCCATCACCCGGCTGGAGACCACCGGCACCCCCACGACCGGGGCGACGGAGCTGGACGGGGCCCTCCACATACACCGCATGATCCACCGGATGGTGCGGAGCGACATGCCGGACGCCAAGCGCGAGGAGTACCGCAGGGCGGCCCGGACCGCGCTGGCCGCCATCAACAGCGGGCAGCCCTCCGACGTGCGGATGTGGCCGCAATACGCCGCGATCACCCCGCATCTGAAGTGGGCGGAGGTGCTGGAGAGCACCGAATTCCCGGTGCAGACACTTGTTCTGGACTGTCTGCGCTACATGTACCTCTCCGGGGAGTACGGCAGCGGCATCCGGCTCGCCGAACCGGCCATGAACTCCTGGCGGACACTGCTCGGCGGGACACACCCACGGATCTGGGACCTCGGCCACCACTACGCCAATCTGCTGCGTGCCCTCGGCAACTACCGGACGAGCGAAGGCGTCGAGCGCGCGGCGGCCGACCATCTGCGGGCCGAACGCGGCGAACTGGATCCGGAGCATCTGCGGGCGGCGGGCGGCCTCGCCGCCGATCTGCGGGGTCTCGGGCGCTACCCGGAGGCGCTGGAACTCTCCGCCTCGATCCGCGACCGCTACTTCACCGTTCTGGGCCAGGAGGACTACCGCACGCTGAACGCGGACAACAACCTCGCCGTGTCGCTGCGGCTCCTGGGGCGGTACGGCGAGGCGCTGGAGCAGGACCGGCACACCCTGGCCCGGCGACGCTCCGTGCTGGGCGCAAGCGCTCCGGCCACCCTGTACTCCGAGATCAACTGCGCCATCGACCTGCGGCTGCTCGGACACCACCGTGAGGCCGGGGAGACTCTGCGGCACACGGTCGGCGGACATCTGCAGTCGATGGGGGCCAACAATCCGCAGACCCTGCGCGCCCAGCACAACCTCGCGCTGTGCCAGTACTTCGCGGACGGTCCGGCCGCCGCCCTGCCCCTCCTCACTGATGTGCGGGAGCGCTGTCTGCGGCTCCTCGGCGGGCACGACCCGCTCACTTTGCTGATCACGGCGAGCGGAGCCTGGGCGGAGCGGCGGTCGGGCGAGTTTGGGCGAGCCTTGCGGCTGCACGAGGAGGTGGTGGTGGGATACCGGTGGATGCTGGGCGAGGAGCACCCGTACACCATCGGGGTCGAGGGCAACCTCGGGCTGATGCGCTGGACACTGGGTGAGCGGGACACCGCGAGCTACGAGATCGAAAGGGCCCGCACCCTGATGGCCGAGGCGGTCGGGGACGAACACCCATGGGCGATCGGGTGCGCACTGAACGCGACGATCGTCCGGATGAGGAACGGGTGGGCCGACGAGGCACACGAACTGGGCCGGGTGAACCGCACACGGGCCGCCGCATCGCTGGGACCGGAGCACCCGCTCGCCACCGCCTGCCGGCATGCGGGTGACTGGGTACGCGTCGAGTCCCTGGCCTTCTGGGACTTCGAACCCCTGATCATCTGAACCGTACGCATGCCGAAGGGCCCGGCCTCGCGATCAACTCGCGGGACCGGGCCCCTCGGCGTTCATACAGCGACCGGTCAGGCCTCGAAGACCTCGGCGACCAGCTGTGCCTGCTCGGCCTGGTGGCGCTTGGCCGAGCCGACCGCCGGGGACGAGCCGTGCGGTCGCGAGATGCGGCGCAGGCGCTCACCGTGCGGGACGTCGGCGCCGACGGCCAGGTCCAGGTGGTCGATCAGGTTCAGGGCGATGAACGGCCAGGCACCCTGGTTGGCCGGCTCCTCCTGGGCCCACAGGTACTTCGCGGCGTTCGGGTACTTGGCGATCTCGGCCTGGAGCTCGGCACCGGGCAGCGGGTACAGGCGCTCCAGACGGATGATCGCGGTGTCCGTGACGCCGCGCTTCTCGCGCTCGGCCTCCAGGTCGTAGTAGACCTTGCCGGCGCAGAAGACGACCTTGCGCACCGCGTTCGGGTCGACCGAGTCGTCGCCGATCACCGGGCGGAAGCCGCCGGTGGTGAACTCCTCCGCCTTCGACGCCGCCGCCTTGAGGCGGAGCATCGACTTCGGGGTGAAGACGACCAGCGGCTTGTGGTGCGGGTTGTGCACCTGCCACCGCAGGAGGTGGAAGTAGTTCGACGGGAGCGTCGGCATGGCGACCGTCATGTTGTTCTGCGCGCACAGCTGCAGGAAGCGCTCCGGGCGGGCGGACGAGTGGTCCGGGCCCTGGCCCTCGTAGCCGTGCGGCAGCAGCAGCGTGACGCCGGAGGTCTGGCCCCACTTCTGCTCGGCCGAGGAGATGAACTCGTCGACGACGGTCTGCGCGCCGTTGACGAAGTCACCGAACTGGGCCTCCCAGATGACCAGCGACTCCGGACGGGCCAGCGAGTAGCCGTACTCGAAGCCCATCGCCGCGTACTCGCTGAGCAGCGAGTCGTAGACGTTGTAGCGCGCCTGGTCGTCGGAGAGGTAGAGCAGCGGGGTGTAGTCCTCGCCGGTCACCTGGTCGACGAGGACCGCGTGACGCTGGCCGAAGGTGCCGCGGCGGGTGTCCTGGCCGGCGAGCCGGACCGGGGTGCCCTCCATCAGCAGCGAACCGATGGCCAGGGTCTCGCCCATGCCCCAGTCGATCGTGCCGTTCTCCACAGAGGAGGCACGGCGCTGCATCTGCGGCATCAGACGGGGGTGGACGGTGATCCGGTCGGGGATGTTGACCTGGGACTCCGCGATGACCTTCACGACCTCCTGGGAGACCGCGGTGGTCACGGCGACCGGGAACTCGGGCTGGACCTCGGGGATGTGTGCCGGAGCCGGCAGCGAGGTGGCCTCGCGGACCTCCGCGAAGACCTTCTCCAGCTGACCCTGGAAGTCCTGCAGCGCTTGCTCGGCCTCTTCCAGCGTGATGTCGCCGCGACCGATGAGGGACTCGGTGTAGAGCTTGCGCACCGAGCGCTTCTTGTCGATCAGGGTGTACATCTGCGGGTTGGTGAACTCCGGGTTGTCGCCCTCGTTGTGACCGCGGCGGCGGTAGCAGATGAGGTCGATCACGACGTCCTTGTTGAACGCCTGCCGGAACTCGAAGGCCAGGCGTGCGACACGGACGACGGCCTCGGGGTCGTCACCGTTGACGTGGATGATCGGCGCCTCGATCATCCGCGCCACATCCGTGGCGTACATCGAGGAGCGCGAGGACTCCGGGGCGGCGGTGAAGCCGACCTGGTTGTTGATCACCACGTGCACGGTGCCGCCGGTGCGGTAGCCGCGCAGCTGCGACATGTTGAGCGTCTCGGCGACGACGCCCTGACCCGCGAAGGCCGCGTCGCCGTGGAGCGCGACGGGCAGGACCGTGAAGTCCGTGCCGCCCTTGTTGATGATGTCCTGCTTGGCGCGGGCGATGCCCTCCAGGACCGGGTCGACCGCCTCCAGGTGCGAGGGGTTGGCGGCCAGCGAGACCTTGATCTGCTCGCCGTCCAGACCGGTGAAGGTGCCCTCGGCGCCCAGGTGGTACTTCACGTCGCCGGAGCCGTGCATCGACCGGGGGTCGAGGTTGCCCTCGAACTCGCGGAAGATCTGCGCGTACGACTTGCCGACGATGTTCGCCAGCACGTTCAGCCGGCCGCGGTGGGCCATACCGATGACGACCTCGTCGAGGCGGGCCTCGGCGGCGGAGTCGATGACCGCGTCGAGCAGCGGGATGACGGACTCGCCGCCCTCCAGCGAGAACCGCTTCTGGCCGACGTACTTGGTCTGCAGGAACGTCTCGAACGCCTCGGCGGCGTTCAGCCGGCGCAGGATGCGCAGCTGCTCCTCGCGCTCGGGCTGCTGGGTGCGCGTGCGCTCCACCCGGTCCTGGATCCACTTGCGCTGCTTCGGGTCCTGGATGTGCATGAACTCGATGCCGGTGGTGCGGCAGTACGACTCTCGCAGCACACCGAGGATGTCGCGGAGCTTCATCATCGACTTGCCGGCGAAACCGCCGACCGCGAAGTCCCGCTCCAGGTCCCACAGGGTGAGGCCGTGCTCGGTGATGTCCAGGTCGGGGTGCTTGCGCTGGCGGTACTCCAGCGGGTCGGTGTCGGCCATGACATGGCCGCGGACCCGGTAGGAGTGGATCAGCTCGAAGACCCGCGCGGCCTTGGTGACGTCGTTGTCGTGCGAGGCGTCGATGTCCGTGAGCCAGCGGACCGGCTCGTACGGGATGCGCAGCGCCTTGAAGATCTCGTCGTAGAACTCGTTCTCGCCGAGGAGGAGCTGGGCGACGATCCGCAGGAACTCGCCGGAGGCGGCGCCCTGGATGACCCGGTGGTCGTACGTCGAGGTCAGCGTCATGACCTTGGAGATGCCCAGCTTGTTCAGGGTGTCCTGCGAGGTGCCCTGGAACTCTGCCGGGTAGTCCATCGCGCCGACGCCCATGATGAGGCCCTGTCCGGGCATCAGACGGGGCACCGAGTGCACGGTGCCGATGCCGCCGGGGTTGGTCAGCGAGGCGGTGACTCCGGTGAAGTCGTCCATGCCGAGCTTGCCGTTGCGGGCGCGGCGGACGATGTCCTCGTAGGCCTGCCAGAACTCGAAGAAGTTGAGCGTCTCGGCCTTCTTGATGGCCGCGACGACCAGCTGGCGGTCGCCGTTCGGCTTCACCAGGTCGATGGCCAGACCGAGGTTGACATGGTCCGGCTTGACCAGGGTCGGCTTGCCGTCCTTCAGCGCGAAGGAGTGGTTCATCGCCGGCATGGCCTTGAGGGCCTGCACCATCGCGTACCCGATGAGGTGCGTGAAGGAGATCTTCCCGCCCCGGGCGCGCTTGAGGTGGTTGTTGATGACGATGCGGTTGTCGAAGAGCAGCTTCACCGGAACGGCGCGGACGGACGTGGCCGTCGGCAGCTCCAGCGAGGCGTTCATGTTCTTCGCGACGGCGGCCGACGGACCGCGCAGCGTCACGTACTCGGGGCCGGCCGGGGCCTCGGTGGCCTCAGCCGCGGCGGGCTTGGCCGGCGCAGGAGCGGCGGCCTTCGCGGCCGGAGCCGGCGCGGCCTTCGCCGGGGCTGCCGGAGCAGCGGCGGCGGGAGCGGCCTGTACGGGCGCCGGGGCCGCGGGCGCCTTCACGGCCGGAGCCGGGGCCTGCGCCGGAGTGGCCTGGGGTGTGATGGCCGGTGCGGTGGCGGCCGGGGCCGGGGTCACCGCAGCCCCCGCGGCTGCGGCGCCGGGAACGGGCTTGTCCGCCGTGCCGGACGTACCCGGCTTGTAGTCGGCGAAGAAGTCCCACCAGGCGCGATCGACCGAACTGGGATCCTGGAGGTACTGCTGGTAGATCTCGTCGACGAGCCACTCATTGGGTCCGAAAGCTGCAGCCGGGTTCGTACCCGGGCTGGCTTGGTCGGTCGAGATGCTCGAGTTACTGGGGGACTGAGACGACACGGCGGCAACCGCCCTCTTCCGCTTCACAAGGTGATGGACAGCGGAAATCAAGGCTACGCCTCCCCAGCCGTTCCACGCAGGCCGGGCCGGTCTTCGTCGTGCAAGTCACATCGGAAGACTGGTTTCGGCGCAGGAAATGGCGGGAAACAAGCATGGTTCCGCTTCACTTCGGGTACGCGGGACCGCGGCTACGGCCCCCTGGACCGTACCCCTTGAACAGAACACGTAGAACGTGCCCTTCCGGTTCGAACCCTATGTCAACCTCGCGGTTGCCGAATCCCCGGAAGAGTGACCTGGATGCGGCAACCGCGAGCGGATTCGGCCACGCCGATTCGTCCGCCGTGCAGATCCACCGCCCAGCGGGCGATCGCCAGGCCCAGGCCCGTACCGCCGTCGCTGCCCGGACCGTGCGGGGACGGCACCTCGCCGCGGTTGAAACGCTCGAAGACGCGGTGCCTCTCGGACTCCGGAATGCCCGGGCCCTCGTCCAGGACCTCCAGTGCCAGGGATTCCGGTCCGGCCCCGCGCCGGGCCAGCACAGTGACCCGGCCGTGCGGCGGGCTGTGCTTGACAGCGTTGTCGATCAGATTGGCCACGACCTGGTGCAGGCGTTCCGCATCCGCGTGCGCGGTCAGCTCGGGCGGCGACACATCCAGATGCAGATGTACGTCCTTGCGGGTGTGATTCCCGGAGCCGGAGGACAGCCGGCGGTGCGAGGCGGCGAGGTTGGCCTCCTTCAGCACACCCGACAGATACGGCCACACCTCGAAACGGCGGGCCTTGAGCGTGACCACCCCGTTGTCCAGGCGGGACAGGTCCAGCAGCGTCTCCACCAGCTTGCCGAGCCGCTCGGTCTGCTTCAGGGCCGTGCGCATCGTCTCCGGATCGGCCGAGGACACCCCGTCCACGACGTTCTCCAGCACGGCTCTCAGCGCCGCGATGGGGGTTCGTAGCTCATGCGACACATTGGCCACCAGCTCCTTGCGGTGCCGGTCCACGGCCTCCAGATCGTCCGCCATGCGGTTGATCGTCTGGGCCAGATCGCCGAGCTCGTCACGCCGGTCGGCGCCGCTCACCCGTCTGGTGTAGTCACCGTGCGATATCGACCGGGCCACGGTCGTCATCTCGTCCAGCGGCGCAGTCAGACCGTGCGCCACGAACTGGGTGATCAGCAGGGTCGCGATCACCGAGAACACCGTGATGAAGCGCAGTTCGGTCCTGGTGCGCACGGCCACCATCAGCAGCCCGGTGGTGATGAACACCGAGACCACCACGAGCGTGCCCAGCTTGGCCTTGACCGAGAAAGGGCGCAGTCCGGAGCCGGGCCGGGTCATGGCGCCGGGGTCTCCAGGGCGTAGCCGACACCGTGCACGGTACGGATCCGCTCCGCACCGATCTTCCGGCGCAGCGCTTTGATGTGGCTGTCGACGGTCCGGGTGCCGGAGGCGTCCGCCCAGTCCCAGACCTCGGCCAGCAGCTGCTCCCGGGAGAGCACCGCACGCGGGGTGTTGGCCAGGCAGACCAGCAGATCGAACTCGGTCGGTGTGAGGTGGACGTCTTCGGCGCGCACCCGGACCCGGCGCTGCGCGTGATCGATCTCCAGCTCGCCGAGGCGCAGTATGCCGCTGCGCGGTGTCACAGCGGCCAGTGCCGCACGCTCGACCCGGCGCAGCAGGACGTGCACCCGGGCCGCCAGCTCGCGCATCGAGAACGGCTTGGTCATGTAGTCGTCGGCGCCGACCCCGAGGCCGACCAGCATGTCGGTCTCGTCGTCCCTGGCCGTCAGCATCAGCACCGGCACCGGCCGCCGGGCCTGCACACGGCGGCAGACCTCCAGGCCGTCGAAGCCGGGGAGCATGATGTCGAGCACCATCAGATCGGGCTGCCATGCCTCGGCCGCGTCCACGGCCGCGGGTCCGTCGAGTGCGGTCTGCACGAGAAAGCCCTCGGCCCGCAGCCGGGCGGAAATGGCTTCGACGATCGTGACGTCGTCCTCGACCACCAGCACCCGGCGCTGCGCGCCCGGGGTGGCCGCGACACCGTTGTGGGTGGTGTGTGTCTGTTCCATCGCCCCGCCCCTGCCCGTTCTCACGGGGGCCATTCCCCCGGACGCACGGTCTTCGCTTGTGGATGTCATGGGTGATCCCGTCACCGGTCAGCAGCGTAAAGGCAGCGGACTGCTCTCGGCTACGCAGGGTGTAACGGCTTGGGTGCGACGAAGTGGCGGAGTGTCGGCCTTGTGGCGCTTGGCCCCCGGGCGTCCGGGGGCCGTGGATACCGGTGGGGGCTCTCAGCCTGTCCGAAGTGCGAGATGCACCACGTCGGGAACACCTCGGGCAACACTGACCTCTTCCGTCCTTACCCCACTGAATCCGGCATTCTGCAAAGCCTGTTCGAACTCGGCGGACGGTTGTGCGGACCACACCGCGAGAACGCCGCCCGGTGTCAGTCGCTCCCGGCAGTCCGCCAGACCGGCGGGGGAGTACAGGCTCGTGTTGTCCTCCGTGACCGTCCAGTCCGGTCCGTTGTCGATGTCCAGGCACAGGGCGTCGTAACGGTCCGTAGTCGTGCGCAGGTACGAAATGAGATCCGTCGTCAGGATCGCGGTCCGCGGATCGGCGAGCGCCGCACCGGAGATCCCGGCCAGCGGCCCCTCCAGATGCCAGTCCACGATCGCCTGCTCCCGCTCGACGACGGCGATCCGTCCCCACCGCGGCTCGGCGGCGGCCCGGACGAGCGAGAACCCCACCCCGAGACCCCCGATGAGCACCGCCGGTGCCGCGCGGTCGGCGGGCAGCGCGGCCAGCGCCGCGTCGATCAGCAGCCGCTCGGAACGCCCGTCGGAGGTGTCCATCAGAAAGCACCCGTTGGCGATGATCTCGAAGTCGTCCCCCCGCTCCCGCAGAACGACTTCGCCGTAAGGGCCTTCGCGGCGGTCGAGCGTGACGGGGGCGAGGGCGTCGGGGCCGTGGATGTCGGGCATGGTGCGGGTCTCCGTGGGTGGCGGACAGGTTCACCGCCATCCTGGCCGCTCGACGCGGTCGGCGGCCAGTGGATTGCCTGATCCGCCCGATCCATCCGATCCGTCCGGGGGAGCGTGCACCGTTGCGCGGCCCGGGGCGTGCGACGGACGAGAGTTACGCGCTCCGGGGGCGCGGAACCTTCAGGGTTACGCGCTCACCGGGCGCGCACCCCCGAGAGTCACGCGCTCACCGGGCGCGCGCCGCGCACCGCGAGGAGGGCCGCCCCGATCACGTACGCCGTCAGGGCCACCGCCCACGCCGCACCCTGCGGGCCCGGCTGCATCGGCCAGGCCCACACCGCCGCCGCGCCCCCCGGGTTGTGGGGCGCCGCCAGATAGACGGCGCCGCCGTAGACCGTCATCGGCAGCCAGCTCAGCCGGGCACCGATCAGGGCGGCGGAGGCCGCGGCCACCCCGGTCGCGCCGAGTATGTTGCGCACCATGGCCGGTGCGCCGAACTCCTCCGGGTGCCCCGGGACCGCCAGCGCGAGCGCCCCGGTCGCCAGCACGGTCAGCACGAGCAGATGCAGCAGTCGGCGCGGCCACCAGCGGTGTACGGCGGTCCGGTCCAGCTCGTCGGTGTGCGTGTGCAGGCTGGTGCCGATCGCGGCGGAGACGAGCATCGGGGCCAGCGCAATGACCGGGACGCGGGCGGTGTGGTCGAAGTAGGGCCGGTCCTGCAGCCAGTGGGCCGCCCAGGCGGCGACGAGGGCGATGCAGGTCAGGGTGGCGATGGTGAGGGGGAGGGCGCGGGAGCGGATATAGAGGCGGGGGAGTGCGGTGCGGGTCGGCAGGTGGCTCACAGGACCGGGACCTCCGAGGGCGTGCAGTTTGCCGGGACGGCCAGGAAACGGCCGAGCCAGACCTTGCGCTCGGCGTCCGGCATGGCTTCGAGGCGGGCGAGTTGGCGCGAGTCCGGATACCGGAGTGAGTCCTCGCCGCTCAGCCAGGTGATGACCGCGTCAGTCGTGCGGGCCATCCGCTCATCCTCTTTCCGGCCCTGCTCGCCCGGGCCGGCCGAGCAGTCATGGTTCACCAGACCGATGACCGTGTCCTGGACGTACCGGTGGGGATCGGTCAACCGGTTCCGGGTGATGCCCCAGCCACGCCTTACGTACGCGAGAGCGGCTTCGCCGTCCTTCGGGCCGGACCCGTTGTCCACGTATCTGACCGGTGCGCCCGGGACTCCCTCCAGCCGCGAGAACATCCCCTTCAATGCCTCGGACATCTGGGGCAGCACCGGGGCGTCGGAGGCGTTCACACAGATCTGCGGTGCGCCGGGGCCGGCCTTCGAGCAGACCCTGCGGGTCATGGCCGGGTCGTCCCGGAACAGGTCCGCGCCCGTGTGCACGACCAGCGTCCCCGCCGCGATCGCCAGGACCAGCGGCACGATCGCGAGGAAGCGCCGCCGTGCCGCGTACGCGAGCAGCGCGGTGACGGCAATGCAGCCCGTCCAGGTCACCAGGACCGGGGCGTACCACCACACCGGCACGGACCCGCCGAGCATGACCTCATGGGCCGGGTTCAGGAACCGGGTTTCCGAGTCGAGATAGTGCGGGAACCCCAGGCCGACGTACGCGCACACCGCCAGCAGCGGAGCGATCAGCCGCCACCGCACCAACCGGCCGACGACGAAGCCCACGAAGCCGATGGACAGCAGGAACCCGAGGTCCGTGGCGATGATCGAGACGGACGGGCTGCCGGCCCCGGCGTACAGGGCGGTCGCCGCGAACGCCACGGCCAGCGCGAACAGATACCCGGCCGCCGCCCACAGCGCGATCGGCGTCGCGGCCGTCGTCGCCTGCGCGAGCCGGCTGCGCGGCACCGAGAGCAGCAGTTCCGCAGTACGGCGGCGATGCTCCCGGCCGCCCTGCCAGCAGGCGGCCGCAGCGACGAGCGGACCGGCGAGCAGCGCCGCCGCCGAGTGCAACTGACTCTGGGTCTCGCCCCAGCTGCCCTGCCACTGGGGTGCCTTGCCCCACAGTGGAACGAGGACGGTGACGGCGACCGCAAGCCCGGTCCAGGGGGCGAGGCCGCGCCGGAGCTCGGCCCACAGCGCGGTGTGTGCCGGAGCCTTCCCGTACGGGGTGGGGTCCGTCATCGGTGCGCCACCTCCGCCCGGTGCGCCCGCAGCGCAGCGGTGTAGCCGCGCTCGATCGGGTTGCCGTCCGGCCCGTCCGCTCCGGTGTCCTCGCCGCCGAGGGCCGTCAGCTCCTGCGTCGTACCCCGGTAGGCGATCCGGCCCGCCTCGATCAGCGTCACATCGGTGCAGGCCGCGGCCACATCCTCGACCAGATGGGTCGAGACGATCACGGTGGACGTGCTGCCCAGTTCGCGTATCAGCGCCCGGAACTCGACCCGCTGCTCCGGGTCGAGACCGGCGGTCGGCTCGTCGAGCAGCAGCAGGTCCGGATCGTTGACGATCGCCTGGGCGATGCCGACGCGCCGCACCATCCCGCCCGACAGGGTCTTCACCGGGGCGTCGATCCGGTCCGCCAGACCCACCCGGCCCACCGCAAGCTCCACGGCCGCGGGTACCGCCGCCGCGTCCATCTCCTTGAGCCAGGCCACATAGGCGACGAACTCGCGGACGGTGAAGCCCGGGTAGAACCCGAACTCCTGCGGCAGATAGCCGAGCCTGCGCCGGACCGCCGCCCGGCTGCGGTGGCCGGACTTCGCGCCGACCTCGCTGCCAAGGAGCTCCACCCGGCCGCCGGACGGTGCGGCGACCGTCGCGAGCACCCGGATCAGCGAGGTCTTGCCCGCCCCGTTCGGTCCGAGGATCCCGTGCACACCGGGTGCGAAGTCGAGGTCGACGGCGTCGAGCACGGCCGTTCTGCGGTGCCGCACGGTCAGTTTCCTGACCTTGACCGTGCTCATGAGTGTGGTGCTGTTCATGCGTTCACGCTCACAACGTCTCCAGATGGTCGAAGGATCTACGGCGTGCGGCGAGCAGCGCGGCGCACACCAGCGCCCCGGCCGCCCAGCCGCCCTGTGCGGCGGGCCCTGCGAAGTACTTCACGGCCTCGGCCGCCCGCTCGCCGATCTCCGGGGGAGCGGCGGCGAAGGCAGGCAGGAGCACGGCGGCAGCCCAGGCCACGGCGACGGACGAGACGCCGGTGCGGCAGCCGACGTACGAACCGAGGGCGAGCGCCGCCAGCGTCATCGCCAGCCCCGGCAGCAGCCATGCCGCCGGGCCCGGCCCCGCGGCGGACGGGGGCAACGCGGCCCCGGCGAGGGTGAGCGCCGGGATGCTCACGCCGAGCACCGCGGCGGTTCTCGTCAGCAGCAGCCGCAGCCCGCCGGACGGGGTGGCGGCGCTGATCTCGTGCATCGGGTCCGTGTGCCGCCCGTAGGAGACGAAGACTCCGGCGAGCGGCAGCACCGGCGCGATGACGAGGAGCAGCGGCCGCGTGGCCGCGCCGAGCCCGGCCCCGTACGCCAGAGCGAGGGCCCCTACGGCCACCAGTACCAGCGCCGGCAGCCACGCACCGCGCAGCGCGGGCCCGGCGGCCCACAGCAGACGCCCGGTACGGGTGGCGGATCCGGGAAGGCGGGCGCGGCCGTTCAGGACGGCCCCGGTCGCGGACGCGAGGGGACGGACCCGGTTGCTCCGGACGGGCCGGCTCTGCGGTGTCCCCTCCGCCGCCACCGCGGCGAGCACCCCCGCCCGCACCTCGTCCAGCAGCGCCGCCGCCTCCTGCCGTGCCCGTACCGCTGCCGAGACCCGTGCCGCGCACCCCACGCACGTCTCCACGTGCTTCTCCAGGGACCAGGCATCCGTCTCCGCCACCGAACCGGCTGCGTAGCGGTCGGCCAGTTCTCCGCCCACGTGCCAGTGGGTCATACCGTCGCCTCCCCTCATGCCGTGCCTCCCAGCGGACCGGCCTCCGGCGCCAGCAGTTCCAGCGCGGCGCGCAGCTCGCGTCTGGCCCGCATAGCCCGGGTCTTGACCGTTCCTTCCGGTATGTCCAGGAGCCGGGCCGCCTCACGGGTCGTCAGCCCGTCGATGACCGTCGCGCGCAGGACTTCGCGCAGCTCCGGCGAGATCCGGTCGAGTGCGACGCCCACATCCCCGTACTCCAGGCCGGCCAGCACCCGCTCCTCGGCGGACGGCGCGGCGACTGCCCACTCCTTGCTCCCGGCCCGCTCGGCCTCGGCCTGTGCGGCGAGATCGATGCGGGCACGGACCCGCTGCGCGTCCACCAGCCGGCGCGAGGCGATCACCCAGAGCCAGCCGCCGATCTGCCCCCCGCGATGCGATCCGGCGGAGCGCCACGCCGTCACAAAGGTGTCCTGAAGGACTTCCCGTACGGTCTCGCTATCCGCGCACCGTCTGCTCAGCCGGGCGAGCAGCCAGCCGGCGTGCCGGTCGTAGAGCGTCGCCAGGGCCGCCGTATCCCCCTGCGCGACGGCACGCAGCAGCGCGTCGTCGTCGTCATTTCGGTCCTCCCCCGGGGGGCGCAACAGGTTCACACTCCCTCTATCGAGCACCGGACCCGAGTCGGTTCATACGTGGCTCATGTGGTTCACGCCATAGACGGCGCAGGGGGCGATCACGGAGGGTGGAACGTTGCTTCGGGGGCCGGTACGGAAAGGGGCCTCGCGCGGTGCATCAGGGTACGGACAGGGTGGTTCGCGAAGAAGGGCTCTCGGCGCCGCTGCTCGACGCCATACCGCGTCAGCGCCGTACGGAAGAGCCCGCCGCTGCTGCGGACCGCAAGGCCCGCCGGTGGCTGCGGCTGCTGCCGACGCCCATCGGTACCCCGTTCACCTTCGGGTATCTGCTGGTGCTCGTCGCCACGTCCCTCTTCATGGAGTACGCCGATCCGGACACCGTCTCCGCCGTGCTGCGCGAATCGAGCACGGATGTCGCGCATCTCGGCGAGACCCCGCTCCTCGTCCTGGCCGCAAGTGCCCTGTGGGTCGTCGGCGGGCTCACCTCCCCGTACGTCCTCGGCTTCGCCCTCGTGCTGACCGCGCTGGAACGCCGCATCGGGGGATGGCGCACCGCCGGTGTGTTCCTGCTCGGTCACGTCGTGGCGACGCTCGCCACGGAGATCCCGGTCGGGCTGTCCGTGGTGGCCGGTCACCTGCCGGAGTCCTCGCTGCACCGGCTCGACTACGGCATCAGCTTCGGGCTGATGGCGAGCGTGGGTGCGCTCGCCGGGCTGCTCACGCCGTGGCCCCGGGTGCTGGTGCTCGGCGGGGTCGGTGCGATGCTGCTGCGCGATCTGTTCGACCTCGCCGACCCTCTCGCCGACTGGGGTCACCCGCTGGCGCTGCTGCTGGGCGTGGCCTGCTGGCCGCTGCTGCGCCGGGCCGGTGCGGTCACAGAAGTGGTGGTCAGGGGCGTGGGGCCTTCTCGCCGTGCATCGCGAGATATTCGGCTGCCAGCCAGGGCGCCAGATCGTCGATGAGCATCGCGAGGACGGCCGGGTCCGGCAGGACCGGCTCGGCCGCCATCTCGTCGGCCCGGCCGATCAGGACCGACTCCTGCTCCTCGGCGACGAAGCCCGCCGCACGCAGCCGGTCGGTGAGATCGGCCGGCCGGTCGTGTCCGCGGGTCTTCCACTCCACCGCCTCGCCCCGTGCGGCGAAGTCGCGCTGCCGGGCGATCAGCCGGTCGAGCTCCGCGCCGCTCACACCGGCATCGCGCGGACAGCTCACGAAGCCGCGGAACTGGTCGACGATCCGCAGCAGCGAGCCGTCCCACTCGTACCTGACTCCGGCCGGAGGGTTGGGCGGTGCTCCGCGCATCTGCTCGTCATAGGCCGCGAGCAAGCCGTCGATGTCCGTCACGAGAAGACCGTACGAGCGGTGGCAATTGATTTTTCGGGCCGGGAACCCCGGCGGGTCGAAGCCGGGAACACCGCCGGATTAAAGCGGACGCATGTGGAGTTCTCCGCTACAGAAGGGGCGGGACCGGGCCGGGCCTGAGTGAGCGCATTCAGTCGATCGCTCACAGCGAACATGTGCTGGGGAACAATGGGCGGCTCAGGAGCATTGAGTCTGCATAACTCAACTTGACTGCTGAAGGGGAGATCATGGCTACCGAGTCCGATGCGGTCACTCCGCTCGCCCTGCCCGTGCTGCCGCTCGACGACGAGGTCGTGCTGCCCGGGATGGTGGTGCCTCTGGACCTGTCCGACACCGATGTACGTGCCGCTGTGGAAGCCGCACAGGCCGCAGCCCGTGAGGGCGGCGGCAAGCCCGAGGTGCTTCTTGTGCCGCGGATCGACGGGACGTACACCGGCACCGGTGTCATCGGCACCGTCGAACAGGTCGGACGGCTTTCGGACGGGGATCCGGGCGCGCTCATCCGCGGCCGTGGCCGGGTACGGATCGGGGCCGGGACCAGCGGACCGGGTGCCGCGCTGTGGGTGGAGGGGACACGGGTCGACGCGGTCGTCCCCGATCCGCTCCCCGGAGCCGCCGCCGAGCTGGTCAAGGAGTACAAGGCGCTCGCCACCAGCTGGCTGAAGAAGCGCGGTGCCTGGCAGGTCGTGGACCGGGTCCAGCAGATCGAGGACATCTCCGCGCTCGCCGACAATTCCGGTTACTCCCCCTTCCTCACCACTGCCCAGAAGGTGCAGCTCCTGGAGACCGTGGACGCGGTGGCCCGGCTGAAGCTCGCCATCAAGTGGCTCGGTGAACACCTCGCCGAGCAGGACGTCGCCGAGTCCATCGCCAAGGACGTCCAGGAGGGCGTCGACAAGCAGCAGCGCGAATTCCTGCTGCGGCGCCAGCTCGAAGCCGTGCGCAAGGAGCTGTCCGAGCTCAACGGTGACCCGGAGGGCGAGTCCGACGACTACCGGGCCCGCGTCGAGGCCGCCGATCTTCCCGAGCACGTCCGTGAGGCCGCGCTCAAGGAGGTCGACAAGCTGGAGCGTTCCTCCGACCAGAGCCCCGAGGGCTCCTGGATCAGGACCTGGCTCGACACCGTCCTCGAACTGCCGTGGACCGAGCGGACCGAGGACGCCTACGACATCCGCGGCGCCCAGGAGATCCTCGACGCCGAGCACGCGGGCCTGCAGGACGTGAAGGAGCGGATCACCGAGTACCTGGCGGTACGCAAGCGGCGTTCCGAGCGCGGCCTCGGCGTCGTCGGCGGGCGGCGCGGCGGTGCCGTGCTGGCGCTGGTGGGTCCGCCGGGCGTGGGCAAGACCTCGCTCGGTGAATCCGTCGCGCACGCCATGGGACGCAAGTTCGTCCGCGTCGCGCTCGGCGGTGTGCGGGACGAGGCGGAGATCCGCGGCCACCGGCGTACCTACGTCGGTGCCCTGCCGGGACGTATCGTCCGGGCCATCAAGGAGGCCGGTTCGATGAACCCGGTCGTCCTGCTCGATGAGATCGACAAGGTCGGCTCCGACTTCCGGGGCGACCCGGCCGCCGCCCTCCTCGAAGTCCTCGACCCGGCGCAGAACCACACCTTCCGCGACCACTACCTGGAGGTCGAACTCGACCTCAGCGATGTCGTCTTCCTGGCGACGGCCAACGTGCTCGAAGCCATCCCGGAGGCCCTGCTCGACCGTATGGAGCTGGTCAGGCTCGACGGCTACACCGAGGACGAGAAGGTCGTCATCGCCCGCGACCACCTGCTCCCGCGCCAGCTGGAGCGGGCCGGTCTGCAGACGGACGAGGTGACGCTCGACGAGTCCGCGCTGCGCAAGCTGGCCGGCGAGTACACCCGTGAAGCGGGCGTACGAAACCTGGAGCGGGCCGTCGCCCGGCTGCTCCGCAAGGTCGCGGCCCAGCACGAACTGGGTGACCGGGAACTCCCGTTCACGGTCACCGAAGCGGATCTGCGCGGTCTGATCGGCCGACCGCACCACGTCCCCGAGTCCGCCCAGGACCCGGCCGAGCGCCGCACCGCGGTGCCGGGCGTGGCCACCGGACTCGCGGTGACCGGTGCCGGTGGTGACGTGCTGTTCGTGGAGGCGTCGCTGGCCGACCCGGAGACCGGGGCGTCCGGACTGACCCTCACCGGTCAGCTCGGCGACGTCATGAAGGAGTCCGCGCAGATCGCGCTGAGCTTCCTGCGGTCGCACGGCGCGGAGCTGGAGCTGCCGGTCGCGGATCTGAAGGACCGCGGCGTGCACATCCACTTCCCGGCGGGCGCGGTCCCGAAGGACGGCCCGAGCGCCGGCATCACCATGACGACCGCGCTGGCCTCGCTGCTCTCCGGACGGCTGGTCCGTACGGATGTGGCGATGACCGGCGAGGTCTCGCTCACCGGACGGGTGCTGCCGATCGGCGGCCTGAAGCAGAAGCTGCTGGCCGCGCACCGCGCCGGGATCACCACCGTGGTGATCCCGAAGCGGAACGAGGCCGACCTGGACGATGTCCCGGCCGAGGTCCTGGACACCCTGGAGGTCCATCCGGTGACGGACGTCCGCCAGGTGCTGGAGATCGCCCTCGCCCCGGCCTCCGCGGCCAGGCCCGAGGAGAGGATCCCGGCCGCGGCGTAGGCGCCATGGCGTGACGGGCGTGGCACCACGTGCGCGACCGGTACGGACGGCCCGCCTTCCCGGCAACGGGTGGGCGGGCCGTTCCGCGTGCGCCCGGGGCCTCGCTCGTCGGGACGTACGGCTCAGGGGCGGTAGATGGTCCCCGGGACCGGCTCGGCCGGCGCCATCAGCTGCGGGACGGTGACGAAGGTGTAGCCCTGCTTCTTCAGCGCGTCGATGATGCCCGGCACGGCGGGCACCGTCCCCTTGTAGATGTCGTGCAGCAGGATGATGCCGTCCCGGCCGGCCTGGTCCAGGATGCGCTTCTTGATCAGGGTCGAGTCGGTCGTGGAGTAGTCCTTGGCGGTCGCGCTCCACAGGATCTGGGAGAGCCCCAGGTCCTTGCTGATGTCCGAGACGGTGTCGTCGGTACGGCCCTGCGGCGGGCGCATCAGGCGCGGCTTCCTGCCGGTGATCTCCGCTATCGCGTCCTGCGTCTTCTCCAGCTCGTCGCGTATCTCGGCGGGCTTCTTGTCCGTCAGGATCTCGTGGGACCAGGTGTGGTTGGCCACCTCGTGCCCCTCGGCGGCGAGCCTTTGCACGGTGTCGGGGTGCTTCTTGACGTGGTTCTTGCCCAGCAGGAAGAAGGTCGCGTGCACCTTCTTCTCCTTGAGGATGTCCAGCAGATGCGGGGTGTCCTCGCCCGGTCCCGCGTCGAAGGTCAGGGCTATGCACTTCGCCTTGCGGCAGTCCACCGGGCCGAAGGAGCCCTTGGCGTCGGAGCCCGCGTCGCCGCGCGCGGAGGCCGGCGCGGTGGTCTGCATGGAGCAGCCGCTCAGCGTCAGGGTGAGTGCCGTCACAAGGGCGGCGGCCAACCCCGTACCGATCGACTTCGTCTTCATGGACAAGGCGGGTCACTCCTCCGTAGCGGAACAAGGCGCACGGTGTGCGGCAGAGAAGGACTATACGCATGGCATATACACCGGGTGTATAGAGGCCTCCGTGTTGTCAGTTCGGAGAGCGAAATACCTGGCCAAAGGGCGTGAACAGGGAAGAGCCCCGGCGACTGGGTGGGTCGCCGGGGCTCTGCTGTGCGAAGCGTCGGACCGGGCGGGCGCGGCAGGCCGGCTCAGCCGTTGGCGAGGGCCTGTACGCGGTCGAGGGCGCCGTTGAAGTGGTTGTGGTCGCCGACGTAGGGGCCGGACGAGGTGTACTGCCAGATCGTGTAGTAGCTCCAGCCGGCCGGGAGTTCGCCGACCGTGGTGTTGTAGCGGGCCACCCATAGCGGGTTGGTGGCGCCGAAGCTCGCATTGTTCCCGGTGCAGGTCTGCCACCAGCTGGTCGCGGTGTAGATGACCGCGTCGCGTCCGGTGCGCGCCTTGTAGGTGTTCACGAAGTCACGGATCCAGGACACCATGCCTGCCTGGGTCTTGCCGTAGCACTGCGCGCCGTACGGGTTCCACTCGATGTCGAGCACACCGGGCAGGGTCCTGCCGTCCTTCGACCAGCCGCCCCCGTGGTCCACGAAGTAGTTGGCCTGGACGGCGCCGCTCGTGGTGTCCGGGGTGGCGAAGTGGTACGAGCCCCGGATCATGCCGATGTTGTACGAGCCGTTGTACTGCTGGGCGAAGTACGGGTTCGTGTAGTACGTGCCCTCGGTGGCCTTGGTGTAGGCCCACTTCACGCCGCTGTTCCAGAGAGTCGCCCAGTCGACGTTGCCCTGGTAGCTGGCGACGTCCACACCTTCGGTCTGGGCGGCGCGGGTATCGCGCGGCAGTCCGCCCTGGCCGTCGTGGGCGACGACACCCATGCCCATCGTGGCCGTGCCCCGTGCGGGCTTCTTGGCCGCGGCGGCGGTGTCGTGGGTGCCCGCGGCGCTCGCCGCGCCGGGCAGGGTGAGGAGGAGGGAGAGGGCTGCGAGCAGGGTGCCGGTCGCGGCGAAGCGCGAGCGGCGGGATGTTCCGGATCTGGATCTGAGCACCGGCATGTGAGTGCCTCCGAGGCCTTGGTGGGGGGACGTGCTGATCCCAGGGGGACGCCGGGCGAACCCCTGCCGGCATGTCATGGTGTGAACATGCCATGCATGACGCTACGCACGTAGACCCGCGCTGCGGAAGGGGGCCTGGGTGCTGCCGTTGGTCTACGCCTGCGAAATACTGGCCAAGCTGCGGCGATGACCAGCGGCGAAAGAAACTTTCAGCGGCAGGAAAGCTCATGAGGGGTGTTGACGTGCACGGGAGCGAAAGCGGTAGTGAACCCGGCGCGAGCGGAGAAAGTGGTGTGGACCACGCATTCCTTGCCCTGGAGCGGGAGTTGGCCGTCTTTCTGCGCCGGGCGCGGGCCAACTCCGGGGAAATGGCGCGCGAGGTCCACCCGGAACTGGAGGCCGCCGCATACGGACTTCTCGTACGGCTGGAGTCGGCCGGGCAGCAGCGGGCCACCGATCTCGCGGCCTACTTCGGGGTCGGCAAGGCGACCATGAGCCGTCAACTGCGTGCCCTGGAGGCCCTCGGGCTGGTGGTGCGCGAGCCCGATCCGGCCGACGGCCGGGCCTCCCTCGTCCACCTCACCGCCGAGGGTCTGGCCCGCTACCGCAGCGTCCGCGACGCCCGACGCGACCGCTATGTGCGCAAGCTCGCCGACTGGGACCGGACCGAGGTGGCCGAACTGGCCCGGCTGCTGCACCACTTGAACTCCCGGGCCGAGGACTGACGCCCCGGCCCGCCCTCCCGGGTGTGCCGTCACAGCACCGCGTAGACCGTCGTCGCGTCGTCGTGGGTCTTGCTGCGGCGTAGATACGTGCGCTCCGTGTCCGCGTCCTCCAGCGCCCTGACGCGGTCGATCAGCCCCTGTGTGCCTTCCTTGTGGAGCACTCCGAGGCAGTCCGCCCAGTCGCCCGCGCGGAACATCTCGGTCCAGCGGGCCGCCCCGTCGGTCATCGCGGCCAGCGCCCGCACCTGGCCGAGCGGGGTGCGCCCGGTGACCGCGCGGGCCGCCACGGAGGGGTCGGCGGCGGCGGTGAAGAAGCCGCCCTCCTTGTTGCGTACCTGCGCGTCGGTGATTGCTTCGTCGGCCAGCGAGCCCGGCGGCAGGCGGTCCAGCCGGTCGTCGAGGAGGGGGTGCACGCTTCCGTCGGGCGCCTCGAACAGCAGTACGGAATCGGACAGCACCAGGTGCTCGATCTCGCGTTCGTCCCAGCGCGCCATGACGACCGTCGCCTGCGGCGTCCTTACGTGAGAAAGGTCACACGAGGAGCGATGTGTATCGGCGGTGTGCCGGATGGACTCGGCCAGGATCTCCTGGAGGGTCAGATCCCGTCGCGAACCGGACAGTTCGACCAGTGAGCCGCCCAGCCGTGCGGTGAACCAGGGGACCGAGTGCACACAACCGTCGTCACCCTGCGGCGGAGTGACTCCGTCGAGCAGGATCAGCGTCCCACCCTGGCCGGAGGCGGGCAGGGCGGTGGCGGCCCAGTCCTCGTTCGGTCGTTCAGCGCTGCCGGCGACGGTGGCGAGTTCGATTCGCATACAGCCAGTCTGCACGACGCCTTCACGAGCCCTGCACTGCCCAAGGTTGGCCTGTACCAGCAGGTCAGACGGATGTCCGGAGCGGAAGGAAAGGCTCCGTGCGGCGTGCGGGCGGGCATCCTGCCAAAGCCTGGGCGGAAGTTCCAGCCGACGGCTCAGGTGTGCCGGACGCGCCCCCGGGGGAGACTTGTTGGTCAACTCCGGAGTGATGTTCACTCGTTCAGGTGGCGGAGTGGTTGATGCGCGTCTCCCTCTCAAAAGCACTGGAATGGTCAGAAGCCGTACCAGGGGACGAGGCGCTCGTTCACATGTGACCGTGCGTCACCTCTGCTTCAAGGGCGGACGAGTCAAGAATGCGAGCACCGGTGCAGAAGAAGCGGCCTCGGAGCAAGGGCAGCAAGCGCAGTGGTTCCGGGGTGACGCCTCCGGCACCAGCCGAGAACGAGGGCACCCGGCGCACCGTGCGCGTACGCAGCCGGCTGGTGGCCGGTGTCGCGGTCGTCGGTATCACTGTCATCGCCGCGGGCGCACCCGCGGCCCTCAGTGCTTCCTCCGACCTGAACGACTCGCAGCGGCTGGTCACCCTCGCCGAGCTGAACCAGCAGGCCATCGCGCTCGCACACGCCCTCGCGGACGAGCGTGACGAGGTCACCGCCTACATCGCGGCCGGCCGTGACGAGAAGTCCGGCCCCACGGCGGAAGGCAAGGGCGACCCCGGCAGCCGGAGCGCCCGCGTCGACCAGCGGGTGGACGAGATCAGGGGTGCGGCCCCGGCCGCACTGCGCCGCGATCTCTCCGCCATTCCCTCCCTGCGCCGCGACGCGCTCAGCGGCAAGGGCACCGCGCTGGAGGCCCATCAGGCGTACTCCGAGGTCATCGCCAAGCTCCACGATCTCGCCGACGAGCTCGCCGAGAAGACCCCGCCGCGGGCCGCCGAGTCCACCCGCGCCCCGCTCGCCCTCGGCCAGGCCACCGAGCAGGCCTCCGCCACCCGCGGGCTGCTGGTCGCCGCGCTGTCCGTACCCCGCAAGGTCACGACCCCGCAGTTCGACCAGATCACCGGGCTGCCCGTCCAGACCCAGGACGTGGGCAGCAGCAAGGACGACCGCACCCGGGACGAGCTGAGCGCCGCCGCCCAGCAGGCCCGGGTCCGCGAGCTCTCCTCGCTCGCCGACTTCGACCAGGCCGCGGGCTCCACCGCCCGCGACAAGCTGTCGTCCACCGTCACCGGGCCCGAGGTCAACAGCGCGGAGAAGTACCTCAACACCCTCACCGACCGCCCCGAGCTGTCGGACTCCGACCAGAAGGTCAGCAGCAAGAAGGTCGAGGCGGCACTCTCCGCCCGGATCGACCGGATGCGGGGTGTCGAGTCCGCCCTCGGCACCGCACAGGTCCAGCGCCTGGAGCAGCTGCGCGACGACGACGTCACCGCGCTGGAGCTGCGGATCGCACTGCTCGGCGGCTGTCTGCTGATCGCCGTCGGCGTCTCCACCGCCGTGGCCCGCACCCTCACCCAGCCGCTCGCCGTCCTGCGGATCGGTGCCGCCCGCCTCGCCGCGGAACCCGCCACCGCCGAACCGGTCCGCTACACCGGCCGCAATGACGAGTTCGCCCAGGTCGTACGGTCCATCAACGCCCTGCACGGCCAGCTGCACGGACTGCTCCACGAGTTCAACGGCCGCTTCGACAGCCTGCAGACCGAGCGTGCCGAGCTGATCGCCGGACGCGAGGCCCTCACCGTCCAGCGCGCCGAACTCCAGGTCATGGCCTCCGACCTCACCGTCCAGCTTGAGCGGCTGAAGAACACGGTCCACCACACCTTCGTCAACCTCTCGCTGCGCACCCTCGGCCTCGTCGAGCGTCAGCTCGGTGTCATCGAGAGCCTGGAGGAGCGGGAGCACGACCCGGAGCGGCTGGCCACCCTCTTCAAGCTCGACCACATGGCCACGGTCATGCGCCGCCACAGCGAGAACATGCTGGTCCTCGCCGGCGCCGAGCACGGCCACGGCCATGCGGGCCCGATCCCGCTGGTCGACGTGTTGCGTGCGGCCGTCTCCGAGATCGAGCGGTACGAGCGGGTCACCATCCAGTCCCTGCCGCCGCACGCCCAGATCGCCGGTTTCGCCGCGGACGACCTCAGCCACCTCGTCGCCGAACTCCTGGAGAACGCCACCTCCTTCTCACCGCCGGATTCCCATGTCCAGCTCTCCGGCTGGCTGCTGGAGACCGGCGAGGTGATGCTCTCCGTCCAGGACGAGGGCATCGGGATGTCCGCCGTACGGATGGGCGAGCTCAACACCAGGCTCGGCGACCCCACGTTGTTCGAGGCGGGCGAACAGAGCGCGGACGGGGCCGGGCTCGGGCTCCAGGTCACCTCCCTGCTGGCCGCGCGCCACGGTGTACGGGTCCAGCTGCGCGACCACATGGGCACCGGCGGGGTCACGGCGGTCGTCGTCCTGCCCAAGACCCTGCTGCCGAAGGCGCCACCGGCCGCCACACCACCGCCGGTGAAGGTCCCGGGGGACGCTCCCGCGGTGAACCTGCCGGGGTCGGTCGCCGAGGCCAACTCCAACGCACTGCCGGGGCGTACGCTCGCCCTGCCCGGCGACCCGCTGATCGCCGCGGCCGAGCAGACGATCCGCGAGTCCGGGGCCACCTCCGAGCCTGTGCCCGGGCACACGGCGGACAACGCCCCCACCGCCGCACCCGCTCCGGCCGCCGCCGAGGCCGAGACCACGATGCAGGTACGGCTCCCGGTGGTTCCGGAGTTCGCGGACGTCCCCGAGTTCACGGCGCCCGACCCGTACGCCATCGGCCCCGACCGCCACGAGCGCACCGCCGACGAGTCCCGGGAGCCGCACACCGCGTCCGCCCCCGCGTCCGCCCCGGAGCCGTACACCGCACCCGCCCCGGCACCCGCGCCCGTGGCCGACGCCCTGCCCGGCCCCCGGCAGCCGGAACAGCACTCGCAGCCGCAGCAGGAGCGCATCACCGACAAGGGGCTGCCCAAGCGCACCCCCAAGGTCGTCAAGCCCACCACGGCACCCAGCGCCGAGCGCAAGGGCAGTTTGGACAAGGAGTCGCTGCGCCGCCGGCTCGGCGGCTTCCACCAGGGCGCGAAGGACGGCCGCCGGGACGTCGAGGCGGAGATCGCCGAGATCACGGCGACCCAGCCGTTCCCCGGAACCCCCGCACACGCCGGGCGCTCCCCGCTCACCGAGCACAGTGAGCCGGCCGACCCCAGCGACGGCCGAACCGATGAGACGGGGAACACAGTCGAGGAGGCACGCAGTTGACTGCGCCCAGCACATTCGGGCTGAGTACCGAGGCCCGGAACCTTCACTGGTTGCTGAGCAATCTGGTGGAGGAGGTGCCAGGGGTCCACTCGGTGACCGTCGTCTCGTCCGACGGGCTGATGCTGCTCTCCTCCGACCCCGGCCATCTGATCATCCAGGAGGCCACCGGCCGGCAGGACGGCCCCAGGGGCTCCAGCGCCGACCTGGCCACCATCGTCTCCGGCATCGGCAGCCTCACCATCGGCGCCGCCAAACTGATGGACGGCGGCGGCGTCAAGCAGACCATGGTCGCCATGGACGAGGGCAGCGTCTTCGTCATGTCGATCAGCGACGGCTCGCTGCTCGGTGTGCATGCCACCCCGGACTGCGACATGAGCGTCATCGCCTACCACATGGCGCTCTTCGTCGGCCGAGCCGGACACGTACTCACCCCCGAACTCCGCAGTGAACTGCGCAAATCGATGGAGAGCGCCCAGTGACGCCCGCTGCTGAACCCGCCCGCAGGCTCCCGGTCCGCGGGTCCGACCGAAGGCCCGCACGGGTCCGCCCGTACTCGCTCACCGGCGGTCGCACACGCTTCGGCCACGTCCTGCTCGTCGAGACGTTCGTCGCCGCGCTCGAAGCGCCCGAGGAGCGCCGCGAGCTGACCAACGGCAACCTGGCCACCCGCGTCATGCCGGAGCTCCAGGCCATCGTCGAGATCTGCCGCCGGATGCGTACGGTCGCTGAGATCTCCGCCCTGCTGAAGATGCCGCTCGGCGTGGTCCGGGTGCTGCTCAGCGACTTGGCCGACCAGGGAAAGATCCGCGTGTACGGGACCGGTCACGGCACCGGCCAGCCCGACCGCGCACTGCTCGAAAGGGTGCTCAATGGACTCCGCCGTCTCTGAGTCGCCGCTCTTCGCCCCGCGTCAGCCGGGGGCCAAGGACCAGGCCGAAGAATCGTTGCAGGCCTGGCAGTTGGACCACACCAGGGCCCCCATCGCCACGAAGATCGTGGTCGCGGGCGGGTTCGGCGTGGGCAAGACGACCTTCGTGGGGTCGGTCTCCGAGATCACGCCGCTGCAGACCGAAGCGATGATGACCCAGGCCAGCGAGGAGACCGACGATCTCTCCGCGACACCCGACAAGCTCACCACGACCGTCGCGATGGACTTCGGCCGGCTCACGCTCGACGACGACCTCGTGCTGTACGTGTTCGGAACACCGGGCCAGCAGCGCTTCTGGTTCATGTGGGACGACCTGGTGCGCGGCGCGATCGGTGCGGTCGTGCTCGCCGACACCCAGCGGCTCGCCGACTGCTTTCCCGCACTCGACTACTTCGAGAGCTGCGGCCTGCCGTACATCGTCGCCGTCAACCACTTCGAGGGAACGCCGGGGTTCGAGCCGCAGGACGTCCGGGAGGCCCTGACCGTCCCGCCGCACGTGCCTGTTGTGATCATGGACGCGCGTAACAAGATCACTGTCGTCGAGTCGCTGCTGGCCCTCGTGGGCCACGCCCTCGACGCCACCCCGGCATAGCTCGCACGCAACACGTAACGGAGAACCGCGATGCGGAAGATACTCATAGTCGGAGCCGGTCAGTCCGGTCTCCAGCTCGCACTCGGACTGCAGTCCAAGGGCTACGAAGTCACCCTGATGTCCAACCGCACCGCCGACGAGATCCGGTCCGGCCGGGTCATGTCGACCCAGTGCATGTTCCACACCGCGCTCGAGTACGAACGCGACTACCAGCTCAACTTCTGGGAGTCCCAGGCTCCGCGCATCGAGGGCCTCGGCGTCTCGGTCGCCGCGCCCGACTCCTCGCGTGCCGTCGACTGGGTCGGCAAGCTGGACGGCTTCGCCCAGTCCATCGACCAGCGCGTGAAGATGGCCGGCTGGATGGAGACCTTCGCCCAGCGCGGCGGACAGCTCGTCATCCACGGTGCCGCCGTTTCCGACCTGGACTACTTCTCCCGTACGTACGACCTGGTGATGGTCTCCGCGGGCAAGGGCGAGCTGGTCTCCATGTTCGGCCGCGACGCGTCCCGTTCGCCGTTCGACGCCCCGCAGCGCGCCCTGGCCGTCGCGTACGTCCACGGAATGGGCCCGCGCCCCGAGCACCCCGAGTTCGACGCGGTCCGCTGCAACCTGGTCCCCGGCGTCGGCGAGCTCTTCGTGATGCCGACCCTGACCACGTCCGGCCGTGCCGACATCCTGTTCTGGGAGGGCATCCCGGGCGGCCCGCTCGACGCGTTCCAGGGCATCAAGGACCCCTCCGAGCACCTCGCCAAGACGCTGGAGCTCATGGAGCGGTTCCTGCCGTGGGAGTACGCCCGCGCCACCAAGGTCGAACTGACCGACGCCAACGGCACCCTGGCGGGCCGCTACGCCCCGACCGTCCGCAAGCCGATCGGCCGGCTGCCCGGCGGCGGTCTGGTCCTCGGCGTGGGGGACGTGGTCGTCGCCAACGACCCGATCACCGGCCAGGGCTCCAACACGGCCTCCAAGTGCGCGAACTCCTACCTGAACTCGATTCTCGAGCACGGCGACCGCGAGTTCGACGCCGAGTGGATGCAGGCCACGTTCGACCGGCACTGGGAGAACACGCAGCACGTCGTGAAGTGGACCAACGCGATGCTCGGCGTACCGCCGGAGCACGTACTGAACCTGATCGGCGCCGCCGGCCAGCTCCAGCCGGTCGCCAACCGCTTCGCCAACGGCTTCAACAACCCGGCGGACTTCGAGAACTTCTTCTTCGACCCCGAGAAGACGAACGCATACCTCGCGCAGGTCTCTGCCGCTGTGTAAGCGTCTGACCTGCAAAGCAGCGGTCAGCGTTGGTGAACGTTGGTGACTGTGGGCCGCCCTCGGACGGCCCACAGACGGCCCGGCCGTCGAGGGGCGGATCGGCGTCCCGCTTGTCGCTTGTCGCTTGTCTTGTCGCTTGTCAGCACGCAGGTCAGGCGTGGTTTCCGCGCCCATGAGGATGCGAACGGCGTCATTCGCGACGAGCGACAAGACAAGCGACAAGCGCGTAGGAAAGAGCTGTACGGGCCGCCCTCCGGGCGGACGACTCTTGGCCGCCCATGCTGGGAGCTCCCAGAGTTGTCCGGCGCCCGCGGGAAGGCGTGGGAGCGCGGGCGGTTGCCTGGTGCCTCGCTCGACCACGCTTCGACCCGCACGGCCACCCCACACGGACACACACAGCTACTGGCTAGTGGCTACTGCCAACTTGCCACTAGCCAGTAGAACGGGCCGCTACCGCCCACGCAGGCCCTTTCAACAGGGCATTGGGCAGTAGCCACTAGCCAGTAGGCAGTAGCCAGGAGCACGGAAGGTAACCGCGCCAGCAGGCCGGTCCGACCATCGGCCGGTGCCGGCACCCCGGTGCTCTCTGCTCGGCGCCCTGGAAGGCGAAGAGACCACCCGCTTGATGGCCGTGGTCTCCTCCCCGCTCGAACAAGCAAGAGGAGCACGCCCCCGCCGCCGCCAGGGTGCTCCTCTTGCTTGTGCGAGCGGCCGGGGTTCTTCCTCCCCCGCGAGCCCGGCGCCCCCCTGAAATGCCGTCCAGAGCCACGATGGAGCAGCGGAGGGCATTGGTGCTTGAGGTCATCCGGCCTCGCCCCTTCCTGGGTGGCTCACCGAGGCATTTCAGGGGCGGGGTGGCCATTCCGCTTAGCTCTCACTGCACCTCTTACTAGTAGGGCTTTGTTAGGTACCCCAAGTGATCCTCGTTGGATAGATTGTGATCTTCTTTCAGTTGTGACTCCTGAGGAGATGGAAGAGGTCCGTCCGCGTCTGGAGGCGTTCGCGGCCGAGATGCTGGGCTCGTTGGCGCGTCGGGACCAGCGGGCCAAGGGTGAGTTGTACCTGCGCGGGCTGATGCTGGACGGCAAGCGCAAGTCGATGCAGCCGATGGCCGAGCGCCTGGGCGTGGACCACCAGCAGCTCCAGCAGTTCGTGTCCTCCTCCACCTGGGACTACGCCAAGGTCCGTGAGCGGCTGGCCCGTTGGGCCGCGGCGCACATCTCGCCCGAGGCGTACGCGATTGACGATGTCGGCTTCCCCAAGGACGGCTACGACTCGCCAGGGGTGGCGCGGATGTACTGCGGCGCGCTGGGCAAGCGGGGCAACTGCCAGATCGGGGTCAGTGTGAACCTGGTCAGCGACCGCGCCTCCTCGGCCGTCGACTGGCGTCTGTTCCTGCCCGAGGGCTGGGACGACACCAAACATACCGAGGACGCGCTGCTGGCTTCGGCGATCCGCCGGCGCCGCGCCAAGGCCGGCATCCCCGAGACTGCTCGCCACCGGGAGAAGTGGCGCCTGGCCCTGGACATGCTCGACGAGGTTCGCGGGGACTGGGAGTTGCCGGGCCTGCCGGTCGTCGCCGATGCCGGATACGGCGACGCCACGGGCTTTCGAGAGGGTCTGACCGAACGAGGCCTGACCTACGCGGTCGCGGTCAAGGCCACCACGACCGCGCACCCGGGCGACGCCACGCCCGAGCGTCCGCCGTACTCCGGGCAGGGCCGCCCTCCCGTGTCCGCCTACCCCCAGCCGCACACCACCCTGCGCGTGCTGGCCCTGGCCGCCGGGCAAGCGGCCACCCGCACCGTTACCTGGCGTCAGGGCAGCAAGGCCACCAAGCACAACCCACGGGCCGAGATGCGCTCGCAATTCCTGGCCCTACGGGTCCGCCCGGCCAACCGGTCCATCCGCCGCGCCGCCGACGGCTCCCTGCCCGAATGCTGGCTGCTCGTCGAGTGGCCTCCCGACTCTGCCGAGCCCACCGACTACTGGCTCTCGACGCTGCCCGCCGACATCCCACTGCGCGAGCTGGTGCGAATCGCCAAGATCCGCTGGAGAGTTGAACACGACTACCGCGAGCTCAAGGACGGCCTCGGCCTGGACCACTTCGAGGGCCGCAACTACCTCGGCTGGCACCGCCACGTCACCCTCGCCTCCCTCGCCCAGGCCTTCTGCACCCTGCTCAGACTCGACCCAAAAGCCCCTGCGCCGGCCTGACCCTCTACGCGGTCCTCCGCGAACTCCAGGCCCTCCTGGCCACCTGGACCGGCGCCTGCTCGATATGCGGCCAACCCGCACCAACCCCCGAACCCCACCACAGGACCTAACAAAGCCCTACTAGAGAGTTGAGAGAAAACAGCGTCCGCAGTGTCCACACTCGCGCTTGCATATGCTCTGACCTGCGCAGACACTGCGGACGCTAAACAAAATGTATAGCGTCCACTAGCGGTGGTTTGTTAAGCCGGGGAGTAGAGGTCAAGCGGGTGGCCTGCGCCGACGGCGTTGATCAGGGCTTGGAGTTCGGGTGGTGGGGGTGCATTCGTCCAGGCTCGCCAGCATCGTTGGAGGCTGGTCCAGGGGTCGAGCCAGGCCCGGACGGCGCGTATCGCCTTGGGCCAGGTGGCCGTGTGGGGCTGGTGGGGTCTGGTTGGTCCCCCTCTCGGGCCGGCCCGGTTCTTCGGGCGGCTCCGGTGGTGCTGTTTCGGGCGAAACCTCGGGTGGTGGACTGAACCAGGCGTCCCAACAGAACGAGAAGGCGCAGGTGACCAGGGTCTGGTGGCGGCGGATGGCGGTGTCGGAACGGACTTGGAAGTCGGCCCACCCGAGTTCGCCCTTGACCTGTTTGTAGCTCTGCTCGATCCAGTGTCGGATGCCGTAGATCCGGACGACTTCGTGCAGCCCGGCGGCCGGTTCGGGGCTGTCGGCCTCGCGGGGGCCGCCGGGGCGGGGCAGGTCGGTGGCCAGGTACCAGGTGGCTTGCGGGGGCAGCGTGGCCGGGTCGGTGGTGGCCACGACCAGGCGGACGTTCCCGTCGGGTCCCCACCAGCCGAGGCGGGCGTCGGCGGCCCACCAGGTCTCGGTGTGCCCGTCACGGAAGGTTCGCTCGACGGCGGTCCAGTCACCCGGATGCTCGGGGTCCGTCCAGGTCAAGGCGCGGGCGGCATCGACGGGAGTGTAGGCGTCCTTGCCGTAGGCCCAGGTGCCGTGGCTCGGTTTGAGGTCCATGACGAACGGTAGCCCTGCCGAGGCGAGTTGTCTGCGGAAGCTGTCCTGGTCGCCGTAGGCGCAGTCGGCGGCCACGGCCCGGAAGCCCACCCCGGCAGTCTTCGCGGTGCGGGCCAGCTCTGCGGCGATCTGCAGCTTGGTGCGGAAGCCGGGGTCGCTCTTGCCCTTGGGGAAGTGATGGGCGGGGCTGTAGGGCACGGCGTGCAGCGGGTAGTAGAGGTTCTCATCGGCCCAGCAGGTGGTCACGGTGACGATGCCGTTGTCGGTCTTGCCCAGCCGGCCCAGCCACTGCCGTCCGATGTGCGCGGTCGCCTTCCCGTCCTTACGGTCCCCGGAGTCATCGATCACCAGCACCCCGCCCGGGTGCGGCGCGGTCGCGGGGTCGGCCAGCAGCAGTTCCACCCGGCGGGCGTTGACCTGCTCGTGGTCCCAGGTCGATTCGGACAGGAAGAACTGCAGCCGCTGCACCGAGGGGTGCTGGGCCCCGACGACGGGTTCGGTGCCGGCCAGGCAGGTCAGCGTCTTGTTGCGGTTCCGCGGCAACAGTAGCCCGGTCAGGTACTCGCGGAACCCACGGCGCTGTGCCAGTGTGGAGAACAGGTCATCGAAGCGTGCGGTGTAGGCTTCCAGCGGGCCCGGTGCGGGCGGACACGGCAGACGACGGGTCATCACAAGCCCCCAGGCGGCGAGGCAACGTTCCTCTGCTACCGGCCTACTACGGCCCTGACCCGCAGTCAACAAACCACCGCTAGTGTCCTGCGCCGGAGATCCGTCGGCAGAAGCGGGCGAGGGAGTCGAGGATCTCCTCGGCCGTCTTGGTCCAGATGAATGGTGTTGGGTTTTCGTTCCACTCCTTTACCCATGCACGGATGTCGGCTTCCAGGGAACGCACGCTTTTGTGGGAGCCGCGGCGGATCTTCTGGTCGGCGAGGAAGCCGAACCACCTCTCCACCTGGTTGATCCAGGACGAACTGGTAGGGGTGAAGTGCAGGTGGAATCGGGGGTGTTTGGCCAGCCATGCCTTGATGGCGGGCGTCTTGTGGGTGCCGTAGTTATCGCAGATCAGGTGGACCTGGAGGTGCCCGGGAACCTCCTTTTCGATCTTGATGAGGAACTTCTTGAACTCCGCTGCCCGGTGCCGACGGTGCAGCGAGGTGATGACTTCGCCGGTCGCGACGTCGAAGGCCGCGAAGAGGGTGGTCAGACCGTTGCGGACGTAGTCGTGGGTGCGACGCTCGGGCATGCCCGGCATCATCGGCAGTACCGGCTGAGACCGGTCCAGCGCCTGGATCTGCGACTTCTCGTCCACCGACAGCACCACCGCCCCTTCGGGCGGATTGAAGTACAGCCCGACCACGTCGTGGACCTTCTCCACGAACAAGGGGTCCGCCGACAGTTTGAAGGTGTCCGTCAGATGAGGCTTGAGATGGAACTTGCGCCAGATTCGGCCCACGGTCGACTTCGACAGCCCGCTGCGGTCGGCCATCGACTTGCGCGACCAGTGCGTGGCGTTCTTCGGCATCTCCTCCAACGTGCTGACCACGACGGCCTCTACCTGGTCGACGCTGATGGTGGGCGGTCGACCCGGCCGGGGCTCGTCCATCAACCCGTCCAGCCGGGCGGCCAGGAACCGCCGACGCCACTTGCGGACCGTATCCGCCGCTACCCGAAGATCCCGCGCCACCACAACAATCGGCGGAACGTCAGGGCCTGCACACGCCAGCACGATCCGCGCCTGTAACGCCACCGCCTGCGCAGACGTCGCCCGCCGGGCCCAACGCTCCAGCACCGCACGCTCGTCAACGGACAACAACAACGGTTCCAGCTTCGGACCACGACGCGGTGCGGGCACACCCGCAGAAACACTCATACAGGAACTAACGATGGATCTCCGGCGCAGGACACTAGCTAGCGTCCGCAGCGTCCGCAAGATCCACTCCCTCTTAAGAGCATCACCGCAGGTCAGGACGGCTCTTAAGGATCGAGGCGTGTGGACGTTGCGGACGCTGACCCTCGACAAGAGCGGCTGTAAGAGGGCGGTATGTGAGTGCATAGGAGTTTTGTCGTCACCTGAATGTGTGGCGGTGCGGCATCCCGGTCGGTCGGCGGCCATGGGCATGTTGGGCTGGGCACCGTGAGCGAGCGCACGCCCTACAAGACCGATCTGAGCGACGAGCAGTGGGCGCTGGTAGAGCCGGTGATCGTCGCGTGGAAGGCCGCGCATCCCTCGGTCAGCGGCCATCAGGGCCGGTACGCAATTCGGGAGATCGTCAACGCGCTGCTCTATCAGGGGCGAACGGGTTGTCAGTGGGAGCTGCTCCCACGCGACTTCCCGCCGCCCGGCGCTCGGAGTACTTATCAGTCACCGGCCACAACTATGGGTGACGGCGCCAAGATCAGTGACCCACAGTGAGACATTGCCGCAATGCAGAGCAAATCAGACGTTCCAGGATGCAGAAATATCCAGACAAGGCCCACAGATCAGACAGACGGGTTTTCAGTCAACTGGTTCCACTTCGCTTTACAGCCAGGCATATGCCATTCGATGATCCTCCCGGTTCCCACACGGGGAATCACTGGGAGGGGCTTCATGAAGATCACCGGTAGATCCGTCGCTTTCACCATCGCCGGCGCAGCTCTGGCTGTTGGCGGCCTCGTGGCGCCGGCCACCGCGGACAGTTCTCAGCTCAGCGCGTCTGCAATCGCCAGCACCCCCGGAGCCACCGTCACCGTCCACCACCGTGGGGACGGCACCCAGCCGCCCGCAGAGCTGGGTAACCCCTCTGAGTGGGGTGTGGTGACGATCAAGATGGACGCTGCGGCCGGCTCCGTTAGCCCGCTGTCGGAGGCCTGCGTCCCTGCCAGTGGCGGCAACTGGTGTTACGGCTGGTACACCACAGAAGTCAGCACCGGGGTATTCAATAAGTACTGCTACTCGAACTACTACCATTTCACGAAGAGCCACGCGTCCACGGTGAAGATCGCTAGCGGCACGAAGAAGGTTTCAGCTCCGGCCAACGCCACCTCTAACGCCCACCTCACTGCGGGTCTCGCCTACACCTGCTCTACGTACTACAGCATCGACTAGGTCCTGATCCCCGCACTAATCAGTAACTCCTTGCAGGGTGCGGTAGGTTGGTATGCCGCTCGGGGGCTGGTCGGTTGCCCGCGCAGCCCCCGAGTAGTGCCACCTCCAGCTCTGGCTTAATCACGGAACGGGGAAGAGAAATCATGCGCATTCCGCGCATTCGTGTTGCACCGATCGCTGTGTCTATCGGGACGGGTTTGCTACTTGGCCTAGTGGGTCCCGTTGCCGGAAAGTTGGACAATACCGTTTGCGCCACCCTAAGTGTGGTCTTTTCCGGAGGGTGGCCGTGGGCCTGTTATGCATTCTTGGTGGGCTATTTCCGCCCATCCAAAATTGAGTCAGCGTTGCTGTCATCCTTGGGGTTGGCTATCGGCGTGGTTGCATACTACCTCTTTAAGGACATGTACCCTTCAGTTCCGGCCGGGCTGGAATCTGGCGCCTCTAGCGAAGGGCTTTCCTCTCGGATTCTCGTGTGGGGAGTAGCGGCGTTCATTTTCGGTGCCCCAGTGGGACTCGTGGGAAATCTGGCACGGACACCCGGCATTGGCGGCCTCTTTTTCCGCCTCCTTATTCCGCTGACCGCCTATATTGAGACCTCTCAGCGCTTGCACACAGAAGCGGACTCACAGGGTGCAATTGTCGGAATTACCTGGACCGTAATCCGCGTCACCGCATGTGTTGTCGGCGCGGCTCTTGTGGGGCACACGGTATGGAGCTGGTGGCGCGATCGGCGCAGCCGACCCGAAGGCCGGGAAGAAGTCGGCGTGCCAGCCAATCACCTCTGATGCATCGCTCGTGCAAAAGGCCGGGCCGTGGCGAGCCTCTGTGCAGCCTGCAGGATGCGCAGATATTCGAACACCTGATCTACTGTGGTGATGCCCCACCACTCCTTCCCCGATGACCTCGTTCGCAGGTGAGCGCACATCCCGTCAGGAAACCCCAGGTCAGCGCTCCACCTCTTCCAGCTGCTCCACGAATGGCTGGATTTCAGCCATCGTCTGCACGACGCGGGGCATCAGGCGTACTGCCTGGTGTGGCCCTGAACTGGGGTTTCTCTCTAACAGCCGGGCACGCTCATTCCGGTCCGGTGTTACAGCCGGTCCTGCGTAACTGCGCAGCGGCGCTTGGGATTCACGGCGCTGGTCGCGCGCGAGCGGAGCGAGCTGCCAAAGAATGTGCGGCTTGGCCGCTCCATATATCGCCCCTTGGAGAGTGCAAGGCCCAGGATTGCCCTGCTAGACCTAGCACCTGCGCCCGCTAGGCCTAGCACCCCCACTAGCAGCGAATCATGGCGCTGAGCTGCGCACTAGCGTCTAGCAAGTGGGCGCGAGAAGACCCCGGTTCCGCCTGGAAGCCGGGGTCTGGGAGATCGCCCTGGGGGCTAGCGCCGGGGCGAGCAAGGGGGCGTCACTGTGGCAGGAAGCCCGGCTTCTCTCGCCCAAGGGCCTGAAGCTGCGCGAGGTAGTCCTGGGCAGACGGCTCGGTGCTGTAGCGACGCTTCACCTCGGCCGCGAGCTCCCGGCTTGTCATGATGAGCGAAGGCACCGACTGCCGGTCACCCTGGAGTGCCCGCTCTCCCATGATGAGGGCCTGTTCCAGGTCGCCCTCGCGTGCGGCCGTCACGCCCAGTGTCACGCGCGCCTCAGCATTGCGCATCGGTGCGCGCTCCGTGCCGTCGAAGTCCGTACCCGCACGCAGCACCTCTTCGGCAAGGGCCCTGGCCAGCTTGTCCTCCCCGACCAAGCGGTAGCAGTCCATCGAATAGAAGTCGAACTTCGCCGGATCGACGACGAAGTGGTTGTCCAGATTCTCCGGGTGCGGCATGCCTTCGAGCAGGCGCCGTCCCTAGTCCAGCGCCACCTCGACCTGCCGCCGGTCACCGAGCCGAGCCCACGCCTTCGCCTCTTGGCCGGCGAGCTGCACCGCGACACCGTGGTGGGCCGCGACCTCTGCCCCTGCCTGAGCCGCCGCGATGACTCCGCGGTAGTCCCCAGTCGTGAGGGCGAACCAAGCCCGCATCTCGTGTGCCCAACCGGCGACTTCGGCCTGGTCCGACTCGGTCGCGATGGAGAGCGCGGCACGGCGCGTGGACTCGGCTGCGTGCCTGTCACCAGAGTCGTACTCGACACAGCCCACGAGGAGCGCCAGCCAGCCGGAGAGCGCAAGCACCTCGCGGTGCTGCGCGAGCGTAAGGCTTTTCGAGTGCAGCTCAACAACCCGCCGCAGCCACTGACGACCCTCGATCAGGAGTTGTTGACTGGGCATGAACGGGTACTCGGAGCACAGGCGATCAGTGGTAATCCGCAGGGCATCAAGCGTCGCACTGTCGACATCCGAGCGGTTGAGGCGGCTCACGATCTCCAGCGTCTCCATGCCGCTTGCGGCCAGGATCTCGCTGTTGCCGTCGCGGCGAGCCGGAGCCGGAAACAGCGCGTGTGTCACCGTGCCGAACATGGCCGCAATGACGGGCCGGTAGAACTCGTTCGGAAGTGCGCCAGCCTCCCAGCGCTTCCACTGTCGGATCATGCTCTCGTCGGACGGGATCTCTGAGGGTGCGTGTGCCCTGATGGCTCGAACCGCATCCCGTTGTGACCAGTCACGCGCCGCTCGCTCCGCAGCGATGCGCCGTGCCCATGCAGGCCTGTCGTCGCCCATGTGCCCTCTCTTCCGAGTGCTTACCGCGAGTCTGGTCGATCTCCCCGGGGGACGCGCAAGGGGACAGCCAGGGGACACCTGCGCTGTCCCCTCACCTGCCGCGATGCCCCCCCACCTGTCACTTACTGCACACACTCCGTTTCCCGCATGGTGGATGCAGATCAAGCACGGCCCGACTCGGAGCGCGCTTCCAGCGCTGCGACCCGTTCAGTCAACGCCTGAATCTGGGAGCGGATTTCCTTGAGCTCGTCACCCTTATCGCCCGGCTCGCCACCGCTCACGAAGTTGCCCATGTTGCCTGCCGAGGCAATCACACCCTCGGTGCGCAGGATCGCGAGTCCGTTCTGGATGGTCTGGCCGGCAAAGCCGAACCGGTCCATCAACTCGCGCTGCGTGGGCAGCCGTTCACCGGGCTGCATCTTCTTGACTTCCTCGCGGAGTGCGTCCGCCACCTGTACGGACTTCGGCTTGGGAACCCCAGTGACAGTCATGCCTTGAGCGTACCCACTAGAGCGAACTAGTGTCCTGCGCCGGAGATCCGTCGGCAGAAGCGGGCGAGGGAGTCGAGGATCTCCTCGGCCGTCTTGGTCCAGATGAACGGTGTTGGGTTTTCGTTCCACTCCTTTACCCACGCACGGATGTCGGCTTCCAGGGAACGCACGCTTTTGTGGGAGCCGCGGCGGATCTTCTGGTCGGCGAGGAAGCCGAACCACCTCTCCACCTGGTTGATCCAGGACGAACTGGTAGGGGTGAAGTGCAGGTGGAATCGGGGGTGTTTGGCCAGCCATGCCTTGATGGCGGGCGTCTTGTGGGTGCCGTAGTTATCGCAGATCAGGTGGACCTGGAGGTGCCCGGGAACCTCCTTTTCGATCTTGATGAGGAACTTCTTGAACTCCGCTGCCCGGTGCCGACGGTGCAGCGAGGTGATGACTTCGCCGGTCGCGACGTCGAAGGCCGCGAAGAGGGTGGTCAGACCGTTGCGGACGTAGTCGTGGGTGCGACGCTCGGGCATGCCCGGCATCATCGGCAGCACCGGCTGAGACCGGTCCAGCGCCTGGATCTGCGACTTCTCGTCCACCGACAGCACCACCGCCCCTTCGGGCGGATTGAAGTACAGCCCGACCACGTCGTAGACCTTCTCCACGAACAAGGGGTCCGCCGACAGTTTGAAGGTGTCCGTCAGATGAGGCTTGAGATGGAACTTGCGCCAGATTCGGCCCACGGTCGACTTCGACAGCCCGCTGCGGTCGGCCATCGACTTGCGCGACCAGTGCGTGGCGTTCTTCGGCATCTCCTCCAACGTGCTGACCACGACGGCCTCCACCTGGTCGACGCTGATGGTGGGCGGTCGACCCGGCCGGGGCTCGTCCATCAACCCGTCCAGCCGGGCGGCCAGGAACCGCCGACGCCACTTGCGGACCGTATCCGCCGCTACCCGAAGATCCCGCGCCACCACAACAATCGGCGGAACGTCAGGGCCTGCACACGCCAGCACGATCCGCGCCCGTAACGCCACCGCCTGCGCAGACGTCGCCCGCCGGGCCCAACGCTCCAGCACCGCACGCTCGTCAACGGACAACAACAACGGTTCCAGCTTCGGACCACGACGCGGTGCGGGCACACCCGCAGAAACACTCATACAGGAACTAACGATGGATCTCCGGTGCAGGACACTAGTGCACGCCACCTCGTGACACTTGACGACTAGTTTGCGCTAGTGCACGCTAGTCAACAGATGGGGCTGCGAAACGCGACTTCATCGAAAAAGAGCCCTGGTCAAGGCCAGGGCACAGCAGGGAGCGGCGCTCGCGGCCAAGCAAAGACACTGCTCCCCGACCCTCGAAGGGGTAGGTCCATGATGCCTGGAACCTTAGTGAAGCCGCTCGTCCGTGTGCCGGTTCAGTCCGGCCCTGCGGTGCGAGTTCAGGACCTGACCGGCGCTGAGCGGGCGGTGGCCCTGTACGCGTCGGACATGCCGTCCGGCCGCCGCCGTCACTCGCCCGAGCAGCTCCGCGACTGGATCGCGCAGGGCATCGAGCGGCTGGGCCTGGACGAGGTCGGCCGTCGGGCCGCGTTCCGGTACGGCCACCGGCTGCTGGAGATGAGCGGCCTGGTCACCACGTAGATCCAGCAGCGGCACGAGCAGCGGTTTCCGAAGTCGGGCCGTCTGGTCGTGGCCGATCAGCAGGCATCGAGCAGCGTCTGCCGCGACGGCATGAGCGAGGCGACGAGGCTCCGCAACGGAACCGCTGCGGTCGACGGCGAGTGCCCGTGCAGGGGTACCCGCCACATCAGGGCCCACTACGAAGAGGGCTGCGACTCTCTTGCCATGCTGTGCCCGGTCCACGCGCAGGCGGCGATCCGGGCCCACCACGAGGCCTACAGGCAGAGCTCTGACCAGCGTGACGACCGGCGTCACACCCCGCGTCACGCCCGGGGGCCGCGTCCGTGAGTGTCCGCCACCTGACCGCGTCCCGTCGGCGTCTGCGCAAGGAACAGCTTGCCCGGCGCCACGGGGCCCGGTGCACGTACTGCCGCCGTCCGTTCGCTTCCCCGCGGGAGGCGACGCTGGACCACATCGCACCACACTCGCTCTTCCCGACCTGGTCGGTCGTTCACCTGACGCTCGCGTGCGAGCCCTGCAACCACGCGAAGGCCGACCGCTTGCCGCTGTCCATGGCCCTTCTGCTGACGTGGTGGACGGCTCCGAATCGGCCGACCGTCCACTCGGTGGACGGGGTGGACGTTCACGGTTTCCACCCGGTGTTCACCGACCCTCAGGACGCGTTCACCCCGGCCGTCGACCGTGCCCCGGGTTCGCCTGCGGGAGTCGGGAAACCGCTGGTCGGGTCGGGTGGTAGTCGGGTGAACAGTCGGCCGACTTCCACTCGATCCCCCTCGATCGACTGGCGCCTACTGGCCCGACTCGCACACGCCCACCAGTCGGCCACCCGCACACCTCTGACAGCCACCCGCACGGTCACCCGCACGCCTGAACGGTCGAGGTGTGACCTGCGCGTACACCGTGGCCGCACGGCCACCTGCACGGCCACCACGCGCCTGTGCGGGGACGGAAGGACGGCAGCATGAACACCCCCACCAAGCCCGTGAACGCCGCGAACGGCACCGTGAACATCGACCCGACCGCCGTGAACAGTCGGGCTGACCGCCTGAACACACACCCGCCCGTCGTGAACACAAGTCGGCCGACCGGCGGCCCGACCGATCGACCCAGTGGCGGTGACGGGGGCAAGAAGCAGTCGGCCGCCGTGCGTTTGGTTGCCCTTGCGCGGGAGCGGTACACGTTCGTCATGTCGACCGACGGCCGCCCCTACGCGGTCGCGATCGACGGCCCGAACCTCGCCCTTCCCCTGCGCGGCCGGACCGGACTGCGCCAGCGTCTCGCCCGCCTGCACGCCGACACCTTCGAGGGGGATGTGGCATCCCAGTCCGCCCTCGCGGACGCGATGACCGTGCTGGAAGGCATCGCGGACTCCGGAGACCCGGTTCCGGTCCATCTGCGGGTCGGCAACGACGACTCCGGCCGGATCGTGGTCGACCTGGGAACCGCCGACGGCCGCGCCGTGACCGTCTCCGGTGCCGATGGCTGGCACGTCGTGGAACGCTCGCCAGTGTTGTTCCGCCGCTCCGGGGCGATGGCACCCATGCCCACCCCGGTCCTGGACGGCGATGGCCTGGCCCGGCTTCACGGCCTGCTGAACATGGACGAGACCACGTTCCGGCAGCTCGTAGCCTGGCTGGTCGCCGCGTGGATTCCGACGATTCCTCACCCGGTGCTCACGTTCAAGGGCGAGCAGGGCACGGGCAAGTCGAAGACCGCGCAGATGGTCGTGAACCTCATCGACCCCTCGCCTGCCTCGAAGCGGTCGCAGCCGCGGGACATCAAGGCGTGGTCGGCGCAGGCGTTCAACTCGTGGGCGCTGTGCCTGGACAACATCAGCACCATTCCGCCGTGGCTCTCCGACACCCTGTGCAAGGCCGTCACCGGGGACGGGATCGTGGACCGGGCCCTGTACACCGACGACGACGTAGTGGTGCTCTCCTTCCGCCGCGTGCTGGCCATGACGACCATCGACGCCGGGGCCCTGGCCGGGGACCTCGCGGAACGGCTGCTGATGCTCGATCTTCAGTTGATCGAGGAGGACCGGCGCCGGACCGAGGAGGAGCTGGATGGCGCGTTCGAAGCGGCGCGGCCGGCCGTTCTGGGAGCTCTCTTCGACCTCCTGGCTTGCGTGCTGGCCACGCTGCCCACGGTGCGGCTCGACTCCATGCCCCGCATGGCCGACTTCGCCCGCGTGCTCGCCGCCATCGACCAGGTCCAGGACTGGCAGACCCTGGACACCTACCTCACCGCCTCTGCCAACGTCGCGGGCGACGCCCTGGAAGGCGACCAGTTCGGCTCGGCCGTCGCCGCGCTGGTCGAACACGCGGGGACGTGGACCGGCACCGCCGCCCAACTCCTGGAACAGCTCCAGCCGCCCGGAGGCATCCGGCCGCCGAACTGGCCCAAGGACGCCACCCGCGCGAGCGGCAAGGTGAAACGCCTCGCTCCGCTCCTGCGGTCGATCGGCATCACCGTGGACGACACGCAGCGTAGCCGCGACCGGCACCGTAGCCGCCTACTCGTCCTCACCCGGACCGACCCCGACGAGACAGCGTCCGCACCGCAGGACCAGACCCTGTGGCCCGACGTGGCCCCTATTGGGCAAGGGCACACCCCGCCCGACCTGTACTGACGTAGCCGGAACACCACCGGGCCGGGCCGCGAAACAGCGGCCCGGCACGTCACCCGCTGCGGACGCTACAGCCGTCCAACGTCCGCAGCGTCCGCAGCAGCGTCCACAACTCTCCCCCCAACTGACCTGCAGAAATAGAGACTTGCGGACGCTGGGGCGCTGCGGACGCTGCGATGCATCAACTCTCTAGGACAGCGACCGGCACCACTCCCACGCACCGCACCACGGACACGAGGAGTCACCACCGTCATGGCCACCGACCCCCGCGCGACCCTCCGCGCCGGACTCCCGGACCGCTACCTCACCCCCGAAGACCTCGCCGCGATGCTCACCGTCCCGATCGAGACCGTCTACCACTGGCGCAAGCGGCGTATCGGCCCGAACGGCTTCCGCGTTGGCCGCCACGTCCGCTACGACCCCACCGTCGTCCGCGACTGGATCGCTGAGCAAAGCGCCCGAGACGCGGCCTGACCCCGCCCTGAGGTAAAGCCCTCCCCCTCTACCAGAGAGCCCCCGACGACACCCTCACCGAGGCGACACGAGGGCCCCATCCGGCCCTTCCGGGTAGAGGGGGCCCTTTACCCCGGTAGAGGGGGAGGTAAGGGCCCCTGACCTGCGAGGTAAGGCCGGTAAAGGGGGGCGTTACACCCTGCGTCGGACCCCGGCGAACGCAGCGCAAGACAGGGAGGCGCGACCCACCGGCCGAGGGAGGCAGGGAGAACTCCCTAACCGCCTCCCTGTCCAACTCCCTCGCAGTGAGCAGGCGAAACGCCCTCCAGGGAGGCAGGGAGGCGCCTTCCTGGCCACCGAGAAACCCCCTCCACGGCCGCCAACCAGACACCCCCAGCGCCTCCCTGAAACAGAGACAAACGAGAGGAGTCAGCCCACATGGCTGGCCACATCCAAGACCGCTGGTACAAGACCCAGACCGCCGACGGCAAGACCACCCGCATCAAGACCGACCGGCACGGCACCGGCATGCGCTACCGAGCCCGATACGTCGGCCCCGACGGCACCGAGAAATCGAAGAGCTTCCGGGACGGCCAGAAGCGACTGGCAGAGCAGTGGCTCGCGCAGATTGAGGCCGACATGACGCGCGGGCAGTACGTCGACCCGCGCGCCGGCCGAATCACCTTCCGGCAGTACGCGGAGAAGTGGCTCAAGACTCTGAGTTCCGAACCGAGCACGGTGGCGTCGATGGAGTCTCAGCTCAGGTTGCACGCCTTCCCGTACATCGGGTCACGGCCGCTTGGTGCCTTCCAGCCGGAGCACGTCCGCGAGTGGGTGGCCACCCTCGAACAGCGCGGAATCCCGGGCCCCTATGCGCGAGCGATCTATTCCAATGTGCGAGCGGTGCTGAGCGCTGCCGTTGACGACAAGTACCTGAGCCGCAACCCGTGTTCTGTGCGTTCCGTCAAGCAGCCGGTTGTCGAGCGGAAGCGGGTCGTTCCGTGGCTCGCTGAGCGGGTGTTCGCGGTGCAGGCCGCGATGCCAGGGAGGTATCAGGCGATGGTCGACCTGGGGGCGGGTTGCGGCATGCGACAGAGCGAGATCCTGGGTGTGACTGTGGACGCCTTCGACTTCGAGACCGACACCCTCCATGTGGTGCAGCAGCTCAAACTCAGCCGGAGCAAGCCGGTGTTCGCACCACCTAAGGGCGGGAAGCTGAGGGAAGTTCCGCTGCCTGGACCCGTGGCCGACGCTCTCAAGGCGCACATGAAGCAATACGCACCGGTCGAGATCACCTTGCCGTGGCGGCGCGCTGACGGCCCGAAGGTGACCAAGCGCCTGATCTTCACCGCTCCGATGGGCAACCACGTATGGCGTACGTCGCTCAACGACGGCGCGTGGAAGCCCGCGCTTGTGGCGGCCGGAGTCATACCGGAGCCTGAGACGAAGGAGGACAGCTATGCCGCAGCGCGGGAGCATGGGATGCACGCGCTCAGGCACTTCTACGCGTCGGCACTCCTCGATGGCGGGGAGAACATCAAGGCGGTGAGCGAGTACCTGGGCCACAGTGACCCGGCCATGACGCTGCGGGTGTACGCCCACCTGATGCCGAGTAGCCGGGAGCGCACGCGCAAGGCCATCGCGACGGCCTACAGCATGGGTCCGATTCGGGGTTGACGGCCCACAGACGGCCCACGGGACGTCAGAAGCCCCTCATCTGCGGAGAGTTTGCAGGTGAGGGGCTTCTGACGTCAGTGGCTTGCTTCTCCGACCCCGAGAAGACGAACGCGTACCTCGCCGAGGTGTCCGGGGCTGCGTCGGCCGCCTGACCGCAGCAGCCGGGTCGAGTCCCGACGGGACTCGACCCGGCTGTCATGTGCGGACGTCTCGGCCCCGGCGGCCTACTGCTCGGGCGCCGACGACGAGCTGTACCCCGAGTCCGAGCCCGAGGACGCCCCCTGCGGGAGCTGCGGTGGCTTGTACGCGGACAGCGGCGCGCTCTGCGGATCCGGCCGCACGGCACCCAGCAGCGGATTCGACGCCACCGGCGAGACCTTCACCTGCGAACCCGGCCGGGGCGCCTGCACCACTTGGCCGTTGCCGATGTACAGCGCCACATGAGTGGCCTTCGGGAAATAGATCACCAGGTCGCCCGGGCGCAGTGAGTTGAGCGGCACCTTCGGCAGCTGCCGCCACTGCTCCTGCGAGGTCCGCGGAATGACCCGGCCCGCCTTCGCCCAGGCCTGCGAGGTGAGCCCCGAACAGTCGAACGAGTTCGGCCCCTCCGCTCCCCACACGTACGGCTTGCCCACCTGCCCGATCGCGTACTTCACCGCCTCGCCGCCGGCCTGGGACGGCGACCTGGTCGAGGACAGGGCGCCCGAGGCGGCCAGGGCGCCCTGAGCCTTCGCCATGCCCTGCTGTTCCAGCCTGGAAAGCTCGGCGAGCTGTGTGCCGGAGAGCGTGGCCAGTTTCGTCTCGACGGCCTTGAGCCGCGACCGCACCGCGTCCCGCTGCTTCTTCTGCTTCGTGGCCAGAGCCTGCTGCCGGTCCAGCACCTTGCGGGACTCGGCCGCCAGGTCGTCGGCGCGCTTCTCGGCGCCGGTGAGCCGCTTCACCGTGGCCGCCCGCCCGGCCGCCGCACGCCGGACCACATGCTCCTGGTCCAGGAAGTGCTCGGGATCACGGGCCAGCAGGAGCTGCATGTACGAGGAGATGTCGGACTGCCCCTGGTACTGCTCACGGGCCAGCTGCCCCGCCTCGTCGCGGCTGTCGGACAGCGCGTTCCGGGCGGCGACGAGGGAGGCGTGGAGCTTCTTCGCCTGCGCCTGGCGCTTCTTCAGCTCCGCTGCGGTCCCGTTGTACGTCTCGGTGGCCTCCTCGGCCTGTTGGTACAGATCCTGCAGCTCGGTCAGCAGCTGGGCGACGCTCTTGTTCGTGGCCGCGGGGACGGCCGGCGACTTCGCGGCGGGGCCCGCGGCGGGGTTCGGGTCCACGGGTGCGGCGGCTGCCGGCGAGGTTACGACTAGCGTGGTCAGGGTCGCGGTGCAGACCGCACGCAGGACTCCGCCTGACACGACATCACCTCCGGTGACGGGGCGAGTCATGGGACTTCCCCATGAGTGAGCGCATCAAATACGGTCACTCGGTGTCACGTGATGCAAGAACCGTGCGGTGTGGCGGCAGACGGGTTCGCCCGGAAGGCGGTGGGCGGGTGCGGACCTCCTGGGCCTTTGCTCAGGCGACCGGGAAGGCGTAGAAGATCCGGTCGCGCTGGACGACGGCGGTCCTTCCGGTCGCCAGCACCCGGTACGGAGCGGTGACTGTGGGCCCCTTCGGGTCCTGCGACCCGATGTCCTGGAACTTCCACAGCCGTCGCCCGTCCTGTGCCGAGAACGCGGTGACCTGGGCCCCGTCCGCGGCCAACAGCGTCCTGCCGGTCGTGCTGAGCGTCACCGCGGGGGCGGAGGTGCCGGGTGCCGCCTCCGTCGAGCGCCGCCAGCGCAGCCGCCCCGTCTCCCGCTCGACCGCGCCCACTTCCTGGTTGCGATTGGTGGTGTGCAGAAGCGTTCCGGTGGCGACGGGGGTCCCGAACGGGGTCCCGGTGGTGCCGTTCAGCGTCCACTTCGGCTTGCCTGCGGGGATCTCGAAGGCCTGGAGATCGTCGCCCACCGCCGCGTACAGCAGGCCCCGGTCGTCGCCCATGGCTGCCCCGTCCGGTGCGATCGTGCCGAACGACCTGCTCCACAGCAGCTTTCCGGTCTTCTGGTCGAAGCCCCGGAAGACGGCTTTCCCCTTGGCGGCCTTCACGTCGCCGGGTGTCAGCGTGCCTGTGCTCTGACATACGACGAAGTCGTCCTGCCCGACAGCGATCAGCCGGTAGACAGGGGCGGCCGGTCCGCGCCCGGTGGGAACGGCGGTCCGCCACAGCTCCTTGCGCTGCAGGACGTCGTAGGCGAAGAGGTACGACTTGACGACCTGAGTGTCCTTGCCCCGCTTCTTGCCCTTCTTCGGAGCCGGGGCCTTGACCGTGACCTTGTTGGAGCCGGTGAACCAGACCACCGGTCCGAAAGTGCCGACGACCCCCGACACCGCGAGGTTCGGCGCCCCGGTGAATCCGTCCTCGTATCCCGTCCGGTGCGCGACCTTGCCGTCCTTCGGCGACAGCCACAGGAACTCGGACGGACCGGCGACAAAACAGAGATCCTGCCCGGCCGGCAGTGCGGCCTGTCCCTTGGCGGCGTCCGTGTTCTCCCAGACCCGGCGCCCGGTACGCAGATCGATGCCGGCCGCCCCGCTCTCGCTGGTCAGCACCAGCAGCCGGTCGTTCCAGAGGGCGGCGGTGAGCGGCGGAGGTTCGGCCGCCGGGTGCGTGTACACCCAACGCGGCTGAGGCGGCAGCCCCGCGACGGTGGGACCACTGCGGCTCGGCGCGGGCTTGGGATCGTCCGTCGTCCCCCCGTCACCGGACCCGAGTGCGAGCACCCCACCCCCGCCGACCACCAGCCCGGCGGCCCCGGCAGCGAGCCCGATGAAGAGGCTGCGCCGACCGACGGCGGGGGAGGCGGGAGCGGCCGGGGCGGGGGCGGGAGCCGCGGGGACCGGCAGCGGGCGGGGCGGCAGCGCAGAGACGGGCGGAAGAACGGCAGGAAGCCCGGCGGCGGGCGCGGCAGGGGGCGCGGTGAGTTCGCGCGGTACGGACAGCTGGGTCGTGGGCCGGTCGGTCCTCGGGACGTGACGCCCGATGTCCCCCAGCTGAGTGGTACGGGTGTCCCGGGCAGGGGCGAGTTCGCCGCCGGGCGCGTCGGCCGGTGCGTCCGATGGTGTGGCGTCCGCAGGTCCGTCGACGGGCCCGTCAACCGGCGCATCCACCGGATGACCCGCCGAGACCAGCTCCCGGACCCACACCCCCTGTTCCGTCATCGCGGCCGCCAACCGCTCCGGCAGCCAGTCGCCCTTCGCCAGGCCCGCCGCCCCCTCGAGGGCCAGCTCCGCCGCCACCGTTCCCGCACTCGGCCGGTCGGCCGGGTCCTTCGCGAGGCAGCGCGCGATCAGGTCACGCAACTCCGCCGGGACCGCGCCGAGTTCGGGGTCCGTGCGGGCGATCCGTTCGGCGCCCTCGGCGGCCGGGCCGTCGGCGAGCGGGGTCGTGCCGGTCGCCGCGTACGCCAGCAGCAGGCCCAGCACGAAGAGATCCGAGGCCGGTCCGGGCTCCTCTCCCTCAACTTGTTCCGGGGTGAGGTATCCGAGCCGTACGGACAACTGCCCGCCGGGCCGGGCCTCGGCGGCGGCCGCAGCGCCCAGCGGGCCGAACGCGGTGAGTCGTGGTCCGTCCTCGGCCAGCAGCACCGTCCCGGGAGCCAGGCCCTGGAGCACGGCTCCGGTGGCGTGCACGCGGGAGAGGGTCTCGGCGATGCCCGCGCCCAGTATCCGCACGGCACGCTCGGGAAGCGGCCCCATGACGTCGATCGCCTCGGAGAGCGTCATCGCGGGTACGTAGGGGCCGGCTGTCCACGGCAGGTCGTCGTCCGCGTCATCGGCCGGGGCGTCGAGCTGCGGCTGGACCCAGCCGCCGGCCAGCCGGTCCGCGGTGCGGGCCTCCGCCTGGAAGCGGCGCCGGAAGGCGGGCAGCGCGGCGAGTTCGGGGCGGGCGGCGGTGACCACCACAGGTCTGTCCGCGGCCGTGTCGTGCGCGAGGTACTGCACGGCGCTCGCGGTCTCGCGGCACCGGGCCAGCACGGTGTACGGACCGATGCGGCGTGGATCGTCCTGACGCAGCGCCTCCATGGCGCACCCCCTTGCTGACCGTGCCCGGCACCAGAGCGTCGATCTTAGACCGATCCCTCAGCCCCGCCGGGTGCCGCACCCTCAGTCCGGCTTCGACCAGGGCCACTTGGGGCTGTGCCGCTTATGGCCCTCGGGGGCGTACTCGTACACCCAGCCCCGCGGAATCCCCAGCCGCTTGGAGTGACCGGCGGGCACCCGGCGGTAGGCGTACACGGTGGCGGGCCCGCCGTCGGCGGCCGGCACCGGGACCTCGTACCACTTGGGCGGATGGCCGGTCGGACCGACGAGCACGGGCAGGACCCGCCCGTCCAGGGGGCCGCCGCTGAAGGGGGTGTTCTCGCTTCTCACCGCCCCAGTCTGACCGATCAGCCCTCGGGCAGCAGATGGGCCGCCCCGCCGACCACCGGGATCAGTCGTTTTGCCAGCCGCCCGGCCGGACCTGCGGCGTTCTCCAGAGGCAGCAGCTCCGCCACCGCCGACGCGGTCTCCGGGTCCGTCGCCGCCGTCGCGGCCAGCAGCGCGATCAGCTGGTCGACCAGCCAGTCGCGCAGATCGGCCGCGGCGGGCTGCTTCCCCTCATCCAGCCATATCAGGGACGCCGCTTCGACGGCCGCGATCCAGGTGCGCACCATCATCCGCAGCCGGGGTCCGGCCCCGTCCCCCGTACCCGCGTCGCCCCGGCCCAGGTGCAGCAGGATCTGCTCGGCCGCCGCCCGCCGCACCTCATCGACGATCGCGGTCGTACGGGAGGTCTCGACGACGCTCCCGCCGCGCAGCAGTGCGCTGAAGCCGGCGTCGTGCTCGTCCACGAAGGCGAGATAACGGTCGAGCACCCGCAGCACCCGCTCGGTGGGCGGCCCCACGGGCGGCTCGCTGAAGCACAGGATCAGTTTCTCGGCGGCCGACCTCAGCGCCGCCTCGTACAACTGCTGGCGTCCGCCCGGGAAGTAGCGGTACACGAGTGGGCGGGAGACTCCGGCGACCGTCGCCACCTCGTCGAGCGAGACCGCGTCGGGGGCCCGGTGCGCGAACAGGGTGAGCGCCGCACCGAGGAGCTGGGTGCGGCGCTCCTCGACGCTGAGCCTTCGGTACGCACGGGTCGGCGGCGCGGCAGTGGTCATGCCATGAAGCCTAACGACCTCGCCCACGATTGGCAGTGGGAGAAGGAGCGGCGTCCGGGGCCTTCGAATCCAGGGCGGAGGAGGGAGTCGACGCGGGGCGTCGGCGACTGACGACAACGCCGGAGACGGAGGTCCCGGACACCGCGACGCCGCTGACAATCGCGGGCGAGGTCGTAAGCGCTCCGCCCGTACGGGCAACGGGGCGTCGGCTCAGGCGAGCAGGCCGGAGCTCTTCCACAGCCTGCGTCCCACCCCGTTGAGTACCCCGATGTCGTCCAGGAAGTCCGTCAGCCGCTTCGCGCCGGTCTGCATGATCTCCGCCCGGTGGCCGCTCGCCTTCACCTGGGCGACGGCCTCGCGGCGGTCCAGGCCGACGTTCTCGTACACCAGCGGGTTGATGAAGCAGACGGAAAAGACACGGGCCGCCTCGCCGCAGCTCACCCGGGTGAACTCGCGCTCCCAGCGCGGGGCGGTCACCATCTGGCGGCGCAGCTCCTCGCGGGCGTACCGGACGTGCCGTGCCTCCTCGACGACATGGATGCGGGTCACACCGCGCACCAGCGTCTGGACGCGCTCGTCCGGGAACGTCAGCCGCTGCATCCAGTCGAGGATCTCCTCACCGAGCAGGGTCGCGGCGAACGAACCGGGTGTGGTGGAAACGGTCTTCAGCACGCGTGCGAGGTTGTGATAGACGCGTGGCACGGGATAGTCGGGCGAACCGCTCCACTTGATCATGCGGGCGAACATCATCGAGTGCCGGCACTCGTCGGCTATCTCGGTGAGCGCGTAGCGGACGTGGTTGCTGGTCACCGGCTTGTCGTAGATGTGCCGGACCAGCAGCTGCATGAGGATGATCTCGAACCAGATGCCCAGTGAGGCCAGCGAGGCCGCCTCGTGCCTGGCCAGGTCCATTCGCTGCTCCTGCGACATCCTCCGCCACAGCGGGGTGTCGTAGAGCGAGACGAGCTCGGGCGGCCAGAACCACTTGCCGTCCTCGATCGCCGATTCCCAGTCGAGTTCCTTGTCAGGATCGAAGGAGTGCTTGGCCGAGGATTCGAGCAGCCGCTCGGCGATCTGCTCGCGGTCCCGGAGCGGGCCGAGTGCATCGCGAAGCAACTGCACGTCGCGTTCGGTCACTGTCGTCATGGCTGGAGGCACCTCACACATGGGTTACCGGCGGTCACTTCTTATGAGACTCTCCGTCAGTAAGGACGTCAATCCCTTGCGCGCGACTTGTTGACCCGACGTCTACCAACGTGTGAACCTGCCAACTGGCGTAGCCACCAAGGAACTTATCGGAGCACGCAAGGCGCGAAGGAGCCGTCCGTGTCGACACACGACCTCTACACCACCGCCCCCGACACACCGCTGTGGCAGGTGCCCGCCTCCGGCGCCGCCCGCTTCAGCTGGGACTACGACGACGGCCGCGAACGCCTGCTCGCCCTCTACCAGAAGGGCAAGGACAAGCAGTGGGACGGCAACAAGCGCATCGAGTGGTCCCTGGAGGTCGACCCGGCCGACCCGCTCGGCACCCCGGACGACGTCCTCACCCTGTACGGCACGCCGCACTGGGCGAAGATGACCGACAAGGACCGGGGCGAGCTGCGTAAGCACTACACCGCCTGGCAGTTCAGTCAGTTCCTCCACGGCGAGCAGGGCGCCATGGTCTGCGCCGCCAGAATCGTGGAGTCCGTTCCCGACCTGGACGCGAAGTTCTACTCCGCGACCCAGACCATGGACGAGGCCCGGCATGCGGAGATATACAGCCGGTTCCTGCACGAGAAGGTCGGGATGCTCTACCCGATCAACGACAACCTCCAGGGCCTGCTCGGCGACACCCTGCGCGACTCCCGCTGGGACATGCCCTACCTCGGCATGCAGGTCCTCATCGAGGGCCTCGCCCTGGCCGCGTTCGGCATGATCCGCGACACGACGACCAAGCCGCTGCCCAAGCAGATCCTCGCGTACGTCATGCAGGACGAGGCCCGGCACGTCGCCTTCGGGCGAATGGCGCTGCGCGACTACTACAAGCAGCTGAGCGACGCCGAACTGCGCGAACGCGAGGAGTTCGTCATCGAGGGCTGCTATCTGATGCGCGACCGGCTCAGGGGCGTCGAGGTGCTGGAGAACTTCGGCATCGGCAAGCGCGAGGCCGAGGAGCTCTCCGAGCAGTCACCGTTCCTGCAGCTCTTCCGCAAGCTGCTGTTCAGCCGGATAGTGCCGTGCGTCAAGGACATCGGCCTGTGGGGCGAACGGCTCCAGAAGGCCTACGTCGACATGGGCGTCCTCGAACTCGGCGACTCCAGCCTGGACCTGCTGATGGCCCAGGACGAGGAACTGGCCGAGCAGCTGGACCGGGACCGTTTCGCGGCGGAGGAACAGGCCAGGGTCGCGGAGGTCGAAGAGGCGATAGCGCAGGGCGGGGCCGGCCCGTCCGGGGACTGAGAAGAGAGCGGCCGTCCGGCGGGGGCCCGGGGGGGCTCACCGCCGGGCGACGAATCCCCGCACCAGCTCGGCCACCTGCTCCGGCACCTCCAGCAGCATCGCGTGCGTCGCCCCGATGCCCTCGGCTGCGGCGGCGGGAGCCGCTGAGACGAGTCCGCCCCGGGGGGTGAAACCGCGTTCGTACGTGTGACGTAACGTGGCGCCATGAGCATGCCACCGCAGCCGCCGCAGGGGCCGTACCCGCCCCAGCCGCCACAGGGGCCGTACGGGCCCCCGCAGCCCCAGTTCCAGCCCCAGCACAACCCGTATGCCCAGCAGACCCCATACGGCCATCCGCAGCAGCAACTTCCACCCCAGGGGCCGTGGGGGCAGCCCGGGGTTCCCGGCCTGCCCGGCGCGCAGCCGCCGAAGAAGAAGCGGACCGGACTCGTCATCGGGATCACGGTCGCCGCAATCGCGGTGGTGGGCGGGCTCGGCTACGCGGCCTTCAGGCTGGTGGATGCCGGCAACGTGGTCGCGGGCGGATTCCCGGCGGCGGAGTACAGGCTCACCGTGGAAGAGAAGCTGCTGGACGGTGAGTTCACGCTGGTCGAGGACATGTCGAAGACCAAGGGCAAGGGGATCGAGGACACGTACGACCCCAGCATCCGCAATGCGAAGGCGGCTGTCGCGCAGTACAGCTCGTCCGAGGGCGGTGTGCTGGTCCTGTCCGGGATGTGGGGGCAGCTGCGAAACCCTGAGTTCGCACGGGGCAAGATTCTTTCAGGGGCCGCGGAGGCGGACGGTGCGACCCTTGCCGTACCCGCCAAGGAGTTCACCCCTGACGGATACGACATCACGGTCGAGTGCCAGGTCGTGCGACAGAAGACCAGCGGTGTGTCGAGCAGCCTCCCCATGTGCGCCTGGGGCGACGGGAACACGGGCGCCATGGTCGCCGTCGTCACCTCCGAGATCGCGGTGAAGGACCCGCGGTCCATCGACCTGAAGCAGCTGGCGGCGGACACCGCGAAGGTCAGGTCCGAGGTACGCAAGCCGATCGGCTGATCAGTCCGTTCAGCCCATGGCCGCGGTCGGCGGCGGGAAGGACTTCCGCAGAGTGAACGCCCGCTCCGTGGGACCGTGTTCACGCAGATGGAGCAGGCGCTCCTCGGCGTCCCGCACCGTCGGGCGCACGCCCGCCGGCACCCACCACAGGGCCGTCATGGCCTCCTCCACCCGCTCGAACCACTCGCGCCGCCGCGCCAGCAGCTCGCGGTGCTGCCCCTGGTACATGAACGCCGTCAGTGCGTCCGTGTCGCGCCACACCGACATGTTCACGATCAGCCAGGTGTCCCCGAAGACCGGTACGTCGGTGGCGTTGCCGGTTTCGCTCTGTAGCCGCCAGACGAAGCCGGCGGCCTGGTCGGCGACCGCGTTCACCGGGTCGAGGGCGTCGACGAAGTCCTTCAGCTCGGGGGAGTCCAGGGGGAATCTGAGGCGGGCTGTGTTCACCTGGGCCAGCTCATGGCCGGTCTGTCGGTCGCTGTATGTCATGGCCGCACGGTAATCAGCACACTCTCCACCGCAAGGGCCATTCCGAGCAGTGAGACGTCCGCGCCCCGCTCTGCGGCCAACTGCAGCCCGACCGGGCAGCCGTCCGCCGTGAATCCGGCGGGCACACTCGCCGCGGGATGCCCGCTGAGATTGAACGCCCAGGTCAGGGCGGTCGAGTAGAGATCGCCCGGACCGTCGTGGCCGTGCGGGCGGTTGGGGGTGGTCGGGGTGAGCAGCAGAGGAGTACGGGAGAACAGGGCGTCGAGCCGGAGGCCGTTCTCGCGGCGGATCTCCGTGGCGGCCGGGGACGGCTCCCCGCTCCGGACCGCCTGCCATGCCTCTCGCGGGTCGAGCAGCTCGCACGTACGGTCCACGAGCCGCACCACCCCGCCCGCCACGAGCCGCCCCACCGCGCGCCGGACGACCGACTCGACTTCCGGGTCGACCTCCGCGTACCCCAGACCGGGGCTGAAGACAGCGGGGATCGGAAGATCCGCCGCCGCCGGTTCGCAGCCGTCCAGGACACAGCGCAGATAGGTCTGGGCCTGGGCCGCCGAACGGGTCAGCACCCCGGCGGAAGCGAGCCCGGACCGGTCGGGGGAGGGCAGCAGGCCGTTCGTCGTCTTCAGGCCGAACACCCCGCACCACGCCGCCGGAATCCGTACCGACCCCGCCCCGTCGCTGCCGGTCGCCAGCTCCACCAGATCCGCCGCGACCGCCACCGCAGAGCCGGCCGAGGAGCCGCCCGGTGTGCGGTCGGGGCGCCACGGATTGACCGTACGGCCATGCGCGCCCAGCCCCCAGGTCTGCCAGGGCGTACCGGGGCCCGGCACGGAGGTCGCGCCGACCGGGACGCCACCGGCCGCGATCAGCCGCCGGGCCGCGTACGAGCGGATACCGGCCGGCCCCTTGACCGCGAACGGCTTACCGGCCAGCGGAAGCTGACGAGCCCGATCCTCGTCGGCGAGCGCCCTCTCGGGCCACACCTCGATGAACGCGCACAGGCGCGGATCCTCCCGCCCGATCCGCTCCAGCGCCCGGCCCACCTCGCCCGCATCCCTCACGCGGTCATTTTCCCAGAGCCGCCTGCATGACGGAACGGGCGATCGGGGCCGCGCTGCCGCCGCCGCTGATGTCGGCCCGGTTCGCGGCCGCGTCCTCGACGACCACGGCGACCGCGACGGCCGGCTGCGCCGAGTCCGGCGCCTGCGCCCAGGAGATGAACCAGGCGTAGGGCCTGCCCGAGTTGTCGATGCCGTGCTGTGCGGTGCCGGTCTTGCCGCCGACCTTCACCCCGTCGATCGCGGCGTTGGACCCCGTGCCCTGCTCCACGACGTCGACCATCATCCGCCGCAACTGCACGGCCGTCCGAGGGCTCATCGCCTGGTGGTAGGTGTGCGAGCCGTTCCGGTGGACGGTCGAGCCGCTTCTCGTGGTCGTACGGTCCACCAGGTACGGGTACTTGAGGTCGCCGCCGTTCGCCACGGCCGAAGCCACCATTGCCATCTGGAGCGGTGTCGCCGTCGTGTCGAACTGCCCGATCGACGAGAGCGCCAGCTGGTCGTCGGACATCTCGGTGTCGAAGTTGCTCTTCGCCACCCCCGACGGGATCTTCAGCCCGGTGTCGTTGAAGCCGAACTTCCGCACCGCGTCCACCATGCTCTTCAGCCCGACCCGCACCCCCAGCTCCGCCATCACGGTGTTGCAGGAGACCCGGATCGCCTCGGCGAGCGAGGCGTTCTCGCAGCCTTCCGCCTCATTGGGGAGCGTGGTCGACGTACCCGGCAGAACATAGGGGGACGGGGTGTCGGTCTCGTTGTCGGGGTCGGTGACGACGTCCGCGTCGAGAGCGGCCGCCGCTGTCACGATCTTGAAGGTGGAGCCCGGCGGATAGGTCTGCCGGATCGCCCGGTTGAGCATCGGCTGGCTCTTCGCCGCGTTCAGCTGCTGCCAGGCGTCGGTGACCGGCGAACCGGTGCCGGAGAGCCGCCCGGGATCGTACGAAGGGGTCGAGACCAGCGCCAGGATCCTGCCGGTCGACGGCTCGACGGCGGCGACCGCGCCCCGCCGCCCGCCGAGCCCGTCGTAGGCGGCGCGCTGCATCGAGTCCTTGATGGTCGTGACGACATTGCCGCCGGGCTGCTGGCTGCGGGTGATCTCGTTCCACAGGGGGAACGGGGCGAGCATCGAGTCGGTGCCGGAGAGGATGCCGTCCTCAGCGTTCTCGATCAGGGTCGTGCCGTACGTCTGCGAGGCGTAGCCGGTCACGGGTGCGTACAGCGGGCCGTTCTCGTACGTGCGCTCGTACTTGAGCTGCTCGCCGGTGTCCTTGGTGCCGGTGACGGACTTGCCGCCGACCAGGATGTTGCCGCGCGGCTGGCTGTAACGGGCGATCGTGAGGCGGCGGTTGGCGGGATTGTTGTCCAGGCTGTCGGCATCGAGGACCTGGATGCGGGCGGCGTTCAACAGCAGTGCCACCAGCAGCAGCAGACAGAGCGCGGCGGCCCGGCGGATGTAGCGGATCACGGCCTGGCCTCCGGGGCTCGCGGCGGGTAAGGGAGCACGGCTCGCGGGGACGGGATCACAGTTCGCGGGGGCGGGATCACGGCTCGTCCTCCGCCATCGGCGCGATGACTCCGGTCTCCACATGGTCGGGACGGGGTCTGCGGGCCTGGTCGCTGACCCGGATCAGCAGCGCCACGATGATCCAGTTGGTGACGACGGACGAACCGCCCTGGGCGAGGAACGGCATCGCCATGCCCGTCAGCGGGATCAGCCCCATCACCCCGCCCGCGATCACGAACACCTGGAGCGCCAGGATCGAGGCGAGACCGATCGACAGCAGCCGCCCGAAGGGGTCGCGCAGGGCGAGGCCGGCCCGGTAGCCGCGGGCGACGAGCAGTGCGTACAGCAGGAAGACCGCCGTCAGTCCGGTCAGGCCGAGCTCCTCGCCCGCGGTCGCCAGGATGAAGTCGGACTTGGCGGCGAAGCCGATGAGGATCGAGTGGCCGAGTCCGAGTCCGGTGCCGAGCATCCCGCCCGCGGCGAACGCGAACAGCGACTGTGCCAGCTGGCCGGGGCCCCGGCCGGCGGCGATGGACGCGAACGGGTCGAGCCAGTCCTGGACCCGGCTGTGCACATGCGGTTCGAAGGAGCCGACGACGAACGCGCCGACGGCGGCGAGCAGCAGACCCACCGCGATCCAGCCGGTCCGGCCGGTCGCCACGTACAGCATGATCACAAAGAGGCCGAAGAAGAGCAGCGAGGTGCCCAGATCGCGTTCCAGGACCAGCACACCGACGCTGAGCAGCCAGATCGCCACGATCGGGCCGAGCACCCGGCCGGTGGGGAGCTGCAGCTTCCAGATCCTGCGGCCGGTGTGGGCGAGGGCGTTGCGGTTCGCGGCGAGATACGCGGCGAAGAACACGGCGAGCAGGATTTTGGCGAACTCGCCCGGTTGGAAGGAGAATCCGCCGACCCGGATCCAGATCTTGGCGCCGTTCACCGCGGGGAAGAAGATCGGCACGATCATCAGGACCAGGGCGGTGGCGACCGAGAGATAGGCGTACCGCTGGAGCACCCGGTGGTCACGCAGGAAGACGACCACCGCGATGAAGAGCGCCACGCCGAGCGTGGACCAGATCAGCTGGGTGGGGGCCGCCTGGTCCTTCGGCGTCTCCAGGTCGAGCCGGTAGATCAGCACCAGGCCGAGCCCGTTGAGCAGTACGGCGATGGGCAGCAGCAGCGGATCGGCGTACGGGGCACGGAAGCGGACCGCGAGGTGGGCGAGGAGAGCGAGCAGCCCCAGGCCCGCGCCGTAACCGGCCACATCGGGCGGGACCGCGTCGTTCCTGGCCAGGCCGACGGCGGCGTAGCCGTAGACGGAGATGAGGACGGCCCCGACGAGGAGCAGCAGCTCGACTCCGCGCCGCTTGGGCAGACGTAGATCGGGCGGGGGTGCGTCCGCCGTCGTTGCGGTCATGCCACGCAACGTAGCAAGAGGTGGTGTCTATTTCCCTTATGTCATAGCGGGTATGTCCACAGACGTGTTCATGAGGGTCTGCCCGGCGGCAGGCATCGGCGGGTGCGTGGCTGACGCCCCCTCACTCCTTGTGATGCGGTCCGGATTCCGGATCGTCCCGGCTCTCCGACACCTCGTCGTCCAGCCGCACGTACTCGGGGAGCGTCAGCCGGGCCACCGCCCCGCCGTCCTGGGCATTGGAGAAGGTGAGGTCGGCGCCGATCACCTCCGCCTGTCCGGCGGCGATGGTCAGCCCGAGACCGTGTCCCTTGCCGCCGCCCTCGGTACGGAACCGCTGCGGGCCGTCGTTCAGCAGATAGTCCGGAAAACCCGGCCCGTGATCGCGTACGGTCACGACCGGCCCGTCGACCGTCAGTACCACCGGGGGGCGGCCGTGCCTGTGCGCATTGGTGATCAGATTGCCCAGCACCCGCTCCAGGCGCCGCTTGTCGGTCTCGACCTGTACGTGCTCCTGCGGTCGCCCTGCGGTGGTTCTTTCGGCATGGATCTCGGTCTCCGTTCCGGATGTGCGCACCACGCGTTCGACGAGCGGCACCAGTTCGTGGACGTCGAGATCGACCTGCTCCGTACGGGCGTCCAGCCGGGAGATCTCCAGCAGATCCTCCGTCAGCCCCCTCATCGTCCGGACCCGGTCGCGTACCAGTTCGGACGGCCGCCCCGGCGGCAGCAGTTCGGCGGCGGCCCAGAGGCCGGTCAGCGGGGTGCGGAGCTCATGCGCCACATCGGCGGTGAACCGCTGCTCGGTCAGCAGCTTGCGCTGGAGCGTGGACGCCATCGTGTCCAGCGCACCGGCGACGATCGCCACCTCGTCCTGCGGGCGCGAAGCGTCCGCCGTGCGGGGGTCGCCGACGCGGGCGTCGAGGTCGCCCGCATTGATCCGGCGAGCCACCCGGGCCGTCTGGTGCAGTCGCCGGGTGACCCGGGTGACGGCGAACGCGCCGACGAGCAGGGTGGCGCCGGTGGCCAGCAGGGAGGAGCCGACGATCGCCCCGTCGAGATCATTGATCGTGCGGGCGCTCTGGCTGTAGTCCACCTGCGTGGCCAGTGCGCGGCCGTCGGCCGGAGCCGCCGCCCACATGGCGGGACGCCCGTTGTGAGCGGCGACGAGCGTGCCGCGCCGGCCGTGCGCGGCCAGCGCGCGCAGGGAGGCGGGCAGCCCCGGCGGATCGATGCCGGAACCCGGCGGGAGCTCCTCGCCCGTCTCGTACGCGGCGCTGACGTCCGCCAGTCGCGACAGCGCCTCCTCGCGCGCCTGGTCGACGGTCGCACGTGTCACCTCGGTGTGGACCAGCACGCTCAGCAGCGCGGCAAGGGTGCAGCACATCACGGTGATGAAGACGGCCGACTTCCAGGTGAGCGTCGCGGTCCAGGCAGGCGCGCGCAGCCCGCGCCGCTTCGTTCCGTGCCGCCCGGCCCCACGTCGCCTCATCGGCGCTCCGCGGAGACGCCGACGGACGGTGCGGCGGTGGGTCCGGCGGTCGTGGATCCGGTTGTCGGACGGGCGGTCGTGGGGTGCGGCTGCGGGGCCCGGGACGCCGGCATCCGCAGGATCTCGTCCCGGGTGGGCAGCATCGCGCGCTGCCTGTCGTCCCAGGACCAGGCGGTGCGGTACTCGTACCCGGTGATGGCCGACGGCACCCGCATGATCAGATCCCGCCCGGCCAGCTCGACGCTGATCACGGCGTCCGCGGTGGACAGGATCCGGGTCAGCCCGCCCGCCTCCGGCATATAGACCCGTACGGAGAGCTGGCGGCCGGGCAACCGGACGCCGAGCACCATCTCGTCCTTGCCGTCGCCCGTCAGATCACGGAAGTAGGGCTGCAGCACGGGACAGGAAGCCGGTTCGGCATGGCACGCGACGATGTGGCGGACTGTGTCGGTGGGGAGGCCGGCCGTGCCGCTGGACCGGTTGGGCCGGGCCTTCAGGCCCGCCTGCACCACCGCCACCGGATCCAGACGGTGCACATCGCCGTCCGGCACCTCGATCCCCGGGATGCGTGCGGTCTCGCCCTCGCCGTAGTCGTACGGAGCGGCGGAGGCGGGCGGCAGCTCGGGCCAGAGCCGGGCGGGCCCGATGACGATCGGGGTCGCTCCGGCGCTCCGCAGCCCGCCGCCGCAGCCGGCCAGCAGCACTGCGCCGACGACGGCCCCGAAGGCCGCCGCCGTGCGGCGCTGCACCCGGCGATTCGGACGCATGACACCCTCCCTTCTCGCGGTCTGTGCCTCATAGACCTTATTCGGAAGGAAGTCATTTTTGTCTATTTAGTACTGGTTGGGGCGCTGTTTGGGATGCCGCTTCAGCGCTGGTACGGGTTCTGTCCCTGTCCGCCGGGCGCGTATCCCGGCTGCCCCTGCCCCTGTCCCTGTGCCTGCCCGAACGGATTGCCGTCCTGCGAGGCGGCATGCTGCGCCAACAGCTGTTCGGCCTGCTCCTTCGGGATCTGCTGCTCCCCGCCGCAGAACGTGCACTGCGTCGCGAACTTCGTCGAGAACGGGAACAGCGGCACGAAGAACAGCGTGAACTTCGTGACCCGCTTGCGCAGCGTGTGCGCGGCCGGATTGCCGCACCAGCCGCAGACCATCGTCAGGATGGCCAGTTGGTACAGATAACCCCGCGTACCGAAAATGATCATGTTGTGGGTCCCTTCCCCGTATTACCCAGAAGCGCCTGCCGGCAGAGCGCCAGCAGCTTTTCGTCCTCGTATGTGTCGTGGCTGCCGTATCCACCGTCCATCGCGTTGTGACGGCGTACGGAGGCGAGCTCGGCGCGCAGCACATGTGCCACGTCCGACCCTGCACCAGCGACACCCGTCCGCGCCAGACATTCCGCCACCCGGACCCGGACATGACGGTTCTTCTCCCAGGCCGCCAGGAGCACCGGCACGGACTCCTCGGCCCGCCCGGACACGTCCCGCAGCGCGATCGCCGCATCCACCCGCAGCCACAGCTCCTCGTGCCCGAGCAGTGCGCGCAGCCGGGGCGCCGTCACCGCCGCCCGCGTCCCGAGCCTGCCCAGCGCGTTCACGGCGGAGCGCCGTTCGTGGGCCCGCTCCGCCTGCAGGCCCTCGATCAGCACCGGCAGCACGGCGTCGGCGTCCCCGTCGACCGCCCACAGGGCCTCCGCGACCTCCGTCGCCGAGGTATTCCCGGGGCGGCGCAGCAGAACACGCAGCTCCGGTACGGCACTGTGCGCCGCGGGCCCGAACGAACCGAGCGCCCGCAGCGCCGCCGTACGCAGCCACTCGCCCCGGTACTCCGGCGCGCCGCGCAGCACCCGCAGCACCTCCGGCATCGCCTCGTCCGCCCGTAGCGCGGTCAGCCCCGTGAGCAGCGGGCTCGCCTGGTCGTACGCCCCCTCGTGGAGACGGACCTCGCCGAGCCTGCGGCGCAGCAGAGCGGTCAGCGGGGCCGCTGCCGCTCCCAGACAGCCGATGGTGAATCCCACGTCGTGCGGCACCTCGGGCCGCTCCAGCGCGGCGGCCAGCGCGGGCACGGCACGGGCATCGCCGAGCCTGGCCAGCGCCTTCACCGCGCTGCCGAGCCCCGGAGGCCCGCTCGGCCAGTCCTGAACCCAGGCACCGGGGTCCGCCGCCACCCGGGCCGCCAGCGCATCGGCGGCGGGCGCGGCGAGCCCGAAGAGCTCCTCCAGCACATGCGCGGCGGCCTCGGCCAGCCGTGGCTCGGGGGTGGCGAGCTGCTCACCCACGAGCCGGACCAGCTCCTCGTACGAGCCGCGCCAGGCCCGGATCAGCCCACTGCTCATCCGGAGCGCATCGATCCGCTGCTGGTGGTCGGGGCTGCGCAACTGATACGTCAGCAGCGCCGTCCGCTCGGCGACCCGGTCGTCGAGCCCTACATGCAGCGTCCGCAGCAGGTCCGCCGTCCAGGGGGCGGTGCGCCCCGAAGTCTCCTCGTCGGACAGCGCCCGCAACTGCCCCACCAGGGTCACGGGCGTGGCCCGCTCCTCGACGGGCGGCTCCACGGTCCCGGCCGCCTCCGAGTGGGCGTCGACGGCCGCGACCGCCTCGGCCGGACCGGCCTGCGCATCGACTGCGGGAGCCGCCCCGGCCCGGCGCACGGGCACCGAGCGCAGCTGCCGCAGCAGCCCCGTCACCACTCGTACGACATCGCCCGGCAGTGCATCCGGCGCGCACCGCGCCAGCTGGGCCAGCGCGGCCAGCCGCAACCCCGGCGGGAAACCCTCACCGGCCAGCCGGGTCAGCCAGCCGGCCACCTGCCCGGCCAGCGCACCATGCCGCAGAGCGACCCGCCCCGCGGCTTCCACCAGGGCGAGTCGTACCTCCTCGGCCGGCTCCACCGGCAACCGCTCCCGCAGCAGCGCGAGGACCCGCACGGGTTGGCTGTGGAGCGTGGCGAGTGCCAGGGGTGCGGAGAGCCGCGCGCCCGGGTCCTCGTCGGCCATCAGCTCGAAGAACACCCCGGCACCCGCGGTGACGGCGGTCGCCGCCATCGCGTAGTTCGCCGCGCCCTCGATCTCGTCCTCGTCGATCTCGTCCTCGTCGTCCCCGTCCAGATCGATGCCGCCGATGCTGGTGAGCAGCTCGATGATGCTGCCCCGGTCCTGAATGCCCGGATCCACGACCAGCTCGAAGAGAAACGGAATGCAGGCCAGCGTGCAGGCGTACACATCACCCTGGTGGTGAACGGCCCCGTACATGCCGTCCAGCGCCGCCTCGCGCTCCGCCGGATCGGCGGACGCGAGACCCCGCAGCATCGCCGGCACATCATCGGCAGGCCCGTAGGCATGCTCCATCGAGGCCCAGTCGACCTCGTCGATTCCTGCGAACACGCCATCGCCTCCCCACGCAATTCCACGAAGCAGTGTCTGCGAGGAGTCTGCACCACGGCTCGGACGCTTTGCCCTCCGCATGCGGTCTTTTCCTGAGGACATGACAAGATCGTCCGCCATGCGTTATGCGATCCGGGGGCGAATTTCGGACGCGTCGACCGACCGATGAAAGCAGCCCGTCCGGCGATCTAGGACAGGAGGGCCATCCCGGCCCGGCCCCCGCCCGCCCCTACCGTGCGGGCGGCAACCGCCCTGCCCGGTTCGGATCGATGAGCGGCCCCAGCAGATCCCCGTACCGCTCCAGCCGCGCCCCCATGTCACCGGCCAGAAAGACCAGCTTCCCCGGCGCCCGGCACTCCTCGATCTCCGCCCAGGTGACGGGCGCCGAGACGGTCGGTTCGGGCCGGGCGCGCAGCGTATAGGGCGTGGCGGTCGTCTTCGCCGCCGCGTTCTGGCTGAAGTCGACGAACACCTTTCCCGGCCGCAACGCCCGCGTCATCCTGTGCACGACCAGCTCCGCAAGCTCCTGCTCCGCCTCGACGGCCAGCCCTTTCGCGTACGCCGACACCCGATCGGCAGGCGTGGGCTCCAGCGGTACGAGCAGATGCAGCCCCTTCGACCCCGAGGTCTTCCCGTACGCGAGCAACCCGTCCGCCGCCAGCCGCTCGCGCAGCCACAGGGCCACCGCGCAGCACTCCACCACGGTCGCGGGCGCACCGGGGTCCAGATCGAACACCATCCGGTCGGCGATCCCGGGCGCGTCGGCCCGCCACTGCGGAGTGTGGAATTCCACCACCAGATTGGCCGCCCACATCAGCGAGGCCAGATCCTGCACGACCACCTGTCTGGCCTGTCTGTCCTCGCCGTGCGGCACGGCGGTGGTCCGTACCCAGGACGGCGTACCCGGCGGCGGATTCTTGGTGAAGAAGCGCTGCCCGTCCGGCCCGTCCGGATAGCGCAGGAAGGACACGGGCCGGTTGTGCAGATGCCCGAGCAGGGCCCCTGCCGCGGTGGCCGCGTAGTAGTGGAGCACCTCGCCCTTGGTGGTTCCGGTGGCCGGATACAGCACCTTGTCGAGATTGCTGAGCGCCAGCCGCCGCCCCTCCACCTCTGTGATCGGCGTCATACGATAAGAATCACACGTTTCCCGGATCTATAGGTATCTATATGAACACAAGGGGTGAACAGTGCGGTCCATTTGGAACGGCGCCATCTCCTTCGGGTTGGTCAGCATCCCGATCAAGCTGGTCAACGCCACCGAGAGCCATTCGGTCTCCTTCCGCCAGATCCACCTCGCCGACGGCGGCCGGATCCGATACCGGAAGGTCTGCGAGATCGACGAGCAGGAGGTCACCGCCACCGACATCGGCAAGGCGTACGAGGACGCCGACGGCTCGGTGATCCCGATCACCGACGAGGACCTCGGCTCCCTCCCGCTCCCCACCGCAAAGACGATCGAGATCGTCGCCTTCGTGCCGGCCGCCTCGATCGACCCGCTCCAGATGGACGCGGCGTACTACCTCTCCGCGAACGGGGTCCCGGCGGCCAAGCCGTACACCCTGCTGCGTGAGGCGCTGAAGCGGAGCCAGAAGGTCGCCGTGGCGAAATTCGCGCTGCGCGGCCGCGAACGGCTCGGCATGCTGCGGGTGGTCGACGATGTGATCGCCATGCACGGCCTGCTCTGGCCGGACGAGATCCGCAGCACCGAGGGCGTCGCCCCGGCGACCGAGGTCACGGTCCGCGACGCCGAACTCGATCTGGCCGACGCGCTGATGGCCACCCTCGGCGAGGTCGACATGGACTCGCTCCACGACGACTACCGCGAGGCGGTCGAGGAACTCATCGCGGCGAAGGCGGACGGCCGGACCCTGGAGCCGGCCGCGGCGGACGCCCCGGGCGGCGGCAAGGTCATCGACCTGATCGCAGCGCTGGAGAACAGCGTCCGGGCCGCGAAGGAGGCCCGTGGCGAGGAGCCGGAGGCCGCCGGGGAATCGGCCGACGCGCCCGTCGCCAAGGTCACCTCGCTCACCGGCCGCAAGAAGTCGGGCGGAACCGGAGCGAAGAAGAAGGCCACGGCGTCGACCAAGAAGACGGCCACGCAGAAGTCGACGCCGAGCAGGGCACCCGCCAAGAAGACCGCCGCACGGTCGACGGCGAAGTCGTCCGCCAAGACGACGGCGAAGAAGACCACCGCGAAGTCGGACACGAAGTCGACGACGAAGAAGGCGGCCCCTCGCAAGCGCGCCTCGGCCTGAGACGAGCGCGCCTCGGCCCGGGATGCGGGTGCGCGGCACGAGCCCGGAGCCACGCACGACCGATGGCCGCCCCGGAGCGGGCCCCGGGACGGCCGTCGACGTATACCAGCCGCTACGTCAGTGCCGGCGGTACGAGTTCACGTAACCGGCCGCCGGAGTCCCGACACCCGTCACGTCGTCGTACCCCTTGACCGCCTTGAGCGAGGCGTCCTTGCCGAGGCTCCGTACCGACGTCAGCACGCCGTCCGTCGCGTCGAAGCTGTTGGCGAAGTCGACCCGGGCCACCGCGAGATCGCGGTTCGGGCCCAGCGGGTGGTCGGTGACGTCGTGGTACGCCTTCGAGCCGTACCGGGCATAGATCGCCGGGTTGGCGAAACCGATCGGCAGACCGTGCTGGGCCTGCTGCGCGAGCGCCTGGACACCGGCGATGACCGGCGCCGCCAGTGACGTACCACCGATGCGGTACTCGTCGTAGCCGAGCGATCCATCGGGCAGCGTCTGGGTCTGACCGACCAGGAAGCCGGTGTTCGGGTCGGCGACGGCCGCGATGTCCGGGGCCGTGCGCATCCGCTTCTTCCCGTTCGCCTGCGCGAGCGAGTCCGGGACGACTCCGCGCTGGTAGAACGGCTGCTTCACGGACGAGCTGGTGCCGCCGCCCGCACCGGAGGTGTACGCGCCCGGGAAGCCGGTCCAGGTCTTGCCGTCGTCGGCGAGGCTCGCCTTCAGCGTGCCCCAGCCGGTCTCCCACTGGTACGTGTCGTTCTTGCCGACGGCCAGCGCGGTGCCGCCGACCGAGGTCACCCAGGCGGAGTTGGACGGGACGTCGATCTGCTTCGTACCCGTGGACGCGACGTTGTCGCCGTCGTCGCCGGACGAGAAGTAGAAGCCGATGCCCTCGATCGCGCCCATCTTGAAGACCTGGTCGTACGCGGCCGCGACGTCCGGGGTCTCGTTTGCCTCGATGTCGCCCCAGGAGTTGGAGACGATGTCCGCGAGCCGGTGGTCGACGACCTTGTTCAGCGAGTCCAGCAGATCGGCGTCGTAGCAGGAGGCGCCACCCACGTACACGATGTCGGCGGCGGGCGCGACCGCGTGCACGGCCTCGACGTCGAGGGTCTCCTCGCCGTACCAGCCGGAGGCCCCGCACTCCTCGGTCTTCGTGTAGTCGGCCGGCAGCACCTGGCTGAGCTGCCCGCGACGGTACGGGGCGTCGCCGTTGCGCTTGGCGTACTCGGCGGCGTCCTTCGCGATGGTCGGCGAGGCGTACGCGTCGGTGATCGCGACGGTGACGCCCTTGCCGGTCCAGTCGCCCGCACCGTATGCGGCACGCAGCTGCTTGCCGGTGTAGCCCTTGACCGCATACGGCACCTTGGACCCGTAGGCGCTCGGCAGCGTCGACGCGGTCTTCGAACCGTAGTACGAGGAGAAGGGGCCGGAGTTGCGGAACACCGCGTCCGGCGGTGGCAGCGTCTCGTCGTGGCTCGACTTGTGCGGCGCGTTGTCCAGGCCGGAGACGGCGAGAACGGCATCGCTCAGCCCGGCGGGCACGGAGGCGGTGGAGGCCGGGGCCCGGTAGGTCCGGCCGCCCTTGCGGTAGTTGCGCAGCTGGGTGCCGAACGCCTTCTCGGCGGCGGCCACATCACCGGTGGCCGAGACATAGTGCCGGTTGGCGCCGGTGACGGTCAGCCCGTTCGACTTCAGCCACTGGCCGACCTGGTCGATCTGCTGCTGAGTGGCCCCGAACCGGGCCTGTGCCTGCTCGGCGCTCAGGTACTTCCCGTACGAAGCGGACTGCGGGTCGGACACGGCAGCGGCGTAGGCGGCCAGCCCCTTGGCGTCCCGTCCGGCCAGATGGACCCGGACGCCGACCTTGTTGCTGTCGGGCGTGGCCCCCTGGTCGGCCTTGGCGGTCGCCCAGACAGGCTTGGTGCCCTGCAGCGCGTCCCGCCCGCTCGGCGCGGAGTCCGCGCTGGCGGTCGGTATCCCGAGGGCGAGCGCACCGGCAAGCAGCGGCAGTGTCGCTGCCATGCTCAGCGCGGCGCGACTTCTCGCGCGGCTGGTTCTCATGTAACCCCCTGCGATGTGGTTCTTCGCGTGTGGAGCATGTGCCGGATGATGTGCACATGTAATGCGCCACTCTGGCGAGGAACGCCTCATGCAGGGGGCATGTATTCACCAAGAATCGACCAAGTGGCCGTGGTGATGGGGTAGTTCACGGAGAATCTGCGGAAATGGGCCCTCAGGTGTTCGAAACCGAGTCCCTCGGGCCGGTGCCGAGCGAGGTCGAACTGGTCACATACGTGCAGCCGGTGTACCGATACCCGGGCTGGATCCTCGAACCGTCCGCATAGCTCGTGACACTCGTGCTGGACGAGCCCCCTCGGTGCTTGTACAGGAAGTGGTACTCACCCGCGGGCAGCCACAGCGTCGCATGCGGATAGCTCTTGCCTTTGGCCTTGCAGGCCGACAGGGACCCGCTCACCCAGGAGTACGACCTGCAACTGCCGCACCCCCCGATGCTGACCTTCCCTGTCACCGGCCCGGTGTAGAGGATCTCGACCCCGTCGGGGGCGTCATTGCTGATGACGAGTTGCATCCGGGCCCCGCCCGGCCGGCCCGAGGGCGGCAGGTGCTTGCCGGCCGCCGGCCGTGTGTCGGCGATCTCGGCGGCGACGGCGATGTCCCGGGCCCGCGCCCTGCGCTTGTCCTTCTTGTACGTGGCGGCGAACTCCGTCAGCGTCTGCCGCGCCTCGCCGAACCGCTTGTCCTTGAACTGCGCGAGTCCGCAGGCGTAGATGCCGTTCTCGATGGCGCCGTCGGCATTCCTGGCCAGCGCCGAGACCGACTTGTCCGGCAGTGCGAGAGCCGTCGCGCGGAGCCGGCGCAGTGTCTCCGTGGCCGCGCAGGGATTGCTCCCGCGTACGGCCCCGCTCTGCTCCGAGATCTTCCCGGAGACCGCCGGACCCACCTTCTCGGCCTGCGCCGAGCCGGGGAACGTACGCAGCAGTTCGTCCAGGTCACGGCTTTCCGTACCGGCTGCCGGGTTACCCAGCTTGGACACCCCGCACTCGTACAGCGAGGTGGCCAGCGGAACGTCGGGGTAGCCGACGAGATCGCCGAGCAGCTTCGGGTCGATCTCCTTGGGCACGGTCCGCAGATAGGTCAGCGGCTCGATGGCCTCGCAGTGCTTCTTCTGCCGGTACGGCGCCGAGACCGACCGGTAGTACGCGTCGAGCCGCTTCGGTACGAGCTCCCCGGCCCTGGACCCTGCGTGCTTCTCGCCGAGCTCGCGGTAGACGGCGAGCGCCGACCGGTAGTCGCCCCGGGCGGCGCCGAAGGTCTTGGCCGAAGCCGCTTCGACGGTCCTGTCACCCTTGTCGAGCCGGTCGAGCAGCATCTGCTCGACGGCCTCGTCCTGCGTGGAGCCGTAGAACACCACGCCCCCCGCAGGCACCGCCAGCAGCACCAGGCCGACCACGGCCGCCACCATCGGCCGCCACGACCCGCCGACAGTGCGACGCCGGGCGATCCGCGCCCCGTCCACGGCCGCCAGGACCAGCACGACGAGATACGCGACGACGAGCCCGCCGGCCACCCCGTCGGGATCGGCCGGCAGCGCGACGAGCAGCAGCGCACCGGTCGCCGCCCAGCACAGAACCGTCCTGAACCAGCACCGCATCAGCGCATAGCCGAGCCCGAACCCACTCAGATTGAGCAGCCCCACGGCCAAGGAGCGCAGAACACTCCCCGGCGGCGGCGGCCCGACCGTGGGCGGCCGGCCAGGAGGCGGGGGAGGTGGGGGATGCGGCGGGGAAGCGGGTGGCGGCGAAGGCGTATTCCCTGCCCCGAAACGAAGCTGATCGTCCCAACTCACGTCGGCCCCCCAACCGTTGAGCTATCGGGCCTGGAACCGCACCCGGTTGGATTACCATCCACGACGCCCCGAACAGTGTCAATCCGGACGCCTGTAGGTCCGTCCGCCGCCCGACGACTCGCGACTGGCACCGAACCGGTATCGAGGCGGCCCGGCCCCGCTGGTCGGCCACAACGGCCGCATGTCGTGCCTCCAGTGAGGCGAGGCGGCGGGACTTGTGGGACCACTCGCCCTTGGAGCGGTAGCCGCCTGCGGCCCGCTTCGTTCCTTGCTCACCGATGGGGAGGGACAGGCGGTGCCGAAGCGTCCTGATCCCGGCTTCCAGCGTCTGGATGTGCGCCGCAGGTGCTGCTACGCCGCCTCGCGCCCGACAGATCCGATGGCTCGTTCTTCGACGGTCTGAGCCGACGTTGAGGAGAGCGCTCCCGGATTCACTCGTTCTTGCGGCCGGAGGACGACAGAGGACAGGGCGGTGACGGCGATGAACAGCGCCAGGGGCCCGAGCGGCATCACGATGTCCGGCCTGTCACTGAGCTGATCGATGTAATGGCCGACGGTGACGAACCAGCCGATGGTGCCGACGGCCACGGTCAGATACACGCGACGCTCCCGCAACAGCCGCATCCCCGCCCACAGCACGGCGGGCATTACCAGCAGGGTGTTGACGATCGCCGCCGAGAACGCGGTGTCCCCGGAACCACCGAGATCACCACCCACATTCGTCGCCGCCTGCTGCCACTGGGACAGTGACAGGCCATCGGACAGTAAGAGATGGGACAGGGCGGCGGCGATCACGGTCACGACCAGCGCCTTACCGATCCGTCGAGCCGCAGATTGCATATGCATGGCGTCACGATAGGTCGCGTACGAATCCGGGCCGGAGCGGGGCCCAAGATGTCTGCCCCCAGGCCCCAGGCCCCCGGCTTCACCGGCCGGCCGAGCCGCCGAGGCCCGCCATCCGGCTCGCGAGCACGGACATCACGCCGCGGCTGACACCCTGGGCCTGCGCAGCGCCAGACAGAGGGCCAGAACCCAGCCCAGGAGAGTCGCGCCGAAGACAACATTGACGACCAGGACCAACCACCGGTCCCCGCTGCTCCGGTTGAAGGCGATCAGCGACGGCAGCAGGTAGAACACTGCGTCGATCACAACGACTATCACGGTCGACACTCAGTCCACGAGGGTCCTTTGGCCGAAGTGCCGGGGCCGGTCACCGTACATGGCCAAGATGCCCCGCAGTCGCGTCCCCCCTACTGGAGCACGCTCGGCCGCCCCTTGCGGTTCCCCGGTCCGACCCCGGACCGGCGGAGGCACGAAAGCGCGAAAGACCGACCGACCACAGGCCGCACGGCTCCCCGCCTATGCTCGCTGGATGGAGCAGAGTGAAGTGGTGAAGCGTGTCGTGGGAATCCTCACGGAGGCGGGCGAGATCCGCCGGCTCCTCGAAGAGAACGTGGACCGCGAAGATGTGGAAACCGATCCGAGCGTGGTGACCGCGCTCCTGAACGAGACGATGCCCCGGATCACGATCCCCGAGGACGCCTCGATCGAAGAGGTAGCGGTCCTTGTCGGCCGGGAGGTCGGCGGCGCGGTGGAGCAACTGGTCGGCGCGTTCACCCTGGCCTTCGCGATGCTGGCCCAGGTGCACGACTCCGGGCAGACGGACGTGACCTCCGCCGACGTACTGCAGGACCTGGCACTGCGAGCAGAACAGATCGGCTCCGGCGGTTCGGAGGACATGGACCCGTAGACCGCACGGCCCGAGCCGACCCGCAGCCGCTCGTCCGTCGCATCGGACCGAGGTATTCCGTCCTCCGTGCCCACAGGTGTTCGTGCGGCCGGCGGGGTCACAGGCCGTGCTGGTCGAGGAGCCGCATGAGATTCCGCTTGCGCCTCTGGGCGGCTCGCAGGGCAGCGGCGTACGACATGAACTCGTCCTCGGTGCCCAGGCGGCGGTGGCAGTCGCGGATGCTCAAGAGCAGGCTGGTCAGCTGCTCGTAGATCGTGTTGCCGGTCTGCTTCGTGAGAGGTTCGGTCAGGCGCAGGTAGACGCGGAGCGCGTCGGAGGGACGAGAGGCGCGTGCCTGGTCGGCGAGGGCGAGCCACTGCCGGTCGTGGGCGCCGGTCTCGGTCGCGGCCTGCCAGGCGGCGGCGATGTCTTCGTCGTCGAGCAGGGCGTCGATCAGGACAGGCCCGCCGTACCAGGACCGCTGCCGCTGTTGCGCATCGGCCCGCAGCAGCGCGAGAGCTCGCTCACGTTCTGCCTGCCAACGGTCAGCCGCCTGCGCCGCCGTACGCAGCTGCTGGTACGCGGTCAGGGAACGGCGGGCTGCGAGGGTGTCGCGGCGCAGGGCGACGACGTCGGAGAGCCGATCCGCGCGGGTGTACCGGTCGCAGAGGTAATCCACCAAGGCGATGTCGGGGGTAACGGGGCCAGACGCTTCCTCAACGCCGCGCTCCGCCCACCGGAGGGACTCGTCGGGACGGCCCGCGGTGTCCAGTTCGCGGGCGATGACCAGGTGGGTGCTGCCGTCGGGCGCCAGGTCTGCAGCGTGAACGGCGACCACGGTGTCCACATCATCGCCCGCCCTGGCCAGCCGCTCCATCAGATACTTCTCCGCCCACCCGGTACGGTTGCCGCGCCACGCCTCGACAGCCAGCTGCCGTACGGTGACCATGCCTTGCTCTCCGAGGACATCCGTGTAGTCGAGCGGGTCGACGCCGGTCAGGTCGTCCAGGTCACTGAGCACATGCCGGACCAGCCACCGCCCGGTCTCGTCCGGGTCCGGACGAGCCGTACGGCATGCGTTGAGATGGGCTTCGGAGAGAGCGGCCCCGACCTCGCCCAGCTGCCCGTCGGAGTCGTCGATGCCGTCCTGCCCCTCGCTCAGCAGCCGCATCGCCTCCCGCGACAGGTGGATCGCGTCCTCGGCCCGCCCGGTGGAGGTCAGCGCGGTGATCGAGGACACCGCCTGCGCGGCTTGTTCGCCATACGCGCGGGCATCGGCGTACTCGACGTATCCGTACCGGGCGAAGGGAGTGATATCGAGGAGTTCACGGATCCGGGTACGGACCTCGGCCAGGTCCCCGCGGGCGCTCGCCGCCCGCAGTTCCAGGCGGCGGCGTACCTGCCGGTCCTCGGCGATCTGTTCCCGGACAAGGGCGAGGAGTTCGTCCCTGGACAGTCCGGCCAGCCACACGTCCAGCTTCTGCGCACGACTCCGGGCTCGGCTGCGCTGCTGCGGCAGCGCAGCCGCCTCGGCGAGCGCGGTCAGGCCGAGTGCGACCAGGTGCTTGCAGAAGTTGCCTTCCATGCCGTAGGGGCAGTCGCACTCCCCACCCAGCCTGCCGGGTCCGCCGAGGGACAGCTCCACCGCGTACGCGTCCGTCCCATGAACCGTGGCCGTGATCCAGCTGTCGCCCACTTCCACGGCGGTCACCGCATCCACGTATCCCTGGCCCCGCTCGAAGGAGCGCGGACCGGCCAGCGCACGCAGGTCGTTCTCGTTGAATCCTGTCTTCCGTGACACAAGGTCATTCAACCGGAGGGGGGAGCATCGCTCTGCGGCATTCAGGAATCCCGCTGGTATTGCCGAGACGAAGAGTTGCTGCGTGAATACGAGTGGTCACGTGCATCCGACGTTGGCCCCCAGCCTGCATGGGCGGGGGGCTTCGTCGTGTTTCAGCCGCGCGTCATCGGCCGTTGGCTTTCCGTATGAGCTCACCGAGTGGGGAAGGTGAGCCGCAGAACGATCTCGCCGTCGTCGATCTCCCCGGTGGGCTCGAACCCGAACTTCTGATAGAAGGGCCACGGTTCGCCGTCGCCGGGCTCGTAGCTGGTCAGCAGCTCGGTGGCGCCGTCCGCGCGAACCAGGGCGGTGATCTGCGTGAGCGCCTCTCGGCCGATCCCTCGCCCCTGGTACCGCTTGTCGACGAGGAGGCGCCAGATGAAGTGCCGCCCTTGGTAAGGACCAGCCGGCGGTTTCCACGACAGCATCACGAAGCCGACCGGCTCGTCGTCGCGGTACAGGGCGCGGTACCAGGGATTGGCCTCTGGTTTCTTCGTCGCCTCCTTGAGCGACTTGGACACGGAGGCGACGAACTGCTTCTGGCCACGCCGGACGCGGAGGGCACGAACAGCATCCCGGTTGTCGTCGGTGATCTCCCGCAGCTGCACGCCTGGGGACCTCATGCCACACCCCTTCCTGCACTCGGCAGCCGCGCCATCCGGGCCGACGTGAAGAGCCGCCGCCGCGCGGTAGTCCGTTGTGTGTACGCAATATCAAGGACGTCAGGTTGGACGTCTTCGCAGCGTATTCGACGCAGCGGATCTGGAGCGGGACTGGCACGCCGGGCGGTGCCCGCGTCCGAGGCAGCTGCTTCGACCTGGGCAGACACTCCAAGATCCTGTCCACGAACAGCGCTGCACATGCCTGTGCATACGCCAAGACCCCGGCCTCAGCGTTTCCGCTGGTGACGGGGTCTTCGGGCACTTCGATCGAAGTGCCCCCGGCAGGATTCGAACCTGCGCACACGGCTCCGGAGGCCGATGCTCTATCCCCTGAGCTACGGGGGCGTATCGCTGCGTTACGCGGCGACGGGAGAAACACTACCAGCTTCCGCAGGGTGTCCGTGAACAGGTATTTCCGTGCTGTCGGAGGCGGCGGTACAGGCCGCGCAGAGGGGGAGTAGGGGCGGTCCTGGGTGTATCCGGCCACCCCCTGCGCCACTCGTCCGGGGTCGGAAATAGGCAAAACCCGGACGCAGCCCCTACACCCCGCCTACTCTCGGAGTGTGTCAGGGGCGTGTGGCCGCGTGCTTGTTGTCGACGACAACAAGGTCATCCGGCAGTTGATCAGGGTCAATCTTGAGCTTGAGGGCTTCGAGGTCGTGACCGCGGCCGATGGTGTCGAGTGTCTGGATCTGGTGCATCGGGTCTGTCCCGATGTGATCACGCTCGATGTCGTCATGCCCCGGCTGGACGGTCTGCAGACCGCCACCAGATTGCGCTCCGATCCGCGGACCAGACATCTGCCCGTGGCGGTCATCAGTGCGTGTACGCCTTACGAGGTGGACAGCGGGGTCGCCGCAGGCGTCGATGCGTTCCTGGCGAAGCCCTTCGAGCCGAGCGAGCTGGTGCGGCTCGTACGGCAGTTGATGGACAGGGAGGACCCGTCGTCGGTCGACGGCAGACACGGCGCCGGGAGGGCGGAGAGCGCCGCAGGGTGACCGCATGGCGAAACCGGGTCGCGGGGCGCCCCCCTTCCTCCCATACGCTTGTCCTGTGACCCCCGCCGATCTCTCCAGGACCGTGCTGCACGCCGTGCGCCGCGCGGTCGACGAGGACGCCTTGCGCGCGCCCGTGCCCGCGCGCGTGCGGGTGGAGCGGACACGACCGGGCGGGCGTGGGGACTACGCCACTGCCGTCGCCCTCCAGTTGGCCAAACCCGCCGCGCTGCCGGCCAGGGATGTGGCCGAGATTCTTCGGGAGCGGGTGCAGGGGGCGCCGGGGATCAGTGGTGTCGAGGTCACCGGGCCCGGGTTCCTGAACTTCACCCTGGACGGTGACGACGGCCTGGCCGCCCTTGTCGGCGCCATTGGGGCGAGCGGTACCGAGTACGGGCACGGGGACGCCCTCGCCGGTGTATCCGCCTCGTTCGTACTCGTCGAGGAGGTGCGCGCCCGTGTCGTCACCGAGACCGTCGAGCGGCTGCTCCGGTCTCAGGGGGCGGAAGTCGGGGCGCGGGCGGCCAGCGGGGAGACGCTGCATGTGGTGCCCGTGCCCGCCGCGGACCGCGATCTCTTCGCGCGGCTCGGGAGCGACGCCGCGCGCTGGGCACTGCTGCGGGCCGCCCCGCACGACCGGGCCCGGTGCACAGGGAGCGATGAGCTCCTCGTGCAGCAGGAAAGCAATCCGTTGTTCCGGGTGCGGTACGCGTACGCCCGGACCCGGGCCTTGAGCCGGAACGCTCAGCAGCTCGGGTTCTGTGGCGCCTACGAGGAGAGTGTGGACGCGCCCGTGCTCGGCGCACTCCTCGCCGACCATCCCGGTGTGCTCGCCGCCGCCGCCCGCCACCGTGAGCCCGACCGGCTCGCCCGGCAGCTGGAAGCGGTCGCGCAGGCCTTCTTCGACTTCCACGACGGCGCCGCCCCGCTCCCCGTCGGTGACGAGAAACCCTCGGCCGCCCACCGCTCCCGGCTCGCCCTCGCCGAAGCAGCCGGGACGGTGCTGGCAGGCGGCCTGTCCCTGCTCGGCATCAGCGCACCCGAAGTCCTCTGAGAGACCCGAGAGAGCAGAGCAACACGATGAGCCGATCCGCACACCCCGCCGGGCCCCGTCACGCCGATGTCATGACGGAGGGGCACTACACGGCCCCGCCCGCCGATCTCAACGTCCTGGACGAGAAGGTCTGGGCCCGTACCGTCGCCCGTGACGAGGACGGTGCGGTCACCGTCGGCGGGATCGAAGTGACGCGACTGGCCGAGGAGTTCGGCACCCCCGCGTACTTCCTCGACGAGAGCGACTTCCGGGCCCGCTGCCGGGCCTGGGCCGATGCCTTCGGGCGGGACGCCGATGTGTTCTACGCCGGGAAGGCGTTCCTGTCGCGGGCGATCGTGCGCTGGCTCAAGGAAGAGGGGCTCAACCTCGACGTCTGCTCCGGGGGAGAGCTGACCTGCGCACTGGACGCCGGGATGCCCGCCGAGCGCATCGCCTTCCACGGCAACAACAAGACCGTCGCGGAGATCGAGCGGGCGGTAACCGTCGGCGTCGGGCGGATCGTGCTCGACTCCTTCCAGGAGATCGCCCGGGTCGCGCACATCGCGCAGCGGCTCGGCAAGCGGCAGCGCGTACAGATCCGGGTGACGGTCGGCGTCGAGGCGCACACCCACGAATTCATCGCCACCGCCCACGAGGACCAGAAGTTCGGCATCGCGCTGGCCGGGGGACAGGCCGCCGAGGCGGTGCGCCGGGCGCTCGCCCTCGACGGGCTCGAGCTCATCGGCATCCACTCGCACATCGGCTCGCAGATCTTCGACATGGCCGGCTTCGAGGTCTCGGCCCGGCGTGTGGTGCAACTGCTTGCCGAGGTGCGCGACGAGCACGGCATCGAGCTGCCCGAGATCGACCTGGGCGGCGGGCTGGGCATCGCCTACACCTCCGAGGACGACCCGCGCGAGCCGCACGAGATCGCCAAGGCGCTCGGTGACATCGTCACCCGCGAGTGCGAGGCGGCCGGGCTCGCCACCCCGCGGATCTCCGTCGAGCCGGGGCGCGCCATCGTCGGCCCCACCGCGTTCACGCTGTACGAGGTCGGCACCATCAAGCCCCTGGAGGGGCTGCGTACGTACGTCAGCGTCGACGGCGGCATGTCGGACAACATCCGCACCGCGCTCTACGACGCCGAGTACAGCGTCGCGCTCGCCTCGCGCACCTCGGACGCCGAGCCGATGCTCGTGCGCGTCGTCGGCAAGCACTGCGAGAGCGGCGACATCGTGGTCAAGGACGCGTTCCTGCCGTCCGACCTGGCGCCCGGCGATCTGATCGCCGTGCCCGCCACCGGCGCGTACTGCCGCTCCATGGCGAGCAACTACAACCATGCCCTGCGCCCGCCGGTCGTCGCCGTGTGCGACGGGGAGGCGCGAGTGATCGTCCGGCGCGAGACGGAGGAAGATCTCCTGCGTCTCGATGTCGGCTGATGAAATAGATGTCTCAGGATCCGGACGAGTGACAGAAACTCCCGTCCGGTGAGTGAGACTGGTCCACACATCAGATGTAAAGGAAACGAGGTCGGATGATGCGTACGCGTCCGCTGAAGGTGGCGCTGCTGGGCTGTGGAGTGGTCGGCTCAGAGGTGGCGCGCATCATGACGACGCACGCCGACGACCTCGCCGCGCGCATCGGCGCGCCCATCGAGCTCGCCGGTGTCGCCGTGCGCCGGCCCTCCAGGGTGCGGGAGGGGATCGACCCCGCACTGATCACGACCGATGCGACAGCCCTGGTCAAACGGGGCGACATCGACGTCGTCATCGAGGTCATCGGCGGCATCGAGCCCGCCCGTACCCTCGTCACCACCGCCTTCGAGCACGGCGCGAGCGTCGTCTCCGCCAACAAGGCGCTGCTTGCCGAGGACGGCGCCGCGCTGCATGCCGCCGCCGAGCAGTACGGCCGGGACCTCTACTACGAGGCCGCCGTGGCCGGCGCCATCCCTCTCGTACGGCCGCTGCGCGAGTCTCTCGCCGGTGACAAGGTCAACCGGGTCCTCGGCATCGTGAACGGCACCACCAACTTCATCCTCGACCGGATGGACACGAGCGGGGCCGGATACTCCGAGGCGCTCGACGAGGCCACCGCCCTCGGATACGCCGAGGCCGACCCGACCGCCGACGTCGAGGGCTTCGACGCCGCCGCCAAGGCCGCGATCCTCGCCGGTATCGCCTTCCACACCCGGGTCAGGATCGGTGATGTGCACCGCGAGGGCATCACCGAGGTCACCGCCGCCGACATCGCCTCGGCCCGCCGCATGGGCTGCACCGTCAAGCTCCTCGCCATCTGCGAGCGTGCCGCCGACGGCCAGTCCGTCACCGCGCGTGTGCATCCGGCGATGATCCCGCTGAGCCACCCGCTGGCCTCTGTCCGTGAGGCGTACAACGCGGTCTTCGTCGAGGCCGAGGCGGCCGGACAGCTCATGTTCTACGGTCCCGGCGCCGGTGGCTCGCCGACCGCCTCCGCGGTCCTCGGCGACCTCGTCGCGGTCTGCCGCAACAAACTCAACGAGGCCACAGGTCCCGGCGAGTCCGCGTACACGCGCCTGCCGGTCAGCCCCATGGGCGACGTCGTCACGCGGTACCACATCAGCCTCGACGTGGCCGACAAGCCCGGCGTACTCGCCCAGGTCGCGACGGTCTTCGCCGAACAGGGCGTATCCATCGATACGGTACGCCAGCAAGGCCGGAATTCAGGCAGCGGTGACGAAGTCGCCATCGAGCAGGGTGGCGGCGGGCGACGGGCGGGCGGTGGTGGCGAGGCATCCCTCGTCGTCGTCACCCACCGCGCGCCCGACGCCGCCCTCTCGGCGACCGTCGAAGCGCTGCGCAAGCTCGACACCGTGCGCGGTGTCGCCAGCATCATGCGTGTTGAAGGGGAGTAAGGACCCATGACCAGCAAGGGCACCCACCAGTGGCGCGGCATCATCGAGGAGTACCGGGACCGCCTTCCGGTCACGAGCGCGACGCCGGTCGTCACGCTTCGTGAGGGCGGTACACCGCTCGTCCCCGCTCAGGTCCTCTCCGAGCGCACGGGCTGCGAGGTGCACCTCAAGGTCGAGGGCGCCAACCCCACCGGCTCCTTCAAGGACCGCGGTATGACGATGGCGATCACCCGGGCCAAGGAGGAGGGCGCACAGGCTGTCATCTGTGCCTCCACCGGCAATACCTCCGCCTCCGCCGCCGCGTACGCGGTGCGGGCCGGCATGGTCTGCGCCGTCCTCGTGCCGCAGGGCAAGATCGCGCTCGGCAAGATGGGCCAGGCGCTCGTGCACGGAGCCAAGATCCTCCAGGTCGACGGCAATTTCGACGACTGCCTGACGCTGGCCCGCTCGCTCTCGGACAACTACCCGGTGGCGCTGGTCAATTCGGTCAACCCGGTCCGTATCGAGGGTCAGAAGACCGCCGCGTTCGAGATTGTCGACGCACTCGGCGACGCCCCGGACATCCATGTCCTCCCGGTCGGCAATGCGGGCAACATCACCGCGTACTGGAAGGGCTACAAGGAGTACGCGGGCGACAGCATGTCCACGCACACCCCGCGCATGTGGGGCTTCCAGGCCTCCGGCTCCGCGCCGATCGTCCGCGGCGAGATCGTCAAGGACCCGTCGACCATCGCCACCGCGATCCGGATCGGCAACCCGGCCTCCTGGCAGTACGCGCTGGACGCCCGGGACGAATCGGGCGGTTTCATCGACGAGGTGACAGACCGCCAGATCCTGGCCGCCTACCGGCTGTTGGCCGCCCAGGAGGGTGTCTTCGTCGAGCCCGCCTCGGCCGCATCCGTCGCCGGTCTGCTGAAGGCCGCCGAAGAGGGCAAGGTCGACCCGGGTCAGAAGATCGTCTGCACGGTCACCGGCAACGGGCTCAAGGACCCCGACTGGGCCGTCGCGGGCGCTCCGCAGCCGGTCACGGTCCCGGTCGACGCGGCCACCGCCGCCGAGAAGCTGGGCCTCGCGTAGGCCCTGGGGCCGGTCGGCAGGAGCCGGGCTGGTCGGCTGTCGGTGAGAGTCCGGCACCCCTGTGCGGGAGCCCGGCCCGCCGTCGGCAGGAGCCCCGTTCACCTGTCGGTAAGAACCCAGCTCAACCGCCCCTTTCCGGGGCGGAGAGCGCATAGGAGGCGGGCGACACGCCTCGTGCGCCTCCTGTGCGCCCTATGTCGCGACAGAACCTTCCTTCGATAAGCTGTACCCAACCCGCCCCGCCGCATCTGCCGCGGTGCAAGGGCCGTTGTGGCCGTCGGGTTCCCCGGAATTCCACTCCCCGCCGCCACGACCTCCCGCCAGCATCGAGAAAACGCTTCACCACCCCCGCTGTCTCACAAGGAGAGTCGTCTAAGCGATGGCCGGTCCCGCCTTCCGAGCCGCCGCCGTCCGGGTGCGCGTCCCTGCGACCAGCGCCAACCTGGGCCCGGGTTTCGACGCCTTCGGCCTGTCGCTGGGGCTGTACGACGACGTCGTCGTCCGCGTGGCGGACTCCGGACTGCACATCGACATCGCGGGTGAGGGCGCGGACACGCTGCCCCGCGACGAGAGCCACCTCCTCGTACGCTCCATGCGCACGGCCTTCGACCTGCTCGGCGGACAGCCCCGCGGCCTGGAGATCGTCTGCGCCAACCGCATCCCGCACGGGCGCGGCCTCGGCTCCTCCTCCGCCGCCATCTGCGCCGGCATCGTCGCCGCGCGCGCCGTGACGACCGGCGGTGACGCCCGGCTCGACGACGCCGCACTGCTGGAACTCGCCACCGAGATCGAGGGCCACCCCGACAATGTCGCGGCCTGCCTGCTCGGTGGGTTCACACTTGCCTGGATGGACGGCGGATCGGCCCGCGCCATCAGGATGGATCCCGCAGATTCCATCGTTCCGGTGGTTTTCGTCCCGAGCAAGCCGGTCCTGACCGAGACCGCCCGCGGACTGCTGCCGCGCACGGTGCCGCATGTCGACGCCGCCTTCAACGCAGGCCGTTCCGCGCTCCTCGTCGAGGCCCTGACCCGACACCCCGAGCTGCTGCTCACCGCCACCGAGGACCGGCTGCACCAGGAGTACCGCGCCCCGGCGATGCCGCAGAGCGTGGAACTCGTGAACCGACTGCGCGCCGACGGCGTCCCCGCAGTCATCTCCGGTGCCGGGCCGACGGTGCTCGCACTGGCCGAGGACGGTGCGGCCGACAAGGTCGCACAGCTGGCGGGCGAGGGATGGGCGGCCGATCGGCTCACTCTCGACGCCCCGGGTGCGAGTGTGCTGCCGCTCGCCCCGTAGCCGAGAAGTGATTGCCGGTGAGTGAGAGGGGGAATGTTTGTTGGAGCCGGTAGTGTTAACCTCAAGTCTGCAACCGACGTCTATGTGGCGCGTTGCTTCGTGTCCCTTTCCGGGACCACCAATTCTTCCGGGAGCCTCCCCAACTGCCTGAGCAGCCTGCCTGAGCAGTTTCGTGCACGCTCCGGAACCGGCACGACACCCCTCGCTTGTCCAGGAGTGGGCCGAGCAGGGGGATGCTCGCGCCGGACCCTTGCACACCTTCATCTCTCCGCCGTACCCGGCGGACCACCGCCCCGGCACGGTCCGCGATCCGCAAGATCACAGACCGCAGTCGGACAGCACAACCGGTCGCCGAGCCAGAAGGCCGACGTCCGCTCCAGGGAAGGACCCTTCGTGAGCGACACCACCGATCTGATGGGCGTGACTGCCGACAAGAGCGTCGACAGCGCCGCGCCCGCCGAAGGTGCTGCCACTGGCACCACCGCACGGCGCCGCCGCTCCGGCACCGGCCTTGACGGCATGGTCCTGGCCGAGCTGCAGCAGGTCGCGTCCGGCCTCGGCATCAAGGGCACTGCGCGTATGCGCAAGGGCCAGCTGATCGAGGTCATCAAGGAGGCGCAGGCCGGTAGCTCCGCCGCGCCCAAGGCCGCCGCGCCCGCCGCGGATGCCGAGACGAAGCCGAAGCGCCGTGCCACCTCCAAGGCGCGCACCGGGGACGAGTCCGCGGCCGCCGCGCCCGCCGAGAAGGCTGCCGCGCAGCAGCAGATCGACATCCCCGGCCAGCCGGCCAGTGACGACCAGCCCACGGGTGAGCGTCGTCGGCGCCGTGCGACCGCTCAGGCGGGCAGCCCGGAGAGCAAGGCGGAGGGCAAGCCGGCCGCCGAGGTCAAGGCGGAGACACAGGCCGAGCCGAAGAGCGACGACCGCGCCGACGCCAAGGCCGAAGCCGCCGCCGACACGGCCGAGGGCCGTCGGGGCGACCGCCAGGACCGCGGCCAGCGGGGCGACCGTCAGGAGCGCGGGGAGCGCCGCGACCGTCAGCGTGATCGCCGCGGCAAGGGCGACGAGCAGGGCGGTGGCCAGGGCCAGCAGGGCGGCCAGCGCCAGCAGCGCCAGGGCCAGGGCCAGCAGGGCGGCGGCCCGCAGGACGACGGTTACGACGACGAGGCAGGCGGTCGTCGCGGTCGTCGCGGCCGCTACCGCGACCGCCGTGGCCGCCGTGGCCGCGAGGACTTCGCCAGCGAGGTCCCCGTCTCCGACGACGACGTCCTGATCCCCGTCGCGGGCATCCTGGACATCCTCGACAACTACGCGTTCATCCGGACCTCCGGCTACCTGCCGGGCCCGAACGACGTATACGTCTCGCTCGCCCAGGTCCGCAAGAACGGCCTGCGCAAGGGTGACCACGTCACCGGTGCGGTGCGCCAGCCCAAGGACGGCGAGCGCCGCGAGAAGTTCAACGCGCTGGTCCGCCTCGACTCGGTCAACGGCATGGCGCCCGAAACCGGTCGCGGACGCCCGGAGTTCCAGAAGCTGACCCCGCTCTACCCGCAGGACCGGCTCCGTCTGGAGACCGACTCCAACGTCCTGACGACGCGGATCATCGACCTGGTCGCACCGATCGGCAAGGGCCAGCGAGGCCTGATCGTGGCCCCGCCGAAGACCGGCAAGACCATGATCCTGCAGGCGATCGCCAACGCGATCACCGTCAACAGCCCCGAGTGCCACCTGATGGTCGTCCTGGTCGACGAGCGTCCGGAAGAGGTCACCGACATGCAGCGGTCGGTGAAGGGCGAGGTCATCTCCTCGACCTTCGACCGTCCCGCCGAGGACCACACCACCGTCGCCGAGCTGGCCATCGAGCGCGCCAAGCGTCTCGTCGAGCTGGGTCACGACGTGGTCGTCCTGCTGGACTCGATCACCCGCCTCGGCCGTGCGTACAACCTCGCCGCCCCGGCATCCGGCCGCATCCTGTCCGGTGGTGTCGACTCGACCGCGCTGTACCCGCCGAAGCGCTTCTTCGGTGCCGCGCGCAACATCGAGGACGGCGGTTCGCTGACCATCCTGGCCACCGCGCTCGTCGAGACCGGCTCGCGCATGGACGAGGTGATCTTCGAGGAGTTCAAGGGCACCGGCAACATGGAGCTCAAGCTCGACCGGAAGCTCTCGGACAAGCGCATCTTCCCGGCGGTGGACGTCGACGCGTCCAGCACCCGTAAGGAAGAAATCCTGCTCGGCAGCGACGAGTTGGCCATTGTCTGGAAGCTGCGCCGGGTGCTGCACGCGCTCGACCAGCAGCAGGCGATCGAGCTCCTCCTGGACCGGATGAAGAAGACCCAGTCCAACGCGGAGTTCCTGCTCCAGATCCAGAAGACGACGCCGGCTCCGGGCAACGGCAACGACTGACGTCGTACCCGGATCGGCTGAATCACAGGGCCGCCCTCGTCACTCCGGTGACGGGGGCGGCCCTGCGTCGTAGGGCCCGCGAATGTGACGCAGTCGATTCGACCCTTTCGACCGATCCGAGACCTTCGCCACACAACCGCCACGACGACAGAGGTCACCACGATGTCTGTACCTGGCAAGAAACCGCAGGTGAGCGCGGGATCACCAGCTGTTCATCAAGGTCACGCGTCCCTTTTGTCCTCACGTGGGCGTGACAGGTCGCTGTGCAACCCTTCTTCGTGCCGCGACGTCGTACGAAGTGGCGACAAGTCGCCAAAGCCGACAGAAGCAGTGCCCGAACACCGCTGCAGGGGCCAGGGCCTGTCCGGCGGATCGGGGCCGGACAGGCCCTGGCCGGGAGAAGCTGAGACAGAAGGAGACGGATGACCGAGCAGAGCGGGAGCGGCGGCCGAATACGCCCCACCGGCAAACGCCGGAAGAGGCCTTCCCGTCGCCGCAGGGCGACGTTGATCGCCGTCTGGACCCTGGCCGGTGCCGTGGTCGTCGGTGGCGGCGGGCTCGGATACGCCTACTTCAAGCTCAACGGCAATCTCAAGGCCGTCGACATCAACGCGGCGCTCGGAAAGAACCGCCCCGACAACATCGACAACGGCTCCGAGGACATCCTCGTACTCGGCTCGGACTCCCGCTCCGGCGCGAACTCGAAGTACGGCGCCGACGAGGGCACGGCCCGTTCCGACACCGCGATGGTCGTGCACATCAACAAGGGCCACAAGAGCGCCTCCGTCGTCTCCGTCCCGCGCGACACCCTCATCACCCGCCCCGACTGCACCAGTGACACCACGGGGCAGAGCGTCGCGGGCGAGCAGCGCGCGATGTTCAACACGGCGTACGAGGTCGGCGGACCGGCCTGCGCGGTCAAGACCGTCGAGTCCATGTCCGGCATCCGCATGGACCACTACCTCGAAGTCGACTTCACCGGCTTCAAGAAGCTCATAGACGAGCTGGGCGGCGTGAAGATCACCACCACCAAGGCGATCAACGACTCCAAGAGCCATCTGAATCTCGAACCCGGCACCCACACGCTCGACGGCGAGCAGTCGCTGGGCCTCGTCCGCACCCGCAAGAGCGTCGGCGACGGCAGCGACCTCGGCCGCATCCAGCTCCAGCAGGCGTTCATCAAGGCGCTGATGGAACAGGCCAAGAGCGTCGGGGTGTTCTCGAACCCGAAGACTCTCTTCGACCTCGCGGACACGGCGACAAAGGCCATCACCACCGACTCCGACCTGGGTTCGGTCACGCAGCTCACCGGCTTCGCGAACGGCCTCAAGGGGCTCGGCTCGAAGAACGTCCACATGGTCACCCTGCCCGTGCAGTACGACCCGGCCGACCCGAACCGCGTCGTACCGCTGGAGGAGTCCGCCCAGCAGGTGTGGACGGCGCTCAAGCACGACAAGGCCATCCCCGCCTCCGCCACCGAGAAGTCGGCGGGCGACAAGGGCGTCGCGGGCGGCATCGTCCAGTGACACGGCGGGCCGGGAATAGTTGCGGCCCGCCCCCGGTTTTGGGAGATACGGCCAGTCCTGGCAGACTGGTACGTCGGCCCCGGTTCACGGACGCGCAATCCGCGCGTACGACCCGGCGCCCTCCCGAACCTAGGAGAAACCCTTGAAGCGCGACATTCACCCCGAGTACGTCGAGACGCAGGTCAGCTGCACCTGTGGCGCGTCGTTCACGACCCGGAGCACCATCGACGGCGGCACCATCCGCGCCGACGTCTGCTCCGAGTGCCACCCGTTCTACACGGGCAAGCAGAAGATCCTCGACACCGGTGGCCGTGTGGCCCGCTTCGAGGCCCGCTTCGGCAAGGCTGCCGGCTCCGCCAGCAAGTAGCGAGCCACTGCGCCGGTTTTCGGCGCCCTCTTCCCGGGGGCGCCGAGACCGGCGTTTTTTTCCGGCCCGTGGTACGGGCCGTCCCCGTACCCGGGCCCGGACAGCATCACGCCGTCCAGCAGGCACGTTTGAGTGAAGAAACCAGGAGCCCGAAGATGTTCGAGGCGGTCGAGGAACTGATCGGTGAACAGGCCGATCTTGAGAAGAAGCTCGCGGACCCGGCGGTCCACGCCGACCAGGCCAACGCGCGCAGGCTCAACAAGCGCTACGCCGAGCTGACCCCGATCGTCGGCACGTACCGCTCCTGGAAGCAGACAGGGGACGACATCGGGACGGCGCGCGAGCTCGCCGCCGACGACCCCGACTTCGCGGCCGAGGTCAAGGACCTGGAGAAGCAGCGCGAAGAGCTCACCGAGAAGCTCCGCCTCCTCCTGGTCCCGCGCGACCCCAGCGACGACAAGGACGTGCTCCTGGAGATCAAGGCGGGCGCGGGCGGCGACGAGTCCGCCCTGTTCGCCGGCGATCTGCTGCGGATGTATCTGCGCTACGCCGAGCGCGTCGGCTGGAAGACCGAGATCATCGACTCCACCGAGTCCGAGCTCGGCGGCTACAAGGACGTCCAGGTCGCCGTGAAGACCAAGGGCGGCAACGGCGCCACCGAGCCCGGCCAGGGCGTGTGGGCCCGGCTGAAGTACGAGGGCGGGGTGCACCGCGTGCAGCGGGTGCCGTCCACCGAGTCCCAGGGCCGTATCCACACCTCGGCCGCCGGTGTGCTCGTCACACCCGAGGCCGAGGAGGTCGACGTCGAGATCCACGCCAACGATCTCCGTATCGACGTCTACCGCTCCTCGGGCCCCGGTGGCCAGTCCGTCAACACCACGGACTCGGCGGTCCGCATCACACACCTGCCGACCGGTGTCGTCGCCTCCTGCCAGAACGAGAAGAGCCAGCTCCAGAACAAGGAGCAGGCCATGCGTATCCTGCGTTCGCGACTGCTCGCGGCCGCCCAGGAAGCCGCCGAGCAGGAGGCTTCGGACGTACGACGCAGCCAGGTGCGTACGGTCGACCGTTCCGAGAAGATCCGTACGTACAACTTCCCGGAAAACCGGATCTCGGACCACCGCGTCGGCTTCAAGGCGTACAACTTGGACCAGGTGCTCGACGGCGACCTGGATTCCGTGATCCAGGCCTGTGTCGACGCCGACTCCGCCGCCAAGCTCGCCGCCGCATAAGACCGAGTCCGCCCCGCCCGTAACCCCGTACGGAGAACCGCGATGAACCTGCTGCTCGCCGAGGTGGCCCAGGCCACCCAGCGGCTGGCCGACGCCGGTGTCCCTTCACCGCGATTCGACGCGGAGGAGCTCGCCGCGTTCGTGCACGGCGTCAAGCGGGGCGAGCTGCACCATGTGCCGGACGCCGACTTCGACGCCCGCTACTGGGAGGCCATCGCCCGCCGCGAGGCCCGCGAACCGCTGCAGCACATCACCGGACGCGCCTTCTTCCGCTACCTGGAGCTCCAGGTCGGACCCGGTGTCTTCGTCCCCCGCCCGGAGACCGAATCGGTCGTCGGCTGGGCGATAGACGCCGTCCGCGCGATGGATGTCGTCGAGCCGCTCATCGTCGACCTCTGCAGCGGATCGGGCGCCATCGCCCTGGCCATGGCGCAGGAGGTTCCCCGCTCGCGCGTGCACGCCGTCGAGCTCTCCGACGACGCCGTGAAGTGGACCAGGAAGAACGCCGAGGGGTCGCGGGTCACCGTCCATCACGGAGACGCGCTCACGGCCCTTCCCGAACTCGACGGCCAGGTCGACCTGGTCATCTCCAACCCGCCGTACATCCCGCTCACCGAATGGGAGTACGTGGCGCCCGAGGCCCGTGACCACGACCCGGAGATGGCCCTCTTCTCCGGCGAGGACGGCCTCGACACCATCCGCGGCATCGAACGCACCGCACACCGCCTGCTGCGCCCCGGCGGCCTGGTCGTCATCGAGCACGCCGACACCCAGGGCGGCCAGGTGCCGTGGATCTTCACCGAGGAACGCGGCTGGGCCGATGCGGCCGACCATCCCGACCTGAACAACCGGCCGCGGTTCGCCACGGCCCGCAAGGCCATGCCGTGACCGGCGGCCACCACCCGCACGACCCGTACCCGCCATACCCGTACATGCTTGAGGAGGCCGGCTGATGGCACGGCGATACGACTGCAACGACGCGACCGACCGTACGACGGGTCTGCGTGAGGCCGCGTCGGCCGTCCGCCGCGGCGAACTGGTCGTGCTGCCCACCGACACCGTGTACGGGATCGGTGCGGACGCCTTCAGTTCCGAGGGCGTCGCCGACCTGCTGGACGCCAAGGGCCGCGGCCGCAACATGCCGACGCCCGTCCTGATCGGCTCCCCGAACACCCTGCACGGACTGGTCACCGACTTCTCCGAGCAGGCCTGGGAGCTCGTCGACGCCTTCTGGCCCGGCGCCCTCACGCTCGTCGCCAAGCACCAGCCGTCGCTGCAGTGGGACCTCGGGGACACCCGCGGCACCGTCGCGATCCGGATGCCGCTGCACCCGGTCGCCATCGAGCTGCTCACCGAGGTCGGCCCGATGGCCGTCTCCAGCGCCAACCTCACCGGACACCCGGCCCCCGAGGACTGCGACGCCGCCCAGGAGATGCTCGGCGACTCCGTCTCCGTCTACCTCGACGGCGGCGCGACGCCCGGCATCGTGCCCTCGTCGATCGTCGATGTGACCGGCAAGGTCCCCGTACTGCTGCGCGCCGGTGCGCTCTCCGTCGAGGAACTCCGCAAGGTGGTACCCGACCTCGAGGTGGCCAATTGACCGCCCCTGAGGGGCGTGGCATAGCGGGGCAGGCCGACACTTTCCGCATCCTCCACGTCAGCACCGGCAATGTCTGCCGCTCACCGATCACCGAGCGGCTGACCCGGCACGCCCTGGTGGACCGCCTCGGCGATCCACTCAGCGGCGGACTGATCGTGGAGAGTGCGGGCACCTGGGGCCACGAAGGCGCCCCCATGGAGGCCAACGCCGAGATCGTCCTCGCCGACTTCGGCGCCGACACCACCGGCTTCGTCGGCCGGGAACTGCTCGACGAGCACGTGATCCGTGCCGACCTGGTGCTCACCGCCACCCGCGACCACCGGGCACAAGTGATCTCGATGGGGCACTCGGCCGGCCTGCGGACCTTCACCCTCAAGGAATTCACCCGGCTGGTCCGGGCCATAGACCACGCCACGCTGCCCGACCCGCGCGACGAGGGTGTGGTCGAGCGCGCCCGCGCACTGGTCCGTGCCGCGGCCGCGCTGCGCGGCTGGCTGCTGGCCCCCACCGCCGAGGCCGACGAGGTGTACGACCCGTACGGCGCCCCGATCACGTTCTTCCGGTCCATCGGCGACGAGATCAACCAGGCCCTCGACCCGGTCGTCACCGCACTGACCGGCGTACCCGCCCCGCACTGAACCTCGCGCCGGCGCCACTCTGACGGCCGTACACACGGGCCGGGTACCAGGGGGCCCAACGGGTGTACGGTGTCGCCGCACAGCAGGCAGGGGGCCCGTCACGGGCCTACATTGGTGGTGAGTCAACGCACCCCTCCCCAGGCCCGGAGCCGTCAGATGCCGGTCACCACTCCTGCCGCACCCACCCTCGCCGCCCAGGCCGCCCTGCCGCAGGATTTCGGCGCCCTGCTCCGGGAGGACCCGGAGATCGCCGCCGTGCTGCTGGAGGAGCTGCACCGGCAGTCGAGCACCCTGCAGCTGATCGCCGCCGAGAACTTCACCTCGCCCGCGGTCCTCGCCGCCCTCGGCTCACCGCTCGCCAACAAGTACGCCGAGGGCTACCCCGGCGCCCGCTACCACGGCGGCTGCGAGCAGGCCGACGCCGCCGAACGCATCGCCTGCCGGCGGGCCACCTCGCTCTTCGGCGCCGAACACGCCAACGTCCAGGCGCACTCCGGCTCCTCCGCCGTCCTCGCCGCGTACGCGGCACTGCTGCGCCCCGGCGACACGGTGCTCGCGATGGGACTCCCGTACGGCGGGCATCTCACCCATGGCTCGCCCGCCAACTTCTCCGGCCGCTGGTTCGAGTTCGTCGGCTACGGGGTGGACTCCGAGAGCGGCCTGATCGACTACGAGCAGGTGCGCACCCTGGCCCGTGCGCACCGCCCCAAGGCGATCGTCAGCGGCTCGATCTCGTACCCCCGCCATCCCGACTACGAACTGTTCCGGGAGATCGCCGACGAGGTGGGCGCCTATCTCATCGCCGACGCCGCGCATCCGATGGGGCTGATCGCCGGGGGAGCGGCGCCGAGCCCCGTCCCGTACGCCGACGTGGTCTGCGCGACCACGCACAAGGTGCTGCGCGGTCCGCGCGGCGGGATGATCCTGTGCGGTGCGGAGCTGGCCGAGCGGATCGACCGGGCGGTCTTCCCGTTCACCCAGGGCGGCGCGCAGATGCATACGGTGGCCGCGAAGGCCGTCGCGTTCGGGGAGGCGGCCACTGAGGCGTTCGCCGCGTACACCCATCGGGTGGTGGCCCATGCCCGGGTGCTGGCCGCAGGTCTGGAGGCCGAGGGCTTCGAGGTCACCACGGGCGGCACGGACACCCACCTGATCGTCGCGGACCCGGCTCCGATGGGCGTCGACGGACCCACTGCCCGCACCCGGCTGGCAGGGGCGGGCCTGGTGCTGGACACCTGTGCGCTTCCGTACGGGGACGCCCGGGGCATCAGACTCGGAACCGCGGCCGTCACCACCCAGGGCATGGACGACGCCGACATGGCACGGCTGGCGGTGCTCGTCGGAGCGGCGGTACGTGAGGAGGGCGACATCCGCGCGGAGGTTCAGGAACTGGCCCGGAAATATCCGCCCTATCCGGGGTAGACGTGCTCCGTGCAACCATCGGCCCGGCCTCCGTGTCCTCGACCATGAGCCCGACGTAGTTAAAGTGTGGGCTGAGATGGCCGGCGAAATCTATGGGGCAGCCCGTGCGTGATTACCTGCTGACGCTCTGTGTCACGGCCGCGGTTACCTATCTGCTGACCGGCCCGGTGCGCAAGTTCGCCATCGCGGTCGGGGCGATGCCCGCGATCCGTGCGCGTGACGTCCACCGAGAACCGACACCGAGGCTCGGTGGCATCGCCATGTTCGGCGGACTGTGCGCCGGACTGATCGTCGCGGACCATCTGTACAACCTCGACAGCGTCTTCCAGCTCTCCAACGAACCGCAGGCGCTGCTCTCCGGGGCCGCGCTGATCTGGCTGATCGGTGTTCTGGACGACAAGTTCGAGATCGACGCACTGATCAAGCTCGGCGGGCAGATGATCGCCGCCGCGGTCATGGTCATCCAGGGCCTGACGATTCTGTGGCTGCCGATCCCCGGCGTCGGCACCGTCGCGCTCACCCAGTGGCAGGGAACGCTGCTCACGGTCGCCCTCGTCGTCATCACCATCAACGCGGTCAACTTCGTCGATGGCCTGGACGGTCTCGCGGCGGGCATGGTGTGCATCGCCTCCGCCGCGTTCTTCCTGTACACGTACCGGCTCTGGTACGGGCACATGATCGAGGCGGCAGCCCCCGCGACGCTCTTCACGGCGATTCTGATGGGCATGTGCCTGGGCTTTCTGCCGCACAACATGCATCCGGCCCGCATCTTCATGGGCGACTCGGGTTCTATGCTGATCGGCCTGGTGCTCGCGGCCGGTGCGATTTCGGTCACCGGACAGGTCGACCCGGACACGATGAAGCTCTTCGCCGGCAGTGAGCGCGAGGCCACCCACGCGATGCTGCCGGTCTTCATCCCGCTGCTGCTGCCGCTGACCATCATCGCGATCCCGGCCGCCGACCTGGTGCTGGCGATCGTGCGGCGCACGTGGAACGGCCAGTCGCCGTTCGCGGCGGACCGCGGCCATCTGCACCACCGGCTGCTGGAGATCGGCCATTCGCACAGCAGGTCCGTGCTGATCATGTACTTCTGGTCGGCCCTGATCGCCTTCGGCGCGGTCGGCTACTCCGTGCACTCGGCGTCCCTGTGGATCGTGCTGGTGATCATGGGGCTGAGCGCGCTGGGCCTCGTACTGCTGCTGATGCCCCGCTTCACCCCGCGGGCGCCGTACTGGGCGGAACGCTTCGTACCGCCCCGCTACCGCCGACGCCGCAGCGAGGGCGAGGTGCCCGAGGCGGAACCCTCATCTGCGCACGAGGCCCAACAGGGGCCGCTGGAAGCGCAGATGGGGCAGGAGGGGAGCGAGCTCCGGGAGCGGGCCCCGATCGTCGTGGGAGTCTCCGGCGTCAACGGGGCGACTGCCATCGGCCCCCGTTCGCGTTTTTCGGACAGAGATAAGGCCGATTCCCCGCACTGACGATTCGGTCATCGAGGGGCAATACCAGACAATTTTTCGAGTTGCCTTGCTCACACGCGCAGATTCACTCTCATGTGTGACAGCAAGCACACTTTCTTGGTAAAGACCTCATCAAATAGTTTGTGATACCGTTCACGAAGCCCGGTGACAGAGCCGAAGGACCTGAGTAGCACGGTCCGTCGGCCCGAGGCATCGACTCGGACCGGGCCTACGCTCGTCCATGACGACACACTGCCCACCCCCTGCAAGCGGAGCTGCCGCCATGCCGTCCAACGACGCCCGGAGTCTCCTCCAAACCGCCGTACCCACCGCCGTCGCCGGTGCTGTTGCCGCCGCGATCAGTGGTGGCGTGGCCGGCGGCAAGGGAGCCCTGGGTGCGGTCGTCGCGACGATCGTGGTGATTCTCTTCATGGGGGTCGGACTCGTGGTCCTGCAACGGACCGCCAAGTCCTTCCCGCAGCTGTTCCAGGCGATGGGGCTGATGCTCTACACGGCACAGCTCCTGTTGCTGTTCATCTTCGTCGCGGCCTTCAAGAACACCACGATGTTCAACCCGAAGGCCTTTGCGATCACGTTGGTCGCGACCACGCTCGTGTGGATCGCCGCACAGGCGCGCGCACACATGAAGGCCAAGATCCTTTACGTCGAACCCGAGGCCGACAAGGGTGAAAAGCCCAAGAACACGGGGTCGAAGTCGTGAAGGGTAGGGGCGGGATAAACGCGGGTTCACGACCCTGCTATCGTCCGGTTCCAACTGCGGCACTGCGGGCGCGGGCATGTGAGCTGACGCCTGCTCGATCGCGAGGCTCAATGCCTGACTGCCGCCCACACATCCGATACACCAGTCCAGTGCCGAACCGCGGCTGCGCGCCGCGCCGACACAACGAGGTTGCCGTACCTATGCGCCACGCTGAAGGAGCCCGCGGTGAGTGCTGACCCGACACAGGTGCTCGCCTTCGAGACCGATTGCCACATCTTCTCCGGTTGTGGTTTCCCGGCTCCCGGCCTGCACTCGTTCCTGTTCGAGCCCCTCTGGGGCAACGGGGACAGCAACTTGTACTTCAACAAGACGATGCTGCTGGCGCTGCTCGGCTCGATCATCATCGTCGGCTTCTTCTGGGCGGCTTTCGCCAAGCCGAAGCTGGTTCCGGGCAAGCTGCAGATGGTGGCCGAGGCCGGCTACGACTTCGTACGCAGAGGTGTCGTCTACGAGACGATCGGCAAGCGCGAGGGCGAGAAGTACGTCCCGCTTGTGGTCTCTCTGTTCTTCTTCGTCTGGATGATGAACCTCTGGTCCATCATTCCGGTCGCCCAGTTCCCCGTGACGGCGATCATTGCGTACCCGGCCGCGCTCGCCGCCATCGTGTACGTCCTGTGGGTCAGCCTGACCTTCAAGAAGCACGGTTTCGTCGGAGCCTTCAAGAACTTCACGGGCTACGACAAGAGCCTCGGCGCGGTCCTGCCGCTCTCGATGACCATCGAGCTCTTCTCGAACCTGCTCGTCAGGCCGTTCACGCACGCCGTCCGGCTCTTTGCCAACATGTTCGCGGGCCACACGCTGCTGCTGCTCTTCACGATCGCCAGCTGGTACCTGCTCAACGGCATCGGCTTCGCCTACGCGGGTGTCTCGTTCGTGATGGTCATCGTGATGACCGCCTTCGAGCTCTTCATCCAAGCTGTCCAGGCCTATGTGTTCGTCCTGCTGACCTGCAGCTACATCCAGGGCGCTCTCGCCAAGGGCCACTGAGCACCCCACCTCCTGAAGCACCCGGTGGCCAACCCCCACCGGACCAAGAAAGAGAAGGAAGAACCGGCATGTCTGCTCTCCAGACCCTCGCCGCCACCAGCGTCGAAATCAAGGGCAACCTCGGCTCCATCGGTTACGGCCTCGCCGCGATCGGCCCCGGCGTCGGCGTCGGCATCATCTTCGGTAACGGCACCCAGGCGCTCGCCCGTCAGCCCGAGGCTGCCGGTCTCATCCGCGCCAACCAGATTCTCGGCTTCGCCTTCTGTGAGGCGCTCGCCCTGATCGGTCTGGTCATGCCGTTCGTCTACCCGACCTCCTGACCGGTCGCGAACAGCCCATTCGACGGAAGGCACTGACGTGAACCCTCTGGTTCAGCTCGCGGCAGGGGAGCCGGAAAACCCGCTCTTCCCGCCGATCCCTGAGCTCGTCATTGGCTTCATCGCCTTTGTCATCGTCTTCGGCTTCCTCGCCAAGAAGCTCCTCCCGAACATCAACAAGGTTCTGGAAGAGCGCCGCGAGGCCATCGAAGGCGGTATCGAAAAGGCCGATGCGGCCCAGACCGAGGCCCAGAGCGTGCTTGAGCAGTACAAGGCTCAGCTCGCCGAGGCCCGCCACGAAGCCGCTCGTCTGCGCCAGGAGGCGCAGGAGCAGGGCGCCGTGATCCTGCAGGAGATGCGGGCGGAAGGCCAGCGGCAGCGCGAGGAGATCATCGCTGCCGGCCACGCCCAGATCGAGGCCGACCGCAAGGCCGCGGCTTCCGCGCTGCGCCAGGACGTGGGCAAGCTCGCCACCGACCTGGCCGGCAAGCTCGTCGGCGAGTCCCTCGAGGACCACGCCCGGCAGAGCGGCACCGTCGACCGTTTCCTCGACGAGCTCGAGGCGAAGGCCGAGGCTGTCCGATGAACGGCGCGAGCCGCGAGGCACTGGCTGCCGCACGTGAGCGTCTCGACGCGCTGACCGACAACACGTCGGTCGACGCGGCGAAGCTCGCCGAGGAGCTGGCCGCCGTAACGGCGCTGCTCCAGCGCGAGGTCTCACTGCGGCGGGTCCTGACCGACCCGTCGCAGGCCGGCGAGGCCAAGGCCGAGCTGGCCGGACGGCTGCTGCGCGGTCAGGTGGGCGGCGAGACCGTCGACCTGATCTCCGGCATGGTCCGCTCCCGCTGGTCGCAGTCGCGTGACCTGGTCGACTCGGTCGAGGAACTGGCGAACATCGCAGACCTCACCGCCGCCCAGCGCAGTGGAGACCTCGACGACGTCGAGGACGAGCTGTTCCGGTTCGGCCGGATCGTCGCCTCCGACAAGGAGCTGCGCGCCGCGCTCACCAACCGGTCCGCGTCCACCGTCGCCAAGAGCGAGCTGCTGCGCAGCCTGCTCGGCGGCAAGGCACGGCCCACCACCGAGCGCGTCGTCGTGCGGCTTGTCACCCAGCCGCGTGGACGTAGCCTGGAAGCGGGACTCGAGTCCCTCTCCAAGCTTGCCGCGGAGCGCCGGGACCGCATGGTCGCCGTGGTCACCTCGGCAGTGCCGCTGAGCGATCAGCAGAAGCAGCGTCTCGGCGCCGCACTGGCGAAGATCTACGGACGGCCGATGCACCTGAATCTCGATGTGGACCCCACGGTCCTCGGCGGGATCGCGGTGTGGGTCGGTGACGAGGTCATCAACGGCACCATCGCGGAGCGCCTCGACGAGGCGACCCGTCGCATGGCCGGCTGACGAGCGCAGCGCAGCAACAGAACAGAGCAAGACCAGCGGCCCGGTTGGGCCGTGCAGAAATTGCAGAAGATTCCTGGGGGTCGGCCCCCAGACCCCCTTAAGAAACTTCGGGCCCAACAAGGAGAGCAGGGAACCCAGATGGCGGAGCTCACGATCCGGCCGGAGGAGATCCGGGACGCGCTGGAGAACTTTGTCCAGTCGTACAAGCCGGACGCGGCCTCGCGCGAGGAGGTCGGTACGGTCAGCGTTGCCGGCGACGGCATCGCGAAGGTCGAGGGTCTTCCCTCGGCCATGGCGAACGAGCTGCTGAAGTTCGAGGACGGCACCCTCGGTCTCGCCCTCAACCTCGAGGAGCGCGAGATCGGTGCGATCGTCCTCGGCGAGTTCAGCGGCATCGAAGAGGGCCAGCCGGTGCAGCGCACCGGTGAGGTGCTCTCCGTCGGCGTCGGCGAGGGTTACCTCGGCCGCGTCGTCGACCCGCTCGGCAACCCGATCGACGGTCTCGGCGAGATCGCGACCGACAGCCGCCGCGCCCTCGAGCTGCAGGCCCCTGGCGTCATGGTCCGTAAGTCGGTGCACGAGCCGATGCAGACCGGCTACAAGGCCGTCGACGCCATGGTGCCGATCGGCCGCGGCCAGCGTCAGCTGATCATTGGTGACCGTCAGACGGGTAAGACCGCTCTGGCCGTCGACACGATCATCAACCAGCGCGACAACTGGCGCTCGGGCGACGTGAACAAGCAGGTGCGCTGCATCTACGTCGCCATCGGTCAGAAGGGTTCCACCATCGCCTCCGTGCGTGGTGCCCTGGAAGAGGCCGGCGCGCTCGAGTACACGACCATCGTCGCCGCACCGGCGTCCGACCCGGCCGGCTTCAAGTACCTGGCGCCGTACACCGGTTCGGCCATCGGTCAGCATTGGATGTACCAGGGCAAGCACGTCCTGATCATCTTTGACGACCTCTCGAAGCAGGCCGACGCCTACCGCGCCGTGTCGCTTCTGCTGCGCCGTCCGCCGGGCCGCGAGGCCTACCCGGGCGACGTCTTCTACCTGCACTCGCGTCTGCTGGAGCGCTGCGCGAAGCTCTCCGACGAGATGGGCGCCGGTTCGATGACGGGCCTCCCGATCGTCGAGACCAAGGCGAACGACGTGTCGGCGTTCATCCCGACCAACGTCATCTCCATCACCGACGGCCAGTGCTTCCTTGAGTCCGACCTGTTCAACGCCGGCCAGCGTCCGGCCCTGAACGTCGGTATCTCGGTCTCCCGTGTCGGTGGCTCCGCCCAGCACAAGGCCATGCGCCAGGTCTCCGGCCGACTCCGTGTCGACCTCGCCCAGTACCGCGAGCTGGAGGCGTTCGCCGCCTTCGGTTCCGACCTGGACGCGGCTTCGAAGGCGTCGCTGGAGCGCGGTAAGCGCATGGTCGAGCTGCTGAAGCAGCCGCAGTACCAGCCGTACCCGGTCGAGGAGCAGGTCGTCTCCATCTGGGCCGGCACCAACGGCAAGATGGATGACGTCCCGGTCGAGGACATCCGTCGCTTCGAGAGCGAGCTGCTGGAGTACCTGCGCCGTGAGCGCAAGGACCTCCTGACCAGCATCGCCGAGGGCGCCAAGATGTCCGACGACACGCTGCAGGCGATTGCCGACGCGGTCGCCGCCTTCAAGCAGCAGTTCGAGACCTCGGACGGCAAGCTGCTGGGCGAGGGCTGATCGATGGGCGCTCAGCTTCGCGTTTACAAGCGCCGCATTCGCTCCGTCACCGCCACGAAGAAGATCACCAAGGCGATGGAGATGATCGCCGCAGCGCGCATCGTCAAGGCGCAGCGCCAGGTGGCGGCGTCGACGCCGTACGCGACCGAGCTCACCCGCGCGGTGACCGCGGTGGCGACCGGCTCCACCACCAAGCACCCGCTGACCACCGAGGCAGACGCTCCGGCGCGGGCCGCGGTCCTGCTCGTCACGAGCGACCGCGGTCTGGCCGGCGGTTACTCCTCCAACGCCATCAAGGCCGCGGAGCGACTGACCGAGCGGCTCCGCGGTGAGGGCAAGGAGGTCGTCACGTATGTGATCGGCCGCAAGGGTGTCGCCTACTACGGATTCCGCGAGCGCAAGATCGAGGATTCGTGGACGGGCTTCACCGACAGCCCGACGTACGCGGATGCGAAGCGGGCCGCGGCCCCGCTGATCGAAGCGGTCACCAAGGAGACCGCCGAGGGCGGCGTGGACGAGCTGCACATCGTCTTCACGGAGTTCGTGTCGATGATGACGCAGAACCCGGTGGACAACCGGATGCTGCCGCTCAGCCTCGGCGCCGCGAAGGAGGAGGACGGCAAGGGCGAGATCCTGCCGCTCTTCGACTTCGAGCCGTCGGCGGAGGACGTCCTCGACGCCCTGCTTCCGCGGTACGTCGAGAGCCGGATCTACAACGCGCTGCTGCAGGCCGCTGCTTCCGAGCACGCTGCCCGCCGCCGCGCGATGAAGTCGGCCACCGACAACGCCGGTGAGCTCATCAAGAGCCTCTCCCGGCTTGCCAACGCGGCCCGCCAGGCCGAAATCACCCAGGAAATCAGCGAGATCGTCGGTGGTGCCAGTGCGCTGGCCGACGCGACCGCGGGGAGTGACAAGTAATGACGACCACAGTTGAGACGGCCGTTGCCACGGGCCGCGTCGCCCGGGTCATCGGCCCGGTCGTCGACGTGGAGTTCCCCGTCGACGCGATGCCGGAGATCTACAACGCGCTGACCGTCGAGGTGGCCGACCCGGCCGAGGACGGCAAGCTCAAGAAGCTGACGCTCGAGGTCGCCCAGCACCTCGGTGACGGTGTGATCCGCGCGATCTCGATGCAGCCCACCGACGGTCTGGTCCGCCAGGCCCCGGTGACCGACACGGGCGCCGGTATCACGGTTCCCGTCGGCGACATCACCAAGGGCAAGGTGTTCAACACCCTTGGCGAGATCCTGAACAAGCCCGAGGCCTCGGCCGAGGTCACCGAGCGCTGGCCGATCCACCGCAAGGCGCCCAGCTTCGACCAGCTCGAGTCCAAGACCGAGATGTTCGAGACCGGCGTCAAGGTCATCGACCTTCTCACCCCGTACGTCAAGGGTGGAAAGATCGGCCTGTTCGGTGGTGCCGGTGTCGGCAAGACCGTTCTGATCCAGGAAATGATCTACCGCGTCGCCAACAACCACGACGGTGTGTCGGTGTTCGCGGGCGTCGGTGAGCGTACCCGTGAGGGCAACGACCTCATCGAGGAAATGTCCGACTCGGGCGTCATCGACAAGACGGCGCTTGTCTTCGGTCAGATGGACGAGCCGCCGGGCACGCGTCTTCGTGTGGCGCTGGCCGGTCTGACCATGGCGGAGTACTTCCGTGATGTGCAGAAGCAGGACGTGCTCTTCTTCATCGACAACATCTTCCGGTACACCCAGGCCGGCTCCGAGGTGTCCACCCTGCTCGGCCGTATGCCGTCCGCGGTGGGTTACCAGCCGAACCTGGCCGACGAGATGGGTCTGCTGCAGGAGCGCATCACGTCGACCCGCGGTCACTCGATCACCTCGATGCAGGCGATCTACGTCCCCGCGGACGACCTGACCGACCCGGCCCCGGCCACCACCTTCGCCCACCTCGACGCGACGACGGTTCTCTCCCGTCCGATCTCCGAGAAGGGCATCTACCCGGCCGTGGACCCGCTGGACTCCACGTCCCGGATCCTGGACCCGCGTTACATCGCGCAGGACCACTACGACACCGCCATGCGGGTCAAGGGAATCCTGCAGAAGTACAAGGACCTCCAGGACATCATCGCCATTCTCGGTATGGACGAGCTCGGCGAGGAGGACAAGCTCACGGTCTTCCGCGCCCGTCGCATCGAGCGCTTCCTGTCCCAGAACACCCACGTCGCCAAGCAGTTCACGGGCGTGGACGGTTCGGACGTTCCGCTCGACGAGTCGATCGCCGCGTTCAACGCGATCGCCGACGGTGAGTACGACCACTTCCCGGAGCAGGCGTTCTTCATGTGCGGTGGCATCGAGGACCTCAAGGCCAACGCCAAGGAGCTCGGCGTCTCCTGAGCCCATGGCTCACCGAGGGGGGGCGGGTGCGTCCCGTCCCCCTCACCACGCCCCGTAGAATTGACCCAACACCCGGCATGAACGGCCGGGTGGTGACCCGAGGAGCCACCCTTGGCTGCTGAGCTGCACGTCGAGCTGGTCGCCGCGGACCGCAGTGTCTGGTCCGGCGAGGCCACCCTGGTCGTCGCGCGCACCACGTCCGGCGACATCGGCGTCATGCCCGGTCACCAGCCGCTTCTGGGTGTGCTGGAATCGGGCCCGGTGACGATCCGTACGAGCGACGGCGGGACCGTGGTCGCCGCTGTGCACGGCGGTTTCATCTCGTTCGCGGACGACAAGCTCTCGCTGCTCGCGGAGATCGCGGAGCTGGCGGACGAGATCGATGTCCAGCGCGCCGAGCGTGCGCTGGAGCGTGCGAAGTCGGACACAGACGCCGCCTCCGAGCGGCGCGCCGAAGTGCGACTGCGTGCGGTGGCGGTGCGCTAGCGCACCGCGACACGTAGCTTTACCCTCAGCCGCGGCCCGAGCTGGAGACCACTCCAGACCGTGCCGCGGCTGAGGCGATGCAGGTGCAGTTCTGGTGGTATCCGTTACTCGACGACGCGAGGAGGTCGGTGGAGATGTTCCTCGCGCTGTGGGTGGGCGGGCTGGTCGTCGCGCTGATCGCGGTTGGTCTCTTCGTCTTCGGTCTGCGCCGGCGGCTGATTCAGCGCTCCGGTGGGACCTTCGACTGCAGCCTGCGATGGAATGTGCCGGAGGAACCCGATCTCTCGGGCAAGGGCTGGGTGTACGGGGTCGCCCGGTACAGCGGCGACCGGATCGACTGGTTCCGGGTCTTCTCGTACGCTCCTCGCCCCCGCCGGGTCCTGGAGCGTTCCGCGATCGAGGTGGTCGCCCGTCGACTGCCCGAGGGCGAGGAGGAACTGGCGCTCCTGTCCGATGCCGTGGTGCTCGGCTGTCTCCATGGTGGGACCCGCCTGGAGCTGGCCATGAGCGAGGACGCGCTGACCGGATTCCTTGCCTGGCTGGAGGCGGCTCCGCCCGGCCAGAGGGTGAACGTGGCCTGAGCCCGAGGTCCGTACGACGTGGCCTCAGGCCCGTACGGCAGCCGACGAAAAACCGGGGAGACAGGGGGCGGACCTGTCTCCCCGGCGGCTTTCCGGGGTTGTGCGCGGTACTGAGTGGGGGTTACTTCAGACCGTTGTTGATCGCGCTCACGAGTTCACCGTTGGTGGTGTCACCACTGAACTCCCAGAAGAACGCGCCTCCCAGGCCCTGGCCCTTCGCCCAGGTCATCTTGGACGCGATGGTGGCCGGGGTGTCGTAGCTCCACCAGTTGGTGCCGCAGCGTGCGTACGCCGTACCGGCGATCGTGCCGGTGGCCGGGCAACTGGTCTTCAGGACCTTGTAGTCCTCGATGCCCGCTTCGTACGTACCGGGGGCCGCACCGGTGGCGGTGCCGCCGGGCGCGTCCTGGGTGACGCCGGTCCAGCCGCGGCCGTAGAAACCGATGCCGAGCAGCAGCTTCGAGGCCGGGACGCCCTGGGCCTTCAGCTTGGCGATGGCGTCGGCGGAGTTGAAGCCGGCCTGCGGGATGCCGCTGTAGGAGGTGAGCGGGGAGTGCGGGGCGGTCGGGCCCTTCGCGTCCCAGGCGCCGAAGAAGTCGTACGTCATCACGTTGTACCAGTCCAGGGACTGGGCGGCGCCCGCGTAGTCGGTGGCGTCGATCTTGCCACCGGTGGAGGCGTCGGCGGTGATGGCGGCCGTCACCAGGTTGTTGTTGCCGAACTTGGTGCGCAGCGCCGAGGTGATTCCCTTCAGGGCGGCCGGACCGCTGGTGTCGCAGGTCAGACCACAGGCGTTGGGATACTCCCAGTCGATGTCGATGCCGTCGAAGACATCGGCCCAGCGGGGGTCCTCGACCAGGTTGTAGCAGGACTGGGCGAACGCGGCCGGGTTCTTCGCGGCCTCACCGAAGCCGCCGGACCAGGTCCAGCCGCCGAAGGACCACAGGACCTTGATGTTCGGGTACTTCGCCTTGAGCTTGCGCAGCTGGTTGAAGCTGCCGCGCAGCGGCTGGTCCCAGGTGTCGGCGACGCCGTCGACGGACTTGTCGGCGGTGTACGCCATGTCGTAGTCGGCGTAGGCGTCACCGATTGCGCACTTGCCGCCGGTCACATTCCCGAAGGCGTAGTTGATGTGCGTGATCTTCGCGGCCGAACCCGAGGTGTCCAGGTTCTTGACGTGGTAATTCCGGCCGTAGACACCCCAGTCGGTGAAATAACCGAGGTTGACCTTGCCGCCGGTGCCGGGGTCGGGGTTGCCGCCGCCACCGGTGGTGTGGACCTTGACCGCGCCGCTGACCGGTCCGGTCTGGTCGGCGGTGTCACGGGCCTGCACGGTGTACGAGTAGTCGGTGCCCGCGGTGAGACCGGTGTTGGTGTACGTCGTACCGGTGACCGTGGCGATGACGGCGCCGTCGCGCAGGACGTCGTAGTTCTTGATGCCGTGGTCGTCGGTCGCGGCGGTCCAGCTCAGTTTGGCCGAGGTGTCGGTGATGGAGCTCGCGGTGGGGGTGCCCGGCGCCGAGGGGGCGTTGTCGCCGGGGACGCTGCCGCCGTCGCAGGAGGCGCCGTTCAGCTTGCAGCCGGTGGGGGCGCCGGAGCCGGTGCCGTTGAAGCCGAAGGAGACGCTGGCGCCCGGTGCGACCGAGCCGTTCCAGCCGACGTTCTTGGCGGTCCAGTGGGTTCCGGAGCTGGTGACGGTGGCGTCCCAGGCGGAACTGACCGTGGTGCCCGAGGGGAAGTCCCACTCGATGGTCCAGGAGGAGAGGGCGGTGGTGCCGGTGTTCTTCACCGTCCACTGGCCCTCGAAGCCGCTGCCCCAGTCGGACTTCTTGAGGTACGTGGCGGTTGCCGAGGTGGCGGCTTCGGCGGGGGAGGCCAGGCCGACCATCGCGGCGAGCGGGAGAAGCAGTGCGGTGAGGCCCGCGACCGCTCTGGATCTGGTGGCTCTTCCGTTCCCGAGTCTGAATCGGGCCCGGCGTAGGGGGGTTTCAGTGCTCAACGGTGCTCCTCGGGTGAGGTCCGGACAAACGGGGGTGGTCCGTGGACTGCAAACCCTGCGCCGCCCTGAGCACGCCTTGTCATGGCGCACTCACCGCAGTGTGCTCGGTGAGATTAGGAAGGTCTGGACCAATCGTCAAGAGGTCCAGACCAAAGTTCGCAGCTAAACCTCAGATGCCCAACTCCTGTGCCAGTACCGCCGCCTGGACGCGGCTGCGTAGCTGCAGTTTGCCCAGCACTCTGCTGACGTGCGTCTTCACGGTCGCCTCGGCCATCGAGAGGCGGACCGCGATCTCGGCATTCGACAGCCCCGCGCCGAGACACCCCAGCACCTCCCGCTCCCTCCGGGTGAGTGCATGGAGCACCGCAGGGTCGGGCGCGCTCGCAGGCCGTACGGGGATGGTTCCGGCGAACTCCGCGATCAGGCGGCGCGTCACGGCGGGGGCGATCATCCCCTCGCCGCGCGCCACCGTGCGCACCGCTTCGAGCAGATCGTGTGCATCGGCGTTCTTCAGCAGAAAGCCCGCCGCTCCCGCCCGCAGTGCCCCGAAGACGTATTCGTCCAGATCGAACGTCGTCAGCATCAGCACATCCGTGAGCTGCTCGGCCACCACCTGCCTGGTCGCCGACACCCCGTCGAGGCGCGGCATCTGAATGTCCATCAGCACCAGGTCCGGCCGTAGTTCGCGGGCCAGGCGCACCGCCTCCTCACCGTCCCCGGCCTCGCCGACGACTTCGATGTCCGGCGCACTGCGCAGAATGAGCACCAGCCCCGCACGGACGGCCGACTGGTCCTCGGCGACCACAACCCGGATCGTCATGCCCTCACGGTTCCTTCCTCCACGGGCAGTTCGGCCCGTACCCGCCAGATCTTCGTCCGGTCGCCGGTGCTCACCGGACCCGCCTCGATCTCTCCGCCCAGCAGCGCCACTCTCTCCCGCATCCCCACCAGGCCGGCCCCCGATCCGGGTGCGCGCGGTCCCGGACGGTGGCCGTACACACTGCTGACCTCGACCGTGAACAGCTGCCCGGCCCGCCCGATCCGTACCACGACCGGGCCGGGAGCGGCATGCTTGAGCGCGTTCGTCAGGGACTCCTGGACGATACGGTAGGTGGCCAGCTCGACCGGCGCGGGCAACGGGCCCTGATCGCCGCGGGTGTCCTCGAAGGTGCAGGTCAGTCCGCTCGACGCGGCGTTCGTGCGGGTCTGCTCGACCAGTGCGTCCAGCGAGGCGAGCGTCGGCGAGGCGCTCGGCTCCGGGGTGGCGCCGCCGGCGCGGAGCAGCCCGATCAGCCGGCGCATCTCGGCGAGACCGTCGACGCTGTTCTCCCGGATCACCCCCAGAGCCTCGCGCGAGGTGTCGGGGTCGTCGATGGAGAGGGCGGCGGTGGAGTGGATGGCGATTGCGGAGAGATGGTTCGCCACCATGTCGTGCAGCTCACGGGCCATCCGGGTGCGCTCGGCGGTCACCGCCTGGGTACGGTCCATCTCGGCCAGCAGCGCGGTCTGATCGGCGCGCAGCCTGGCGGTCTCCGCGGCGTCGCGGTGGTTGCGGACGCTGACCCCTGTGATCGCGGGCCCGAACGAGACCACCCCGGTGAGGACGCCGATGAGCAGCGCCTGGGGGTTGCGGAACCACGCCAGGAACCCGATGGTGACCGCGACCGTGATCAGGAAGGTGGTCACCGGGATGCGTCGGGCGGCGGCCGGTGTCCCGTACAGCACGGCCGCGTACATCAGATCCGTGAACATCATGACCGTCGCCAGATTCCCGACCGTGAACTGGTCGGCGACCAGCGCGAGTGTGCCGATGACCAGCGCCGTCTGTGGGGCGGTCCGACGGACCAGTTCGAGCACCGAGACGACGGCGAGCGGCAGCAGGGAGAGCCAGGGGGCGACGAAGGTCCGGTTGCCCTGCATGTGCAGCCCGAGCATCCACAGGAAAAGACCGCCGCAGAGACCGATGGCAGCGATGAGCACGTCGTGGCGGTGCGGGCGGGCGTAGGGGAGCACCCTCCTATCCAACACGGCGGCTTCCCCGCGGACCTCCGTACCGGGGGCGAGGTACGAGTACATCGAAGTATGCAGTCACGGTTCGTCACTGCCGACGACGATCCCGGGCACCTCGGCCGGGAGGCTGGAGGGAACGGGAAGGAGAAGTGCTGTGATCGTCACGCTGATCGTCCTCTGCGAAGTCGCCTTCTGGGTACTGCTGGCCGCGGGGCTCGCACTGCGGTACCCGGCGAAGAAGCCGCGGCTGGGTGCGGCCGTGCTGCTGTGCGAGCCGCTGCTGGAGGTCGTGCTGCTGGTGGTGACGGCCATCGACCTGAAGAACGGGGCCGAGCCCGACTGGAAGCACGGGCTCGCCGCGGTCTACATCGGCTTCACGGTGGGGCTCGGCCACTCCACGATCCGCTGGGTCGACGCCCGGTTCGCCCACCGCTTCGCGGGCGGGCCGCCGCCGGTGAAGCCGCCGAAGTACGGCATGGAGCGCGCGGCGCACGAGTGGAAGGTCGCGGCGCGGTGGACGGTCGCGGCCGTGACGGCGCTTGCGCTGCTGCAGGCGGCGATCTGGTACGTGGGCGGGGACGGGGATGTGACGTCGCTGCAGTCGTGGCAGCAGAAGATGCTGTTCGTGATCGGGATCAACGTGGTCGTCGCGGGGAGCTACACGGTGTTCCCGAAGCGGGAGGGGGCGGGGCGCTGAGAGGTCGGACGGGCTTGATCTTCAAGCCCGTCCGGCGCTTGATGACAACAACCGTTACCGCTCGCCGCCAGGTACCCACAGCACGTCGCCGACCTCCTTGTTCGCCGTCCTCGCGAGGATGAACAGCAGGTCGGAGAGGCGGTTGAGGTACGTCGCCGTCAGCGCGTTCATCACCTCACCGTGCACCTCCAGGGCCGCCCACGTGGACCGCTCCGCACGCCGGACCACCGTGCACGCCTGGTGCAGCAGCGCCGCCCCCGGCGTACCGCCCGGAAGGATGAAGCTGCGCAGCTTCTCCAGTTGCTCCAGGAAGTGGTCGCAGTCCGCCTCCAGCTTGTCGACGTAACTCTGCTCGACCCGCAGTGGTGGATACTTCGGGTCCTCGACGACCGGCGTCGACAGATCCGCGCCCACGTCGAACAGGTCGTTCTGCACGCGGACGAGGACCTTCACGACATCCTCGGAGAGCTGCCCGAGCGCGATCGCCGTACCGATGACGGCATTGGCCTCATTGGTGTCGGCGTACGCGGAGATCCGCAGATCGGTCTTGGCGGTCCGGCTCATGTCGCCCAGGGCGGTGGTGCCCTGATCGCCGGTGCGGGTGTAGATACGTGTCAGATTGACCATGTGGCCAGCCTAGGGTCTTTCGTTTGGATCAGGCCCCGCGAGCCCGGCGTGATCCAAACGAGAGGCCCTGGTTACGCACCGGCCCTGCGGAAGACACGTGTGCCCACCGTCACGGCGAGTGCCGCGAAGCCGAGGGCGACCAGGGCGCCGTACAGCATGGAGGCGGTGGCGTACTGACCGATGTACGCGTCCCGGATCGCGTCCACCGGATAGCGCAGCGGCATGAAATGGGAGAGGACGTCCAGCCAGCCGGGCGCGAGGGCCATCGGCAGCATCAGGCCCGACAGCAGCATCGACGGCATGGAGACCGAATTCACGATCGGGCCGAACTCCTGCGGCCGCTCGACCTTCAGCGCCACCGCGTACGACAGGGAGCCGAGGGAGACGGTCAGCAGGGCGACGAACGCGAACCCGACGAGCACCCCGGCAAGCGGCGCCCGCAGGCCCATGAGCAGCGCGGCGAGAATCAGCAGCACCGCCTGGAAGACGAACAGAGCGGCATCCCGCAGCACCCGGCCCAGCAGCAGCGCGAGACGGCTGACGGGCGAGACGCGCATCCGTTCCACGACCCCGTAGTTCTTCTCGACGATGATCGAGAATCCCGAGAACAGGCCGCCGAACAAGCTGAGTTGAAGCAGCAGCCCGGGCACGAGCACCTGCCAGGAACTGCCGCGCGACCCCAGGGGCAGGTTGGTCAGGAGCGGTCCGAACAGCAGGAGGTGGAGCAGCGGCATCAGCACGCCGAAGAGGATCTGGAATTTGGAGCGCAGGGTCTGGCGGGCGTAGCGCCCGAAGATCAGCGCGGTGTCCTGCAAGAGCATGTCTCTCGACGTCCTATACGGCTACAGGGGTGGAGTCGGCCGGCGCCGGACCGCGGCCGGTGATGGCGAGGAACGTGTCCTGGAGGGTCGCGTCGATCGAGCCGCCGTGCGCCAGCTTCAGCGCGCCCGGCGTGCCCTCGGCCACCACGACGCCCTTGTCGACGATAACGAGCCGGTCGGAGAGCGCGTCCGCCTCGTCGAGGTAGTGCGTGGTCAGGAAGACCGTGGTGCCGTGCTCGTCGCGCAGTCGGCGGACCAGGTCCCAGAGGTCCGCGCGGCTCGCCGGGTCCAGACCTGTCGTCGGCTCGTCGAGGAACAGGACCCTGGGGCGGTGCGTGAGCCCCATGGCGATGTCGAGGCGGCGCCGCTGGCCGCCGGAGAGCGCCGCGGTCCTGCGGTCCAGCAGGTCCACCAGATCCAGGTCGCGTGCCAACTCCTCGGCACGCTCGGTCGCTTGGGGCTTCGGCAGGCGGTAGAGCCGCCCTTGGGTGACCAGTTCCTCCCGCACGGTCACATTCGGATCGACGCCGCCGGACTGTGCCACGTAGCCGACGGCCCGGCGCACTCCGACAGGGTCGGCGGCCAGATCGCAGCCGGCCACGGTGGCCGCGCCGCCGGAGGGCGGCACAACTACGCCGTGCGCGGCGACGGGTGAGTCGTACGGGTCCGTGAGCGCTGCTGCCGGTGTGATGTCCGTCATGTGAGACGTGACGCGCATCTCTTCGTGGTCACAGGGCCCCTCACGGGTACTAATCTCCGCCGGAGAGCATGTGAACAACCGTTAGGACCGGCCGTGCAGGGACCAGCTGCAGAGGCGAACAGAAACCAAGGGGTGCAGACGTGGCCAGGAAGCTCGCCGTCATCGGAGCCGGACTCATGGGATCCGGCATTGCGCAGGTCTCCGCCCAGGCAGGCTGGGACGTCGTGCTGCGTGATGTCACCGACGAGGCCCTGACCCGTGGCCGTGACGGCATCAAGGCCTCGTACGACAGGTTCGTCTCCAAGGGGAAGCTGGAGGCGGCCGACGCCGATGCCGCGCTGGCCCGCATCACCACCACCACCGACCTCGACGCGGTCGCCGACGCGGATGTCGTCGTCGAGGCCGTCTTCGAGAAGCTCGAGGTCAAGCACGAGATCTTCCGGGCCCTCGACAAGATCGTCCGGGGCGACGCCGTCCTCGCCTCCAACACCTCCGCGATCCCGATCACCAAGATCGCGGCCGTGACGGAGCGCCCCGAGCGCGTCGTCGGTGTGCACTTCTTCTCGCCGGTTCCGATGATGCAGCTCTGCGAACTCGTACGCGGCTACAAGACCAGCGACGAAACCCTTGCCACTGCACGGGAGTTCGCCGAGTCCGTCGGCAAGACCTGCATCGTCGTCAACCGTGACGTGGCCGGCTTCGTCACCACCCGGCTGATCTCGGCGCTCGTCGTGGAGGCTGCCAAGCTCTACGAGTCGGGCGTCGCCACGGCAGAGGACATCGACATCGCCTGCAAGCTGGGCTTCGGCCACGCCATGGGCCCCCTGGCCACGGCGGACCTGACCGGGGTCGACATCCTGCTGCACGCCACGAGCAACATCTACACCGAGTCCCAGGACGAGAAGTTCGCCGCACCGGAGCTGATGCGCCGGATGGTGGATGCAGGTGACATCGGCCGCAAGAGCGGGCAGGGCTTCTACACGTACTGATCGTTTTCGGTCCTCCGGTTGCCTGATCTGTCGTCGGTCGGGCCCGGAGGTCCGGGGGGCGTCTGCCGGGATCGGTGGATCCGCGTGGGCCCTCGCCGGGCCTTAGTCACTCCGCGGGGTGAATTCGGTATCGGTTCGCTTACAGACGGCAACTTCCCTGTCGCTGTCGCAGTCAGTTGTGGCAGAGACAGAACAGACACACGAACCTTGCTACGGGGCAATTCCGGGGAGCGCATATGCACATCAGGGGCGACCACGCCGAGCTGGTCGTCGGGGGCCGCCTCGACGTCCGAAGCGCGGCGGACGCCCGTACGGCCCTGCACTCGGCCCTCGACAACGGAGTCGGCGACCTGGTGCTCGACCTGACCGAGCTGGATTCCTGGGACGCCACCGGGCTCGGCGTCATCATGGGCGCACACCGCCGAGCCGGTCGGGCCGGACGACGGCTGGTGCTCCGTGGCGTGCCGCCGCAGATGCAGCGCCTGCTGGTGGCGACCCGGCTGCACCGCATTCTCGCCATCGAGGGCGGAATCGCCGCAGACTCCCTGCCGCGCGTGTAGGGGCTGTCCGGCCCCGACCCGGTGGACGGGTCTTGACCGTGCGGCACGGCCGAAGGTGCACAATCCGCACGAGAAAGTGCGCTTCGGACGGCGCGGCCCCCCGACTGTGCGCGGACACTGTGCGACGGTCTAGGGTTCGGCCGTCCGCCGATTGACGAACCCACCAGGCGGACACCGGACCAGAAGCGACAGCGGGGCGTGCGAGGCCGGGAGGGGGCAATCGTGCGCGACGCGTCTGGGGGCTTTGGCGATGGACCCGACACACCGGGGGCCGGAAGAGTACGGCAGGGACAACGACAGCTTCGGTGAGGGAACCGGCCGGCGACGGCCGTCCAGCGATCCTTCCCCAAGCTCTCAGCTCCGTTCGAGCAGGGGAGACCCCATCCCGAGCTCTCAGCTCCGCTCGAGCAGGGGAGGCCCCATTACTCCGGAATTCGGCCAGCAAACGCCACAACAGGCACGCGTGGTCCGGCTCATATCGGGTGACTACCTCCTCACCATCAACCCGGTCGACGGCAGCGAGGTCGAGCTGTGCCCGCCGGGGGAGCAGCCCGATCCGCCGGTCCGGCGCACCGCGGCCGAGCGTGCCGACCGCGAACGCGCCACCGCACCGCCCGTGCCGCCGGGGCCGCCCGCCCCCCAGCTGCCCCTCCTGGAGCGTGCGCAAGAGCGCGAACGGCTGGCACGCCTGCTGGCCCGCGGCCACTCGGTGCGGCTCACCGGACCGGCCGGATCCGGCCGTACGGCACTGCTGAACGCCGTCGCCGCCGACTGCGCGGACCTCGCACCGGACGGAGTCGTACGGCTCTCCGGCTACAAGCGGACCGTCACCGACCTGCTGTACGGGCTCTTCGAGGCCGTCCATGACGCGCGGCTGCACCGGCCCGACCGCGCCGGTCTCCTCGAAAAGGTCCGGAGCATCGGTGCCGTCGTCGTACTCGACGACCTGGAATTCGGCGAGGCCGCGCTGGAGGAGCTGCTCGACGCCACTCCGGAGTGCGCCTTCCTGTTCGCGACGACTCCGGATGTCGCCGCACCCACCCCGGACTCGCACCTCGAAGAGGTCTTCCTCGCGGGCCTCGGCCGCAGCTCCTCGGTCGACCTGCTGGAGCGGGTCGTGGAGCGTCCGCTCACCGAGGAGGAGGCGAACTGGGCGGGAGACCTCTGGTTCGAGTCCGAGGGGCTGCCGCTGCGCTTCGTCCAGGCGGGCGCCCTGCTGCGCCAGCGCGACATGCTGCGCACCGACCCCGACGCGTACGGCGGCCTCGACGGCAGGTCCCTCGACGCACCCTTCGGGCACGACGTGGACGTCGACGGCGTCCACATACCGCTGCCCAGCCTCGGCGAGGGCGCGGCGCCCGCCGCACTGCTCGCCTCACGGCTGAGCGGGCCCGCCCGCGACACCCTGCGATTCGCGGTCGCGCTCGGCGGCGAGGTGCCGCACCAGGCGCATCTGCCGGCGCTCGTCGGGGACACCCATGCCGACGCCGCGCTCGGTGAACTGGCCGGCTGCGGACTGCTCTCCCCGGCCGGTCCCCGCTACCGGCTGGCCGCCGGAGTCCTCGCCCAGCTGGAGGCCGCCGGATACGGCGAGGACAGCATCGACCGGGCCCGGACGGCGGCCCAGCACTACGCATGGTGGGCCGGGCACCCCTCGGTCACCCCCGCACGGGCGACCGCCGAGGCCGACGCGGTCGTCGCGGCGATGGCGCAGCTCGTCCCCGGCGACGGGGCGGGGCAGACCAGCGTGGCCGTGCTGCTGGCCCGCAGCGCCTCCCCGGCCTTCGCGGCAGGACTGCACTGGGGCGCCTGGGAGAAGGCCCTGCGGATCGGCCAGGAGGCGGCCAGGATCGCCGGAGAGGTCGCCGAAGAGGCGTACTTCCACCATGAGTTGGGCGTCCTCGCACTCTGCACCGGCAATCCGGACCGGGCCAGGGCGGAGCTGGAGACCTCGATCAGCATGCGTGGGGCGCTCGCCGACAAGTCCGGCGCGGTGGCCGGACGACGCGCGCTCGCCCTGGTCGAGGACCGCTCCGGCGGGCCGCTGCCCGGCGGACCTGTCCCGGTGGGCGATGACGCGCCGGCCGCGCGGTACGAGGAGCCGGTGCCGCCGCCCGTCGGTCCGACGGCAGCTGTGACGCAGACGTTGTCACGGCCGTACGGGGACGCCACCGCGGTGATGTCCCGGCAGAGCGCCCCCGCAGCCGCCTCAGGCGCGCGGGGAGGCCGTTTCGGAGCGCTGGGCGGGGCCCGGCGCAATCTGGTCGGGGTGGGCGTGGGCGTCCTCCTGGCCGGTGTGCTCGGCACGGTGGTGGTGCTGGGGATGCCGTCAGGCGACGCCCAGGGGAATCCGGGTGTCACGACCGAGCGGTCGGCGGGCCAGGACGACAGCGGGGACGGAGGCCCGGCCGACAGACCGACGGACGGCTCGACCCCCGGAGACACGGCGTCCAGCGGCAGCGCGGTGAGGCCGGGTCCGTCGGGCAGCCAGGCCACGCCTGGCGTGAGCGGTACGCCGTCCACGGACTCGACGGGGCCGGGCGACACCCCGTCGTCGGAGACACCGTCCAGCGACAAGCCGTCGTCGGGCAAGCCGACCAAGTCGTCCAGCCCGACGAAGTCGTCCACGCCGACGAAGTCGAGCAGCCCGAGCCCGACTCCGACGGAGACCGACTCCCCGGACCCGACGGACTCGGCGACCGAGACCCCGCCGACGTCGCCGAACACCTCGGACTCGGCGAGCGGGCCTTCTTCTTCGTCGTCAGCGGCGGCCAGTGCGGACAGCAGTCCGACCGTGGCCTGAGCCGAGCTCTGCGGACGCCGGACGGGCCATGCACGTCCGGCGTCCGCGGAACGTCAGAACAGGCGCAGCTTGTCGTCCTCGATGCCGCGCAGCGCGTCGTAGTCGAGGACCACACAGTCGATGCCGCGGTCCGTCGCCAGCACTCGCGCCTGCGGCTTGATCTCCTGCGCCGCGAAAATGCCCTTCACGGGGGCGAGGTGGGGATCGCGGTTGAGCAGCTCCAGATAGCGGGTCAGCTGCTCCACGCCGTCGATGTCGCCGCGCCGCTTCAGCTCCACGGCCACGGTCCGGCCGTCGGCGTCCCGGCACAGGATGTCGACCGGTCCGATGGCGGTGAAGTACTCACGGCGGATCAGGGTGTAGCCCTCGCCGAGTGTCTCGATCCGGTCAGCGAGGAGTTCCTGCAGATGTGCTTCGACGCCGTCCTTGATGAGGCCCGGGTCGACACCCAGCTCATGGGACGAGTCATGGAGGATTTCCTCCATCGTGATGATCAGTTTCTCGCCCGCTTTGTTGACCACGGTCCAGACGCCCGCGGTGTCGTCGGCGCCCTCCTTGAGGGTGCAGGGCGGTGACATCCAGTTGAGGGGCTTGTACGCCCTGTCGTCGGCGTGGATCGATACGCTCCCGTCCGCCTTCACCAGGATCAGACGGGGAGCGGAGGGCAGGTGGGCCGTGAGCCGGCCGGCGTAGTCCACGGAGCAGCGGGCGATGACGAGACGCATGGTCGGCAACGCTACTCGACGACGGGGGCTCCACGCGATTCTCCCTCCGCCGCCCGCTCTGCGCCCCGGACCGGGGCCCCAGGGGCTTGCCCCTCTTTGCTCCCCTTCGTTATTGGCCGGTTGTGTTCCCAATCTCCTGGTGCGGCCAGGACTGCACCCTTACGGTGGAAGCAGGAGGTCGCCGTCTGTGCACGCTGCGTCGCCGTCCTCCTTCCCTGCCCGTAAGGCCCCGGCCCGGCGTCGGGGTCGCGAGAGGAGAACCCATGTCGCTCGACGTCTCACCGGCGCTGTTGGAACAGGCCGAGCGAGGCGAGGTCGACGAAGCCGACTTCGTCGACTGCGTCCGGACCTCCCTGCCCTTCGCATGGGAGATGATCAGCTCTCTGGTGGCTCAGCTGAAGGTCGACGGCGGAGAGTTCGCCGACAACCAGACGCCCCCGCCGGACGAGCAGGCACGTGGTCAGCTGCTGCGCGCGCTCGCGAGTGATGCGATACGTGGCGCTCTGCAGCGGCACTTCGGGGTGCGTCTGGCATTCCAGAACTGCCACCGCGTCGCGGTGTTCCCGCTGGACGCCTCGGTCGACGAGCGCCTGGCCCGCTTCACCTCGGTGAGGGGCCAGTTGCTCAATCAGTCGCCCGAACTACGGGACTGCTAAACGCTTCTGCTGCCGTTCCGGGCCGCGGGAGGTGCAACTGGCTCCGGGGCGGCAGCCCCCGTACCTCTTACGACTGTTTATGAGAGCAGCGGCAGTACTTCAGTGCCCAGCCGCGTTACGTTCTCCTCCGTGGCCGCCAGATCTCCCGAACCCTCCACCAGGAGCGCGAAGCGGGTGATGCCTGTCCGCTCGGCGGTGGCGGCGAGCCGGTCGGCCGCGAGCCGGGGCGGGCCCACCGGATGAAGGCCGCACAGCAGCTCCGTATAGGCGACCGGGTCGCGCATCACCCGGTGCCGGCCGTCGACCGTCACATGGGCGTCCAGGCCCTGTCGCAGCCAGCCCGGCATCGCCTTCACGAGCGTCTCCACGGCGTCCTCGGCACGGTCGGCGATCTGGGCCACCCCTGCGGACACATGTCCGGTCTCCCGGACGCTCTCGGGCGAGTGGCCGGCGGCGAGGGCGGCGGAGCGCCACAGGGCGACCATCTCGGCCTTCTCCTCATCGCCGCAGTGCATACCGAGCAGCATCGGCAGACCGTTCTGTGCGGCGAGCTTCACCGTCTTCGGCGAGGTGCACGCGACGATCACCTCGGGACCGCCGGGGCTCTCGCCGCCGGCCACGTCGAGCAGCTCGTCGGCCCGGGGGACCACCGCCACCTCGCGGAAGCCGTACCGCTCCCCGCTCCCCGCCACGCGAGGTTTGCCCAGCCAGTCGAGCAGCAGCTCCAGGGACTCCGGGAAGCCCTTCTCGTACGCCTCCAGGCCCCCTCCGAACACCTCCAGATCCACCCAGGGGCCGCCCCGGCCGACGCCGAGCGTGAATCTGCCGCCGCTGGTGAGATGGAGCAGCGCGGCCTGTTCGCCCAGCGCGACCGGGTGCTGGGTCGGCAGCACGCTCACAGCCGTACCCACCCGGATTCTCCGGGTGCGGCCGAGCAGCAGCGCGGCCAAGGTGACGGCGGACGGGCAGACCCCGTACGGCACGAAATGATGTTCTGCCAGCCAGACCGAGTCGAGCCCGGATTCCTCCGCGACCTCGGTGGACCGGATCGCGCGATGCAGCGCTTCCCCCGGCCCCTGTCCCGGAAACTGGGCTGCCAGTACGAACGTTCCCACACGCATCGCCAATTACCTCCTTGCGGCCGACGCGGCTCTCCCCTACTGGCAACAACGTCTGACACGTGCCAAAGGCACGGTCCGGGGGCAAGTTGTTGCGATTTTCCGGTAACTCACCCCGTCCGGGACGCCGTCCTGTGCGGTGCGGGACACCTCGCTCGGCCAAATGGCCCTACGCTTGACGGGAACTGCCCAGCCTGCCCCGTGAGGTGTCACGTGTCCCCGCGCCGCAACCGCCCCCGAGGCGGCGAGAGTCCCCACGACAGCGCAGCGGAGCCGGGGGCCCGCTACGGCGGCGGCGGGCGCACCGAACTGTGGCATGGCGAGGAGTGGTCGGTCCGCCCGGTGAGCGGCGCGAACGCGGCCGGCAAGCGGTACCGCTGCCCCGGCTGCGACCAGGAGATCCCGTCCGGCGTCCCACACATGGTGGCCTGGTCCGAGTACGGCGGGATCGACGACCGCAGGCACTGGCACAAGGCCTGCTGGAACGCGAAGGACCGCCGCACCACGCAGGTGCAGCGGTCCAGGAACGCGCCTCGCTACTGAGCTCCGGAGGCCGGCGAACGGCGGCCGGTGGCTGGTCAGACGTCGCGCTTCTCCAGCGACGCATAGGCACCGGCCAGGGCCACGGCCGTGACGCCGAGCATGATCCACAGCGGATCCCAGCCGGACGGCCCGGACCCGGTGACCGAGGTGTCGTAGAAAGCGCTGAGCTGGCTGGGGATGGAGTACTCGAAGAACGCCTGCCGCAGGCCGCTGAGCGACTCCGAGAACATGAACATGGCCAGCACGAGCGGCAGCAGCACCACCCCGATCATGATCGTGATCGCACCCGCGGAGTGCCGGATGAGAGCGCCGACTGCGAGCGAGAGCAGGCCCAGCGTCGCGATGTAGAGGCCGACGCCGACAGTGGCGCGCAGCCAGGCGCCACCGGTGGGTGCCTCGCCGTCGAGCATGGCCGTCTGCAACGCGCCGACCAGCGCGGTCGTCACGGTCGTGATGACGAAGGTGAGCAGGAAGAAGACGATCGCCTTCGCGGTCAGTACCCGCACACGGTCGGGGCAGGCCGTCAGCGTCGTACGGATCATGCCGGTGCCGTACTCGGAGGCGGTGGTCATCACGCCGAGCGTGATCACACAGATCGAACCGAGCAGCACTCCGAAGAAGCCGAAGCTGAGCACCGGGGTGTCGCCGATGTTGGCGTCGGAGGTATTGACCGCGATCGCGGCGAGCAGTCCGAGGCCGAGGAGCAACACGATCATGACGCCGAGCGTCCACATGGTGGAGCGCACCGAACGGATCTTGGTCCACTCGGAGGCGAGCGCGTCGCCGAGGGTGGCGCGGCGCACCGGGATCGGTGAGGCGTAGAGCCCGGCCGATGCGTCCTGCCAGTTCTGCTGGGGGACCGGGGCCTGCTGCTGGTACGGCGCCTGCGGGGTCGGCGGTGTGGTCATCGGGCGTCCTCGCTGGTCTCGCGCTTGGTCAGGTCTGCAGGGGCCGCGGCGGGCGCAGCCGGGGTTGCAGGGGCCGCGGCGGCGGGTGCCGCCGGAGCTCCCGCGTACGGGTTCTGTCCGGGCGGCGGCGGGGCGTACCAGCCCTGCTGCGGCATCTCCGGGACCGGCGGCTGCGGCGCCCCGGGCTGCTGTCCGTACCCGCCGTGCACCGGCTGCTGCAGCCCGGCCTTCTGGTCCACCGTCGAGCGGTAGTCCACGGCGCCCTGCGTCATCCGCATGTATGCCTCCTCGAGCGAGGCCTGGTGCGGCGAGAGCTCCCACAGCCGGACGTCCGACTCGTGTGCCAGATCGCTGATCCGCGGCAGCCGCAGACCGGTGATCCGCAGGGCCCCGTCCGGCTCCGACATGACCTGGCCGCCCGCCTCGGTGAGCGAGGCGGTCAGCTTCTCCCGCTGCTCCTGCGCACCGTCCGCGACCCGCACCCGGGCGAAGTCGGCCGAATTGGCGGAGATGAAGTCCTTGACGCTCATGTCGGCGAGCAGCTGCCCGCGACCGATCACGATCAGGTGGTCGGCGGTGAGTGCCATTTCGCTCATCAGATGGCTGGACACGAAGACCGTACGGCCCTCCGACGCCAGCATCTTCATCAGATTGCGGACCCAGAGGATGCCCTCGGGGTCGAGTCCGTTGACGGGCTCGTCGAAGAGCAGCACCTGCGGGTCGCCGAGCAGCGCCGCCGCGATGCCGAGCCGCTGGCCCATACCGAGCGAGAAGCCCCTGGACCGCTTCCGCGCGACGTCGTGGAGACCGACGACACCGAGCACCTCGTCGACCCGGGCGGCCGGGATGCCGGCGAGCTGGGCGAGCGAGAGGAGGTGGTTACGGGCGCTGCGCCCGCCGTGCACCGCCTTCGCGTCCAGCAGCGCACCCACCTGCCGCGGAGCGTTCGGCAGACTGCGGAAGGGGTGGCCGCCGATCGTGACATGGCCGGAAGTCGGTCGGTCCAGGCCCAGCATCATGCGCATGGTGGTGGACTTGCCCGACCCATTGGGACCGAGGAATCCGGTGACGGCCCCCGGCCGCACCTGGAAGGAAAGGTTGTAAACGGCCGTCTTCGCGCCATAGCGCTTGGTCAGGCCGACTGCCTCGATCATGCTCCAGCCCCATCGACTTCGTCTGTCGTCGGGGCCCAGGCCGTCAGGCCGCACGCCCCCGTAAGAGTTAGGAGGATATCCAGGCCTTGACGGTTCCGACCAAGTCGTTACGAGAGCGCATCGCCCCCCGGCAGAGCGGACGGAGTGCTTCCGGGCCGGTCAGGTCTTGCGTCCGCCCACCGGCCATGGGTCCCGCCCACCGGTCATGCGTCCCGCTTCTTCAGTACGAGATAGCCGCCTACCAGCGCGGCCGCCACCCAAGCGACCAGAATGCCGAGCCCGCCCCACGGTCCGTACGGAGCGGGGTTGCTGTTCATGGCGTCCGGAACAACCTGCATGATCTTGGATCCGGCCTGGTCGGGGAAGTAGCGGGCGACCTTCTTCGCGCCCGGGACCGCCGACAGGATCTGGGAGATCAGGAAGAAGAACGGCATCAGGATGCCGAGCGACAGCATGGAGCTGCGCAGCATCGTCGCCACACCCATGGAGAAGATCCCGATCAGGCCCATGTAGATGCCGCCGCCGACCACCGCGCGCAGGACATTGTCCGCACCGATGTCCGTGTGATGGTCGCCGAGGAGGGACTGCCCGAGGAAGAACGAGACGAAGCTGGTGGCGATACCGACCACCAGGGCCAGCACACCGGCCACCGCGACCTTGCTGAAGAGGAACGAACCGCGCTGGGGCACGGCCGCCAGCGAGGTGCGGATCATGCCCGAGCTGTACTCCGTACCGACCACCAGGACACCGAATACGACCATGGCCAGCTGGCCGAGGACCATGCCGGAGAAGCTGATGAGGGTCGGGTCGAAGGTGACCCTCTCCGCCGGGGGGAGGTCGTCGAACTGGGCGTTCATCAGGGCGCAGAGCGCCGCGCTCATCGCGACGGTGACGACGAACGCGGAGATCAGGGTCCAGACGGTCGACGAAACCGTACGGATCTTGGTCCACTCGGAGGTCAGGACCGCGGGTACCGATGCCATCGTCGTCACGCTCCCTTGCCGGTGCCGGAGGTGCCGGGTACGCCCGGCGTGCCGTTCCCGGCCGTGCCGACGGCGGTCTGCTGGTTCCACTCGTCACCCCAGTGCGGGCCCACGGGCAACGGTGCCTCACCGACCTCCGAGTGTGCGTGGTACTCCACGGAGTCCGCCGTCATCTGCATGAACGCTTCCTCCAGGGAGGCCCGCTGGGAGCTCAGTTCGTGCAGCACGATCTGATGCCGGGCGGCGAGCTCTCCCAGCGCCTCGGTGGTGGCGCCGTCGATCTCCAGCGTGCCGCTGCCCGTCTCGACCACGATCAGGCCCTCCTCGTGCAGCACATCGCGCAGCCGCTCCTGTTGCGGGGAGCGCAGACGTACATAACTGCGGGAGTTCTGGTGGATGAAGTCGGCCATCGAGGTGTCGGCGAGCAGCCGGCCCTGGCCGATCACGATCAGATGGTCCGCGGTGAGGGCCATTTCGCTCATCAGATGCGAGGAGACGAAGATCGTCCGGCCTTCCGCGGCGAGCGCCTTCATCAGATTGCGGATCCAGTGAATCCCCTCGGGGTCGAGACCGTTGACGGGCTCGTCGAAGAGCAGCACCTGCGGGTCGCCGAGCAGCGCCGCCGCGATGCCGAGCCGCTGGCTCATGCCGAGGGAGAAGCCCTTCGACTTCTTCCTCGCCACCGCGCTCAGACCGACGGTGTCCAGCACCTCCGGGACCCGGCTCTCCGGGATGCGATTGCTCTGCGCGAGACAGAGCAGATTGTTGTACGCGCTGCGCCCGCCGTGCATCGACTTCGCGTCGAGCAGCGCCCCGATGTACTTGAGGGGTTCTTCCAGGTCGCGATAGTGCTTGCCGTCGATGCGCACCGAACCGCTGGTCGGGTTGTCGAGATCCAGCATCATCCGCATCGTCGTGGACTTGCCCGCACCGTTGGGGCCCAGAAAGCCCGTCACCATTCCAGGTCTGACGCGGCACGAAAGCCGGTCGACGGCAACCTTGTTGCCGAAGCGCTTGGTGAGACCATCAAGCTCGATCATGCGTTCACGCTAGAACGGCCGCGCGCCCGGCGCCACCACAAGGGCGGAACCGGGCGCGCGAGGAGTACAGCTGGGGTACGGCGGGGTCAGCGGGTCTGCTGAGCCGGGACGCCGCGGGTGACCGGCTCGTCGTCGGCGGGGGAGCCGGCGGCGGCCACCGCGGCACCGGTCAGCGTCGCCAGCATCTCGCGGACGTTGGTCAGCTGAGCGTTGATCGAGTCGCGGCGGTTGGTGAGCGCCGCCAGCTCGCGCTCCGACTCGCTGCGGATCCGGTCGGCCTTGGCGTTCGCGTCGGCCACGATGTCCTCGGACTGGCGCTGCGCGGTCTCCACCGTCTGACGCGCCCGGCGCTCGGCGTCCGTACGGAGCTTCTCGGCCTCCAGGCGGAGCTGCTCGGCGCGGTGCTCGATCTCGGCGAGGCGCTTCTCGGCCTTGGCCTGACGGGACGCGAGGTCGCGCTCCGACTGGTCGCGGCGCTTGGCGAGGTTGGTCTCGAAGTCCGCGGCGGCCTGGGCGGCCTTGGCGCGGGTCTCCTCGAAGAGGGCGTCGGCCTCCTCGCGCTTCTGGGCCGCGTCCTTCTGGGCGTCGGTGCGCAGCGTGGTGGCCTCACCCTTGGCCTTGTCGACGATGCGGACGCCCTCGTCCTCGGCCTTCGCCTTGCGCTCGGCGGCGAACGACTCGGCGTCGTTGCGCACCTGCTGGGCGGCCGACTCGGCGAGCTCACGGTGCTGCTCGGCGGCGCGACGGGCCTCCTCGCGCAGGTCCTTCGCCTCCTCCTCGGCCAGGCGGAGAATCTTCTCCACGCGCGCGCCGAGACCGGCGTACGACGGCTCCGCGTCGTTCACCTGGGCCTGGGCGTTCTGCGTTTCGAGGTGGAGCTCCTCGATGCGCTTTTCCAGAGACGTGATGCGGGCGAGAGCACTATCACGGTCGGCGACGAGCTTGGTAATGCGGTCATCCACCTGACCGCGGTCGTATCCACGTCGCACGAGCTCGAAGCCGAAGGGGGAGGAAGGGTCGCTCATGAGGTTCCTGTCGAATGAGACCGGTGAGGTGTTAGAGGGAATCCTAGGGGCCCGAGCGGCGTGTCATCGAGTGGATGCCCGTTTGATCTGGAGAATGACACCCCTTTTGAGTGGCTAACCCCCGCAACTCTTGCCACTCGGAGGGTTGAACGTCCTTGACGAAGCACGGGAGATGACAGGGCGACTACCCCTCGGACGACTTGCCACTCGATCGAGTGCCCGCTGAGGCACCGGCTTTGACGCCACCGGCGGAGCCGCCACCCGCGCCCTTGCCGCCGCCCGCCGGCGTCTCGAACGACTCCAATGCCTCCAGCACGTCCTGGACACGGGAGATTTCGGTGTTGATGTCCTGGCGCCGACGCACCAGCAGATCGAGCTCGCGCTTGCCCTCGTCCACCGTACGCTTCGCCTCGACCTCGGCGTCGGCCCGCAGCTTCTCGGCCTCACGGACCAGCGTGGCCTTCTTCTGCTCGGCTTCCTTCAGCAGCGCCTCGGCCCGCTTCACCGCCGCGATCCGGACCTTGCTCGCCTCCGAATTGGCGTCCGCCAGCAGCTCCTTGGCCTTGGCCGCCGCGTCGTCGCGCTGCTCGGTCGCCGCCTTCATCAGGTTGTCGACGCGCTCGCCCGCCGTCTTCATCTGCTCGGAGGTCTCCCGCCGGGCCCGGTCGTGCAGTTCCTCGATCTCGCTCTCGATCCGGGCCCTGAGCTCCTCGGCACGCTCCCGGATGGCCGTGGCATCCCGGCGCGCGCCGACCAGCAGCTCGTCCGCGTCCGTACGGGCGCGCTCCACCAGGGAGTTGCCCTCGACGGTCGCCTCCGAGGTGATCCGCGCGGCCTCCTTACGGGCCACGCCGACCATCGTGTCGGCCTGCTCCTCGGCCTCGGTGGCGGCGCGCAACGCCTCCTCCTGGGCCTTGTTGATGAGCTGGTCCGCCTGTTCGGCGGCATCGGCACGGCGCTTCGCCGCGGCCTCCCGCGCCTCGTCGAGCAGCCGGTCGGCCTCCTGACGGGCCTCGGCACGCATCTGCTCGGCCGCCGCCTCCGCGTCGGCGCGTACCCGCTCCGACTCCTCGCGGGTGCGGGCCGCGTGCTCCTGCGCGGAGCCGACGGTGGCCGCCGCCTCCGCGCGCAGCCGCTCGGCCTCGTCCGCGGCCTCGTCCGCCACCCGGGCCGCCTGCTGTGTCGCCCCCTCGACGAGCTGGGTGGCCTGTTGCGTCGACTCCTCGACGAGCTGGGTGGCCTGTTGCGCCGACTCCGTACGGATCCGCTCGGCCTCGCTCGTCGCCTCGCCCACCAGCCGGTCGGCCTGGGTCGCGGCATCGGAACGCATCCGGTTGGCGTCCTCGCGGGCCTCGGCCCGGCTGCGGGCCGCGTCCTGCTCGGCCGAGGCCAGCGCGTCGGAGGCCTCGGTACGCATCCGCTGGCTGTACTCCGCGGTGTCCGCGCGCAGCCGCTCCGACTCGGTGATCGCGTCGGAGACGGTCCGCTCGGCCATCGCCTTCGCGGCCTCGGACTCCTCCTGCGCCTCCCGGCGGATCCGGGCCGCGTCCTCGCCGGCCCGCTCCCGCTCCGCGTGCGCATCGGCGCGGACCCGGTCCGCCTCCTCCTGCGCCTCGGACTTCGTCCGTTCCGCGACATGCTCGGCGGCGGAGCGCAGCCCGGCGATCTCCTCCTCGGCCTGCTCCTGCAGCCCGTTGACCGAATCCCGTACCTGCTGGGCTGTCTGCTCGGCCGTGGAGACCAGCTCGGTCGCCCGGCTGTCCGCCTCCTCGACCAGACGCTGCGCCTCGGCCTGCGCCTGCTCGACCCGCTTGCGGGCGGAGGCGAGAAGCTCCTCGCTCTGCTCGCGGGCCCGCTCGCGCTCCTGGTTCGCCTCGGCGCGCGCCGCGTCGAGGGTCTCCTCGGACTCCCGGCGGCGCCGGTTCGCCTCCTCCTGCGCGGCGGCCAGCGCCTCGGCGGCCTCCGTGCCCACCCGCTCCGCGGCGGCAGCTGCCTCGGACCGCACCCGGTCGGCGCTCTCCTGCGCCTCGGACTTGAGCCGCTCCGCCTCGGCGGCCGCCTCGCTGCGCAGCCGTACGGCTGCGGACTCGCCCTCCGCACGCGACCGCGACGCGTCCGCCGCGGCCTCGTCGCGCAGCCGCTCCGCCTCGGTCTCTGCCTGCTCCTGCAGCGCCCGCAGCCGCTCGGCGGCCTCCGCGCGCAGCCGCTCGGACTCCTCGTTCGTCTCACGCCGGATGCGCTCCGCCTCGGCACGCGCGTCCGTGAGCGCCTGCTCGGCGGTGGTGACCCTGGTCTCGGCCTCGGTGTGCAGCCGGGTCAGCTCGTCGGCCGCCTCCGCCTGCCGGGCCGCGACCGCACGCTCGGTCTCCTCGCGCAGCTCCGCCGCCGCCTGCTCGGCCGCGGTGGTGGTGGACCGGGCCTGCTCCTCGGACTCGGTACGCAGCTGCTCGGCCTCGGCGCGGGCGCGTTCCAGGGCCTCCTCGGCCTGCTTGCGCAGCGCGGTGGCGCGCTCGGCCGCTTCGGTACGGACCCGCTCGCTCTCCGTGCCCGCGGTGGTGCGCAGCTCCTCCGCGTCCGACTTCGCCTTGGACAGCAGCTCCTCGGCGGTCTTCGCGCCTTCCTCGATCTGCTGGACGGCCTCGCGGCGGGCCTCGCCACGGATCCGCTCGCCCTCGGCGACGGCCTCGGAGCGCAGCTGCTCGGCCTCGCCGCGCAGCCTGCGCGCCTCCTCCTGCAGCTCGACCGTCTTGGCCCGGTACTCCTTGGTGTCGTCCTTGGCCGCGCCCTTGAGCTGATCGGCCTGCTCGGCGGCCTCGCCGCGCAGCCGGTCCGCCTCGGCCTCCGCCTCGCGGCGGATCCGGTCGGCCTCCTCGCTCGCCGCCCTGGTGGTGGACTTCGCGTCCTCGGATGCCTTGGTCAGCACTTCCTCAGCGGCCCTGGCGGCCTTGGAGAGCTGGGCAGCGGCGTCCTCGGCGGCCGCCGTGCGGGCCTTCTCGGAGGCCTCGGACTTGAGCCGGTCCGCCTCGGCGCGGGCATCGGCGAGTGCCTGCTCGGCCTCGGCCTTGAGCGACTCGGCGTCCTTGGTGGCCTCGCCGACCAGTCGGGCGATCTCCGACTTGGCCGTACGGGTGCGCTGCTCGTTCTGCGACTCGGCGGCGGCCAGCCGCTTGACGGCGGCCTCCTTCGCCTCGCCGGTGACCTTCTCGGCCGCCAGGCGGGCCTCGCGCAGCTGGGTCTCGGCCTCCTGCATGCGCTGCTCGGCGGCCCGGTTCAGCTCGGCGGTCTGCTGCCGGGTCTGCTCGGTCTCGGCCGTCGTCGACGTACGCAGCTGCTCGGCGTGGCTGGTGGCCTCCTGCGCCTGGCTGGAGGCGGCGTTCAGCAGCCGCTCGGCGTCCTTGCGGGCGCGCAGCAGGATCGCCTCGGCCTCGGTACGGGCAGACTCCGCCTCGGAGCCGAGCCGCTGCCGGGTCTCGTCCGCCAGCCGGCCCGCCTCGACGCGCGCGGCCGCCAGGGAGTGCTCGGCCTCGGCCCTGGACTCCTCCAGCAGTCGGCGCGCCTGGGACTCGGTCCTGGCCCTGAGCTGCTCGGCCCAGGCGACGTTCTCGTTGACATGGGACTCGACGGTCTGACGGCGCTCGGCCAGCTCCTGGTCGAGCTGCTGGCGCCGCTGCACGGCCTCGTTGTGCAGCTCGGCCTGGAGCCGCGCCTGGTGCTCGGCATGCTCCTGCAGGATCCGCTGCGTCTGCGCACGGGCGTCACGGAGCTCCCGCTCGGCGTCGGTCCGCAGCTGCTCTGCCTGGATCTGGGCATTACGGAGCAGCTGCTCGGCCTGGTAGCCGATGTCCGCGCTGTCGTATGCGGGACGGGTCGCGAGATTGCGCCGAGCCTCGTGCAGCTTGGCGCGCAAGACCTCGACCTGGTAACCGAGGTCCTCGGCGTGCTGAACGGCCTTCTCCCGGTCGGTCTTCAGCCGGTCCATCTCGGCTTCGAACCGCGAGAGATGGTCGTCTTCAGCTCGGTGGCTCTCCTGGCGTTCGTAGCCCCGCACTGCGCGGTCCCATCCGTCCCCTGGTCGCAACTCTCCAACGAGTACCGTTCGCCGGTGAACGGTCCCCCGGGGAATGGTGACAGATCACGGCTGGGGACGCGGCACGGCCCCGACCCGGCCCCGGCCCGGAAGAGCCCACTCTACCGGGCCAGGTATCCGGAGGTCAGTGCTCCGCTGCGGACGTGACCAGTTCGGTGAGGACGCCGTGGCAGTCCTTGGGGTGCAGGAACGTGATCCGGGACCCCATCGAACCGGTCCTGGGCTCGTCGTACAGCACCCTGACCCCCTTCTCCCGGATGTCCGCCGCGTCGGCGTCGACGTCCGCGGTACCGAAGGCGATGTGGTGGACGCCCTCCCCGTTCTTCGCCAGCCACTTGCCCACGGCCGAGTCCTCCCGCGTCGGCTCCAGCAGCTGGAGGTAGGAAGCACCGCCGTCGGACGTATCGTTGATCTTGAGCATGGCCTCCCGGACGCCCTGCTCCTCGTTGATCTCGGAGTGGAACACCTCGAACCCGTAGGTCGAGCGGTAGAACTCGACGGTCTTGTCGAGGTCGAAACAGGCGATCCCGATGTGGTCGATTCGCGTCAGCATGAAACCAGTGCAGCGCGACACCGATGGTTACGCAACGTGCGCGCGATCACACCCGTTGCCGGATGACGGGCGAGGTACCGCTCAGTACATTCATGTAAACCCTCGTTCACTCCTAATCCCAAGGGGCTGCGCCTCATGTCAGGAACGACCGGTACCACCTCAGTGATCGTCGCGGGCGCGCGTACGCCCATGGGCCGTCTCCTCGGCTCGCTGAAGAGCTTCTCCGGGGCCGATCTCGGAGGCTTCGCCATCAAGGCCGCGCTGGACCGGGCCGGCATCGGCGGCGACCAGGTCGAGTACGTGATCATGGGCCAGGTCCTGCAGGCCGGTGCGGGCCAGATCCCGGCCCGCCAGGCCGCTGTCAAGGCGGGCATCCCGATGAACGTCCCCGCGCTCACCGTCAACAAGGTGTGTCTGTCCGGGCTCGACGCGATCGCGCTCGCCGACCAGTTGATCCGCGCCGGTGAGTTCGACGTCGTCGTCGCCGGTGGCCAGGAGTCCATGACGAACGCCCCGCACCTGCTCCCGAAGTCCCGCGAGGGCTACAAGTACGGCGCGATCGAGATGCTCGACTCGATGGCGTACGACGGTCTGACCGACGCCTACGAGAACATCCCGATGGGTGAATCCACCGAGAAGCACAACACCCGCCTCGGCCTGAACCGTGCCGACCAGGACGAGATCGGCGCCCTCTCCCACCAGCGCGCCGCCGCTGCCCAGAAGAACGGCATCTTCGAGGCCGAGATCACCCCGGTCGAGATCCCGCAGCGCAAGGGCGACCCGGTCCTCTTCTTCAAGGACGAGGGCATCCGCCCGGAGACGACCGCGGAGTCCCTCGGCAAGCTGCGCCCGGCCTTCACCAAGGACGGCACGATCACCGCGGGCACCTCCTCGCAGATCTCCGACGGCGCCGCCGCGGTCGTCGTCATGAGCAGGACCAAGGCCGAGGAACTGGGCCTGGACTGGATTGCCGAGATCGGCGCCCACGGCAATGTGGCGGGTCCGGACAACTCGCTCCAGTCGCAGCCGTCCAACGCCATCAAGCACGCCCTGAAGAAGGACGGCCTGGAGGTCGCGGACCTCGACCTCATCGAGATCAACGAGGCGTTCGCCGCGGTCGCCGTCCAGTCGATGAAGGACCTCGGCGTCACCCCGGAAAGGGTGAACGTCAACGGCGGCGCCATCGCGCTGGGTCACCCGATCGGCATGTCCGGCGCCCGGGTGGTGCTGCACCTGGCGCTGGAACTGAAGCGGCGCGGCGGCGGCACCGGTGCGGCGGCGCTGTGCGGCGGCGGCGGTCAGGGCGACGCGCTGATCATCCGCGTCCCCAAGTAGGAACGGCCCGGGCAGGCAGTACGTAGTACACGTAGAGCACTCAAGCGAGTGAACGGAGCGGTGATGGTGGACGTCCCCACCCTGGTCGAGCAGGCCCGTGCGGGCCGGCCGCGGGCCGTGGCCCGGCTCATCTCCCTGGTGGAGGGAGCGTCGCCGCAGCTGCGCGAGGTGATGGCGGCCCTGGCGCCGCTGACGGGCAACGCGTACGTCGTCGGCCTGACCGGCTCACCCGGTGTCGGCAAATCGACATCGACGTCGGCGCTGGTCTCGGCGTACCGGCGGGCAGGCAAGCGGGTCGGCGTCCTGGCCGTCGACCCGTCCTCGCCGTTCTCCGGCGGGGCGCTCCTCGGCGACCGGGTCCGGATGTCGGAGCACGCCTCCGACCCGGGCGTCTACATCCGCTCCATGGCCACCCGAGGACATCTGGGCGGTCTCGCCTGGTCGGCACCGCAGGCGATCCGGGTGCTGGACGCTGCGGGCTGCGAAGTGATCCTGGTGGAGACGGTCGGCGTCGGCCAGTCGGAGGTGGAGATCGCCTCCCAGGCCGACACCTCCGTCGTCCTGATGGCGCCCGGCATGGGCGACGGCATCCAGGCGGCGAAGGCCGGAATCCTGGAGATCGGCGATGTATACGTCGTCAACAAGGCCGACCGGGACGGCGCGGACGCCACCGCGCGCGAGCTCAACCACATGCTGGGCCTCGGCGAGTCCCGCGGTCCCGGCGACTGGCGGCCGCCGATCGTGAAGACGGTCGCCGCCCGGGGCGAGGGCATCGACGAGGTCGTCGAGGCGCTGGAGAAGCACCGGGCGTGGATGGAGGAGCACGGAGTGCTCGCCGAGCGGCGCATGGCCCGTGCGGCCCGCGAGGTCGAGACGATCGCCGTCACGCGGCTGCGTGAGCGCATCGGCGATCTGCACGGCGACCGCCACATCGGCGCGCTCGCCGAACGCATCGTGGCGGGGAGCCTCGACCCCTACGCGGCGGCGGACGAGCTCGTGGCAGGACTCACCGGGGCCTGATCCCGTCCGGACGGGTCCGGGAGCGGCGTGCGGGCCGTTTCCGGGACCGTCCGGAAACGTCTGTACGCCGCCACTGCGGAACCGTCGCGCCGCGCATACCCGTCCCTGACTGCTGAAGATGCGTCAGTCGTGGTCCGGGGGTGCGCTTTCGCGCTGACCGACGCTGCGACCGGTGACGTGTCCGTGGCAGGATTGCGGCCGGATACGTGAACTGAGTGTCCGGCGTTTCATGCGTGCCGACGGGGGGAGTGGCGCATGCTGGGTCCGCTGCGGGAGGACTCGCCCAGACGGATCGGTCCCTACGCGATACAGGCCCGGCTCGGCGCGGGCGGCATGGGAGAGGTCTTCCTCGGTACCCGGGACGGAGGCGGTGAACCGGTCGCCGTCAAGACGGTCCGCCGCGACGTGGCCCAGGACCCCGGCTTCCTGGGCCGCTTCCGACGGGAGATCACCGTCGCCCGGTCCGTCGTCGGCCCCCATCTCGCCCCGCTGCTCGACGGGGACGCCGACGCCGAAGTGCCCTGGCTCGCCACCGGATACGTGGCCGGCCCGACTCTGTCCGCCGCCGTCCGCAGGGCGGGCGCGATGGACGAGGCCGAGACACGGATGCTCGGTGCCGGACTGGCCCGCGCCCTGGCGGCCGTCCACGCGGCAGGGATCGTCCACCGCGATGTGAAACCCGGCAATGTGATGCTCGCGTCGGACGGTCCGCGGCTCATCGACTTCGGCATCGCCCGGGATGCCGGCGCGACCCCGCTCACCACCACCAGCCGCATGGTCGGCAGCCCCGCCTTCATGTCCCCGGAGCATGTGGCGGGCAGCGGACGCGTCGTATCCGCCTCCGACGTGTTCTGCCTTGCCTCCGTGCTCTGTTACGCGGCCACCGGACGCGATCCCTTCGGGGACGGACCGGTCGCCGCCGTGCTCTACCGGGTCAAGTACGTCGAGGCCGATCTCGGCGATGTGCCCGAAGCGCTGCGTGCCGTCCTGGAGGACTGCCTGGTCGCCGATCCCGCCTCCCGCCCCACCGCTACCGAACTCGCACAGCGGCTCGCCCCCGACGCGGCCGCACGGTGGCCGGAGCCGGTGGAGCAGCACATCACCGAGTACGAGCGTGAACTGGCCCGGGTCATGGCGCTGGGCGGCCCGCTTCTGCCCGGGTACACACCGACCGAGGCGGCCGCCGGAATCCCTGCCGCGCCCCACCAACTGCCCACCCAGGGGACCGACTTCACCCCGGGCCTGCACATCGCACCCACCCAGGGCCCCGGCCTCGCGCAGCCGCCGCGCCGCTCCCGCCGCGCCCTGGGCGCGGTCCTTGCCGCGCTGATCGTGCTGGGCGCGGCCACCGGGGGCATCCTGGCCTGGCGCAACAACCGCACCACGCCCAACGAGGCATCCCCCGGGGGCGGTTCACCCGCAGCCGCCAGGATCGTGGCCGGTGTGGACGAGAACGGCGGCCCGGACGGCTCGGGCACGGTCCCCTACGGCCGTGACGTCCGTCCGGCGGGGTGGACGAAGTCCTGGCAGGGCAAGTTCTCCAAGTCTCCGATCGGTTGTGCCGCAGGCCGTGATGTCGTGGTCTGCCGACTGGTCGACGGTACGTACGAGGCGGTGTCGGCGGCCGACGGTCGCCGGATGTGGACGTTCGACACCGGACAGAGTTCGAACAGGGCGGGCTGGGGGCCCCGCGGCCAGTTCTTCATGCCGGCCGATGCCACCCGGCCCACTGTGTACGACGACACCGTGTTGCTTGCCGCGGGCGAACGCCTGCGGTCGCTGGACGCGAAGACCGGTACGGTCCGTTGGGAGACCCCGTCCGGCGGCGCGCACGACCTGGACAGCGCGCCGGTCGTCGTCGACGGCCTGGTCTTCGCCGCGACCACCTCGACGCCTGAGGACGCGGCGCTCGCCGCGTACGACCTGAGGACCGGCGCCCGCAAGTGGCAGAAGCCGCTGGCCCCGCAGGACATCTCCAACGCCCAGAAGGGCAACTTCTGGCCGGTCGCCACCGATGGCACGGTGGTGTACGCGGTCGGCGAGGACGCACCGAAGGCCTTCCGGCCGAAGGACGGCTCGTTGCTGGGCACGGCCGGAGGCGAGGCTGTGCAAGCTTCCGGGGACAGGACGAATTCGGGGTGCGGGTCGCTCCGGGTGCGCGGCCGCTACGCCTTCTGCGACGCCTACATCTCCAACGACGACCCTTCCGGTTTCGGGGACGACGTGACCGTGCTGCGGTTCGCAGCCGGGACGCTCCAGACGCAGGGGCGGGTGCCGGTGGACTCCTCGCTCGTCGCCGGCGCGGCGCTGACGGCACTCGGCGACCGGGTCATCACGTTGCGGCGGAGCAGTGAGCACGAGTCGGACGTGCCGGACGAGATCGTCGTCGTGGGCCGCGACGGCGGCCGGGCGCTCGGCCGGTTCCCGCTCGGCGGAAAGGTGGCGCAGGGGATGAGCAACCCGGTCTCCGACCCGCTGATCGTCGCGGACACGGTGGTGTGGGCGGACAGCACGACGCTGTACACGGTCCCGATCCGCCCCGACGGCACCCTGGGTTCACTCACCACGACCCGGATTCCGGGCGCTCCGGGCCCGACCAGGACACCGACGTACGACTCCGTCACCAATGGCGTCGATCTGGAGCAGGAACTGCTCGACCCGCAGGTGCTGCCGGTCGGCGGTGTCGTGCATGTCGTGTACGACGACGGCACCGCGGTTTCGGTGCCGCTGCCCAAGTGAACCGTCGGACGATGAGGGGGGCCGCGCAGTGATCGAGCCGCTTCCGGCAGGCCGGGCCCGGCTGATCGGCCCGTACCAGCTGCTCGGACTGCTGGGCGCGGGTGGTATGGGCGAGGTGTACCTGGCCCGGCCGGCAGGTGCGCGCGACACCCTCGCCGGGCTGGTCGCGCTGAAGACCATGCGCCCGGATCTCGACCTCGACGACGGCTTCCGGATCCGCTTCCGCAGGGAGATCGACGCGGCGGGTGCCGTGCGCAGTCCGTACACCGCGGCCCTCGTCGGCGGTGACCCGAGCGGCCGGCTGCCCTGGCTGGCGACCGAGTACGTCCCCGGCCCCTCGCTCGCCGAGGCGGTGACCCGAGGCGGGCCGATGCCCGAGCAGGTCGTACGGGAGATGGGCGCCGACCTCGCCCGCGCGCTCGCCGACATGCACGCCGTACGCGTACTCCACCGCGACCTCAAGCCCGGCAATGTGCTGCTCGGCGCCGACGGGCCGAAGGTGATCGACTTCGGCATCGCGCAGGCCTTCGACGCCACCCAACTGACGCGGACCGGTGTCGTGGTGGGCAGCCCCGGCTACATCTCGCCCGAGCACGTCAACGGCTCACGCTCCCTCGTACCGGCGTCCGATGTGTTCTGTCTCGGCGCGGTGCTTGCCTACGCGGCGACCGGGAGGGGGCCGTTCGACGACTCCGACATGGCGGCCGTGATCTTCCGGATCGCCCAGGGCGAGGCCGAACTGTCGGGCGTACCACCGCAGTTGCGTGAGGTGATCGAGGCGTGTCTGCGTGGTGAGGCAGGATCCCGGCCGACTCCGCAGCAGCTCGTCGACATGCTGTTGACCGGAGCGCGAGCGGCCGTGGCGGCGCCCGGGCCGTTTCCCTGGACGGAATCGATACGCGGACTGCTCGCCGCGCACGCGGCCGGGGCGCGCGCCGCCGCGGAGGCGGCTGTGCCGTCGGTTGCCGCACCACCGGTCCCGTTCCATGCCCCGGACCACGGTGGGCTCGCGCTCGCCCCGACACCCGTTGTGCCGGTGGCCGTACCGGGGGACCGGCAGGGGAACAGGGGACTGTGGATCGGGTTGGCGGCGGCGGCCGTGGTGGTGTGCGCGGTGCTGGGGACGGTATTGCTGCCGGGGCTCTTCAACGGGGACGGTGGCAACGACAACGCGGGAGGCGCCGGCGCCGGCGGCGCGGCGCATCCGACCGCTTCCGCCTCGGACGCGTCGCGGACCAAGGCGGGGCCCGCGGTCATACCCGGCGCGGACGCGGGGCACACCGGCGACTTCGGAGCGGCCGCCGCGGATCTCGCCACCAGACCGGCGGGCTGGAAGGCATGGACGACCAGCATCGAGGACGGTCCGGCGGAGTGCGTACTCGCGGACACGTCACTGGTCTGCGGCGGCCCACGCGGCATCACCTTGCTGGACGCGGCGAACGGAAAGCGGCGCTGGCAGACCCCACCGGGAAGGACGGGGACCGGCCCGGCCTCGGTGGCCGCAGTCATCGGCACAACCGTGTACGCCTTCCAGGACGGTGCCCTGCTGGCACGTGGCCTCGCCGACGGGGCCGAGCAGTGGCGGGAACCGCTGCCCGGCGACGCCCGGGTGACCGATTCCGTCCAGTCCGGTGGAGTTCTCTACTACGCGACGAAGGTTATCGGCACGGGCGGCGCCCAGATCCTCGCCCGTGAGCTCACCGGCAAGCACGCACTCAAGTGGCACAAGACGTGGGACGACCCGGCCGCCGACGCCGCACTGGCCTTCGCCGACGGCCGGCTCGTCGCGGCAGGCGACGGAGTCACCGTCCTGAAGGGTGCGGACGGCACGCGGCTGAGTGGCATCGCAGCCGGTGACGTCTTGTGCCGTATGCCGGTCCTGAAGGGAAAGGAACTCCTCTGCTCCGGCTCGAACGGCCTGACGGTCGTCGACGTGACGGCCCCGCAGAGCCGCCGGTCGATCGCCGCGGGCGTGGACATCGCCTACCGGCCCGCACTCTCACATGACGGCAAGGTCGTGGTGAGCAGCCGGACGAGGACGTACGCGTTCGGCCTGTCCGACGGGCGGCAGTACTGGGCGACGTACGAAGGCGGCCAGGGCATGGACACCGTCGGCAGGCCGTCCGTGGCCGGCGACAGGGCCCTCGTCGTGGGCGGGCGCAAGGTGGAGGTCATCGACATGGCCGCCGAAGGGGATCCGGGCTGGACCGGCAACCCGCCGACCGGCTGGCCCGAGGGCAAGTCGGTCGATCCGGCGTACGTCTCGCTCGTCGCGCGGGGGAACGTCGCCTTCCTGGCCTTCAGGGACGGGACGGTCCTGTCCTACGCGCCCTGACGGTCCGGCGGACCCGGGCGTCAGTCGTCGTCGTGGTCGTCCCGGTCGTCCCCGTGGTCGTCGTCATGACGGTCATGGCCGTCGTCCGACCGGTCCGCCGTGACCTTGGCCGTCCTGGCGTCGACGTTCAGCTCGTGCCGCTTGCCGTCCTTGCCCCGGACGTCGACCTCCCAGTGCAGCGCCCCGCCGCTCCGGCCGTCGCTGTCGTCCAGTTCGATCGACGTCACGGTCCCGGGCGTCGCCTTGAGCGCGGCGTCGACCGCCGCGTCCAGCGAGACGCCGGCCGACCTGGGCGCATGCCGGTCGCGATCGTCGTCGTTGTCGTCGGAGACGTGCTTGCCGAGCACCTTGCCGCTGCCCGCGTCCACCGTCACGTCGTGCCAGACCTTGTCGGAGCCGTACACATCGATCTCCCAGACCGGCCCGCCGCCCTCGTCGTCCAGCTCGGCCTCGGTGACCGTGCCCGGAACGGCCCCGACGGCGGCCGCGGTCGCGTCCGCGACGCCGACGCGGGCGGTGCTGCCGCCCGCCGCGCCGCTCCTGGTGCCGCGGTCCTGGCTGTCGTCGTCCGTGAAGGCGACGGCCGTGGCGGCTGTGCCGCCGACGAGCACGGCCGCGGTGACGGCGGCGATGACGATCTTGCGCTTCATGAGGTTCCTCCCTGATCGGGTGGCCGGTTTCGACACGGTCCACACTGCCGGGGTGATGCTGAACGCAGCCTGAAGCCACCTGAAGCCGTCTTCAGGTTCCATTTGGGACCCTGTGCCCATGCGCCTGTTGATCGTGGAGGACGAGAAGCGGCTGGCGATGTCCCTGGCCGGGGGACTCACCGCCGAGGGCTTCGCCGTGGATGTCGTGCACGACGGTCTCGAAGGGCTGCACCGGGCGGCCGAGGGCGTGTACGACCTCGTCGTCCTCGACATCATGCTGCCCGGGATGAACGGCTACCGGGTCTGTGCCGCCCTGCGCGCCGCCGGCCATGAGATGCCGATCCTGATGCTGACGGCGAAGGACGGGGAGTACGACGAGGCGGAGGGCCTCGACACCGGGGCCGACGACTACCTGACCAAGCCCTTCTCGTACGTCGTGCTGGTGGCCAGGATCCGGGCGCTGCTGCGGCGCCGGGGCGGCGGCTCCGGCTCGCCGGTGGTCACCGTCGGCTCCCTGCGCATGGACACCGCCGCTCGTCGGGTGCATCTCGGTCCGGCCGAAATCACCCTCACCACCAAGGAGTTCGCGGTGCTGGAACAACTTGCGCTGAGGCCCGGGCAGGTGGTGAGCAAGGCGGACATCCTGGAACACGTCTGGGACTTCGCCTACGACGGCGATCCGAACATCGTCGAGGTGTACGTCAGCGCGCTGCGGCGCAAGCTCGGCGCGGCCGCCATCCGTACGGTGCGTGGCGCCGGATACCGGCTGGAGGCGCTGTGAGATCGGTACGGGCCAGGGCCGCACTCGGTGCCACGGTCGTGGTCGCCGTCGCACTGGTCGGGGCCGGGCTCGCCGTACTCCTCGTCCTGCGCGCCAACCTCACCGATCAGGCGGGGCTGCAGGCCGAGGTGGCGGCCCGCGAGGTGGCCGGCCAGCTGGCCCTCGATGTGCCGTACGACCGGCTGGAGATGCGCGAGGAGGAGGACCATCCGGTCCAGGTGACCGACGAGGACGGGCGCGTGGTGGCCGTCTCCAAGGACCTGGAGGCGATCTCCGGCACCGGAACGGACCAGGTCGAGCCGGCCTCGTCACCGGCCGCGGGAAGTTCTTCCGGTTCCGACGACGACGGACGCGATGACGACGACGGCGACGACAACGGCGGTCACGGCATCCCAGGCCGCGGTGAAGTCGACTCCGGGGACCCGGACTTCAGCAACGGCACCGCCACCGTCGACGGAGACACGGCCGACTACCGCTTCGCGTCGGTCCGGGCGACCACCTCGGCCGGGGTGACCCTGACCGTCCACGCGGGCGCCCCGCTGGCCGCCGAGCAGGAGGCCGTGGGCACTGTGCGCGGGGCGATGCTGATCGGGCTGCCGGTGCTGCTGCTCGTCGTTGCCGGGGTCACCTGGCTGGTGACCCGGCGGGCGCTGCGCCCGGTCGAGGGAATCCGGCGCGAGATGGCCGCGATCACCGCGTCCGAGGATCTGAGACGGCGGGTGCCTGAGCCCGGTTCGCGCGACGAGATCGCCCGGCTGGCCCGTACCACGAACGAGACCCTGACGGCCCTTGAGGCATCGGTGGACCGACAGCGGCGCTTCGTGGCGGACGCCTCGCACGAACTGCGAAGCCCGATCGCCTCCCTGCGCACCCAGCTGGAGGTGGGCGCCGCGCATCCGGAACTGCTGGACGTGCCGGGCGCCGTCGCCGACACCGTACGACTGCAGGCGCTGGCGGCCGATCTGCTGCTGCTGGCCCGGTTGGACGCGGGTGAGCGGCCGGGCCGTACGACGCTGGACCTGGGCGCGCTGGTCCACGAGGAGGTCTCGCAGCGCACCGGCGACCGGATTCCGGTGGCGGTGTCCGTGCCGGACTCCGGTGCGTTCGAAGTGGCCGGTTCGCGTGGGCAGTTGGCGCGGGTGATCGGCAATCTGCTGGACAACGCCGAGCGTCATGCGGAGCGCACGGTGGCGGTCTCGCTGCGTGCGGAGCGGGGCGGGGTGGTCGTCGAGGTCACCGACGACGGGGCGGGGGTGCCACCGGGCGAGCGCGAGCGGATCTTCGAACGTTTCGTACGCCTCGACGACGCCCGTACGCGGGACGAGGGCGGCGCCGGTCTCGGCCTGGCCATCGCCCGTGACGTCGCGGCCCGGCACGGCGGCCGGCTGACGGTGGACGGTGCGCCGGAGGGCGGCGCGCGGTTCGGGCTGTGGCTGCCGAGCGCCGGTTGAACACCGCCCCGCAGGTCACGCCTTGCCGCGGCGCCCCCGCAGATGATCCGCGACCGGTGTCAGCGCCGCGTGCAGGTCCGCCAGTGCCTCCGGCGTCAACAGGTCCATGAAGTGCTTGCGCACCGACGCCACGTGGTGCGGCGCCACCTTCCGCATCATCTCCGCACCCTCATCGGTGAGGACCGCGAACAGTCCGCGCCGGTCCGACTCGCAGTTCTCCCTGCGAACCAGTCCCGCGCTCTCCATGCGGGTGATCTGGTGCGAGAGCCTGCTCTTGGACTGCAGCGTCGCGGCGGCGAGGTCGCTCATCCGCATGCGCTGGTCGTCCGACTCCGAGAGGTTGACCAGGATCTCGTAGTCGTTGTTGGTCAGGCCGAACGGCTGGAGGTCCTTCTCCAGCTGGTGCATCAGCAGCCTGCTGACGTCCAGGTGGGTGCGCCAGGCGCACTGCTCCGCGTCGTTCAGCCAGCGAGTGGCCGTCTCGGTCTCCATGTATGGATTCTACCTAAGAAGTTGAAAGCCGGACGAAGGTGGGGGATTGTGACGCCCGGCACTCGCCCGGAGACGGGCTCGGGTACGGGGTGCAGACGTTCGACGTCACACTCCGCAGACTACCGTTCACAAACCGAAGCGGCGCTGGAGGTCCCCGAGCTGACCGGGCAGACGGGGTGCGGAGCCGGGTTGACCCGCACCACCCGGCACCCCGGCCTGCGCCGGCGTCGCCCCCGTCGGCTGCTCCGGCATCAGGATCTCGGTCGACTGGAGCAGCACGGTGCCCGCCCCGACGAACTCGAACTGGTGCTCCTCGCCCGATGTCCCGCCGATCCCGGTCAGCGACCTGAGCCCGCCCATCACGCCCGTCATATAGCCATGGTCGTAGTGGTGGCACGGCGAGGGGCAGTCCGCCCAGCCCACCAGCGCCTGCGGATCGACCCGCAGGGGCGGCTCCATGAAGACCACCGGACCGTTGGACGCGGCCACGAACTTTCCCGTACCGATCAGTGTCAGGAAGCCCGGCACGATGGACTGCTTGAGTGCCAGGGTCGGCTGGTACGCGAGGAGGTTGCCGGACCGGATCGTCAGATTCCCGTCCTCCAGGTCGTACGAGTTCACGTCGAAGGCGCGGTCGGCGAGGAGCATCTTGCCGCTGCCTTCAGCCACCACCCAGTCGCTCGCGTGCAGCGGCGAGTGGAAGCTCGTACGGATCAGCCGCTCGAAGCGGCCGTGGCCGATGCCGTTGAACTCGATCCGTCCGTAATAGGCGATCATCTTGCCCTTCTGCAGGAACCACTGGCTCCCCTTGAGCTCCACGCAGAAGGTGTACGAGTTGACGTTGTCGTCCGACGGCAGCGTCATCGGGTCGAAGACCACGGGCGTGCTCACAGCTTCTCCTCCGAGGCCTGGACGTACACCGCGCCACTGCCGCTCAGCTCCAGCTGGAACGCCTCGCCGGAGCCGCGCCCCACCATGTCGCGCCAGCCGAGCGCGGTGGAGAGCTTGTTGCGTACGTCGCCGTGGTGGGCGACGTACGCCTGCGGGTCCACATGCACCTCGCGGCCCGGCGTGATCGGCAGCTCGATCACCCCGCCGTGGGCCATCACCGCGACCGCGCCATGCCCCTTGAGGGTGGTGGTGAACAGGCCCTGCCCGGTCACCTGGCCGCGCACCATGCCCATCACTCCGCCCTGCGCACCCATGAACATCGTGCCCTGCTGCAGCGTCCCGTCGAAGGCGAGCAGCCGGTCGGCCTCCACGTACAGGGTGTCGCCGGACAGGTTGATCACCTGGATGTGATGGCCCCCGTGACCGAACATCACCGTGCCGCTGCCTTCGACCGTCATCAGCGGCGTCGCCTCATTGGCCACCCGGCGGCCGATCATCGACATGACGCCCCCCTGGCCGCCCTGGATGTTCGGCGTGAACGACACCTCGCCGCGGTAGGCGAGCATCGCGCCGCGCTGGCTGTACATCTTCTGGCCGGGGAGCACCGTCGCCTCGACCATCTTCGAGTTGATCTCACGGAACGGCATCAGACATCGCCCCCGATGGTGTTCCGCTCGCTCGGCTGCACGTAGACGAGTCCCTCGCCCTCGAACCGGATCTGGAAGGACTCGCCCGAGCCCTCGCCCATCAGCGTCCGGAAGTTCACCCCGGACTGGAAGTGCTGTTGCAGATTGCCCTGATGCGCGATGTAGGCGCCGGGGTCGACGAACAGCGGGTACTGGGCCGAGACCCGCAGCGCCACGGCCGAACCGTCCGACATGATCGCCACCTGCCCGGTGCCCTCGACGGTGGTGGTGAACAGGCCGTTGCCCGTCGCCCCGCCACGCAGGCCGGTGAAGGTGGTTCCGGTGCGCAGCCCGGCGTCGGTACAGAGCAGATTGCTCGCCTCGACATAGAGCTTGTCGCCGTGCAGCGAGACGAGGCTGATCTCGCTCGCCCGGTCGGCGAAGTAACAGGTGCCCTGCCCGGTCACCTCCATCACGGTCATCTGCTCGCCGGTCAGCCGGCGGGTCACCATGCCGCGCAGGCCGTCACCGCCGCCGGTCATCTTCTTGAACGTCATCCGGCCGTCGTACGCGACCATCGAGCCGTTCTTCGCCTTGACGGCGTCGCCGGCCAGGTCGACGGCGAGCGTTCTGCTGCCTTGGAGTCGGAACATTGCCACGGAACGACGGTATCGGCAGGACCCCGGCCGGGACAGGGCCCTGGGGAGGAACCGGCACCCTGAACCGCCCCTGATACGCGTCCGGTACGGGACCCGTACGCAATCGGGACGTATCCCGTACGGGGCGAGGACGGAACGGACCGGGCCCGGCGGCGGCACGTGACCGGACACATACGGCCCCGGCACCGAGCGCCGCCCGTGCCGATGTCACAATGGGTTGCGCTTGTGCCTGTATTCACAAGCTGTCACGATCCTCCCACCGAAGGTGCCCTCGTGGACATCAAGACCGCTACCGCCCTGCACCGGCTGCGCCTCATCTCGATTCCCGAGGCGCTCTCCTTCCCTGCGCTGATCATCTTTGGCTCGATTCTCAGCCGGGTCTCCGACATCGACTTCCTGATGATGCCGCTCGGCATCATCCACGGTGTGCTCTTCGTGATCTACGCCGTGCTGCTGCTCGACGTCTGGTCCAAGACCAAGTGGCCGCTGAAGCGCGTCGCGTTCTTCTTCCTGCTCGCGCTGCTGCCGTTCGGCGGGCTGTACGGCGACAAGGTGCTCAAGCGCTACGAGGCCGACGGCGTCATCGCCGCCCGCGCCCGCCGGGAAGGCGTGGTCAGCGCATGATCGTCGCGTTCTCGGTCAGTCCGCTGGGCGTCGGTGAGGACGTCGGCGAGTACGTCGCCGACGCGGTGCGGGTCGTCCGCGAGTCCGGGCTGCCCAACCGCACGGACGCCATGTTCACCTCCATCGAGGGTGAGTGGGACGAGGTCATGGACGTCGTCAAGCGGGCCGTCGCCGCCGTCGAGGCCCGCGCCGGACGCGTCTCCCTCGTGCTGAAGGCCGACATCCGACCCGGTGTCACCGACGGCCTGACCTCCAAGGTCGAGACGGTCGAGCGGTACCTCGCCGAGACGGACTGACGCTCCGTCCGACTACGTGACCCGACGAGCCCCCGGCCCCGGCCGGGGGCTCGTCCCGCTTCTGTCACTCCCGCGGGCGGTGCTCCGGTACCGCCAGGGCGATCCCGAGCGGCGTCCGCTCGTACAGCACCTGGTGTCCGTACCGGCGCGAGGTGAGCAGACCCGCCGCGCGCAGCACCGACAGGTGCTCCGACACGGACGAGAGCGCGAGGCCCAGCCGGTGCGCGAGCGCGCTCGTGCCGGCCGGTTCGTCGAGCGCGCACAGGACATCGGCCCGCGCTCGCCCGAGCAGCCGCGCGAGCGACTGTGGCGTACGGTCCGCGGGCTGCGTCCACAGACCGCCGATTCCGCGCGCCGGATAGATCACCGCGGGCTGCCAGGGCGGCTCGTACCCGCTCACCACGTCCGGCCAGGCGAAGACGCTCGGCATCAGGACGAGGCCCTGCCCGCCGAGCACCCGGGAGTGCCGCCCCCTCATCCCGACCAGCGAGAGCGTCGAGTCGGTCCAGCTCAGCTGGGGGCTCAGCTCGCCCAGCAGCCGTGCGAAGCCGACCTCGGCGAGCCGGCGCGAGTGGTACGCGATATCCGCCTCCAGCAGCGCGCGCAGCCGCGGCCAGTCCGGCTCGACCAGCACCTGCCAGGCCTGCTCCATCAGTGCGGCCAGCTCCCGCAGTGTCCGCGCGGGATCGGCGAGCATCGCCCGCCCGGCGGGGGAGTCCAGCGCCCCCGGCTGGTCGGTGAGGGCCAGAGCCAGGTCCTCACGGATGAGCAGCGGATCGATGGCGCGCACACCGGCGATCTCCTCCTCGAACGAGGTATAGGGCCCGACCGGCGGCGGGCAGAGAAAGTCCGGGTTGTGCCCGCTCTGCGGCATCAGTAACCGGAGCGGTGCGAGATCGAGGCCCGCGGCGGCGCTCCGGATGCGCGTCAGCCAGGGCTGGTGGTAGCCGTGCTGCCCGGGGCGCAGAAGGGTGCGCACCGCGGCCTGCGTCTCCCAGAGCGGGGAGAGGGCGAACCGGCAGCGGAGCAGATCGCTCTCCTCGAAATGCAGATGGAACGGCATCGGCGGCCCCCGCGAAGATTCGGCGTGAGCCGAAAGTCTACGGAGCGGCGGGTCCGGTCCTCCAAGCTGCGGCCATGCCGAGCTACAGCCCCACCCCGGCGGGTGGCCCCCGCGACGAGGTGGCTCCTTCGCCCCACGACCCGTCAGCCGCGCGCCGCGCCGCGCACGCCGGTCCGGCCGGACCGGTGCCGGCCTCGGCTCCGCCCACGGAGCGCGCCGACGCCATCGACCCGAACCCGTCGCCCGCGCTCCGGGCCGCGGCTCCCGCTGCTGACGCGACTCCGGACGGCCCCGTCCCGGGCACGCGCCGCGGCTACCGCGCCGTCTTCGCCGTCCGGGAGTTCCGGGCCGTCTTTGCCGCGCATCTGCTCTCCCTCCTCGGCGTAGTCGTCAGCGAGCTCGCCCTCACCGTCCTCGTCTACGACCTCACCGGCTCACCCCTGCTCAGCGCCCTCACCTTCGCGCTCGGCTTCCTGCCGTACCTTGTCGGCGGCACGCTCTTCGCCGGGGTCGCCGACCGCTACCCGGCCCGCCGGGTCCTCGTCACCTGCGATCTGATCTGTGCGGGCTGCGTCGCCGTCATGGTGCTGCCCGGCACCCCGGTCGGCGGCCTCCTCGCGCTGCGCTGTCTCGTCGCCTCCGTGTCGCCCGTCTTCACCGGGACGCGGATGGCCGCGCTCACCGACATCCTCGGCGAGGGCGACCTCTACGTACTGGGCCGCTCGCTGCTGCGGATCGTCTCGCAGAGCGCGCTGCTGACCGGCTTCGGTGTCGGCGGTGTGCTGCTTGCCGCGCTGTCCGCGCGCGGAGCGATCACCATTACCGTCGGGACGTTCCTCTGCTCGGCGGCCCTGCTCCGCTTCGGTACCCGCGACCGGCCCGCCAGGACCGGCGGTGACCGCGGCGGCGCACTGTTCAAGGAATCACTGGCCGGGGCCCGCATCGTGCTCGCCGACCGCAGAATCCGCGCGCTGATGCTGCTGTTCTGGGTACCCGCCCTGTTCGTCGTCGCACCGGAGGCGCTCGCCGCCCCGTACGCGGACGAGATCGGTCTCGGCCCGGCCGCCCTCGGGCTGCTGATGTGCGCGATGCCGGTCGGGCACATCGCCGCCGAGTTGTACGCGGGCGCTGTGCTGGCCCCGCGCACCCGCTCCCGGATCGTACTGCCGGTCGCCGCCGCCGGGCTGCTGCCGTTCCTGCTGTACGGGATCCGCCCCGGCATGGTCCCGACCCTGGTGGCGCTTGCGCTGGCCGGGGTGGGGGCGGCGTACATCATCGGCCTCGACCAGTGGTTCGTCGATGCCGTCCCGGAGGAGCTGCGGGGCCGGGCCATGACCCTGCTCACCGCCGGGCTGATGACGGTCCAGGGCATCGGCATGGCGCTGGCGGGGCTGGCCGCCGAATTCGTCCCCGTGCATCTGGTGGTCGCGGGGTCCGGGGCGATCGGTACGGTGTGCACGCTCCTGCTGGTCCGCGAGGTCAGGGCGACAGCGACCGCGCGCGGTCCTCGGACCGAAGTTCGAGACGGGGCTGACCAGCATATGACCAGTGGGTAAGGTCGACGGCGTGCCGAAGCCGCTCAGTCTCCCCTTCGATCCCATCGCCCGCGCCGACGAGCTCTGGCAGCAGCGCTGGGGCCCGGTGCCCTCGATGGGGGCGATCACCTCGATCATGCGCGCGCAGCAGATCCTGCTCGCCGAGGTCGACGCGGTCGTCAAACCGTACGGCCTGACCTTCGCGCGGTACGAGGCGCTGGTGCTGCTCACCTTCTCCAAGGCCGGTGAGCTGCCGATGTCCAAGATCGGTGAGCGGCTCATGGTCCACCCCACCTCCGTCACGAACACGGTGGACCGGCTGGTGCGCTCCGGCCTGGTCGCCAAGCGCCCCAACCCGAACGACGGCCGCGGAACCCTCGCCTCCATCACCGATAAGGGCCGCGAGGTCGTCGAGGCGGCAACCAAGGACCTCGTCGACATGGAGTTCGGGCTAGGGGTGTACGACGCCGAGGAGTGCGCGGAGATCTTCGCCATGCTGCGGCCGTTGCGGATCGCGGCCCACGACTTCGAGGAGTCGTAGGAACAGGCGCAGGACGACATTCCGAGGGCCCGGCCCGCTGCAAGATCGCCCCGGGCGTCCGGTTACGCTCGATGCCATGAAACGCAGTGTGCTGACCCGGTACCGGGTGATGGCCTACGTCACCGCAGTCATGTTGCTGGTGCTCTGCACCTGCATGGTCTTCAAGTACGGCTTCGAGATGGGCAAGGACCTGACGCTCGTCGTCTCCCAGATCCATGGCGTGCTCTACATCATCTACCTCATCTTCGCCTTCGACCTGGGCTCCAAGGCGAAGTGGCCGGTGGGCAAGCTGCTCTGGGTGCTGATCTCCGGCACCATCCCGACGGCCGCGTTCTTCGTCGAGCGCAAGGTCGTCCGCGAGGTCGAGCCGCTGGTCGCCGACGGCTCTCCCGTCGCAGTCAAGGTCTGAGCCGCCGGGCGAGCCCGGCCCGCCCCGCACCACCCGAACCGCCCCGTGCAAAGCACCGGGCGGTTTGCCATCGACATTTACTAGGACGTCCTAGTAAATTCGATGGTATGGACGCTGACGCGATCGAGGAAGGCCGCCGCCGCTGGCAGGCCCGTTACGACAAGGCCCGCAAGCGTGACGCGGACTTCACCACACTCTCCGGGGATCCCGTGGAACCCGCGTACGGCCCCCGCCCCGGGGACACGTACGAGGGATTCGAGCGGATCGGCTGGCCCGGCGAGTACCCCTTCACCCGGGGGCTCTACCCCACCGGCTACCGCGGCCGGACCTGGACCATCCGCCAGTTCGCCGGCTTCGGCAACGCCGAGCAGACCAACGAGCGCTACAAGATGATCCTCGCCGCGGGCGGCGGCGGGCTCAGCGTCGCCTTCGACATGCCGACACTGATGGGTCGCGACTCCGACGACCCCCGCTCGCTCGGCGAGGTCGGGCACTGCGGCGTGGCCATCGACTCCGCCGCCGACATGGAGATCCTCTTCAAGGACATCCCGCTCGGCGACGTCACGACGTCCATGACGATCAGCGGACCCGCCGTCCCCGTCTTCTGCATGTACCTGGTCGCCGCCGAGCGCCAGGGCGTCGACCCGGGCGTGCTCAACGGCACGCTCCAGACCGACATCTTCAAGGAGTACATCGCGCAGAAGGAGTGGCTCTTCCAGCCCGAGCCCCATCTGCGCCTCATCGGCGACCTGATGGAGCACTGCGCCCGCGACATCCCCGCCTACAAGCCGCTCTCCGTCTCCGGCTACCACATCCGCGAGGCCGGGGCGACGGCCGCGCAGGAGCTCGCGTACACCCTCGCCGACGGCTTCGGTTACGTGGAGCTCGGCCTCTCCCGCGGGCTGGACGTCGACACCTTCGCGCCCGGTCTCTCCTTCTTCTTCGACGCGCACCTCGACTTCTTCGAGGAGATCGCCAAGTTCCGCGCGGCCCGCCGCATCTGGGCCCGCTGGATGAAGGAGACATACGGCGCCAGGACCGACAAGGCGCAGTGGCTCCGCTTCCACACCCAGACCGCCGGTGTCTCGCTCACCGCCCAGCAGCCGTACAACAACGTCGTACGGACGGCGGTCGAGGCGCTCTCCGCCGTCCTCGGCGGCACCAACTCGCTGCACACCAACGCCCTCGACGAAACCCTCGCACTCCCCTCCGCGCAGGCTGCCGAGATCGCGCTGCGCACCCAGCAGGTGCTGATGGAGGAGACCGGCGTCGCCAATGTGGCCGACCCGCTGGGCGGTTCCTGGTACGTCGAGCAGCTCACCGACCGGATCGAGGCCGACGCCGAGAAGATCTTCGACCAGATCAAGGAACGCGGCACCCGGGCCCACCCGGAGGGTCAGCACCCCATCGGGCCCATCACCTCCGGCATCCTGCGCGGCATCGAGGACGGCTGGTTCACCGGCGAGATCGCCGAGTCCGCCTTCCGGTACCAGCAGTCGCTGGAGAAGGGCGACAAGCGCGTCGTCGGTGTCAACGTCCACCACGGCTCGGTCACCGGTGACCTGGAGATCCTGCGGGTGAGCCACGAGGTCGAGCGCGAGCAGGTCCGGGTGCTCGGCAGCCGCAAGGACGCCCGCGACGACGCCCGGGTCAAGTCGGCGCTGGACGCGATGCTGGCCGCCGCCCGCGACGGCTCCAACATGATCGGACCGATGCTCGACGCGGTACGGGCCGAGGCGACGCTCGGCGAGATCTGCGGAGTTCTGCGCGACGAGTGGGGCACCTACACGGAGCCGCCCGGCTTCTGACGGGCAGTCGGCAGTCATGCTCGACAGCTGCGCCGGCGGCAGCAGCACCCCGCTACGTGGAGGCCGCCGCCCCCAGCCCCGCGAGCAGCAGCACGGTGAAGCGCCGGGCCCAGTCCTCGTCGACGGGCTCGGCGCTCACCAGGGCCCGGTGCACGACCGCGCCGGCGATCACATCGAAGATCAGATCGGCAGTCGTCGCCGCCACGGCCTCGTCCTGCTCGACGGGCAACTCCCCGCGCTCCTGGGCCCGTTGGCGTCCCTGGAGCACCAGCCGCTTCTGCCGGTCCACGATCGAGTCGCGGATCCGGGTCCGCAGCGCCTCGTCGCGGGTCGACTCCGCGACCACCGCCATCAGCGCCGTCTGGGTCTCCGGCCGCTCCAGCAGCGCGGCGAACTGCAGCACCATCGCCTGCATGTCGGCCGACAGACTGCCCAGATCGGGCAGTTCCAGCTCGTCGAAGAGGACCGCGACGGCGTCCACGACCAGCTCGTTCTTGCCCGCCCACCGCCGGTACAGGGTCGTCTTGGCGACCCCGGCCCGCGTCGCCACGTCGCCCATCGTCAGCTTCGACCAGCCGAGGTCGACCAGAGAGGCTCTGGTCGCCTCCAGGATCGCTTCATCGGCCGCGGCGCTGCGCGGACGTCCCGTTCGAAGGGGTTTGGGGCGGCTGTGGCTCAGCATGCCGCGACCATACCGGTCAGTAAGTAGAACCGGCCGGTCGCGTTCACCGTGAGACAGATCACCGAACGCACTTGTGCGCGAGGGGTGCCGGGAAGTTACGCTACGGGTCGTAGCGTAAGGACGATGGTCATGCCGTCGTGACGCCACGACCGAACGACAGCCACAGGCACCGGGTGGGGACCCGGCGCCGAAACGGGTCTTTCAGGGGCCCTCGGGCCGTGTCTGTCCGTGCACCCCGCACACCGGCGGGGACCACGGCCGGGTGCGGTTTCCGTCTCGCTTTCCGTATCGGCGCGCCAAGGGGGGAGGATGTACGTATGCAGCCTAGGAACATGTCCATGAGCGGCGTCGTCGACCTCGCCGCGGTGAAGGCGGCCGGCGAGGCCAAGGTGAAGGCGGAGCAGGCCCGTGCCGAGGCCGCCCGGCAGGGTGGTGGCGGTGCCGTGCCACCGTCCGCCCTGGTGATCGATGTCGATGAGGCGGGCTTCGAGAACGACGTCCTCCAGCGCTCCGCCGAGGTCCCGGTCGTCATCGACTTCTGGGCCGAGTGGTGCGAGCCGTGCAAGCAGTTGGGGCCGCTCCTGGAGCGCCTGGCCCATGAGTACAACGGCCGCTTCGTGCTGGCCAAGGTCGATGTCGACGCCAATCAGATGCTGATGCAGCAGTTCGGCATCCAGGGCATCCCGGCGGTCTTCGCCGTCGTCGCCGGGCAGGCCCTCCCGCTCTTCCAGGGCGCGGCTCCCGAGGCCCAGATCCGGCAGACGCTCGACCAGCTGATCCAGGTCGGCGAGGAACGGTTCGGGCTCACCGGAATCGTGGTCGACCAGGACGCGGCCGCCGCCGAGGGGGCCGGCGAGGCTCCGGTCGAGGAACCCGCCGGGCCGTACGACGCCCTGCTCGAAGCGGCCGTACTGGCCCTGGACGCCAGCGACTTCGCCGGTGCCGTCCGGGCGTACAGGAACGTCCTGTCCGACGACCCGGCCAACACGGAGGCCAAGCTCGGTCTCGCCCAGGCCGAACTGCTGGCCCGCGTCAAGGACATGGACCCGCAGCAGGTCCGCAAGGACGCGGCGGAGAACCCGGCCGATGTCACGGCGCAGCTCACGGCCGCCGATCTGGATCTGGTCGGCGGTCATGTCGAGGACGCCTTCGGGCGACTCGTCGAGACGGTACGCCGTACTTTCGGCGACGACCGGGACACGGCGCGGCTGCGGCTGCTGGAGCTGTTCGAGGTGATCGGCCCCGACGATCCGCGGGTCGGCGCCGCGCGTACGGCGCTGGCGCGGGTCTTGTTCTGATGTGACAACGCGGCCGTGGCACCCCCGGGGTGTCGCGGCCGTTTTCGCGATCGGGCGATAAGAGACGGCCCCGCTTTACCAAATCTTGACAAAGGTACGGCCTGTTACTCGCAGTAAATCGCCCCCCAGGATCTGTCCGTATAAAGGCCCAGATTTTCCCTTTCGTCCTTCCGTTCGACGCCACCCTGTGTGGCCGGGTGGTGCCACCCGGTCGTGCATCGGTTATCGGGCCGTTACTAGCGAGTAACGAACCCCCTTGTGCCGCGGGCGGGAATGCACCACGATCGGCCGGGCTCGGTCCAATAACGCCAGCCCGGCTGCCAGTCGGCGCGGCGGCCCTGTTGGGTCCCCACCGAGTGGGTCGGCGGCAGTGGCGCCGACTCCGGACAGGGGGGTTCCTGCCGTCCGGCAGGGCCTGTCCGAACAGGTTGCGCGAATGCGTGGCCAGTGGTTGTCGCTCGGGGGTGATCGCCGGTGATTCGGACGCGGTTCCTGCCTCCGTACGCGGGCGCTCTCCTTTCCGAGGACGTAGCACTTCTCCCATCCCAGCACGGGCCCTCGCCCGTACCGGAGATGTACGTCCGAGAAGGAGGAAAATTTATGAGTTCCCAGGTTCGTGGTGGCACCAGATGGAAGCGTTTCGCTCTGGTCATGGTGCCGAGCGTCGTCGCGACCGCCGCAGTGGGTGTCGGTCTCGCGCAGGGCGCCCTCGCGGCGTCGTTCAGCGTGTCCGGCCAGAGTTTCAAGGTGCACGCGGACAAGCTCGTCGGTCACAACTTCGTCCAGTACGGCTCCGTTGCCACCGGTATGGACCCCAAGGGCGAGAACGGGGCTCACGCCGTTGCCGTGTCCGGCTTCAGCGATGCCACGATCACCAACATGTGCCAGTCGGTGGTCACTCCGAACCTTCCGTTCGGTCTCGGCACCGTCACGCTGCAGCTGAACGCGGGTACGAACCCGAAGAAGCCGGTCAGGGCGACCAATCTGTACCTGGACGTCGCCGAGCTCGACGCCGACGCGTACTTCGAGAACATCGACATCGGTGTCGCCGCGGGAGACATGGGCAAGCCCGGCATCCAGGCCGGTACCAAGGGGCCCGTCAACCCGAACGGCTTCGCGCAGCGCGCCGAGACGGCCGTGCTGAAGGACGTGAAGCAGAGGGCGTGGGCGACCACCGCGGGCACCTTCAGGCTCAGCAACCTGAGCCTGCGGCTGCACAGCGGCGTCAAGGAGTGCTACTAGCACTCGCCCGGGTGGCCGGAGCACCCCCAAGGGTCTCCGGCCGCCCATCTTTTCACTTCTCACAGCAGTACCGGTTGCAGGGAGCTGTTTTCCATGAGCCCCGAGTCCACAGGGCAGAACGAGCACTACCTCCGCGTCTTCTGGCGAGGATTCCGCACCTGGCGGGGTAACCGGCCGTTCTGGGCGGGCCTGTTCACCATGGTGGGTGGTCTACCCATCGCGTACTTCCCGTACGCCAACATGCACCTCGGCAACATCACGCTGGCGATGTCCACGACCGCCGGTGCGGGATCGCTGATCATCGGGGTCCTGCTGATCACGCTGGGCCTCACGATGTGGTTCCACCACATCGTGAGAGTGTTCGCCGGAGTTGCCGCGATCCTGCTGGCGTTGATCTCCATACCGGTGGCCAACATCGGCGGATTCCTGATCGGCTTCCTGTTCTCCCTGCTCGGTGGAGCGCTCTCCATCTCCTGGGCCCCGGGCGAGCCGAAGCCCGACGCCGTGGATGCGGGTGCTCTGGACCAGACATACAAGGACGCCGGTCCTGGTACGCAGGAGCCCGAACCCGAGTTCCAGAGCGCGGCAGCGGTGCCCCAGCAGCAGCCGGAGCAGTACGACACGACAGTTGAGGTCGACGGCGGGAGGCATCGTGCGGGGTGACGAGACGCAGCTGAACTCGACCGGGGAGGATCTCCGGACGAGAAGCGGACCGCGCCACGCGGCCCCCAGGAAGTCGTTGCTGACGAAGCTGCACATACCCGCGGGCAAGGCCTTCGCGCTCGCCGCGATGCCGACGGCCGTCTTCGTGGGCATGGGGCTCACGCCCAAGCTCGCGCTGGCCGACGACAGCACGGACATACCCTTCGCGCCCGGCCCCTGCGTGACCCGCTCCGACGAGCCGAGCGAGTCGCCGTCCCCGTCCGCATCGGAGACCAAGTCCCCGTCCCCGTCCCCGTCCGCCACCGATTCCGGTGACAAGGGCGACACATCGAGGTCGAAGCCCTCGGCGACTCCGTCCGCGAGCGACGCCGCGAAGCCGGAGACGAAGGCAGCCGACGCGCCCGCTGCTGCCGCGCCGAGCTCCTCGCCCACACCCACGAAGTCGACGAACCCGCTCGACCCGCTGGGCGTCGGCGACGCACTCAAGGACCTCTTCAACGGACCGGACAAGGAGACAGCGAGCGCGAGCACCGCGTCCCCGAAGCCGTCGCAGAGCGTCACCGCCGAGCCCGTGGAGAAGCCCGCGGAGAAGGCCACGGACGCGGTGAAGGAGACGTCCGACAAGATGGCCGCCGCCATCCGCGACGCAGCGGACAAGGCCGGCAAGTCGGTCAAGGAGCTCGACGAGGGCGCCAAGGGGCTCGACGCCAAGAAGGACGAGGACATCCCGGACGGCGCCAAGGAGCGCTTCCCGTGTCCGACCGCCGACCCCGAGGCGCTGGCCGCAGCCGATCTGGACACGGGCATCCCGCTCCTCCCGACCGACCCGTGGATCCTGGAGAGCTCGAAGCTCACCCTCAAAGGGCTCGACTACAAGGGCATCGTCGAGGTGAAGACATACGACGGCACCGTCAAGAAGGTGCTGAAGTTCACCGCGAGCTCCATCGACATCGACAACCTCCACCAGACGACGGTCGGTCCGGCCGGTACCACGGCCCATGTCGAGGCGCGGAAGGGCTCCGAGTCCACCATCCGCAACGGCACGGTGACGATGTACACGGAGGAGCTGAAGGGCAATCTCTTCGGTCTCATCCCGGTCACGTTCAGCCCGCAGACACCGCCCCCGCTGAACGTACCCTTCGCCATCTTCACCAAGGTCAAGGTGACCCAGGCCGGCCAGTTCGGCGGCACGCTCACGGTGCCGGGGTTGCACAACTACTTCACCGGCGGCAACAGCTAGCCGACACCGACCTGTTCGGGAGCCGCACAACGGCTGTGGCCCGCACCCTGTTGTTCAGGGGTGCGGGCCACAGTCATGTCCTCACTTCTCCGTGGCGCGTTCTTCGCACTCGTGGAAGACAGCCACAGCGGCCACTTCTCCGTTCCCGACGATCCGTTCCGGGCAGCCGGCGGAGAGGCCGGACTGATCGGCAGAGAGGCGTTCGAGTCGAGTGGGGGTGAGGTTCGGGTGAGTGGTCTGTTCGATGACCTCGACCGGCTGGACCTGGGCGCGCACGTGCGCCGTTGGTCCGCTTCGGAGATTCGGGCGGCCGAAGGCGATGTCAGCCAGTGGATGGCGGCTGCCCAGCAATTCGCCGCGCGGCTGCAGGCGGACGGCGTGGGGATGTCGGACGAGCAGTGGCGGGTGACCTCGCGGGCATGGGCGGCGCTGCTCGCGGCAGCCGAGCGCTCGACGGGCGCGCAGAGCAACGAGTGGCTGATGCGAGACCTGTGGCTGAGGGCCTCCCTGCTGAATTCGGTGGGCCCGCGGCTGGATGTGCCGCTGCTCGATGAGGGGCCCGTGCTCGAACGGGCGCTGAACGCGATGCCCATGACCTCGGAGGCTGCCGCCGAGCTCGCCCCGGGCTGGAGAGATCTGGAGCGTGAGCAGATCCTTGAGCTGCGCACGACCCGGCGGCTGCTCGCCCCGGCCAGGCTGGTCGAGTCGCTGTTCGTGGACCATTCGCGCCGCGGTGAGTACGAGGCGTGGCGGGAGTTGGCCGAACGGCTGCCCTGACACATGACAGTGCTCCGTCTTCCGTGAGAGGACGGAGCACTGTCATGTCCGGGTGAAGGCCACGAACGCGTCAGTCGCGCGCCCCGCCACCCACATGGTGGACCCGCACCATGTTCGTCGTGCCCGGGATGCCGGGGGGCGAGCCGGCCGTGATGACCATCGTGTCGCCGGCGTTGTAGCGGCTCAGCTTCAGCAGCTCCGCGTCGACCAGGTCCACCATGGCGTCGGTGTTGTCCACGTGCGGTACGACGTGGGCCTCGACGCCCCAGCTCAGGGCGAGCTGGTTGCGGGTGGACTCGTCCGTGGTGAAGGCGAGGATGGGCTGCGCCGCACGGTAGCGGGAGAGGCGGCGGGCCGTGTCACCGGACTTGGTGAAGGCGACCAGTGCCTTGCCGTTCAGGAAGTCCGCGATCTCGCAGGCCGCGCGGGCCACCGAACCGCCCTGGGTGCGGGGCTTCTTGCCCGGCACCAGCGGCTGCAGGCCCTTGGAGAGCAGCTCCTGCTCGGCGGCGACGACGATCTTCGACATCGTCTTGACCGTCTCGATCGGGTACGCGCCCACGCTGGACTCGGCCGACAGCATGACCGCGTCCGCACCGTCCAGGATCGCGTTGGCGACGTCGGACGCCTCGGCGCGGGTCGGCCGCGAGTTGGTGATCATCGACTCCATCATCTGGGTCGCCACGATCACCGGCTTGGCGTTCCGACGGCAGAGCTCCACCAGGCGCTTCTGCACCATCGGGACCTTCTCCAGGGGGTACTCGACGGCCAGGTCGCCACGGGCGACCATCACACCGTCGAACGCCATGACGACGCCCTCCATGTGCTCGACGGCCTGCGGCTTCTCGACCTTGGCGATGACGGGGACCCGGCGGCCCTCCTCGTCCATCACCTTGTGGACGTCCTTGATGTCATCGGCGTCCCGTACGAAGGAGAGCGCCACCAGGTCGCAGCCCATCCGCAGGGCGAACCGCAGGTCCTCGACGTCCTTCCCGGACAGGGCCGGGACGTTGACCGCCGCGCCGGGCAGGTTGATGCCCTTGTGGTCGGAGATGACACCGCCCTCGATGACGATGGTCTTGACCCGGGGGCCCTCGATCGCGACGACCTTCAGCTCGACGTTGCCGTCGTTGATCAGGATCGGGTCGCCCTTGGCGACGTCGCCGGGCAGGCCCTTGTAGGTCGTGCCGCAGATCGACTTGTCGCCCGGGACGTCCTCCGCGGTGATCGTGAACTCGTCCCCGCGGACCAGCTCGACGGGGCCCTCGGCGAACTTCGCCAGGCGGATCTTCGGGCCCTGGAGGTCGGCGAGCACGCCGACCGCACGGCCGGTCTCGGCGGCGGCCTTGCGGACCCGGTCGTAACGACCCTGGTGCTCCTCGTGACTGCCGTGACTGAAGTTGAAGCGGGCCACGCTCATGCCGGCCTCGATCAGAGCGACGAGCTGCTCATGGGAGTCGACGGCGGGACCGAGTGTGCAGACGATTTTGGAACGGCGCATGAGGCGGATCCTATCGGTTTGTTTCGCTGCGGAATATTCCGTCTGGTGGAAGGTACAAAGGGGCGCGGGGGTGCTCAGTTGTGGGCCTGTCCGACGAGTGCGAAGGTCTGGACGGCGATCTCCAGTTCCTCGTCCGTAGGCACCACGGCGACCGCGACCCGTGCGTGGTCCGGCGAGATCAGCCGCGGTGCGCCGGACCGTACGGCGTTCAGATCCGCGTCCACCACCAGGCCGAATCCCTCAAGACCGGCGATCGCAGCCTCCCGTACGGGCGCCGAGTTCTCCCCGACCCCCGCCGTGAACACCACGGCATCCACCCGCCCGAGGACCGCCGAATAGGCGCCGATGTACTTCTTCAGCCGGTGGACATAGATGTCGAACGCCAGTGCCGCACGCTCGTCGCCCTCTTCGATCCGGCGCCGGATCTCCCGCATGTCGTTGTCGCCGCAGAGCCCGACCAGACCGCTCTTCTTGTTGAGCAGTGCGTCGATCTCGTCCACAGACATCCCCGCCACCCGCTTGAGGTGGAAGGTGACCGCCGGATCGATGTCGCCGGAACGCGTACCCATCACCAGCCCCTCCAGCGGGGTCAGCCCCATCGAGGTCTCCACGCACCGGCCGCCCGCCACCGCCGACGCCGAGGCGCCGTTGCCCAGGTGCAGCACGATGACATTGACCTCCTCGGGGGTGCGTCCCAGCAGTTCGGCGGCCTTGCGGGAGACGTACGCGTGTGAGGTGCCGTGGAAGCCGTAGCGCCGGATGCGGTGAGCGTCGGCGGTCTCCACATCGATCGCGTACCGCGCCGCGTACTCCGGCATCGTCGTGTGGAACGCCGTGTCGAAGACCGCCACCTGCGGAAGGTCCGGACGCAGGGCCTGGGCGGTACGGATGCCGACGATGTTCGCCGGATTGTGCAGCGGGGCCACCGGGACCAGGCGCTCGATCTCCTTCAGCACCTCGTCGTCGATCACCACCGGCTCGGTGAACCGCAGCCCTCCGTGCACCACCCGGTGGCCGATCGCCGCCAGTGCGGGGGAGTCCAGGCCGAGACCGTCGGCCGCCAGTTCCTCGGCCGCCGCCTTCAGCGCGGCCTCGTGGTCGGCGATCGGGCCGATGCGCTCACGCGGCTCGGCGCCACTGCCGGCCGGCGGGGTGTGCACCAGCCGGGAGGTCTCCTCGCCGATCCGCTCGACCAGTCCGGCCGCCAGCCGGGAGTGGTCGCTCATGTCCAGGAGCTGGTACTTCACCGACGAGGAGCCGGAGTTGAGAACGAGTACGCGATTCGCGGCCACGGTGGAAGAGCCTTCTGCGGTCGGGGTGGTCATGCGGTTCGCTCCTCGCCCTGCGCCTGGATCGCCGTGATGGCCACGGTATTGACGATGTCCTGGACGAGCGCGCCCCGGGACAGGTCGTTGACGGGCTTCCGCAGCCCCTGGAGCACCGGTCCGACGGCCACGGCACCCGCCGAGCGCTGCACGGCCTTGTAGGTGTTGTTGCCGGTGTTCAGGTCTGGGAAGATCAGCACCGTCGCCTGACCCGCCACCTCGGAGCCGGGCAGCTTCGTCGCGGCGACGCTCGGCTCCACCGCGGCGTCGTACTGGATCGGACCCTCGATCCTGAGATCAGGCCGGCTCTCGCGGACCCGGTCCGTTGCCTCGCGCACCTTGTCGACATCGGCGCCCGAACCCGAGGTGCCCGTCGAGTACGACAGCATCGCGATCCGCGGCTCCACGCCGAAGCGGGCGGCGGTCGCGGCCGACTGCACCGCGATGTCCGCGAGCTGCTCCGAGTCCGGGTCCGGGTTGACCGCGCAGTCGCCGTACACCAGGACCTTGTCGGCGAGGCACATGAAGAAGACGGAGGAGACGATCGAGGCCTCCGGCTTCGTCTTGATGATCTCGAACGCGGGGCGGATCGTCGCCGCGGTGGAGTGCACGGCCCCGGAGACCATGCCGTCCGCGAGCCCCTCCTGGACCATCAGGGTGCCGAAGTAGTTGACGTCCGCGACGACGTCGTACGCCAGCTCCACCGTGACCCCGCGGTGCGCGCGCACCTGTGCGTACCGCTCGGCGAACGCCTGGCGCAGCTCCGAGCTCTGCGGGTCGATGAGCTGCGTACCGGCGAGATCGATGCCGAGGTCGGCGGCCTTCTTGCGGATGACGTCCACTTCGCCGAGGAGCGTGAGGTCGCAGACATCGCGGCGCAGCAGTACGTCCGCGGCGCGCAGCACCCGTTCCTCGGTGCCCTCCGGCAGGACGACCCGGCGCCGGTCGGCTCGGGCCTGCTCCAGCAGCTCGTGCTCGAACATCATCGGGGTGACGCGGCCGCTGCGGGCCACCGAGATCCGGTCCAGCAGGGCGCCGGTGTCCACATGGCGCTCGAAGAGGCCCAGTGCGGTCTCCGCCTTGCGGGGCGTCGCCGCGTTCAACTTGCCTTCCAGTGCGAAGAGTTCACCAGCAGTGGGGAAGGAGCCGCTGGCCACGGAGACGACCGGGGTACCCGGCGCGAGTCTCGCGGCCAGCCTGAGTATCTCCTCGCCGGGGCGTTCGTTCAAGGTCAGCAGCACACCCGCGATGGGCGGGGTCCCGGCGCTGTGCGCGGCCAGCGAGCCGACCACCAGATCCGCCCGGTCCCCGGGCGTGACCACCAGAGCGCCCGGCGTCAGCGCCTTCAGCATGTTCGGCAGCATCGCACCGCCGAAGACGAAGTCCAGCGCGTCCCTGGCCAGCCCGGAGTCGTCGCCGAGCAGCACCGTGCCACCGAGCGCCGCGGTGATCTGGGCGACGGTCGGCGCGGAGAGCGCCGCATCGTCCGGCAGGACGGAACAGGGGACGGGCAGCCGGGCCGCCAGCCGTTCCGCGATGACATCGCGGTCCTCGGCCGCCACCCGGTTCACGATCATCGCGAGGACATCGCAGCCCAGGCCGGCGTACGCGCGGTAGGCATTGTGGGTCTCGGCCCGTACGGAATCCGCCGGCTGGCCCTTCCCGCCGACCACCGCGATGACCGAGGCGCCGAACTCATTGGCGAGGCGGGCGTTGAGCGCCAGCTCGTCGGGGAGCTGGGTGGCGGCGAAGTCGGTGCCGAGGACCAGTACCACCTCGTACTTCTGGGCCACCTGATGGAAGCGTTCCACGAGCCGGGAGACCAGTTCGTCCGTGCCCTGCTCCGCCTGGAGCGCGGACGCCTCGTGATAGTCCAGGCCGTAGACCGACGCGGGATCCTGGGGGAGCCGGTAGCGGGCCCGCAGCAGTTCGAAGAGCCGGTCGGGTCCGTCGTGGACGAGCGGCCGGAACACCCCGACCCGGTCCACCTGACGCGTCAGGAGCTCCATGACACCCAGATCGACGACCTGTCGGCCGTCTCCCCGGTCGATCCCGGTCACGTACACGCTGCGCGTCACGCGTGCTCTCCCGTCCATTTTTGCGGTTTGGGATGGTATTGCCATGTTGACGATACCTGCGGGGGACAAGGCGCCGCCCGCCGGGCGAAAGACCCTCTGCGAAGGGCCTTGGGACCCCCGCCCGTCCGGCCGGACCGCCGCCCTATTCACGGCTGCATCCGGCGGAACACCCGCGGGGGAATCCCCGGAGCGGCCGAGAGCGCGAGGTCCAGACCTGACGTGGGACAATCGTTGTGGCTCACGGTACGGGGGATTCTGTAGTCGCCCCCGAAATGCACGGCACTAGCGAGCAGGAGATACAGCACGATGCGCATCGGAGTTCTCACCGCAGGCGGCGATTGTCCAGGCCTGAACGCAGTGATCCGCTCGGTCGTGCACCGTGCCGTGGTGGGTCACGGCGATGAAGTCATCGGCTTCGAGGACGGGTTCAAGGGACTCCTCGACGGTCACTTCCGCCCCCTCGATCTCAACGCGGTCAGCGGCATCCTCGCCCGTGGCGGCACCATTCTCGGCTCGGCCCGGCTCGAGCGCGACCGGCTGCGCGAGGCCGCCGAGAACTGTGCCGAACTGAGCCGCCGTTACGGCATGGACGCCCTCATCCCGATCGGCGGCGAAGGCACCCTCACCGCCGCGCGGATGCTGTCGGACGCCGGAATGCCCGTCGTCGGCGTTCCCAAGACCATCGACAACGACATCTCCGCCACCGACCGCACCTTCGGCTTCGACACCGCGGTGGGCGTCGCCACCGAGGCCATAGACCGCCTCAAGACCACCGCCGAATCGCACCAGCGGGTCATGGTCGTCGAGGTGATGGGCCGCCACGCCGGCTGGATCGCGCTGGAGTCCGGAATGGCGGGCGGCGCGCACGGCATCTGCCTTCCCGAGCGCCACTTCCAGGTCGAGGACCTGGTCAAGATGGTCGAAGAGCGCTTCGCACGGGGCAAGAAATTCGCGGTCATCTGTGTCGCCGAGGGTGCGCACCCGGCCGAGGGCTCCATGCCGTACGCCAAGGGCGAGATCGATCAGTACGGCCACGAGCGTTTCCAGGGCATCGGCAACCGGCTGGCCATCGAGCTGGAGAGCCGGCTCGGCAAGGAGGCCCGGCCGGTCATTCTCGGCCACGTGCAGCGCGGCGGCACGCCGACCGCATACGACCGGGTGCTCGCCACCCGCTTCGGCTGGCACGCGGTGGAGGCCGCGCACCGGGGTGACTTCGGCCGGATGACGGCGCTGCGTGGCAACGACATCAAGATGGTTCCGCTCGCCGACGCCATCACCCAGCTCAAGACGGTGCCGGCGGACCGGATGGACGAGGCCGAGTCGGTCTTCTGACCCCGGACGCGCGCGGCTGCGTCGCAAGCAGAGGCCGGCGGGCCTGACTGTCCCCCCGTGGACGGTCAGGGCCGCTTGCCGTTCCTCCCAGCCCTCGGGGCCGTTCCGGAAGGTCAGGGCCGGACGGGCCGTGGTGCCGGAATCCACTCTTGAGTCGGCGGCCCGGATCAACAAGGCTTATCCCTGTCCCGGACATGTCCCAACTCTGTCCGGGCACGGATCCCAGGGGAGGGACACAGCACATGGTCGTCGAGGGCAGGGCTCCGGATCCTCGGGAGGCGCGGAGCGCGGCCGAGTTCATCGCCCTGTTACGGGTGCTCAAGGACGCGTCCGGTCTGACGTTCCGCGAGCTGACGCTGCGGGCTGACGCGGTCGGGGACATCCTGCCGCGCTCCACGATCGCCAACATGCTCGGGCGTACGTCGGTCCCGCGCGAAGAGCTCCTCGCCGCTTTCGTGCGGGCCTGCGGCTGCGGGCCCACGGAGATCGAGGACTGGCTCGGCGTACGCAAGGAACTCGCCGTGCACGGGCAGCGGGCCGGCGCGGGTGATGCCGGCGAGGAGGAGGCCGGTACGGAGGAGGAGGCCGGGGAGGCCCCGGGTGCGCCGGCCCTGCGGTCACCCGAGCCGGCCGCAGGGCCGCCCGCCGGACCGCACCCTGCCCGTGGGCGGTTCCGGACCTTCCTGGTGGCGGCCGTCTCCCTCCTGGTGCTTGCCGCCGCCGCGGTGACCGTCGCCCTCCTCGTACGCGACGAACAGCCGGGACCCTCCTCTGTTGCCGGACCCGTGGCGGGGCGGACGGTGCAGATCCGGTCCGTCCACTCCGGGCTCTGCCTCTCCGAGAAGCGGGGAACCGACAGCGGCCGGATCTACCAGGTGCCGTGCGACGAGGAGACGATCCCGGCCTTCTCCCTGAGACCCCTGGGCGACGACGTCTGGCGGATTGTGACCGACCACCCGGACTTCGGCCTCGGCTGCACAGGTATCTGGGACGGGATGCGGGAGGCCGGAGCCTTGATGCAGGACCAGGAGTGCGGCAAGCGCGGCTCCGCGGAGGCGTTCTGGATCGAGCCGCAAGGCCATCCCGTCAAGGGCTACCGGATCCGCCCCGCCCACACCCACCTGTGCGTCGGCGCCAAGGCGGGCAGCAGCAAGCGCGACGCCGAGATGGTGCAGATGGGCTGCGACGGGGTGGACCGGGGAAGCCTGTTCTCCTTCGACCCGGTGGCCTCGGACGCGGCCGGCGGCTGAGAACAGCACGGCCACCGGAGGTCCGGTGGCTCAGACGCTCGTCCCCTGCACCCCCGCCGTCTGCCAGAACCGTTCCACGATCTGCGCCAGGAACTCCCGCCCCGCATCGCCCGTCGACCCGGCCCGCTCCGTACCCGTACTGTTCCAGCTCAGTGTCGACACCATCAACGCCTGGTAGTCGGCGTGCAGCTGTTCCAGTACGTCCTGCAGGAACCCGCGCTCCAGCGGCACCAGCTTCGCCACCGGCCGGACATGGGCCTGCCAGCGCGTCGTCACCGCGCTGCGCAACAGCTCCGCCAGCTCCTCGTCCCGGCCCGACACCGTCACGACCCCGGCGGCCGTCAGCCCCAGTACCTCACTGAGCACCGCGGACTGGCGTTCGTTGCCGCGCCAGCGCCCCGCCTCCTCCATCCGCAGATACGCGGAGGCGGTCAGTCCCAGCAGACGCGCCAGCTCATCGACGGCCAGCTCCCGGGCCACCCGGTGCTCCCGCAGGGTGCGCGCGGCGGTCAGAAGTTCGCCCGGCGAGCACCACAACACCCCGGCCAGCGCCGTGAGTTCGTACTCGCTCGGGACAGCGAGCCCGCGCTCCCAGGCGGCCACCGTCTCGGCGCTGACACGGAGCCCGTACTGGGCTCCGAGACCATAGGCGACATGGCCCGGAAGCATCCCCAGGGCCTCGCGGAGTCGACGCGCGGCGGGGGCGTTGAAGGGCGGGGAGGGGTGCACGGCCCCACCGTAGAAGTCGACACGCGGTCTGACTACGGTGTGTTCCGCCGATATCACGGCTCGTAGGAACGTCCTAGTGCCGTACGGGGTCAGCGCCCCTGGGACACCCACCGGTAGTGCAGCTCCGGGCGCCCGATCTGACCGTACTGCGGGCTGCGTACCGCGCGCCCCACCGTCACCAGATGTTCCAGATAGCGGCGCGCGGTGATCCGCGAGATGCCCAGCTCCACCCCGGTCGCGCCCGCCGTCACTCCGTCCGGGGCGGCCCGCAGGGCGCGGGTGACGGCCTCCAGCGTCGGGCCGCTCAGCCCTTTCGGCAGCCGGGTCGGCTGTGGCGCGCGCAGTGCGCCCAGCGCCCGGTCCACCTCGTCCTGACCGCTCGCCTCACCGGCTGCCGCGCGGAACTCGGCGTAGCGGACGAGCCGGTCGCGCAGGGTGGCGAAGGTGAACGGCTTCAGCACGTACTGGACGACACCGAGCGACACCCCTTCCCGGACCACCGCCAGATCACGCGCCGACGTCACAGCGATGACATCCGCCGAGTGCCCGGCCGCACGCAGCGATCGCAGCAGCTGCAGACCGTGCCCGTCGGGCAGATACAGATCCAGGAGCAGCAGATCGACCGGCGTACGGTCCAGCGCCCGCACCGCCTCCGCGCGCGAGTGCGCGACCGCGGCCACGGTGAATCCGGGGACGCGGCCCACGTACAGCTGATGGGCGTCCGCGGCGACGGGATCGTCCTCGACGACCAGCACCTGGATCATGCGGTGGCCTCCTTCGTGGTGTGCGTCGTGCGGTTGCCGCCGGCCAGCGGCAGCCGCACCGTGAACCGGGCACCGCCGTCCGGGCCGCGGTCCAGCGCCACCGTGCCGGCGTTGCGATGCACCGCCTGCTGTACGAGGGCCAGCCCGATCCCCCGGCCCGCGCCGTGCGTCGACCAGCCCCGGTCGAACACCTCGGCGGCGTCGTCCGGATCGATCCCGGGCCCGGTGTCGGCGACCCGCAGCAGCAGCTCGCCCTCCCCGGCGAGCGCGGTGACGGTGACCCGGGCGCGGGCGGCCCTCCCCGGCACCGCTTGCCGCCGGCCGGGCACGGCTCCGGGGCCCGGCGTATCGGTCACCGCCTCCGACGCCGCGTCCACCGCGTTGTCGATCAGATTGCCGAGGATCGTCACCAGGTCCCGGGGCGGCAGGGTCGCGGGCAGGGCGCCGTCGTCGATCAGGCTGTCGTCCGCGAGCACCAGCTCCACCCCCCGTTCGTTCGCCTGCGCCGCCTTGCCGAGCAGCAGCGCCGCCAGCACCGGTTCGGCGACGGCGCCCACCACCCGGTCGGTCAGGGCCTGGGCCAGCTCCAGTTCCGCTGTTGCGAAACCCACCGCCTCCTCGGCCCGGCCGAGCTCGATCAGCGAGACGACCGTGTGCAGCCGGTTCGCCGCCTCGTGCGCCTGCGAACGCAACGCCTGGGTGAACCCCCGTTCCGAGTCCAACTCACCGGACAGCGCCTGAAGTTCCGTGTGGTCGCGCAGCGTCACGACCGTACCGCGCTGCTCCCCGCCCACCACCGGGCGCGTGTTGACCACGATCACCCGGTCCGCCGTCAGATGCAGCTCGTCGACCCGCTCCTCGGAGGCGAGCAGCGCACCGGTCAGCGGCGCCGGCAGATCGAGGTCGGCGACCCTGCGCCCGACCGCACCCGGTTCCAGCCCGAGCAGCTCCCGGCCCGCGTCGTTGATCAGCGCGATCCTGCGCCGCCCGTCGAGCATCAGCAGCCCCTCGCGCACTGCGTGCAGCGTGGCCTGGTGGTAGTCGTGCATTCGGCTCAGCTCGGCGGCGTTCATGCCGTGCGTGTGCCGCCGGAGCCGGGCGTTGATCACATACGTGCCGATGCCGCCGAGCGCCAGCGCCCCGCCCGCCGCCAGCCCCAGCGCCCCGAGCTGCGCCCGCACCTGCGAGGAGACCCGCTCGACCGTGATGCCCGCGCTGACCAGACCGGTGATCCTGCCGCCGTCCCGGATCGGGGTGACGACCCGGATAGAAGGGCCGAGCGTGCCGGTGTACGTCTCCGCGAATGTCTCGCCGCGCAGCGCCCGTGCGGTGTGGCCGAGGAAGGGCTCCCCGATCTGGTCCGCGTCGGGGTGCGTCCAGCGGATCCGGTCCGGGCTCATGATCGTGACGAAGGCGATCCCGGTGTCCTTGCGGACCTTCTCCGCGTACGGCTGGAGCGCGGCGGACGGGTCCGGGGTACGGATCGCCTCCCGTACGGACGGCGAGTCGGCGATCGCCAGCGCCGCCGTCCTGACCTGCCGGGTCGCGGTCTCCTTCGCCTGTGCGCTGCCGGAGGCGTAGGCGAAGAACGCACACCCCGCCACCACGGCCGCCACCAGCACCACCTGCATGGCGAAGAGCTGGCCGGCCAGGCTGCGAGGGCGGGTACGGGGGCGGGGGAGACGCATGGCCCCAGTCTGCCTGGCCGAAAACATATGAACGAAATGCACGTAACAGTGACCACCGTCACAGGGGGGCGGGATAGTCACCAAGCCCCCCAGGGACGGGGGAGCGACCCGGACGAGCCGAGGAGAACCCCCGTGGGAGTGGTAGCCGCCAAGCGGGACCGTACGCATTACCTGTATCTCGCCGTGATCGCGGCCGTGGGCCTCGGCATCCTCGTGGGCTTCGCGGCCCCGGACTTCGCCGTCGAGCTCAAGCCGATCGGTACCGGCTTCGTCAACCTCATCAAGATGATGATCTCGCCCATCATCTTCTGCACGATCGTGCTGGGCGTCGGATCGGTGCGCAAGGCCGCCAAGGTCGGCAAGGTAGGCGGTCTGGCGCTCGGCTACTTCATGGTCATGTCGGTGGTCGCACTGGCGATCGGCCTGATCGTCGGCAACGTGCTGCACCCCGGCGACGGCATGCACCTCACGCAGTCGGTGAAGGATGTCGGCCACACGGCGGCGGACGGCGCCGCCGAAGGGCCGGTCGACTTCCTGCTCGGCATCATCCCGACCACCTTCGTGTCGGCCTTCACCGGTGGCTCGGTGCTCCAGACCCTGCTGGTCGCGCTGCTCGCCGGCTTCGCGCTGCAGGCCATGGGCACGGCCGGTGAGCCGGTGCTGCGCGGGGTCGAGCACATCCAGAAGCTGGTCTTCCGCGTCCTGTCCATGATCATGTGGGCGGCCCCGGTGGGCGCGTTCGGCGCGATGGCCGCCGTCATCGGCGAGACCGGCGTGGAGGCGCTCAAGGCGCTCGCCACGATCATGCTGGGCTTCTACATCACCTGCATCCTGTTCGTGGTCCTGGTGCTCGGCACACTGCTGCGCCTGGTGACCGGGGTGAACCTCTTCCAGCTCCTCAAGTACCTGGGCCGCGAGTTCCTGCTGATCCTCTCCACGTCCTCCTCCGAGTCGGCGCTGCCGCGCCTCATCGCGAAGATGGAGCACCTGGGTGTCAGCCGCCCGGTCGTCGGCATCACCGTGCCCACCGGGTACTCGTTCAACCTCGACGGCACGATGATCTACCTGACCATGGCGTCGCTGTTCATCGCCGACTCGATGGGCCAGCCGCTGGCGCTGGGCGAGCAGATCTCGCTCCTCCTCTTCATGATGATCGCCTCCAAGGGTGCGGCCGGTGTCTCCGGTTCCGGTATCGCCGTGCTGGCGAGCGGGCTCCAGTCGCACAAGCCCGCTCTGGTCGACGGCGTCGGCCTGATCATCGGCATCGACCGCTTCATGAGCGAGGCTCGCGCCCTCACCAACTTTGCGGGCAACGCCGTCGCCACGCTGCTCATCGGCACCTGGACCAAGGAGATCGACAGGGAACGGGTCGACCGGGTACTGGCCGGCTCCATCCCGTTCGACGAGAAGACGCTCACCCAGGACGCGGAGCACGGCGACGGCGCGGACAACGTTCCGGAGCCGCGGGACGGCGACCAGGAGCACGCCGTGGCCAAGGCCTAGCCAGGTGTTGCCGGCAGCGGCCGGTCGAGTCGCATTGGCTAAGGGTGCGTTCGGCCGGTCGCGCCGGCAATGTGCTGCTGGAAGCGACCGTCAGCGTCGGGTGTGTTCGATGTTTCCGTCGCTGCGGCGTGGTGTCGTTGCCCAGGATGGGAGCCAGGTTGTCTCGGGGAGCGGTGCCAGGCTTCCGAAGTGGTTGATGATTGCCCGCAGTCCTGGGTGCGGATTCGCTCGGGGGAAGATGAGCGAGAGCGGGTATGCGAGCGTCGGATTCGCGATCGGGATGCGGCGTAGGTCGTAGTTCGGCGGCCAGATGTACCGGTCGCGCGAGCCGACGAGGGTTGCCACGTCCGCGGAGTCCGCGAGGATGTCGAGGAGTACCTCGTTGCCGAAGTTCGGGCCCGCGGCGTCAATGCGGAGATCGAAGTCGGTGGCGAGCTGATCGTAGAACTCTGCCCATTCGCTTCGCGGCGCGATACCCGGCACCCAGATCCGGTGCCGGCGCAGCTGGGATGGTGTCAGTGTTCGTGCGGAGGCGAGCGGGTGCCTCGGGCCGACGACGAGTTCCAGCGGGGAGTGGAACGCGTGGATCATTTGCACGTCGCGCGGCAGTGTGGCCGGGTCGGTGACCGAGCGGAACGAGGCGTCGATATCGCCTGCTTGGACGGCGGCGACCGCCACGCGCGGGTCGTTGACCCTGAGGGTCACCACGTCGAGGTCGGTTTCGGGATGAGACCGCCAATAGTCGTGCAGGATGACGGCCTGTGCGGATCGCAGGCCGAGAACGTCGATCCGAAGGGACCGCGAGCCCGGTCTGATCGCGGTGATGGCGCGATCGACACCCGTGATGATGTTCCGGGCGTGCGGGAGGAAAGCTTGGCCGTCGAGTGTCAGCTCGACCCCTCGGGCGGTGCGGGTGAACAACCGGACGTCGAGTTCGCGTTCGAGGGTTGCGATCCGCTTCGACACGGCCTGTTGCGTTACGCCGAGCTCGTCGGCAGCGTGTTGCAGCTGTCCGAGCTCGGCCGCGCGGACGAACGATCGCACCACCTCGGTATCCATTGATCCAGCATAGTTGTGCACAACTGATGGTTGTGGCTCGCTCGGGAGTCGGTTGTTTGATCCCGCGACGGTGCGGCCGGTGTGATTCGGAGCCCCGAACATCGGTTGTCGCGAGGGGGTCGGATGCGCGTGCGGTTGGGGCGCAGTTTCGGTTGGCTGTGGTCGGCCTACGCCGTCAGCACGGACAGGGCCGTCGCGGGAGCTCCCGCGACGGCCCTTCGTGCTTGCCTTGACGTCCGCGTAAAGGTTTACGGTCGAAGACATGCGAATCGGGGAGCTGGCCGAACGGGCCGGGACGACCACGCGGACTCTGCGGTACTACGAGTCACGCGGACTGCTGCCTGCGCGGCGGGCCGGAAACGGGTACCGGGCGTACGACGAGGACGATCTGCGTCTGGTCCAGCAGATCAGGACCCTCCAGGACTTCGGCTTCGAACTGGAGGAGACCCGGCCGTTCGTCGAGTGCCTGCGCGCCGGCCACCCGGCCGGTGACGCCTGCCCCGCCTCGCTCGCCGTCTACCGGCGCAAGCTCGGCGAGCTCGACTCGCTCATCGAGCAGCTCCAGGCGGTACGCGTCCAGGTGGGCGCACAGCTCGCGAGGGCCGAGGTGGAGGCCGCGGCAGAGCTTCCCGGTGGCCCGGAACCACGTTGTGAACTGGGAGGATGACAGATGATTCATGCAGCAGAGGGCGTGGCCGAGGTCACGGACACCACCTTCGACGCGGAGGTGCTGGCGGCCGACCTTCCCGTACTGGTCGAGTTCACCGCCGACTGGTGCGGCCCGTGCCGCCAGCTCGCCCCCGTGCTCAGCGCCGTTGCCGCCGAGGAGGCCGAGCGCATCAAGATCGTCCAGCTCGACGTCGACACCAGCCCGGGGATCGCGAGCCGGTACGCGGTGCTGTCGACGCCGACCCTGATGGTGTTCCGCTCCGGCGAACCGGTGAAGTCGATGGTGGGGGCCCGGCCCAAGCGCAGGCTGCTCCAGGAACTGGAGGACGTGTTCGAGACGGTGTGAGGCGGGGCGTCGAGGGCGTGCATGCCCTCCACGCCGAACAACTCATCGGTCCGGCTCACCGAGGCTCATCTACGCGAGCAAAAAAATTCGGACGTCGATTTCGCACGGCGATGTCGAGAACCTGTGGCCGGCTCCGTCCTCGCAGTGGACGCGACGAGAATGGGTCGCATCAGCATCGAGGAGAAACACGATGGCCAAGTACTTGCTGCTCAAGCACTACCGCGGCGCCCCGGCTCCGGTGAACGACGTGTGTATGGACCAGTGGACGCCGGAGGAGATCTCGGCGCACGTGCAGTACATGAACGACTTCGCGGCCCGGCTGGAGAAGACAGGCGAGTTCGTCGACGGTCAGGCGCTCGCCCCCGAGGGAGCGTGGGTCCGGTACGACGGCGAGGGGCGCCCGCCGGTCACCGACGGTCCGTTCGCCGAGACCAAGGACCTCATCGCCGGCTGGATGGTGATCGACGTCGACAGCTACGAGCGCGCCATCGAACTGGCCGGGGAACTGTCGGCCGCCCCCGGGGCGGGCGGGAAGCCGATCCACGAGTGGCTGGAGGTGCGCCCGTTCCTGGCCGCGCCGCCCACCATCACGGAGTGACCTCCCAGATGAACGAGGCCCTGCTCAGGAGCCTCACGCCGAGCGTGCTCACTGTCCTCGTCCGCCGCGGAGCCGACTTCGCGGCGGCCGAGGACGCCGTGCAGGACGCGCTCGTCAAGGCCGTACGCGTCTGGCCGGCCGGCCAGCCGCGGGACCCGAAGGGCTGGCTGGTCACCGTGGCCTGGCGCCGGTTCCTCGACGCCACCCGACGACAGGCGCTGGAGGCACCCGCCCCGGAGAACCTTGGCACGCTCATCGTGCAGGCGTGGGCACCCCGTCCAGCCCAGAAGGAGTTCCTGCACATCTGCGCTGAACAACGCATCGCGTTCGTGCCGTTCAACGAGATGTCGTGAGATGGCTCGCTGAATCCTGGGTTGCGCCACCAGGATCAATTTTGCTGGATGCCGGCGAGCAAGATGTCCGCGAGTTTGTCGGCGTAGTCGTCAGGGTCGATGTGGGGGTGCTTGGTTCCGAGGTATCCGATCATCACGCCGATCGCCCCTTGGTAGGTGATGGCCATCACGCGGGTGTCGAAGTCGCGCAGGGTTCCCTCGGCTTGGCCGCGTCGGAACAGCGATTCCTGTGCTTGGTAGGTCTCTTCGTAGGCGTCAGACGTCAGGCGCGGCGTGCCATCGGGGTGACGCAGGTTGTGAACGATGTGGTTGAGCGCGGTGAGTTCTCCCTGGTGGGTGGCGGTCAAGGCCGCAGCTCGGCGTAGGGCTGCGCGCATGATGTCCGGGACGGGCTCGGTCAGGTCGAGCGAGTCCGCGATGCGGTCGCGGATGGTAGTCATCGTCGCCCTGGCAGTGGACTCCATCAGGTCGTCCTTGTCGGCGAAGTAGTGCCAGATGAGGCCCTTGGATACGCCGGCCCGCTCGGCAACGCGAGTCAACGACAGGCCGTCGTAGCCGCAGTCGGCGAGCTCCTCCACGGCTGCGGTCATGATTTGTGCCCGGCGTTGATTCTCGTCGAGCCGCTGCCGACGTGCACCCGGCCTTGTGGTGTGTGAGGACGAAGTGGTCATGCCGTCACTGTGGATCATTGGCCCGGTCATCGGCGACTGGCCGGCTGCTCCGGCGAACCCGGATTGACAGGATCGCAAGGGTCAGCATCATCGCGGCGATGACGAGCATCTCTCCGCGCATCCACGCAGGGAAGACGCCAGGCAGCGCGGCCTCGACGAGATTCACCACCAGCAGGACACACCCGATGACGGTGAGTGCACGAAGGCCGGAGGGACTCCCTTTGAGTGCGGCGTGCGTTCGCACGGGCAGCACGATCGCGAACACGGCGACGATCACGGCGTGCCCCCATGCCTCGTCGGTCGCCAGATGCGGTGCCGCCACCGCCAGGACGGCCAGGGCCACCAGCGTGCCCAAGGCCACTAACACGTAGGCGGTTACCAGTCGCTTCACCCTCGCGAGCGATGCCGACCCGAGCTCATCTCTTGCAACGCTATTGACCATGCGGTCAATGTATCTCAGTTGACCAGGCGGTCAATAGAAGTGGGTGGGGTGCCTGACCGGTGAGCTTGCCGGGGGAGCAGTGGTGCACCGGTAGTCGAGGTGTGGTTGTGCGCTACGAGCGACCCCCGGCTGCACTCGATACACGCCCTGGCCAGGAGCCGGTGTCGTGCCCATCATGGTGATCGTGGGGTCGAGTGCGGCGGCTCGGTCGGCTGGTGTTGGGTCCGGGTGGGCATGGAGACAGGGCCTCTGGTGCGGCTCGGGGTTGTCGAAGACCGTCGAGCGCGCCAGGAGGCCCTGATGTTGCAATTGCGCGCCCTGGTCGGAGGCCCTTTGCTCCCGGAGGGTGACGGGGCCAGGGCGCCAGGCGCCAGGCGCCTGGTGTCCTTGGTCGGCCGGGCCCCGCCCCAGGGCCGTGCTGCACGGTCGACGGCCGGAGCTTCTCGGGGTCGCGCACCGCCCGGATGCGCGTGGTCCGGTCGTCTGCGAGGCCGTCGTGTCAGGGGTGTTTGAGCATGCCCCGGAGTTCGGCGACGAGGCTGCCGACGTTGCGTTCGGCGTTGGCTCCGGTGGCCTGCTCGCTTGCGGGGTCCGGGTCGGGTTTGCGGCAGGGGCGGCAGAGGCCGTCGGGGAGTGCTTCGGATGGGCCGGGTGTGCCGCATTCGGTGCATTCCACCATCAGGCGCCGGACGGGAGTACCCGGCATGGCCGGTGTCCGGGTGGTGGGCAGGTCGGGTGGGATCTTGTCGTTGAGGCGGCGGCGTACGAAGCCGATGGGGGAGTCGACCCGGGTGGGGAGGCCGGAGGTGAGGGCGTGGGTGAGGTAGTTGGCGTCCACGCCCCGGGCGAACCACTGGGTGGCCAGTGGTTCCAGGATGGCGCAGTCGGCGGCCGAGAGGGCCAGGCGCGGTTCGAGCCGGCCAAGTCGGGCCAGGGCGAGGTACGCGGGCGAGGGCTGCCCCAGGGCCGGTTCGGGGGTTCGCTGCTGCGGTACGACGGGTACGGGACCGGTCGAGGCGGGCTGCGCTGCGGGCTCGGCCGGTGTCACGGGGGCCGGGGTCGGCGGTTGTGCCCCGGCTTGGGGAGCGGGTGCTTCCGCGGGGACCCGGAGCGGCGGCGGGGGAGCGGTGGTTGCGGCTGCTTCCTGGGGGGCCCGGTCGTTCTCGGCGTCCAGGAAGGCGCCCCACCATTCATTGTCCCTGGCAGTGCGGGACCAGAAGGTGCGGGTGACCCAGCGGACCTGGCCGCGCTGCTCGACCCGGCACTGAGCGTGCCGCAGGTGACCGGCCACTCCCAGGGCCCTGAGGGCGCTGCCGACGGCCATCTGCCCGTACAGGGGGATGCTCTTGGCCAGCGACTTGATGTCCATGGCCGCACCTTCGGGCAGATGGTCGACGTACCCGGCGATGTACCGCTCCCGCTCGGGCAGCAGCATGAAGTCGTCGGCGCGCGCGGGGCGTTGGTCGGGTGCGGACCGCTTGCCATAGCCGCGGCTGGCTTTCGCGTACGGGTGTGAGGATGCGGGCGTATGCAGGGCAGGGCTAAGGTTCTCGGTAGCCACAGGATCGCTCTCGTTCGATCTTGGGGTGAGACCCCGGCCTGGTGCTTCCAACACCGCGTCGGGGTCGTTCGTTGGGGGCACCGTAAGCAGCCGCACCAGCGCGCCGCAAGCTGGTCAAGATTAGTCGTACTTGCTGGCCGTGGCGGGTCAGGGAGGACGGGGAGGTTTGCCCAACCCCCTTCTTTCGCCTACCGGTTGACCAAGAGCGCTCGAATCCCGGGGCCCGGATTCCGACGCCCGGATCCCGAAGCTCAAGCGTCGGACCCAGCCCTCTCCTCGTATCCACGAAAGAGTGAACCAGCCGATCCCGGAGCTCGAACCCCGACCCTCGAAGCCCGGAACTCGGATTCCGAGCCGCGGGGCAGCGCTGTTCGACCGGCGGAGCCAGACGTGGCCACCGCCCGGTCGTGGTATTTCGCAACCTTGCGACCAGTAGGCCGCATTGTGTTGGCCAGACTGATTTCGTTCTCAGCGACACGTGCCCACCCCCGATGGCGATCAACGTTTCGGCTCATTGTGTCTGCTCGTGCGATGTCGGATTCGCGAGATGTGAGGAAACCCAAGCCGTAACGGGGGACGGCCGTATGAGTTCTTCGAGTGTGACCAAGAAGTGGGCCCGCGCGGCCTTGTCCCATGCCGCCTTCACCGGCATCTTCCGCGCACATCTCGGCGCTTTGATCGAGGAGTTGGCCGTTCGCGACGCCGGGCGCTGAGCAGACCGGACAGGACTCGAAGGGTGGAACTGGACAGATCGAGCCCTGGTGGGTAGACAAGCACGCGATGCTCCGGGCGGACAGGTTGATCTGGGTCGACAACCCATCTACCAGGCGCTTCGTCCCTTCCCGCGCTCGGCTCGGCGTCAACTCGGTTCGCTGGCAATCAGGTCGGAAACAGCTCACTGCACCGACCCCTTGAGAAAGGGCTCCGATGAAGGCCGCGTGTACCGCGATGCTCACCTCCACCGTGATCAACGCCGTTGGCCCAACGGTCGGAATGGCCGGCTCTTGAGCGCCCGCCGGCAGATCATTGCCGCCTGGGCGGGGCTGTGCCTGGTCGGCATCGCCGCCACCTCCGCCCTCAACGCCGAGCCGTACACGGACAAGCCGGTGTCCCCCGCCGAGGAGCCGACGCCGACAGACACGTACGCCGTCGACTGCCAGGAGATCGCCGACGCCATCGAACAAGCCCGCGCCGAGGCCAAGCACGAGCAGCAGGAAGCGCTCAACCCGTCCGCGAACCCTGCGTACCAGAGCACAGTCACGGACGTGGCGGTGCCGGAGGAGTGCGCGGACGAACTCGAAGACCGCGGCCTGAAGACACGCTGAGGATGGCGCATGCCACGACCGTGCGCCCCGGCGTCTCCTTCGCGAACTACGGTGCAGCACCAACTGGATCACAGACCTGGTCAGTGCCGTACTCGCCCTCCATCTCGCCAGGTCGGCGTGAGGTTGGAATTGGCTCACTGAATTGCTGCGCCGTTCCTTGAACGGCGCCCCGTCGGCATGGCCCGCGGACTGTCGTCTCCGCCATCTGCCTGAAGTACGGCTTCTCACCCACCGACGACCAATTGACGGACGTCGTCCTCTCGCCGATCCCAACGGGCTTACGCTGAAAGGGAGGTGATCCCATGCCGCTGTCCGAGAACATTCGTAACTTCCGGCGTCGCGCCGGCCTGAGCCAGGAACAGCTCGCCGAGCAGGCGGGTCTTTCTCTGGGGGTCGTTCGAAAAGCCGAGCAAGGTGGAAGTGTGCGGGTCGAGACACTTCACATACTCGCCAGGGCACTTGGCACCACCACATCCAGCCTCTTCGAGACCGCAGCTCCCGAGCCTGTCCGTGGGGACGAAGGTGACAGCGTCCGCCTCATGGAACTACGCCGCGCGCTCATGCCGCCGGTCGGTCTCTCCGAGGTTCTCGTAGAACCTGAAGGGGCAGTCGGCCTCGCTTCCATCCGGCGGGACATCGACGACTCGCACGCCCTGTACCAAGCCGACCGTTACGACTCCGTCGCAAAGCGCCTGCCGGGCATCCTTCGCGCCGCCGAGGCCGCCGTCGTGCTCAGCGACGCGGGGGAGCCGCGACAGAGAGCCATCATGGTCAGGGCCAGTGCCTTCCTCCTGACGGGCAAGTACCTCACCCAGGTTCGGCGCTACGACATGGCCTACCACGCCCTGTCACACGGCATCAGGGACGCGAGGGAGACCGGCCGGACTCTCCTTGCGGCCACCGGGGTCGTCGGTATGGGCTGGCTCCTTCTGCGGCAGGACAGGTTCGACGAAGTCGAACACCTCGCCACCGTCACGGCCGCCGAGGTGGAGCCGCGTATGTCCAACGCCTTGCCGGGCCAGCTCGCCGTCTGGGGGGAGCTGTGTCAGCGCGTAGCCGCTGCGGCGATGCGGAACAACCGTCCTGAGGTTGCCAAGGAAGCCCGGCGCATGACCGCGACCGCAGCCTCGGCCCTGGACGTCGAGCACATCGACTTCCAGGAGCACTGGACCACCTTCGGGCCCGTCACGGCCGAGATGAAGGCGATCGAGGATCTCTCCCTCATCGGTGACGCCCGCGGAGTGCTTAGCCGGGCCGATGAGGGAACTCTGAGCCGCAAGGCGCTGAAGAAGTTCGGGCGGCCGAGCGCGAACAACTGGGACCGGCACCGTCTCGACGTCGCCAGGGCCCACGCGATGCTCGGCTCCCACCAGGATGCCATGGACGAGCTGAACACCATCAGGAGGGCTTCTCCCGAGTGGCTCAGGCACCAGCAGATGGCCCGCTACATCATGGGCGACATTCTGGCCGGACGGAAGCGTACCCTCACAGCAGATATGCGTGACATGGCAGTTCACCTGGGCATCGCCGGGTAGTTACTACGGAGCGTGGTGCATCCTTCTCGGCGGCCGGGAGAATGCCACAGACCGTGTCTGGTTCGGCACATTGTGCCCGCATAGCGTCTTCGGCATGGCGAACAACCAGCAGGCCGGGCCCCGGATCGGGGCGGTAGTCAAGGACACGAAGACCGATCGCTTCGGCGTCGTGATGGGCACCATCGGCGGGCTCATCCAGCTCCGCCCGATCAGCGGCGGACTGTCGTGGGAGGCCGAGCCGGACGGCATCGAGATGCTCTCCTCGCGCCAGGAGCTGACCGTTCGCCTCGCTGCTCTCAATGCCGAATCCAGGCGCGGAGCATGAGCGGGCCCCGGGCCATCGTGAGGCATGTCCAGTGGACCCTCGCGCCGAACCAGGAACCGGATGCCGAACCGCAGACGTACGCCATGCTGTGCGTCGTCTGCGGAGAGACCTCGGCTACAGCGGAGGACTGGGGCGCCCCGCAGGGATGGGCTCTCTCGCACTCGGGGCGCAATCCCTCCCACCATACGTACCGTGAGCTGATCACCAGGCCTTGGCGAACGTGGATGGACCCGTGATGAGGTCCCTGGGTCGTCTGTCAGCCTTCTCGCCCGTGCCGTCGGGCGGCAAGTCCACGGCGATTTGCGTCGAAGAATTTCACGGCCATGTCTTGGCATTCGGGGCAGTCGTCCAAGCCCAGCCCCTGGCCTAAGGGCTGTCCCGTAAATGACCTTCCACCGGGTGTGGCGTGGTCGGTGGTCACTCCGGCCGCTCGTCTATCCGGCGAGGCTGAGGTTGTGCATGCGCGCAATACCGAGCACGGCGTGGTGGACTCCGTCGCCTTTGAGGCGGCAGTCGCGGAGGGTCTTCCAGGTCTTCATGCGGGTGAAAACGTGCTCGATGCGGGCGCGGACCTGTTTGTGGGACGTGTTGTGGGCTTGTTTCCACTCGGGCAGGTCTTCGTCTCTGCGGCGTCGGTGGGGCATAACGAGACCGGTGCCCGGGTAGCCGCCGTCGGCGATCGTCATGGTCCTGCCGACGGCGGCCTTGGCACCGGATTCTTCCCACGCCTTGCAGTCGTTGCGGTTCCCGGCGAGAGGCCGGCCGACCACGACGACCAGGCGGGTGTCGGCGTCGATGACGACCTGGTGGTTGGTTGAGTATCGGTAGTTCTTCGACTGTGCGGCGATGGTGTGATCCCTGGTGGGGACCAGAGTGCCGTCCACGATGAGCACGGTGTCCTTGGCGAAACGCTTGCGGGGCTGGAGCGCGAGCATCGGCCCGATGTCGTCGATGATCCGGTCCGCCGCAGACTTGGACACCCCGAACAGCGGGTCGAGCTGGCGCATGGTCAGGTTCGTGCGCCAGTAGGTGGCGACCAGCAGGGCCCGGTCCTCCAGCGGCAGGCTCCATGGCCGGCCCTTGCGGACCGCGTCCGCACCCTTGCGCCGCAGAACCGTCACCAGCTTTCCGAAGGCGCGCGGGCTCAGCCCGGTGAACGGGGCTATCCAGGACGGCTCCGACGCCGTGATCACACCAGCCACACCGAGATCATCTCAGTTGCCGACGCTGCCCCATCTCCTCGATTCTGGGTGCTCGGCAAGCAGGGAGGGCACATGGGGCTGGTTCTTTTCCCGCGCGACGGAGACACCAGCAGCCCGGATGTCTCCTGGTCCTACGGCAGCTTTGCCGCGTTCCGGCGGCGTCTGGCCGAGACCGAGGGGTTCGTCCTCTCCGAGATGTGGGGCTTCGGCGGCGAGCGCTCGTGGAGCGAGGTGTCTACCGCTCTGGAGCCACTCCTCGATCATCCGGACGACGGCGGCGACGACCTCTCGCCTGCCGAGTGCGCGTCGATTCTGGTCCGGTTGGAGGCGATCACCGATCAGTGGGCACAGGAGGACGGCGATCAACTCCTCCAGCGGCACGTCGAGGACGCCCGCCAACTGGTGGGCGTCCTGCGACTCTGCATCGAGAAGGACGTTCCGCTGGTCTTCCTCTGAACCCCACCGACCACGGAACCCACTTACGGGACAGCCCTTAGGACGCGACGTCGAGCGGCCGCAGGAAGCGGCGCTCGTACCGCTTGATACAGCGGGTGTTACGAGCCAGTTCGAAGGCATCCTGGCACTCCGGGTCGGACATGCTGTCCGTGCGGTACTGCTCGTACGCGGCGAGACTGGGAAAGGAGAAGAGGGCGTACGCGATGTCGCTGTCGCCCTCACTCGGCAGGAAGTAGCCGTGGTGCGTCCCGCCGAAACGGTTGACGAGCCCGACCCAGCGGCGGCCGTATTCCTCGAAGTCCTCAAGCTTGTCGGCGTCGATCTCGTATTTCAGATGAATGGTGATCACGCCCACATAATGCTGCATGCCGGTTCAGGATCGAAGGCGGCCTGTGTGCCCCGAGTCCCGGCTGGCCTGGATGCTTTCCTTTTGGTGGGTATCTGAGAAATAAGTGGGTTCTTGGCGGGTGCATCCACCGCGATGACCATGCTGTGTATGACCACGCATACGAACAGCCCGTCCGCACCTGTCGACGTCACCGTCACCGTCACCGTCATCGGCCTCGGCGCCATGGGCCAGGCACTCGCCGGCGCCCTCCTGGACGCCGGCCATCGCACCACCATCTGGAACCGCTCTCCGGGCAAGGGTGAAAAGCTCGTCGCCCGGGGGGCTGTCCGGGCCGGATCGGCCGAAGAGGCCGTACGGGCAAGTGAGTTGGTGATCACCTGTGTTGTCGACCACGAGGCCTCGCGGCAGATCCTGGATCCGCTGACGGACGCGCTCGCCGGACGCGTCCTTGTCGACCTCACCTCGGACACCCCGGACCGCGCCCGCACCTCCGCGGCCTGGGCGGACACCCATGCGCTCGACTATCTGGCGGGCGCGATCATGGTGCCGGTCGAGGTGATCGGCGGGCCGGAGGCGCTGATCTTCTACGCCGGGTCGCAGTCCGCGTACGACAGGTACGAGGCGGTGCTCAAGGCGCTCGGCGCGGGCGCCCCGTTCCTGGGGCCGGATCACGCCCTCGCGGCCGCGTACGACATGGCGATGCTGGACTTCTTCTACGGCAGCATGGCGGGGCTGGTCCACGCCTTCGCCCTGGCCGGGGCCGAGAGCATCCCCGCCGCAGCCATCGCCCCGTATCTGCAGACCATCGTGAACATCCTGCCGCCCATCGTGGCCGGGACGGCGGCCGACATCGACGCGAAGGAGTACAACGGCGCGGGTGCCAACCTCGCCATGATGACCGCCGGTGTCGATCACCTGCTGCACGCGTCCCGCAGCAGGGGGCTGGACACATCTCAGCTGGAGGCGATCAAGGCCGTCTCCGACCGTGCGATCGCCAAGGGGCACGGCGCCGATTCATGGGCGAGCACGGTCGAGGCGCTCGCCGGCTGAGCGGGCATGGTGGTGGACCCGCAGCCCGGAGCCGGCCGCGGGCCCCACGGGTGGACTCAGACCGGCTTCAGCCAGACCGTCGCCAGCGGCGGCAGCGTCAGCAGGATGCTGCCGGGCCGGCCGTGCGCGGCCACCGAATCGGGCTTCAGTGGCCCGGGATGGTGTACGTCGCTGCCGCCGTACCGCGCGGCGTCCGTGTTGAGGACCTCCGCCCACGCCGCCTGATCACCGAGGACGTCCGGGACGCCGATGCGGTAGTCGTGCCGCACCACAGGGGAGAAATTGCTGACGGCGAGAAGCGGCGAGCCGTGCGCGTCGTAGCGCAGGAAGGCGAAGGCGTTGTCCTCGGCCGCACCGCCGTCCACCCAGTCGAAGCCCGCCGGGACGGTGTCGCGCTGCCAGAGCGCGGGGGTGGCGCGGTACACCGCGTTCAGGTCGCCGACCAAGGTGCGTACGCCCCGGTGGTCGCTCTCCGCCTCGTACGAAGGGTCGAGCAGCCACCAATCCGGACCGTGCCCCTCCGACCACTCCGAGCCCTGGGCGAACTCCTGCCCCATGAAGAGGAGTTGCTTGCCGGGATGGGCCCACATGAAGCCGAGGTACGCCCGGTGGTTGGCGCGCCGCTGCCACCAGTCGCCGGGCATCTTGCTGACCAGTGCCTGCTTTCCGTGCACCACCTCGTCGTGCGAGATCGGCAGGACGTAGTTCTCGCTGTACGCGTACACCATCGAGAAGGTCATCTCGTCGTGGTGGTACTTGCGGTGCACCGGCTCCTTCGACACGTACTGCAAGGAGTCGTGCATCCAGCCCATGTTCCACTTCAGCCCGAAGCCGAGCCCGCCGAAGCCGTCGGGGCCGACGTGGTGGGTGGCGCGGGTGACACCGTTCCAGGCGGTGGACTCCTCGGCGATGGTGACGACGCCCGGATTGCGCCGGTAGACGGTTGCGTTCATTTCCTGGAGGAAGGCGACGGCATCCAGGTTCTCCCGGCCGCCGCGCTCGTTCGGGGACCATTCCCCGTCCTCGCGCGAGTAGTCGAGATAGAGCATCGAGGCGACGGCGTCGACCCGCAGCCCATCGATGTGGAACTCCTCGCACCAGTAAGTGGCATTGGCGACAAGGAAGTTGCGCACCTCCTTGCGCCCGTAGTCGAACTCCAGCGTGCCCCAGTCCGGATGCGCCGCCCGTGACGGGTCCGAGTGCTCGTACAGCGGGCGGCCGTCGAACTCCGCGAGCGCCCAGTCGTCGCGCGGGAAGTGCGCGGGAACCCAGTCGACGATGACGCCGATACCGGCCCGGTGCAGCGCATCGACGAGGAGACGGAAGTCGTCCGGTGTGCCCATGCGTGACGTCGGCGCGTAGAAACCGGTGACCTGATAGCCCCAGGAACCGCCGAAGGGATGCTCGGAGACCGGCATCAGCTCCACATGCGTGAACCCCAGATCCCTTACATACGTGGGGAGTTGGGAAGCAAGCTGGCGGTACGTGAGTCCCGGCCGCCAGGACGGAAGATGCACCTCGTACACGGAGAACGGCGCCTCGTGCACCGGTAGGTCCCCACGGTGCGCCATCCACTCCTGGTCCTGCCACTCATGGTGCGAGGCCGTCACGATCGAGGCAGTGGAGGGCGGTACTTCGGTACGGCGGGCCATCGGGTCGGCGCGTGTGGTGTGCGAACCGTCCGGGCGGCAGATGTCGAACTTGTAGAGCGCGCCCTCCCCGATCGCGGGCAGGAACAGTTCCCACACCCCGCTGGAGCCGAGCGAACGCATCGGGAAGCCGGTGCCGTCCCAGTAGTTGAAGTCCCCGACGACCCGCACGCCGCGGGCGTCGGGGGCCCAGACGGTGAACCGGGTCCCCGCGACCCCCTGGTGTTCCATGGGCTGAGCGCCGAGGGCGGTCCACAGCTCCTCGTGGCGTCCCTCGCCGATCAGATGCAGATCGAGATCGCCGAGCGCGGGCAGGAAACGGTACGGATCCTGCACCTCGATCTCGTTGTCCTCGTAGCCGACCAGGAGCTGGTACTCGGGGAGTGAGGGCATCGGCAGCAGCCCGGAGAAGAGGCCGTCGCCGTCGTCGTGCAGTTGCGCCCGCAGCCCCTTGGCGAGCACGGTCACGGACCGCGCGTACGGGCGCAGCACCCGGAAGGTCACACCGCCGCGGACCATGTGGGCGCCGAGCAGGTCGTGCGGGGCATGGTGCTCACCGGCGAGCAGCCGGCCCCGGTCGCCGTCGGCGAGGGGGCGCGCCTGCCGCACTCCCTGGCCGCCGGTGCCCCCGCGGGGACGTGGCGGAGCGGCACCGTCACCGGTTCCGGTGGCTCGCCGGCCCGTCGGCTTCATCCTCTTGGCCGGGGCGGCCGGTTGCGGGGAGGGCGGGGTGGCCACCTCCGCCGGGGGCGCGGGAGGTGCCGTCTCGGCCGGTGTGAGCAGAGGGACTTGGGGGACCTCGGTGGCGGCGGGCGTTTTGCGGGCGGTCACGGGGACAGCCTCCTCGGAGGGTGTTGTCGGGGCGGAACAGGGCGGAACAGGACCGAACAGGGCGGAACAGCGGGGACGGACGAGGCAGGGCGGGACGGGGACGGGCGGTGGTGCGGTGCGACGACGGCGGGTCCGCTGACGGGCGACAGCACCCGGGCCGTCAGTCGGCGACGGCGGCCAGCCGCTGGATCGCCGCCATCGGAACCGGAAGCCAGTCGGGCCGGTGCCGTGCCTCGTACAGCACCTCGTACACCGCCTTGTCGGTCTCGTGGGCGCGCAAGAGCTCCGGTTCGCTGCGCGGGTCGACGCCCGAGGCCTTGGCATACCCCTCGCAGTAGGCGGTCCGGCAGCGTGCCGCCCACTCGGCGTTCCACGGGCGGTGCGAGCGGGCCGCGTAGTCGAAGGAGCGGAGCATGCCGGCGATGTCGCGTACCGGCGGCTGCGGACGGCGGCGCTCGGGCAGTGGTCTGGCCGGTTCGCCCTCGAAGTCGATCAGTGACCAGAAACCGTCGGCCGCGCGCAGCGTCTGGCCGAGATGGAGATCGCCGTGGACCCGCTGGGCCGCCCAGTTGTGACCCCGGTGACCCAGCGCGGCGACAGCGTCGAAGGCGGTACGCAGCCCGGGGACGTACGGCACGAGCGCCGGTACCGCCTGCGCGGCGGCTTCCAGCCGCTGCACCATCGCGGCGGCGAGATGCTCGGTCTGGGAGCGGCGCAGGGCGGGCGTAGGCAGGGCGGCGGCGAGCGCGGTGTGCACCTCGGCGGTGGCCCTGCCGAGCGCGTGGGCCTCGACGGTGAAGTCGTGGCCCGAGGCGAGGGCGCGCAGGGCGAGCTGCCAGCCGTCCTGCGCGCCGCGCAGGAACGGCTGCAGGACGCCGAGGGTGAGCGGCCCCGGGGCGGTGGCCTCGAACCAGGCGACGGGGGCAGGCACCCGTCCACAGCCCTCGCGCGCGAGCGCGAGCGGCAGTTCCAGATCGGGGTTGGTGCCCGGGAAGATCCGGCGGAAGATCTTGAGGATGTAGGCGTTGCCGTAGACGAGCGAGGTGTTGGACTGCTCGGTGTCGAGTACACGCGGCGCCAGCCCCGCGGCGATGGGGGCGCCGCCCCGGTCGAAGCGCAGGGCGCCGAGGGTGCCGGGAGTACGGAACCGTTCCAGCAGGAGTTCGGCCAGGCGCGGGTCGTGCAGTCCCTCGTAGACGGTGCGGCCGGCGAGCGGTCCTTTGGCCACATGACCGATGAGCGCGGACGCCAGCCGTGGCGGCAGCGCGGACCTTACGCCGAGCAGCAGTTGGTAGCAGTCGTCCGGCGACTGCGCGGGCATGGAGGGCTGGTGGACCCGGACCAGCAGATGGAGCAGTCCGGTCCCGGCGCGGCCGCCGACGGAATCGGTGCCCACCGGCAGTATCTCGGTCGCCGACACCAGCGAGAACGCGGTGATCGGCCGGCCCTTGCCGGCGAACCACCGCTGCCGGGGCAGCCATTCGTGCAGCAGTGGGGCGAGAGACGGGAGTAGAGCTGTGCTGTCAGTCAGGGCGACCCGAGTGGATGCAGCCTCCGACATGGCATCGCGTCCTTTCCCCGGGCACACCACAGGATGCGAAGAGTGTCCCGGATTGCGGCAATAGCTGTCCGGCTGTGCGGGACGTGTCGGGTCAGGATGGTCCGTACGGACTCGACTCGAAGGGATCGAAACGCCAGATGGGACCCGGAAGGGACCGGAAGTGCTCGTTGTGGGGGAGAGTGCGCCGTGCGGGGCGGCGGAAACCGCCCCGCGGTTGGAGGTGGGTGACGCCGGATCAGCTCGGTGATACGTCCTTCCGCAGCCGGAACCAGTAGAACCCGTGTCCCGCGAGAGTCAGCAGGTAGGGCCACTGACCGATGGCGGGGAAGCGCACCCCACCGATCAGCTCCACCGGATGACGCCCGTTGAACGAACTCAGATCCAGCTCCGTCGGCTGCGCGAACCGCGAGAAGTTGTGCACGCACAGCACGAGATCGTCCCCGTGCTCCCGGGTGAAGGCGAGCACTGCCGGGTTCGACGACGGCAGTTCGTTGAACGAGCCGAGACCGAAGGCGTGGTTCTGCTTACGGATCTCGATCATCCGTCGCGTCCAGTGCAGCAGCGACGACGGGGAGGCCATCGCCGCCTCGACATTGGTGACTTGGTAGCCGTAGACCGGATCCATGATCGTGGGGAGGTAGAGGCGCCCGGGATCACTGGAGGAGAACCCGGCGTTCCGGTCCGGCGTCCACTGCATCGGAGTGCGTACGGCATCCCGGTCGCCCAGCCAGATGTTGTCGCCCATCCCGATCTCGTCACCGTAGTAGAGGATCGGGGAGCCGGGCAGGGACAGCAACAGCGCCGTGAACAGCTCGATCTGGTTGCGGTCGTTGTCCAGCAGGGGTGCCAGCCGCCGACGGATACCGATGTTGGCCCGCATCCGTGGATCCTTGGCGTACTCCGCGTACATGTAGTCGCGTTCTTCGTCCGTGACCATTTCGAGGGTGAGCTCGTCATGGTTGCGCAGGAAGATTCCCCACTGGCAGTTCTTCGGGATCGCCGGTGTCTTCGCCAGGATTTCGGAGACCGGGTAGCGGCTCTCGCGCCGGACGGCCATGAAGATCCGTGGCATCACAGGGAAGTGGAACGCCATGTGGCACTCGTCGCCGCCGGCCTGGAACTCGCCGAAGTAGTCGACGACGTCCTCCGGCCACTGATTGGCCTCGGCGAGCAGCACCGTGTCCGGATAGTTCGCGTCGATCTCCTTGCGGACCCGCTTCAGGAAGTCATGCGTCTCCGGGAGGTTCTCGCAGTTGGTGCCCTCCCGTTGGTAGAGATACGGCACGGCGTCCACACGGAATCCGTCGATGCCGAGGTCCAGCCAGAAGCGCAGCGCGGAGATGATCTCCTCCTGCACCGCCGGGTTCTCGTAGTTGAGATCGGGCTGGTGGGAGAAGAACCGGTGCCAGTAGTACTGCTTGCGCACCGGGTCGAAGGTCCAGTTGGACGTCTCCGTGTCGACGAAGATGATCCGGGCGTCCGGGAACTGCTTGTCGTCGTCGGCCCAGACGTAGTAGTCGCCGTACGGGCCGTCCGGGTCGGTGCGGGACTGCTGGAACCAGTCGTGCTGATCGCTCGTGTGGTTCATGACGAAGTCGATGATCACGCGCATCCCGCGCTGGTGCGCGGCGTCGACGAACTCCACGAAGTCGGCCAGATCGCCGAACTCCGGCAGCACGGCGGTGTAGTCGGACACGTCGTAGCCGCCGTCGCGCAGCGGCGACTTGAAGAACGGCGGCAGCCAGAGGCAGTCGACGCCCAGCCACTGCAGATAGTCCAGCTTGGCGGTGATGCCCTTGAGGTCGCCGATGCCGTCGCCGTTGGAGTCCTGGAAGGACCTGACGAGGACCTCGTAGAAAACAGCACGCTTGAACCAGTCGGGATCGCGGTCCTTGGCCGGGGTGTCCTCGAACAGGTCGTGGACGGGCTCATTGACGATCATGGTGTGGGTGACCCTCCGGTCGGCGGGGACGGTCGCAGGACGACGATGTGCGCGGGCGTGACGCCCGGCTCCAGACGCACATAGAAGGTCCTGCCCCAGTGATAGGTATCGCCGGTGAGCTCGTCGCGCACCGGCACGCTCTCGTGCCAGTCGAGGCCGAGTTGCGGCATGTCCAACGAGACCGTGGCCTCCTGGGTGTGGTGCGGGTCGAGGTTGACGACCACCAGAACGGTGTTCGAACCCGAACGCTTGCTGTACGCGATCAACGCGTCGTTGTCCGCGGAGTGGAAGTGCACATCGCGCAGTTGCTGCAACGCCGGGTGGCGGCGCCTGATGCGATTGAGCGAGGTGATGAGCGGAGCCAGTGAACGGCCCTCGCGCTCCGCCGACTCCCAGTCCCTGGGCCGGATTTCGTACTTCTCCGAGTTGATGTACTCCTCGCTGCCGGGCCGGATCGGGGTGTTCTCGCACAGTTCGTACCCCGCGTACACGCCCCAGGCCGGGGAGAGCGTCGCGGCGAGAACGGCCCGCGCCTCGAAGGCCGGACGGCCCCCGTCCTGGAGGTATCCCGGCAGGATGTCCGGGGTGTTCACGAAGAAGTTGGGCCGCATGCAGGAGGCGGATTCGCCCGACAGCTCCGTGACGTACTCGGTGATTTCCTGCCTGGTGTTGCGCCAGGTGAAATACGTGTACGACTGCTGGAAGCCGATGGCGGCGAGCGTCTTCATCATTGCGGGCCGGGTGAATGCCTCGGCCAGGAAGATCACATCCGGGTCGGTCCGGTTGATATCGGCGATCACCTTCTCCCAGAAGATCACCGGTTTGGTGTGCGGATTGTCGACGCGGAAGATCCGTACCCCGTGATCCATCCAGAAGCGCAGAATGCGCAACGTCTCCCTGACCAGGCCGCGCAGATCCTTGTCGAAGGCGATCGGATAGATGTCCTGGTATTTCTTCGGCGGATTCTCGGCGTAGGCGATGGTGCCGTCGGCGCGATGGTGGAACCACTCGGGGTGTTTCTCGACCCAGGGATGGTCGGGAGAACACTGGAGTGCGAAATCCAGCGCGATCTCCATGCGCAGGGTGCGGGCGGTCTCGACGAAATGATCGAAGTCGTCGAGGGTGCCCAGCTCGGGATGGACCGCGTCGTGACCGCCCTCGGCCGAGCCGATCGCCCAGGGCACCCCCACGTCGTGGGGAGCGGGGGACAGCGAGTCGTTGGGGCCCTTGCGGTGGGTGGTTCCGATGGGGTGGACGGGCGGGAGATAGACGACGTCGAAACCCATGGCGGCGACCGCGGGAAGCCGCTCGGCAGCCGTACGGAAGGTGCCGCTGATGATCCTCGCCGGCCGTTGCGCCGCCTTTCCCGGCTTCCCCGCCCTGCCCTTCTTCTTCGCCCCGGCCGGTTCGGCCGGTTCGACCCTGGCGCCCTCCGAGCGGGGGAAGAGCTCGTACCAGGAGCCGAACAGGGCCCGCCGGCGCTCGACCAGCAGAGGAAGCGGGCGGGATGCGGTGACCAGTTCGCGCAGCGGGTGACGGTCGAGCGCGGCCTGCGCCTCGGGGACCAGTGCCGCGGCGAGCCGGGCGGCAGCCGGGCGGGACCAGTCGCGCAGCGCGTCGGTCGCGTCCAGCACCGCCTCGCGCCCGTCCCGCTTGGGTACGCCCGCGGCGGCCCGCTCGTACAGCTCGGCGCCCTCCGCCAGGACGAGCGCGGTGTCGATCCCCGCCGGGATCTTGATCAGGGCGTGCCGGCGCCAGGTGGTGACCGGGTCGCTCCAGGCCTCGACCGTATACGTCCAGCGGCCCTCGGAGACCGGGGTGACATCGGCGCCCCAGCGGTCGGTGCCGGGGGCGAGCTCGCGCATCGGCGTCCAGGGACCGGGGCGACCGCTCGGATCCAGCAGGACCACATTGGCTGCGACGGCGTCATGACCCTCGCGGAAGACGGTCGCGGTGACCTGGAAGGTCTCTCCGGTAACGGCCTTGGCGGGCCTTCTGCCGCAGTCGACGAGGGGACGGACGTCGAGGACGGGAATGCGACCGATCATGGAATCACCTGGGGACTGAGGCTCGGGCTGAACGGGGCGCGCTGCGGCCGCGGAGGGCGAAATGCGCGCACCGCGACCGATGGGGTCCGTCCTTTCTAGCTGCTCCGTTGACGGCTGATGGGGTGTGGGCATGGCCGCTCCTGTCCGCATTCACTCGAATGGCACTCGAATAGCTGGGGTGCGGATGTGTTGCGCGGATGTAAACCGGCTGAACACCGGTCCCGCAGGTGCCTCGCATTCGTGCTGCATTCGGGCGGCATTCGCGTGGTCCCGGGATGCACTGGGGCTGTGTACCGGAGAAGCCTTCCCATGCTTCTCGGGGGGCCAATCCGGTGGTGTGTTAACTACTCGGGCGTATCTGTGACGACCTGAGTGCGCCGAGCGCCGCCCCGCGTGTGCGGGGCTCGCCGGCGCCCCTTCGGACGCCACTGGGCAGCTTTCCCCTTGGTGTGAAGTGCCACAAGACCGAGCGAGGGGATGGAATCGGCCATTACCTATGCGGCGGATGTGCCCGGACTATCCGTTCGGGGCCCCGGAGGCGGATGAGGCGGGAGATCGCCACGGGGCGGAAACGGGGCGGGCGCCCCGGCCGGCGGCACGCGCTGTGAGCCGGTCGCGCGCCGTGGCTGCGGCGTACGGCCCACCGCTAACGACCTCGCCCACGATTGGCAGTGGGAGAAGGAGCGGCGTCCGGGGCCTTCGAATCCAAGGCGGAGGTCCCGGACACCGCGACGCCGCTGACAATCGCGGGCGAGGTCGTAACGTCGAGGGTGACGAAGAGGCGCACACCGTGGTGCGTCCCCTCGGATTCGTACGTCCCCTGCAAAGGTGGAATACGTGAAGGCCATTCGTCGATTCACCGTGCGTCCCGTCCTCCCCGATCCCCTTCAACCACTCAGTGACCTCGCCCGCAATCTGCGCTGGTCCTGGCACACCGAGACCCGTGAGCTCTTCCAGGCCGTCGACCCGGAGATCCGGCGGACGGCGGAATGCGACCCCGTGCGGCTCCTCGGTGCCGTGTCCGCCGGGCGACTCGCCGAGCTGGCACTGGACCAGCAGTTCCTGCACCGGCTGGCCGAGGTGTCCGCAGACCTCCGGGACTACCTGGACGGTCCCAGGTGGTACCAGGAGCAGCTGGCCCAGGGAGCAGAGCTGCCGGCCGCCGTTGCCTACTTCTCACCCGAGTTCGGCGTGACCGCCGCACTGCCCCAGTACTCCGGCGGGCTCGGCATCCTCGCCGGCGACCATCTCAAGGCCTCCAGCGATCTGGGCGTTCCCCTCATCGCGGTCGGCCTCCTCTACCGGCACGGCTACTTCCGCCAGAGCCTGTCCCGCGACGGCTGGCAGCAGGAGCACTATCCCGTACTCGATCCGAACGAGCTGCCGCTCACCCTGATCCGCGAAGCCGACGGAACCCCGTGCCGGGTGGTCCTCGCTCTTCCCGGTGGCCGTTCTCTGCACGCCCACATCTGGCAGGCCCAGGTGGGACGCGTACCGCTGCTGATGCTCGACTCCGACGTGGAGGAGAACGCGCCGGGCGAACGCGAGGTGACCGACCGGCTGTACGGCGGCGGCAGCGAGCACCGACTGCTGCAGGAGATGCTCCTCGGCATCGGCGGCGTACGGGCCGTGCGGACGTACTGCCGCCTCACGGGGCATCCGGCGCCCGAGGTGTTCCACACCAACGAGGGGCACGCCGGCTTCCTCGGACTCGAACGGATCCGTGAACTCTCCGGCACCGGGCTGGACTTCGACTCCGCGGTGGAGTCCGTGCGGGCCGGCACGGTCTTCACCACCCACACGCCCGTGCCCGCCGGGATCGACCGGTTCGACCGCGAACTCGTCGCCCGGCACTTCGGGGACGACGGCGAACTCCCGGGAGTGGGCGTCGAACGCATCCTGCAACTGGGCATGGAGACCCACCCCGGCGGTGAGCCCGAGCTCTTCAACATGGCGGTGATGGGGTTGCGGCTCGCCCAGCGGGCCAACGGGGTCTCCACCCTCCACGGGTCGGTCAGCCGCGAGATGTTCGCCGGGCTGTGGCCGGGCTTCGACGCCGCGGAGGTGCCGATCACCTCGGTGACCAACGGGGTCCACGCACCCACCTGGGTCGCGCCCGAGATCCTCCGGCTGCGCAAGGGATACGGCGGTACTCCCGGACGCTGGGACTCCGCCGCCGACGTCCCGGACCGGGAACTCTGGGACCTGCGACGGTCCTTGCGCGGACAGCTGGTCACCGAGGTGCGCGAGCGGCTCTACGCCTCATGGCGCACCCGGGGCGCGGAAGCGGCCGAACTCGGCTGGATCGACAGCGTGCTGGACCCGGACGTGCTGACGATCGGCTTCGCCCGGCGAGTGCCCTCGTACAAGCGGCTGACGCTGATGCTGCGCGACCGCGACCGGCTGAGGGAACTGCTGCTCCACCCGGCCCGCCCTATCCAGATCGTCGTTGCCGGCAAGGCCCACCCCGCCGACGACAGCGGAAAGCGGCTGGTGCGGGAGCTGGTGCGGTTCTCCGACGATCCCCGGGTGCGCCATCGCATCGTCTTCCTGCCGGACTACGGGATGGCCATGGCGCAGAAGCTCTACCCGGGCTGCGACGTCTGGCTCAACAACCCGCTGCGCCCGCTGGAGGCCTGTGGTACGAGCGGCATGAAGGCCGCGCTCAACGGCTGCCTCAATCTCTCGGTCCTCGACGGCTGGTGGGACGAGTGGTTCGAGCCGGACTTCGGCTGGGCGATCCCGACGGCCGACGGTCTGGCCCTGGACGAGGACCGCCGTGACGATCTGGAGGCGGGCGCCCTCTACGAGCTGATCGAGGACCGGGTCGCGCCGCGCTTCTACGACCGGGGCGGCGAAGGGCTCCCCGAGCGCTGGATCGAGATGGTCCGCCGCACGCTGGGCACCCTCGGGCCCAAGGTTCTGGCAGATCGCATGGTGTCCGAGTATGTGGAGCGGCTGTACGTGCCCGCCGCGATCGCCCAGCGTGCGCTGGATCCCGGCACGGCCCGGCAGCTCGCCGACTGGAAGGCCAGGGTCCGCGCCGCCTGGCCGCGCGTCGCCGTCGACCATGTGGAGGCCGTGGCGCCTGATACGGCGGGCGGCTCGGCCGAGCTGGGGTCGACGCTGGTGCTGCGGGTGCGGATCGCCCTCGGAGTGCTGGAGCCGGCCGATGTGGAGGTGCAGGCGGTGGCCGGCCGGGTGGACGCCGCCGACGGGATCTCGGACGCCCAGGTCTTCCCGCTGAAGCCCGCCGGGGGCCAGGACCTGGAGGGCCGCTGGCTGTACGACGGTCCGCTGGCCCTCGATCGCACCGGGCCGTACGGCTACACGGTGCGGGTGCTTCCCGCCCATCCGCTGCTGGCGACCAGCGCGGAACTCGGCCTGGTGGCGATGCCCACGGATTCGATGGGTGACGGAGCGGGCCTGCTGATGCGCTGACGTACCGTCCGCCCGGCCCCGGCAGCCGCCGCGGACGTGAAACCGCCCGGGAGGAAGCGAGAGCTCCTCCCGGGCGGCTCGTTCAGGAGCCGGACCTGGCTCCGGGTTCAGCAGGCCGACGGGTTCAGAACGTCAGCTTGAAGCTGTTGATCTTGCCGGTGTCGCCCGAGTAGACGTCCTGGACCTTCAGCTTCCAGGTGCCGTTGGCCGCCACGGACGAAGCGTTGACCGTGTAGGTCGTCTGGACGTTGTCCGCCGAGTCGGAGAGCGAGGAGTTCTTCAGCCGGTAGGTCGTACCGTTCGGGGCGACGAGATCGATGACCAGGTCACCGCGCCAGGTGTGGGTGATGTCCACGCCGACCTTGAGGGTGCTGGGCGCGTTGCCCGTGACACCGGTGACGTTGACCGAGCTGGTGACGGCCGCGCCGCCGTCCGGGATGGCGACGGGGGTGGTGTTCTCGAAGACCGTGCCGCCGGGGTCGGTGCCGCCACCGGGGCGCTGGCCGACGTTGATGCCGGCCCAGGCGTCGGCGACGGACTTGTACTCGGCGCTGGTCGTGCCGTACAGCTCACCGGCCACGGCGAGGGTACCGGTGCGGGCCGCCGCGTAGTCGGTGGTGGAGGTGAACTTGGTGGAGAGCGCCTTGAACCAGATCTGCTCGGCCTTGGCGCGGCCGATGCCGGTCACCGGCAGGCCGTCGGAGGTCGGCGAGTCGTAGGAGACGCCGTTGATGACCTTGGCGCCGCTGCCCTCGGAGAGCAGGTAGAAGAAGTGGTTCGCCGGGCCCGAGGAGTAGTGGACGTCGACGTTGCCGATGCCCGAGTACCACGCGTCCTTGGACGCGCCGTCCTTGCTCGGCTTGTCCATGTAGCGCAGCGGGGTGCCGTCGCCGTTGATGTCGATCTTCTCGCCGATGAGATAGTCGCCCTTGTCGGTGGCGTTGTTGGCGTAGAACTCGACCGCGGTGGCCATGATGTCGCTGGTCGCCTCGTTGAGGCCACCGGACTCGCCGCTGTAGACCAGCTTGGCGGTGGCGGCGGTGACACCGTGCGACATCTCGTGCGCGGCCACGTCGAGCGAGGTCAGCGGGGCGGCGTTGCCCGAGCCGTCGCCGTACGTCATGCAGAAGCAGCTGTCCTGCCAGAAGGCGTTGACGTAGTTGTTGCCGTAGTGGACGCGGGAGTACGCGCCGACACCGTCACCCCGGATACCGGTGCGGCCGTGCACGTTCTTGTAGTAGTCCCAGGTCTCGGCCGCGCCGTAGTGGGCGTCCGCGGCGGCCGTCTCGGCGTTCGACGGGTTGCCGTTGCCCCACACGTCCGTGGAGTTGGTGAACAGCGTCCCGGTGCCGGAGGAGCCGTGGTTCAGGTTGTACGTCTTGTGGTTGCCGCGGCCCGTGTCGGTCAGTGTGTACGACGGTGCGGTGCCGAGGGTGACCTGGCCGCTGTACTCGGTGTTCCCGGTGCCCTTCTCGATGCCCTGCCACTCGTACAGCTTCGCGCCGGTGGCCGCGTCCGTGATGACGTGCAGCTCGTTCGGGGTGCCGTCCTCCTGGAGTCCGCCGACGACGGTCTCGTAGGCGAGTTGCGGCTTGCCCTGCGTCATCCAGACCACCTTGCGGGGTGCCCGGTCGGCCTCGGTCTTCTTGGAGCCGTCGGCCTTGGCGAGCCCGAGCGCCTGCTTCTCGGCGACGGCGGGCGCGACATCGGCCGTCATGTCCACGGCCTTCAGCTGACCGCTGCTGACCTTGGACGCCTTGGTGACGCTCTTGGTCGCCCCGGCCTTGGTCTCCTGGACGACCAGGTCGCCGCCGAGCACCGGAAGCCCGGCGAAGGTGCGCTCGTAACGGGTGTGTGTGGTGCCGTCGTTGTCCTGGATGACATCCCGGACGACGAGCTTCTCCTGAGAGCCGAGACCGAGCTCCTTGGCCGTGGCTGCCTTGCTCGCGTCGGCCTTGCGGATGAGCTCGGCGCGCTGGGACGGGGTGAGCTGCTTGGCCAGTGCGCCGTGGTTGGCGCCGGCGGTCGCCGCTGCCGCTGTGGCGCTGCCGGGAGTGGCCGTGGCCGTACCGGTCTGGACTCCGACGGCGAGGAGGGCTGCTGCGGCTATCAGAGCGCCGGTCGCGGTGGCACGACGGCTGGGCGTGGATCTCACGCGGACTCCTTCTGCGAGGGGGGTACCGGCGGCGGGGTGAGCCGACGGGAAGTACGAGAAGTGCGCGGAACGGGGTGAAGAGTGTCAGCCGGAAGACGGTCCTGTCAGGACCGCGTCAACAAGTTGGCCGGAAGTCGTCCGTTGCCGTAAAGGTCATGTTCGTTAAGCGGACGTTTCACCGATCATCATCGCGACGCCATCCAGCGTCCTCTGCAGGCCGAATTCGAAGAGTTCGTCGAGATCGAGCTCGAACTCATCGTGTTCGAACAGCGAGTTGAGGAACGGGTAGTCGCCACTGGCCGAGATGGCATCGAACTGTGGCTCATTTCTTACCATCCACTCGGCGGCGGACAACCCGGTGTCCTGACGCGCCTGTGTCTCCATGTCGCCGGCCATGGCAAGTCCCTGGACGTGGGCGAAAAGGGTGAGATGGATGTGCAGCTTCGTGTACGGCGGCAGCCCGGTGCCGGCCAGGGCGTGCAGTACCCACTCCGTGTACCGCATGGCGTGCGGGGAGGCTGTCGGCCGGGTGAAGGAAGCCACGGCCTGCGCCATCCACGGATGGCGCCCGTACACCGACCGGAGCCACCGGGCGGCGAGTTCGAGTCCGGACCGCCAGTCGTGGGGCGCGGCGCCCAGCCGGCGTTCACCGAAGACCTCGTCCGACATCAGCCGCACCAGCTCGGCCTTGCCCGGCACATGGCGGTACAGCGCCATGGTGGAGGTGGACAGCGTGGTCGCCACCCGGCGCATGGACACCGCGGGCAGCCCCTCGGCGTCGGCCAGTTCGATGGCGGTACGCACAATGCGCTCACGGCTCAGGGCGGGGCCGCTCCCCGGTCCGGCGAGCCCCGGAGCGCGACGCTCGACGACGACCGTGCCGACACCCGGCACCGCCCGTACGAGACCTTCGCCGCGCAGCACCGACAGCGCCTTGGTGGCGGTCGCCATGGCGACACCCCACTCCTGGACGATCGCACGGGTGGAGGGCACCCGGTCGCCCGGGGCGAGTTCACCGGAGACGATCCGGCGACGGATTTCACCGGCGATGCCGAGGTAGGGCGGTTCGGTCTGCACGGGTGCACTGTACTAGTGCACCGGAAACGGCGTACGCCCCGTCAACTCACGGAATATGGCGGGCCGTACGAGGCTGCCGTGAGGTGCACTACGGCGGTGTTTGCGGTGTACGCGCCGCGGCTGCTGTGCTCCCGGCATGACCTCAGGACCGCACATCCCGGCACCGCCCGTATCCGCCTGTGGCACCGGCGCGCCCGAGCCCGCCGCCCCACGCGCCGGACGCCGCGAATGGACCGCGCTCGGCGTGCTCATGCTGCCGCTGCTCTTCGTCTCGATGGACGTCTCCATCCTCTTCTACGCCCTGCCGGCCATCGGCGCGGATCTCGAACCGGGCTCCACCCAGCAGCTGTGGATCCTCGACATGTACGGCTTCGTCCTCGCCGGACTGCTCATCACCATGGGCGCGCTCGGCGACCGCATCGGCCGCCGGACCGTACTGATCACCGGCACGGTCCTCTTCGCCGCGGCCTCGGTCGCCGCCGCCTACGCCCAGTCCCCAGGGGCACTGATCGCCGCCCGGGCACTCCTCGGCGTGGGCGGCGCCTGCCTGATGCCGTCCACCCTCGCCCTCGTCCGCAACCTCTTCCACGACCCGCGGCAGCGCTCCAGGGCGGTTGCCCTGTGGACGACCGTGATGGCCACCGGCATCTCCGTCGGTCCGGTCGTCAGCGGCGCCCTCCTCGAACACTTCTGGTGGGGCGCCGTCTTTCTCGTCAACCTGCCGGCGATGGCCCTGCTGCTCGTCCTCGCACCTTTGCTGCTGCCGGAGTCCAGGACCCCCGCCGAGGGGCGGTTCGACATCCTGAGCGCGGTGCTCTCGCTCGCCGCGCTGCTGCCACTGATCCACGGCATCAAGGAGCTCGCCAAGCACGGATACCAGCCCCTGCCGACTCTCGGCATCACCGCAGGACTCGCCCTGGGCTTCGTCTTCCTCCGCCGACAGGCCCGCCTCGTCCACCCGATGGTCGACCTCGCACTCCTGCGCCGCCGCGCCTTCGGAGGATCGGTCCTCGTCAACCTGCTGGCCATGGCGGCAACGGTCGGATTCGCGGCGTTCTTCTCCCAGTACGTGCAGTCCGTCCTCGACAAGAGCCCCTTCGAGGCGGCGATGTGGAGCCTTGTGCCCTCCCTCGGCGTCATGGTCGCCGCCCCGGCGGGCGGTGCGCTCGCCCGGCGGTTCGACCGCGGATACGTGATGGGCGGCGGGTTCCTCGTCTCCGCCGCGGGCTTCCTCTCGCTCACCCGGATCGGGACGGAATCGCCGCTGTGGATGACACTCGCCGGGTCCGCCGTCTACGCGGGCGGGCTGGTCTCCGCGATGACGCTCGCCAATGAACTCGCCCTCGGTGCCGCACCGCCCGAGCGTGCGGGCTCCGCTGCCGCCGTCCTCGAATCGGGTCAGGAGCTCGGCGGTGCCCTGGGGATGGCGCTGCTCGGTTCGGTCGGCGCCGCCGTGTACGGCCGGGGCATGAGCAGCCCGGTGCCCGCCGTACCGGACGCCGCGCGGGAGACCCTGTCGGGCGCGGTCTCGGTGGCCCGGCAGCTTCCGTACCAGCTGCGGGAAACGGTGCTCCTTGCCGCTTTCCGGGCTTTCACCCACAGCATGAACATGGCCGCGGCCGGTGCCGCAGTCGCGATGGCCGGTGCCGCCGTTCTCTCCGTCGCCCTGCTCCGGGGCACGGGCTCCGTACCGGCCGACGGAGCGGGCAGCGGAGCCCGTACCGAGGAGAAGCGACGGCCGCGGTGAAGTGCCGCGACCCCGTGCGGAGCCGGGTGCGTCAGCGGATGGTGAGCACCATCCGGAAGCGGGCGGCACCGGACATCATCTTCCGGTACGCCTCGGTAGCCCAGTCCAGCGGCACGGTCTCGATCATCGGGCGGATTCCGTGCAGGGCGCTGAACGCCATGGTGTCCTGTACGTCCTGCGCGGTGCCTGACGGGTGGCCCCGGACGATCTTGCCGCTCATGAGCAGCTGAACCGGGCTGATTCCCAGCGGCTCGGGGTCCGCGCCGATGACCACCAGCTCACCGCGGGGGGCGAGCCCTTCCACGGTCGCCGTGATGGCCCCGGAGTTGGCGGCGGTGGCCAGGACGACCCTGGCGCCGCCGAGGGCCTGCAGCGCGTCCGCGACGGAGGTGTCCGCCGTGCTGTCGATGTAGTGGTGCGCGCCGAGCCCCTTGGCGAAGTCGGCCTTGGCGGCTCCGCGGGCGATGGCCACGGTCTCGAAGCCCATCGCGGCCGCGTACTGCACGCCCAGGTGGCCGAGCCCGCCGATGCCCAGCACGGCGACCAGGTCACCCGGCCGGGCGGAGCTGCGCCGCAGCCCGTTGTACGTGGTCACTCCCGCGCAGGCCATGGGCGCCGCATCGGTCGCCGCCAGTGTGTCGGGGATCCGGGCCAGGGCGTCCGACGGTGCGATCACCGTCTCGGCGTAGCCCCCGTCGTACGCCCATCCGGGGACCTTCAGGTTCCGGCACACGACGAAGTCGCCCTGTCTGCAGGGTGTGCAGTGGCCACAGCTGCCGCCGAACCAGCCCACCGCCACACGGTCGCCCACCTGCCAGGCGTTCTGCGTCCCCTCACCGAGCTCCTCGATCCGCCCGGCGATCTCATGCCCGGGGACCAGCGGGAACCGTACGCCCGGAACCGCGTCGTCCACGAATAGGGAGTCACTGTGGCAGACCCCGCAGGCATCCACGGCCACCCGTACGTGGCAGGGGCCCGGCTGCGGCATCTCGCGCTCGACGATCTCGAACGGACCGCCGGCGGCGGTGACCTGCGCGGCTCGATAGACGCTCATCTGGATCTCTCCGGAGTACGGGTGGACGGCCCCCGGAATCAGCAGACCAGTTCCGGCCCGATCGCGCGCGCCGAGTGGTGCAGGCGAGGGGCGGGCCCCTACCTGACTCCTACGGCACCTACCTCGGCGCCGTCTACACGCAGATGTTCCCCCGGCGAACCGACCGGTTCGTGTTGGACAGCGCAACCGACCCCGCGCGGGTCTGGCGGGGCATGTTCCAGGGGATGGCGGAGGAGACCGAGCCCGCCTTCGCGAGATGGAGCGAATGGACTGCCGCGCGACACACGGCGTACAACCTGGGTAATACCCCGGCCGAGGTCCGCGAGACCTTCTGGAAGCTGATCGCCCAGGCCGACCGCAAGCCCATCGACTCCGGCGGGAGCCCCCTCACCGGCGACGACATCCGCTCCGAGCTGCGTGCCAAGTTCTTCCGGGTTCAGAGAGCCGCCGAAAGGGTCGCCGAGCTGAAGAAGGCGGCCGAGGGCAAGAAGTCGGCCCCGTCCGGCACGCCCGAGCGGGTCCCGGGCCCCGTCCCACCGGCGTTCGCCCGTGACGTCCCTTCGGACAATGACGCCGCGAGCACTTGGGCTGTCGTGTGCGCCGACACCCGTCCGTGGCCGCGCGACCCCGAGCAGTACCGCCGCGACGCGATCCGCGACAAGGCCCGGTATCCGCTGTATGGCGATTTCGCGTCCAACATCAAGCCGTGTGCCTTCTGGAAGCAGGGCAGCGAGCCCGCGACAACGGTGAACAACAAGGTCGATGCACTGATCCTGCAGAACCAGTGGGACCCCCAAACGCCCCTGGTCGGCGCCCAGGGCATGCACCGGGCCCTGCACGCCTCCCGGATGATCACTGTCGCCGGAGGGGAGGGGCACGGCATCTACGGCACCAGCTCCTGTGCGGACAAGAGCGCCACGGCTTATCTGACCACGGGCAGGCTCCCGGCCAAGGACCTGACCTGCCGAGCGCCGGCCGGGCAGTAGGGGAGCCCGCACGCTTCCTGGCCCGAAACCCCCGAGAACGCGCGACCGCTTCTGACCCTCAGCTGTCCAGGGTGTTGACGTGGGGCCTTCCGCCGACGGAAGGCCCCACCTCACGTTCGTCATACTCCGTGCTCTGTGGGGCAGTTACTCGGAGCGGCTGGGTCCGGGGCAGCGAAGTCGCGGATCCTGGAGCCCTGTAGGGTTCGCGGATTCGTGAGCATTGGATCCTGCGGGAACGTCGGAATCCGCACTCGGTGAGCACTGAGCGCGGCGGTGAAGGGTGAGCATTCGAGGTCGCTATCGCCCGGGTGCTGCTCACCGTCAGTAGCCAGTCTGGCTGTGACGTCGCTCAGCCGGGCAACCACTGCCGGTACTGCACCCACCGGCACGTCACCGGCATACCGGCCGCGGGAACCGCTTCCCGTCAGGCCAGGCTCTCCCGCCACGCGCGGTGGAGCCCGGCGAAGCGGCCTGTGCCGCCGATGAGTTCGGACGGGGCACCGTCCTCCACGATGCGCCCGTGCTCCATCACCAGGACCCGGTCCGCGATCTCCACGGTCGACAGACGGTGCGCGATCACGACCGCGGTGCGGCCGTGCAGCACCGTGTCCATGGCCCGCTGCACCGCCCGTTCGCCGGGGATGTCCAGAGAGCTGGTCGCCTCGTCGAGGATCAGCACCGCCGGGTTCGCCAGCAGTGCCCGTGCGAACGCGACCAACTGGCGCTGACCGGCCGAGATCCGGCCGCCCCTCTTGCGTACGTCCGTGTCGTATCCCTCGGGCAGCCCGGCGATGAAATCGTGTGCGCCGATCGCCTTGGCGGCCTGCTCGATGTCCTCACGGGTCGCGTCCGGGCTGCCGATCGCGATGTTCTCGGCGACGGTCCCGGAGAACAGGAACGCCTCCTGGGTCACCATCACCACACCCCGCCGCAGCTCGGGCACGGCCAGATCCCGCAGATCGGTCCCGTCCAGCAGCACCCGGCCGTCGGTCGGGTCGTAGAAGCGGGCCAGCAGCTTGGCGAGCGTCGACTTGCCGGCGCCCGTCGAACCGACCACGGCCACGGTCTGGCCGGCCGGGACCGTCAGATCGAAGCGGGGCAGCACCTCGCCGCCCGTCCGGTAGGCGAACCGCACCGAGTCGAAGACGACCTCGCGGCCCGGGTGATCACCTGTGAGAGCGGGCAGCTCCCTCGGATTTGACGTCTCGGGGACGGAAGGGGTCTGGTCGAGCAGTCCCGCGATCTTCTCCAGCGAAGCCGCGGCCGACTGGTAGGAGTTGAGGAACATGCCGAGCCGGTCGATCGGGTCGTAGAGCCGGCGCAGATAGAGCACGGCCGCAGCCAGCACACCGAGTGCCAGGGTGCCCGAAGCCACGCGGTACGCACCCCACAGCACGATCCCGGCGACAGCCGTGTTGGCGACCAGCCGGGAGCCGACGACATAACGTGCCATCTCCAGCAGCGCGCCGCCGTTCTTCCAGGCGTGTGTGCTGTTGAGGTCCTCGAAGTGCCTGTCGTTGATGCGCTCGCGGCGGAAGGCCTGGACGGGACGGATGCCGTTCATCGACTCGGCGAACTTCACGATGACCGCGGCGATCGCCGTCGACCGCGCCGCGTAGAGCACTCCGGCCCGCTGCTGGTAGAGCCGTACCAGTAGATACAGGGGCACGAAGGAGAGCACCGCGACCGCGCCGAGACCGAAGTCCAGCCAGAGGAGCAGCAGCGAGATGGAGACGAAGGACAGGACGACGCCGATCAGTTCCTGCAGCCCCTCGCTGAGCAGTTCCCGCAGCGATTCCACATCCGTGGTTGAGCGGGAGATCAGCCGGCCCGAGGTGTAGCGCTCGTGGAAGTCCACGCTCAACGCCTGTGCATGGCGGAAGATCCGCCCCCGCAGATCGAGCAGCACATCCTGGTTGATCCGGGCGGAGGCCCGGATGAACGCGTACTGCATGGCCCCCGCGGCCACCGAGCACAGCGCGTACCCCACGGCCACCGCGATCAGCGGCCCGTAGTCCTTGTCCCGGAAGGCGGGCACACCGCTGTCGATGGCGTAGGCGACGAGCAGCGGGCCCGTCTGTACCGCCGCCTGCTGGATCAGCAGCAACAGCGCGGACATCATCACCCGGCCCCGGTGCGGCCGGAGCAGCGACATCAGCAGTGTGCGGGTCGCACCACGCGGAGTGGGCAGATCGTCCCGGTCGAACTGATCACCGGCGCCGTCGGCGGGGGACGGGCCCTCGGGCTTCTTCCGCGCATCGCGCCGGTCGGCGGGCCCGGTCGTCGTCGTACTGGTCATCGGGTGCGGCCCTTCTCGGCAGGGACGTCCGGCACAAGGCGGTCCTCGTCGGACGGGTCGGGGAAGGCGTCCTCGGCAAGGGCACCCTCCTGTGGGCTTCCGGTGCCCGCCATCAGCCAGGCGTACTCCGTGCTGCCGCGCAGCAGTTCCTGATGGGTGCCGACAGCGGTGATCCGGCCCTCCGACAGCAGCGCCACCCGGTCCGCCAGCATCACGGTGGACGGACGGTGCGCGACGACGATCGCCGTCGTCTCCTCAAGCACCTGCCGCAGGGCGGCCTCCACCAGCGCCTCCGTGTGCACATCCAGGGCGGAGAGCGGATCGTCGAGCACCAGGAAACGCGGCCGGCCCACCACGGCGCGGGCCAGCGCGAGCCGCTGCCGCTGTCCGCCGGAGAGACTGAGCCCCTGCTCGCCGACCTGGGTGCCGATGCCCTCGGGCAGGTCGTACACGAAGTCGGCCTGGGCGACCGCGAGCGCCCGCCGCAGCTCTTCCTCCCCGGCGCCTTCGGCGCCCATCAGCACGTTCTCCCCGACGCTCGCCGAGAAGAGCGTCGGCTCCTCGAAGGCCACGGACACCAGCTCGCGCAGCTCCTGCCGGGGCATGGCGGTGATGTCCCTGCCGTCCAGCGTGATCCGCCCCGCGGTCGCCTCGTGCAGCCGCGGCACGAGCGCGGTGAGCGTCGTCTTCCCGGAACCCGTGGCCCCTACCAGGGCCATCGTCTCGCCGGGGCGGATGCGCAGATCGATCCGGGACAGTACGGGTACGGAGCCGGCCTCGGCGTCCGGGTAGCGGAACTCCACCCCCTCGAAGACCATTTCGCCCCGACCGGCCGTGTCCTTCGGCGCGCGGCCGTCGGCGGCTGTGTCGTCCTCCTCGGCCACATCCATCACTTCGAAGAACCGCTCGGTCGCTGTCGCCGACTCCTGGCTCATCGCCAGCAGGAAGCCGATCGACTCGATCGGCCACCGCAGCGCGAGCGCCGTGGAGAGGAAGGCGACCAGCGTGCCCGCCGAGAGTCCGCCGTCCGCGACCTGGACCGTGCCGAGGACCAGCGCCGCCCCGATGGCCAGCTCGGGAATCGTGGTGATGGCGGCCCAGATGCCCGCGAGGAGGCGGGCCTTGCCCAGCTCCGTGCTTCGAAGCCGCTGTGAGAGGGCTCGGAACGCGAGGGCCTGGCTTCGGTGCCGGCCGAAGCCCTTGATGATGCGGATGCCGAGGACGCTCTCCTCGACGACCGTCGTCAGATCGCCGACCTGATCCTGCGCCTTGCGCGCCACGAGCGAGTACTTCGTCTCGAAGACCGAGCAGAGAATCACCAACGGGACCACCGGGGCGAGCAGCACCAGTCCCAGCGTCCACTGCTGCATCAGCAGAATGATGAAACCGATCAGGATCGTGGTGCCGTTGACCAGCAGGAAGGTCAGTGGAAAAGCCAGGAACATGCGCACCAGCATCAGGTCCGTGGTCCCGCGCGAGAGCAACTGCCCCGACGGCCAGCGGTCGTGGAACGCCACCGGCAGCCGCTGCAGATGCCGGTACAGGTCGGCCCGCATCGCTGCCTCGACCCCCGCCAGCGGCCGGGCCACCATCCACCGTCGCACCCCGAAGAGCGCGGCCTCGGCGAGGCCCAGCAACAGCAGATACAGCGCGCCGAGCCAGACGCCGCCCGGGTCACGGCCGGCCACCGGGCCGTCGACGATCCACTTCAGTACGAGTGGGATCACCAGGCCGATACAGGAAGCGACGATCGCGACCAGAGCTGCGCCGAACAGGCGCTTGCGTACCGGCTTCACATAGGGCCACAACCGCATCAGGGAGCGCACGGTGGACCGGTCCTTGGGCTCTGCATGTTCTTCGGGCATCACAGGCGAGCCTACGGTTCACCACTGACATCGCTCATGTGGTTTTTCGGCCGTCCGGCGGTGACGGAGCCCCGTACCAGGCCCTGCGGACCGCTGGTCGTACCCCGTATCAACCGATCGGCCGATGCCGCTTCGAGCGCGATGGACGATGGTGCGCCGGTCCCCGCGCCACGATTCTCGTAGGCATGGCAATCATCGAAGTGGACGGGGTGCACAAGGCCTACGCCGGGCGCCCCGCCGTGGACGGAGTGAGTTTCGCCGTCGACGAGGGGGAGATCTTCGGGATCCTCGGACCCAACGGTGCGGGCAAGACCACCACCGTCGAGTGCGTCGAGGGACTGCGGGTTCCCGACGCCGGTACGGTCCGCGTGGCCGACGGGGCATCCTCGGCTGACCCTTACTCCCTGACCCGCAGCAGCAGCACCGACCTGGCCGGCACGGTCAGCACCGTGCCGCCCGGGTGGACGGTGCCGGGCGCCTCGGCCTGGTCCTCCCGCGAGGTGTCCAGGACCAGTTCGTAACTCTGCGCCCACGGCGGCCCTGGGAGCCGGAAGTCGCTCGGCCGGTGGTCCGCGTGCAGGATGGCCAGGAAGCTGTCGTCCGTGACCTGTTCGCCGCGTGCGTCCCGGCCGGGGATGTCGCGTCCGGAGAGATAGAGCCCGACCGTCGCCGCCGGTGCGTACCAGTCCTCCTCCGTCATCTCCGCCCCCTGCCGGGTGAACCATGCCAGGTCCCGCAGCCCGTCCGCCGCCTGCGCCCGCCCGGAGAAGAAGGCGCGGCGGCGCAGCACCGGGTGGGTGTGGCGCAGGGTGAGCACCCGGGAGGTGAGCTCGGTCAGCGCCCGCCATCCGGGCCGGTCGAGCAGTGACCAGTCCAGCCAGCTGACCTCGTTGTCCTGGCAGTACGCGTTGTTGTTGCCGCCCTGCGTACGGCCCATCTCGTCGCCCGCGACCAGCATCGGCACACCCGTCGACAGCAGCAGTGTGGTGAGCAGATTGCGCAGCTGACGGCGGCGCAGCGCATTGACCCCGGGGTCGTCGCTCTCGCCCTCGGAGCCGCAGTTCCAGGCCCGGTTGTCGGAGGTTCCGTCCCGGTTGCCCTCGCCGTTGGCCTCGTTGTGCTTCTGCTCGTAGCTGACCAGATCGCGCAGGGTGAAGCCGTCGTGCGCGGTGACGAAGTTGACCGAGGCGTACGGGCGCCGGCCGCCCCACGCGTACAGATCGCTGGATCCGGTCAGCCGGTAGCCGAGATCCCGTACGTCGGGCAGGGCGCCACGCCAGAAGTCCCGTACGGCGTCCCGGTAGCGGTCGTTCCACTCGGTCCACAGCGGGGGGAAGGCGCCCACCTGGTAGCCGCCGTTGCCGACGTCCCACGGTTCGGCGATCAGCTTCACCCGGCGCAGCACCGGGTCCTGGGCGATCACCGCGAGGAAGGGGGAGAGCATGTCGACGTCGTGCATCGAGCGGGCCAGCGCGGCCGCCAGATCGAAGCGGAAGCCGTCGACGCCCATCTCCGTGACCCAGTAGCGCAGCGAGTCCGTGATCAGCCGCAGGACGTGCGGCTGGACCACATGCAGGGTGTTGCCGCAGCCGGTGTAGTCCGCGTATCTGCGGGCGTCGGACTGGAGGCGGTAGTAGCCCCGGTTGTCGATGCCGCGCAGCGACAGCATGGGACCCAGCTCGCTCGCCTCCGCCGTGTGGTTGTAGACCACATCGAGGATCACCTCGATCCCGGCGGCGTGCAGGGCCCGCACCATCCGTTTGAACTCGCCGACCTGCTGGCCCGTGGTCCCGCTCGCCGAGTAGTCGGCGTGCGGGGCGAAGTAGCCGATGGAGTTGTAGCCCCAGTAGTTGTGCAGGCCGCGCCGGAGCAGATGGTCCTCGTGGGCGAACTGATGCACCGGCAGCAGTTCGACCGCCGTGACCCCGAGCCGCTGCAGATGGCCGATGGCCGCCGGGTGGGCGAGACCGGCGTACGTGCCCCGCAGCTCCTCGGGGATTTCGGGGTGCAGCTTGGTGAAGCCGCGTACGTGCAGCTCGTAGATGACGGAGTCCGCCCACGGGGTCTTGGGCCGGCGGTCCTGCGCCCAGTCGTCGTCGTCATGGACCACGACACCCTTCGGTACGTACGGAGCGGAGTCCCGTTCGTCGCGCACGGTGTCGGCGACCTGTTGGTGCGGCCAGTCCCTCACATGGCCGTACACCTCGGCCGGAAGGGTGAAAGAGCCGTCCACGGCCCGTGCGTACGGATCGAGGAGCAGCTTCGCCGCGTTCCAGCGGGCGCCGGTCCAGGGGTCCCAGCGGCCGTGCACCCGGTAGCCGTACCGCTGCCCCGGCCGCACGCCCGGCACGAAGCCGTGCCAGATCTCATGGGTCAGCTCGGCCAGCACAAGGCGTGTCTCGCTCCCCTCCTCGTCGAAGAGGCAGAGTTCGACGGCCTCCGCGCCGCCCGCCCAGAGCGCGAAATTGGTGCCGGCCACCCCGTCGGGACCCACCCGGAAGCGGGCCCCGAGCGGCATCGGGGCGCCGGGCCACACGGCGGGCGGCCGCCCCGGCACGACCTCCCGCATGCTCTCCGGCACGGTCTCCGCGCCCGTCTCCTGCACTGCCTTCTGCTCGGCTGCGCTCGACACCTGCTCGCCTCCCGCGGCTCGTGGGGACCGGCACCGAAAGGGAGCGCGCGGCGTCCCGGCCGCGGCTCCCCGAGTGTGGTCCTCCCCTCTGTTCTGCCCACGCGGGGGCCCGCACTCACGTTTCCCCCGACCGGCCCCCATCGTTGGGGGGACGTGAACCACGTAGCGAAGAGGGCGGTGGCGAGCTCGGCCACCGTGCTGACATGGGCAGGACTGCTCGTCGTATCGGCCGTACTGAGCGGATGCACCGGTGCCGGATCCATCCTCAGTGGGAAGGCACGCTCCCCGCAGGAAGCGATCCTGATCACCCCGCTGGACGGGGCGAAGAACATCGGTCCGGACGGCCGGATGGAGGTGAAGGTCCCCGACGGGCGGCTGGAGAGCGTCAAGGTGACGCGGATCGAGGACGCACAGCGGCAGGAGGTGCCGGGCCGGATCGCGCACGACGGTCTCTCCTGGACGCCCCGGGGGAAGACGGACCGGCTCAGGCTCGCTTCCAAGTACAGCGTCGACGCGGTCGCCCTGGACGGCGCCGGGAACCGCTCGGCCCGTCACACGTCCCTGGTCGACGCCGCGGCGCACACGATGGAGGTTCGCCGCGACGGCCGGCTCCTCTCCACGGTCCCGATCACGGCGGGCTACCCGGGGATGGACACGTACAACGGGAAGATGGTGGTCAGCGAGAAGTACGACGTGACCCGGATGGACGGCCGCACGGTCGGCTTCGGCGGCGAGTACGACATCTCGGACGTCCCGCACGCCCTCCGGCTCACCGATTCCGGCACCTTCGTGCACGGCAACTACTGGTCGGACGAGGACGTCTTCGGCTCGGCCAACGTCAGCCACGGCTGCGTCGGGCTGCTCGATGCGGAGGGTGGCAGCAGCTCCACCCCGGCCGCCTGGTTCTTCGACCGGACACTCATCGGCGATGTGATCGAGGTCGTCAACTCCAAGGACAAGCAGGTGGCACCGGACAATGGGCTCGGAGGCTGGAATCTGAACTGGACCCGGTGGAAGGCCGGCTCGGCCCTCAGCTGAGGCCCCGTCGGATCCCCCAGGACCTGTCCGGCGGATCAGGACACGGGCAGGGCGGCCGGCCCCGCCGCACCCGTACCCTGTGTCACCTGGCGAAGTCCCGGAACAAGTTGGGACTGAACGGTGACATCCGCGGGGTCATCTCCCCGTGATCGGTGTGATTATCTTTCGCTGAGCGCGCATGTGCAGCGCGCGGGGGCGGGGGCCTGCGGGCTCCCAGGGGTCTTGGCGGGGCCAGGCCGTGTGAGGGGAGACGAGCACATTGAACGGGCAGCCGATATCGGGGACATCGGCCGGGGCGAACAGCGGGCGGCGTGGGCGAGGGGCCACCGGACTGCTGGCTCTGGTACTGGGTGCGCTCCTGTTGCTGGTGACGGCGTGCGGCGGGGGAGACGACGCCGGCAGTGCGGGCAAGGACCGCAAGGGCGGGTCGAAGGTCGACGACACCACCGCCTCGCAGGCCGTGGTGACCATTGCGCCGAAGGACGGGGCGGACTCCGTCGCCACCAGCGGGGCACTGAAGATCTCCGCCGAGCAGGGGAAGCTGACCACGGTGAAGGTCGCCGACCCCAAGGGCGCCGAGGTCGAGGGGAAGATCGCGGCGGACGGCACGAGCTGGACACCGGACCAGCATCTGGCCGCGGCGACCAAGTACAAGGTGCACGCGGTCGCCAAGGACGCGAAGGGCCGTGAATCGGCGAAGGACACCAGCTTCACGACGCTGGTCCCGCAGAACACCTTCATCGGGCAGTACACCCCGGAGGACGGTTCCACGGTCGGCGTCGGCATGCCCGTCTCGATCCACTTCACCCGTGGCATCACCGACCCGGCAGCGGTCGAGAACGCCATCAAGGTGACGGCCGAGCCTTCCGTACCGATCGAAGGCCACTGGTTCGGCAACGACCGCCTCGACTTCCGCCCCGAGGATTACTGGGCCGCGGGAACCAAGGTGACCGTGAAGCTCAACCTCGACGGCGTCGAGGGGCGACCGGGCGTCTACGGCAAGCAGGCCAAGACGATCTCCTTCACCATCGGCCGCAGGCAGGTCAGTACCGTCGACGCGAGCACGCACCGGATGAAGGTCGTCCGCGACGGCAAGCAGATCAAGGACATCCCGATCTCGGCGGGTGCCCCGGCGACCACCACGTACAACGGCCAGATGGTCATCAGCGAGAAGCTCAAGGTGACCCGGATGAATGGTGACACCGTCGGCTTCGGGGGCGAGTACGACATCAAGGACGTGCCGCACGCGATGCGCCTGTCCACCTCGGGCACCTTCATCCACGGCAACTACTGGGGTGGCTCCGGTGTCTTCGGCTCGGCCAACACCAGCCATGGCTGCGTCGGTCTCCAGGACGTGCGTGGTGCCTGGAGCAAGAAGACCTCGGCGGCCTGGTTCTTCGACAACTCGCTCATCGGCGACGTAGTGGTCGTGAAGAACTCGCGGGACAGGACGATCCAGCCGGACAACGGCCTCAACGGCTGGAACATGTCCTGGTCGGAGTGGACCAAGTAGCTCGCGTCGTACGGAGAGCGAGCGGGCCCGGTGCTGTGACCAACAGCACCGGGCCCGCTCGCGTTAGCCCCGGTTAACCTGCCTCTCATGACCGCAACCCTCGAAGTAAGTGACGGCGTCGGCACGATCCTGCTGGACCGTCCGCCCATGAACGCCCTGGATGTCGCCACCCAGGACCGGCTGCGTGAACTCGCCGAAGAGGCGACCCGGCGCGACGATGTGCGTGCCGTGGTCCTCTACGGCGGCGAGAAGGTGTTCGCGGCGGGCGCGGACATCAAGGAGATGCAGGCGATGGACCACACGGCGATGGTCGTACGGTCCAAGGCGCTGCAGGAATCCTTCACCGCGGTGGCCCGGATCCCCAAGCCTGTCGTCGCCGCAGTCACCGGCTACGCGCTGGGCGGCGGCTGCGAGCTGGCGCTCTGTGCCGACTTCCGGATCGCCGCCGACAACGCCAGGCTGGGCCAGCCCGAGATCCTGCTCGGACTGATCCCCGGAGCGGGCGGCACCCAGCGCCTCGCCCGGCTGATCGGCCCCTCCCGGGCCAAGGACCTGATCTTCACCGGCCGCCATGTGAAGGCCGAGGAGGCCCTGACGATCGGTCTGGTGGACCGCGTGGTGCCCGCGGCCGAGGTGTACGAGCAGGCGCATGCCTGGGCCGCCAAGCTGGCGAAGGGGCCCGCCCTCGCGCTGCGCGCCGCCAAGGAATCCGTCGATGCCGGCCTGGAGACGGACATCGACACCGGGCTCACGATCGAGCGGAATTGGTTCGCAGGTCTGTTCGCCACCGAGGACCGGGAGCGCGGTATGCGCAGCTTTGTGGAAGAGGGTCCGGGCAAGGCCAAGTTCCTCTGACCGAACGCCAGTTGGGCACAGAGTGACGCGGGTTCATCCGTGCGGGCGGATTGGCTGGGCCTTAAGAGAACCTTGAGGCCCGGCCGGCCGAAGGGGCTGGCAACCTCGCTCGGAGGCGTTATCTGTGCAGGTCGGAGTGGGTGCGTCGAGCCGCATTCTGCCACTGGCATATGCCTACCGACCTCTCCGGAATGATGCATTCCGGGGTGCGGATTCCTTTGGAACGGCCCCGGAGCGCTCGTCTTGCGGCCATGATGGTGTGCATGGCGGGCCTGGAGGGTGTGGAACAGCCGCGACCGCGCAGCGGTGCGACAGCGGCACGCTGGATTCCGGCGGTCGATGACGAACAGGCGTTCAAAGCACTGGAGTTGTTCGGAAACCCGGCGGAGGGTGAAGTCCGGCTGCCGTCCCGCCCGGAGTCCGCGGCCACCGCCCGAAGGCTCACCTCGTGTGTGGTGCTGCGCCAGTGGGCGCTCTCCGCGCATACCGCCGAATACGCCGTGCTGCTCGTCTCGGAGCTCGTCGGCAACGCGGTACGGCACACCGGCGCCCGGGTTTTCGGGTTACGGATGCTGCGCCGCCGCGGATGGATCCGGATCGAGGTGCGCGATCCCTCGCGTGGACTGCCGTGTCTGATGCCCGTCCAGGAGATGGACATCAGCGGCCGGGGGCTTTTCCTCGTCGACAAGCTCTCCGACCGGTGGGGCGTGGATCTGTTGCCGCGCGGCAAGACCACCTGGTTCGAGATGCGGATCTCCGACCGCTGATCCCCGGCGGGCCCGTGCCCGGATGCACAGAAGCCCCCGGTCTGCCGTGGTGCGGCGCTTCGGGGGCTGCTGTGTGGGGGCCGTGAAATGGGGGGTGTGTTCACGGCCGCTTGTGACGACCGAGCTCGGGTCGATGCGGTCGTGTCATCGACTATGGCAGACGGGCGACCTCGCCGCCAAAGGCGCAAAAAGGGCATTCGCTGTCATGGTGCGACATTCCGCAAGTGAATCGCAGGTGTTATGGGTCACTTGCCTGGAAAACCATGAATATTTATGAGATTCGGCGGGTGATTCATTCGTGTCACCCAAATGCCTATATATTGTCAGTGTTTATCCACTTTGCCCCTACTGTTCTTCACATGAACGCCTCCGACACACCGGTGCACCGCCGCAGCGCTCTGCGCGCGGGAGCAGGGGCTGCCATCGCCGGTGCCCTCACCGCCGGATGCGTGGACCGCGGCGACGCCGCCGGTACGTCGGCCAGAACCGTCCCGACCGCAGTGAGCCCGAAGCACCCTGTCACCGCGACCACCCGGCCCGCGATCCCGCACCCCGCGCCCGACCCGCACCGCTTCCCCGGGCAGCCGGCCCAGATCGACCACGGCCCCCGCGACCGCGCCCGCGTCGCCCTCACCTTCCACGGCCAGGGCGACCCCGCCATCGCCCGGACCGTACTCGCCGAGGCCGAACGGGCCCACGCCCGGATCACCGTCCTCGCCGTCGGCAGCTGGCTGGACGAACACCCCGAGATGGCCCGCCGCATCCTCGACGGCGGCCACGACCTCGGCAACCACACCCAGCGCCACATCGACATCTCCTCGATGGGCGAGGCCGAGGCGTACGCGGAGATCACCGGCTGCGCCCAGCGGCTGCGCCGGCTCACCGGCTCCATCGGCACCTGGTTCAGGCCCTCCCGCACCCGGTACGCCACCCCGCTCGTCCAGCGGCTCGCCGCCAGGGCCGGCTATCCGCACGTCCTCTCGTACGACGTGGACTCCCTCGACTTCACCTCTCCCGGCGCCGCGGCCGTCACCCGCAAGGTGGCCGGGGAGATCCGCAACGGATCGGTGGTGAGCCTGCATTTCGGCTACGCGGACACGGTCGCCGCCCTGCCTCTCCTCCTCACCGAAATCGACCGCCGCCGACTGCGCGCGGTGACGACCACGGAGCTGCTGACGTGATGCCTCCCTCCACCAAGCTCACCGCGGCCCTGCTCGGGGGCGTCCTGCTGGCGGTACTCACCGGCTGCGGCACTTCCGCCGAGAAGGGGAACGCCGAGGCCGCCGCACCGTCCGTCAGAGCGAAACCCGCGCTGCCCGGCATGCCACCGGTGCTCGACGCCAAGGACGTCTACGCGGCCGACCGGCCGGGGAAGCTCTCCCCGGTCGTCAAGGACTTCCCGTCCCGGGTGTACGTCCCCAACACCAACTCCGACACGGTGTCGGTGATCGATCCCGCGACGTACAAGGTCATCCAGACCATCAAGGTCGGCCGCCAGCCGCAGCACGTCGTCCCGTCCTGGGACCTGAAGACCCTCTGGGTCAACAACGACATCGGTGACAGCCTCACGGCCATCGATCCGGCCACCGGGAAGGTGAGCCGCACGATGCCCGTCTCCGACCCGTACAACCTCTACTTCACACCGGACGGCAAGTACGCCGTGGTGATGGCCTCGATGGACCGCCAATTGGTCTTCCGCGACGCCCACACCATGAAGACGGCCAAGGCCGTCCCGGTCAGCTGCGCGGGCGTCAACCACGCCGACTTCTCCATGGACGGCCGGTACTTCATCGTCTCCTGCGAGTTCTCCGGCGAACTCCTCAAGGTCGACACGGCGCGGATGAAGGTCGTCGGCCGGCAGAAGCTGCCGTTCAAGGGCGCGATGCCACAGGACGTGAAGCTGTCACCCGACGGCGGCACGTTCTACATCGCGGACATGATGGCCAACGGGGTGTGGGTGCTGGACGGGAAGAAGTTCACCACCCCGAAGCTGCTGCCCACCGGCAAGGGTGCCCACGGCCTCTACGTCAGCCGCGACTCCAAGGAGATGTACATCTCCAACCGGGGCGAGGGCTCCATCTCCGTCTTCGACTTCGCACAGCGCAAACTGGCGAAGAAATGGCGCCTGCCGAACGGCGGCAGCCCCGACATGGGCGGAGTCTCGGCGGACGGCAAGGTCCTCTGGCTGAGCGGGCGTTACAACTCCGAGGTGTACGCGATCGACACCACCAGCGGCAAGCAGCTCGCCCGGATCCCGGTGGGCAGGGGCCCGCACGGACTCGCCGTCTACCCGCAGCCGGGCCGCTACTCACTCGGCCACACCGGCGTCTTCCGCTGACGGCCCGGCGTCAGCCACGAGCCGTGACCCCGCCGGCCCGTTGAACACTCAGCCGGCGACCAACAGGGCCTCCGCGCCCACCGGCCGGTAGCCCGCCGCCTGGAACGTCCGCACACTGCGGGCGTTCCCCGGCGACTGCTGCGCCCACACCACCGCGTCCGGCACCAGATGCCGGGCCGCCCGCGCCAGCCGTTCCCCCAGCCGCCGGCCGCGCGCCTCCTCGGCCACCTCGACCGCGGCCTCCCAGCGCCCCGCGACTCCCCGGCCGAGGACCACCACACCGCCGTCGGCGGACCAGACCCGCACCTCGTCGCGGTACTTCATCGCCCGTGCCACCCGAGGATGCTCCGGGTCCTTGATCTCCCGCAGCGCTATCTCCGGCTCGCCCGGCAGCGCGTCCGCGACCGTCAGCAGATCGATGGTGCTCATGTGCCGGCCGCTCCGGGCCAGCAGCGCGCTCAGGAAGTACGGATTCATCGTCGCGGCGAGCGCGTCACCGGGGGTGGCGGCCAGCACGGCCCGCACCCACCCCGGATCCTCGTCGGTGAACACCACCGAGTGCGCGGTGAACGCCAGTACTCCCGCATCCCGGGTGCCGGGCTGCCCCACCACCGTCGTGGACCCGTCCGGCGGGGGAAACCGCCCGTGCGCCGCAGCCGCCAGGATCTTTGCCAGTGTGTCGTCCATCGACGTCTCTCTCCCCGGTCCCGAACGCGGTCCGCCGGGCGGCGGACACCCCATCCATGATCGACCATCGGCCGCCGCGACCGCCATCCGTCGCGCCCGTTAATCTGACCCCGTCAGTCAGACACTGGTCAGGCATTGGCCAGGCATTACGAAGGGGCGGAACTGTGGCGGACATCGAGTCGGCACGCAAGGCATTCCAGCGGTTCGATCTGAACGGCGACGGGCTGATATCGGCTGCCGAGTACAAGAGCGTGATGGCTCAGCTCGGCGACCCCTATGTCACCGAGCCGGTGGCCCAGGCCGTCATCAACTCGCACGACGCCAATGGCGACGGGCTGCTCACGTTCGACGAGTTCTGGGCGGCGCAGAACAAGGACTGATGCCGGGAGGATCCCCGGCCCCCGGCCCGCGGGCCGGGGGCCGCCCGCGCCGCTGCCGACGGCCCGCCGACCGTGTCAGGTGTTCCTCCGGTACGGTGCCCAGCCACGCAGCTCCTCGTCGCGCGGGGCGCGCACCACGGCGGGCGCTCCGGGGCCGAAGCCCATCACCGGGCGGGACGTGTCCCAGGCCGGCCAGCCGGGATCACCGGAGGCGGCGAACCGTACCCACGCCGCGTGCATCGCGTCGGCCAGCTCCTGCGGAGCGTCCTCGCCCGCCAGGGCCACCGCGTCGGGCCGGTCCAGTGTGTCGAAGACGAACGCGATCTCCAGCCCGTGACAGGCACCGAGCCGCAGCACGGGGGACGGCCAGCCGAACTCGTAGACATGGGTGCTCCCCGAGGCGCCGGCGCGTGCATCGGCCACCCGGTTCAGCGGGACGCGCAGCAGCAGATCGGTGGCCAGCGCCCCGAGCAGCTCACCCGGAGTGGCACCGGGCCGGTTAGCGCGGTACGTACGCGCCGTGGCGCCCGGCACCTTGAACTTCAGCAGGGCCAGCCGCAGCTTGATCCTGGACAGCCGCTCCGTCAGACCGCTCGGCACGAACCAGAGCCGGTACTCCTCGCTGTTCGCGCCCATCAGCAGATCGACGTCGTCCGCGGCGCCGTCCAGCAGCGCTTCGAGCGGATCTCGGGGCAGCAGATCGCCGTCCACCACGATCTGGAAGGAATTCCCGCCGGTCAGCGGGGAGCCGCCGGACGTCACCTCGGTCTGCGCCGCCAGGAGCTCGGCCGGGTCCACCGCAGCCAGCGCCCCGGCCGTGGCTGTGACCCCCAGCCGTTTCGCGATCAGCTCCGTGGTGCGGCGGGCGGCGTCCAGGGGCAGTGCGGTCGGCGCACCACTCTGCAGCACCGCACGCCGGAACAGGCCCTTGGCACGCGGGGCGGCCAGCAGGGCGGCGATGCTGATGGCCCCCGCCGACTCACCGCACACCGTGACCAGGTCCGGATCGCCGCCGAACGCCGCGATGTTGTCCCGCACCCAGGCCAGCGCCGCGAGCTGATCGAGCAGCCCCCGGTTGGCGGGCGCGTCCGGAAATACCCCGAACCCCTCTATGCCCAGGCGGTAGTTGACCGACACGAGGACGACGCCGTCACGGGCGAACGCCGCCCCGTCGTACAACGGAACGGCCGACGAGCCGTGCAGCAGCGAGCCGCCGTGGATCCAGACGAGGACGGGCAGCCCGGTACGGGCCGGGGACGGTGTCCACACATTGAGGTTGAGGCAGCCGTCGCCGGGTACGTCGGGATCGGGCAGCAGCCGGTCCAGCGGCGGGGAGTACGGCCGCTTGGGTGCGGTCGGCCCGAACGCCACCGCTTCCCGTACGCCCTCCCAGGGCTCGGGCGGCTCCGGCGCCCGGAAGCGGCGGGTGCCGATCGGCGCAGCCGCGTACGGGATACCGCGGAAGACGGCGACGCCCTGCTCCAGCGCGCCGCGCACCGCCCCGTGGACCGTGCCGACCTGAGGTGACGTCTTGGAGATGGGAGGGGGTACGGCAGTCATGAGGTGGCTTCAGCCCTTCTGCGGCGCGATCGCGGACAGTGCGGTTGTGGAGAGTGCGACGGTCGACGAGCCGGACGGATGGTGGGTGAGGGAGCCGTCGGGGTGCAGCGCCTCCACCGGCACCGGTGACTCGATACGTACCCGGTGCGGGACCGCGTCGACCCGGACGAGGCCCTGCGGGTTCGGCACCGCGCCCCGCGCACCGGAGAGCGCGTCGTGCGGTCCGCTGTCCGCGGTCGGGGCGAGGGGGCGTGCGGGGGCGGACATGGCTCCGGTCGTCGTCGGGGCGTCGGCGTCGGCCGGATGGATCAGGAAGAGGCGGCCGTCAGCGCCCGTTTGAGGACCTTGCCGGTCGGGCCGAGCGGCAGCGTCTCGGTGAACCGCACGATCCGCGGATACTTGTGCCGCCCGAGCCGGTCCCGGGACCAGGCGATCACGTCCTCCTCCGTCACCGCACCCGCGTCCGCACGCAGCACGACGACCGCGCAGATCTCCTCGCCGCGCGCCTCGTCCGGCACCCCGATCACCGCGACCTCGGAGATCGCCGGATGACGCACGAGCACCTCTTCGACCTCACGCGGATAGATGTTGAAGCCGCCCCGGATGACCAGGTCCTTCTTCCGGTCGACGATGCTCAGGAAGCCGTCCTCGTCCCGCACCCCGAGATCTCCGGTGCGGAACCAGCCGTCGACCACGGCGGCGGCCGTCGCCTCCGGATCGTCGAGATACCCCGCGAAGACGTTGTGGCCGCGCACCACGACCTCGCCGACCTCGCCGTCCGGCAGCAGCACCACGGCGTCCTCGACGGCCGCGTCCGCGACGCCGATCTCCACGCCCCAGACCGGGTGGCCGACCGTGCCGGGTCGCCGGCCGAGCTCCGGCTGGTTGAAGGTGGCGGCGGGGGAGGTCTCGGTCAGCCCGTAACCCTCCAGGACCTGCGTCGCGAAGGTCTCCTCGAAGCGTTCGAGCACGGCGACGGGGAGCGCGGCGCCGCCCGAGACGGCCGCACGCAGAGTGAGACGGGGCGTCGTGTCGTCCCGCGCCGTGGCGTCCTTCGCCGCCTCGACAAGTGCGTGATACATCGTCGGTACGCCCATGAAGACGCTCACGCCCTCGGCGGCCAGCAGTTCGAGTGCGCCCGCGCCGCTGAAGCGCGGCATGAGGACGAGCGTGGCCCCTGCCCGTAGCGTCGCGTTCATCGCACAGGTCTGCCCGTAGCTGTGGAACAGCGGCAGACAGCCGAGGACCACGTCGTCGACGTCCAGCCCCACCAGGTCGTGGGCGATCACGGACGCGTTCATCACGATGTTGAGATGGGTGAGAAGTGCACCCTTCGGCCGCCCGGTCGTGCCGCTCGTGTAGAGGATCACCGCGGTGTCGCCCGGCGCCGCGGGCTCCGGCGCGGGCAGCGGGTCACCGTCCGTCGGGACGCCGCGCACAGCCCGCACCCCCGCGGCACGCGCCCCCTCCTCGGCCACCGGCCACAGCGGACCACCACTGATCAGCGCAACGGAACCGCTGTGCCGCAGTACGTACGCCACCTCGTCGGCCACCAGCAGCCCATGCACCGGTACGACCGTCGCCCCGGCGGCGAGCGCCCCGTAGTACGCGTACAGGAAGTCCGCCGAATTGGGCAGCAGCACCGCCACCCGGTCCCCCGGACGCACCCCGGACGCCCGCAGCGCGCCCGCGCAGCCCAGCGCCCGCGCCCACAGCTCCCGGTAGGTGAGCCGTGTGTCCGAATCGACCACGGCGACGCGGTCGGGATACCTACGGGCCGACTCACGGAGGACAGTGGCGACGCTGAGAAACATGACACGCTCCAGGAAACATGGCGTTTACACGGCTGCTGCTGCTCAGAATCAGCCGTCGTCCGGTCTTCACACAATGTGCAGATGCCCACCATGCGCATCACCCACCTGGGCAGCAGCCCCTCAGAGGTGCATGCGACAAGGCATCCGCCTATCGGGAGGGCGGCGCTAACCTTCCGGCATGGCGGACAATCCCGGAGCCCGGACCCCTCGCAGCGACGACCACGGCAGTGGCGGCGCCGACGGCGAGCTGCGCCGCGCCCTGGCCGTCGCTCTGGTGCCGCAGATCGACGAACTGACCCGGCGGGTCGTCGCCGACATCCACGCGCACAGCGGCACGTACGCCTCGGGCGCGCCCGTCAGCCGGGTCGATCTGTGGGAGATCTGCCGCGACAATCTGCTGCGGGCGCTGGAGGACTTCGGCGGACTGCCCTCCAGCGGGGGTGACTTCGAGTACGCGGCGCGCGAGACGGGGCGGCGCCGCGCGGAGCAGAACGTACCGCTGGACACCGTGCTGCAGGCCTACCGGCGCGGCGGCCGGGTGATGTGGCAGGTGATGGCGGAGCACCTGCGGGCGACACGGGCCGGTGGGGCCGGGCGGGGGCAGGACCCGGTGGGCGTGGTCGCGGGCGACCCGGACGCCGAGCTCGACATGGCGGGTGCCGTCTGGGAGACCATCGACCGCTACTCGCTGGTGATGGCCGAGTCGTACCGGTTGACCCAGCTGGAGATGCAGGGCCGCCAGGACACCCGCCGGGTCGCCCTCTTCGAGGCCCTCCTCGACGGGCGCGGGGACGACCCGGCGGTCGCCGCGGCAGCTTCCGCCGCGCTCGGAGTACCGGTCCACGACCGGTACGTCATCGTCGTCGCCGCCCAGGACCCGGCCGCGCCGCCCAACCCGGCGCCCGTCCTCGACGACCACGGCATCTGGTCCTTCTGGCGGCCGAGATCGGGCCGGTACGCGGGAATCGTGCGGCTGGCCGCGGGAGAGTCCGGCGTACTGCTCGACCTGCTGCGCCACCGAACCGGTGCCACCGCTGGCGTATCACCGGAGTTCGACCGGCTCGCCCAGGCGGGCCGGGCCCTGCGGCTGGCCGAGCAGGCCCTGCGTACGCTGCCCACCGGAAGCGGCGAGGCGGCGGCGTTCGACGACCGGCTGGCGGAGGTCCTGCTGGTCGGCCGGCCAGAGATCGCCGAGCGCATCGTCACCACGCAACTGGGCGCCGTCCTGGACACGGCGGCCGAACGCGACGCGCTGCTCAGCACGCTGCGGGTCTGGCTCGACAACGGCTGCTCGGCGGCGCGTGCCGCCGAGCTCCTCTACTGCCACCGCAACACGGTCCTCAACCGGATCGGCCGGATCGCCGAACTCACCGGCCGTTCTCCGGAGTCGGGCGAGGCGCGGCTGGGGTGGGCACTGGCCCTCAGGGCGCTGCCGCTGCTTGGCGCCGATGGTGAACCGGCGCCCACGGAAGACTACTTGGGCTAGGGGCGAGCGCTCCGGAGATCCTGTCGACGACCGGAGGCGGCGCGGAGGCCGGAGACCCGCTGTCCGGCCTCCGGAGACCTGACTCCCGCCTCCGGCCCCGCGCCATGCTCTGCCGTCCGATCAGGCGGCGAAGTACCGTGACAGCGAATCCCGTTCGTCGATCTCCACCAGATCGGGACGCGTGTAGCGTTCCGCGCGGGCGTGGTAGTCGAAGTCAGCCCGGACCAGTCCGCGGTAGTCCTGCACGCACCGCTCCAGTGCGGCTCGGGTGCGGCCGTGGATTCCGGCCGCCTCTATCTCGTCGACCAGTTCCTTCTCGGCGCGCTGCACCCGTTCCGCTATCTGAGCGAGCTGCGCCCCGGCCTCGTCGACGGCCTCCTGGAGGGTGAATCCGCTGTCGCGCTGAATGAGCCGTACCGCATTGTGCTCGTAACCCAGCAGTGCCTCCTTCTCGAAGGAGCAGATGTCGTTGCAGAGCCCCGAGTGATCGGTTACGGCGTTGCGCAGGGCGATATATGCGGGAAGGCTCCGGGCCGATTCCGGAAGGTCGATGCCGGCGGTGATCTCATGCAGATCGAGGAAGGGCTGCATGGCTACCGAATCCCGGCGGTGCTTCACGAATTCGTTCCTGGTCGGCACCTGCCCGGCGGCCCGTTCCACCGCCTCGGCGTAGTACGTCCACAGCCAGGAGACCGTGTCCCGCCGGAACTGCCGGATCCAGCGTGGCGAGCGGTCGTGGTACGTCCGGGCTCGCAGGCCCACGAGTGCGTACTCCATGGCGCCGCGCGGCTGTTCGCCGTCGAGTACGGCCACCAGCCGGTCGATCGCCGCCTCGCACAGGCGGGGATCACGTCCGGCGGGGCCGTCGTCGAACTCGTCGTCGACGAGGAAGGCCCAGAAGAGCCACTGGCAGAAGAGATCGAGATGCTGCTGTGAAGCAGTGGGGAATATGAGGGATATCCAGAGTTCGGGCCTGGTCCGGATCATCTTCTTCCGGGCCATCGGGGAGAGTACGAGACCATTGGATTCGGCCCATTCCCAAGCGGCCTTCCCGGTCTCCTCGATGCCGGGGTTGCATCCCGCGCTCTGGAACGGCATATGAAACTCTGGCAGCGCAATCTGGCTCATTGGTGCCCCTCGTCGAGACGATGCGGATGAACGATACGAACGGGGATCTGATCGAATTCACGCGTCGGCGCCAGTACGCATTGGGGTGCGGGCCGGCCGCTCCCGCTCGGCCCTGGCCAGAGGGTCACCGTACGAGATGAGCCGGTCATCCCTGCTCACTCTCCTCCGCCGGGGGTCGGGGCATCGGGGCCGGGCTCGCGGGCCCGCGGTGGCAAGCGCCCTTGGCTCAGGACGGTGGCATCACCATGCGTGACCCACAGTCAACCGTTCCTAGCCAGTGTGCATGAGTGAGTCCTGGACCCACCGATGTGTACTGGGCGCATCCCGAACGGTGTTGGATGCACTGGGTTCCCGCTTTCTCGTCCCGTTCGGCGGCACGTCTCTGGGGGCGTGGTCCGTTGCGGGTGGGCGGGTTCCGTCACGTCCTCGGGTGCCTGGCCTGGCCTGGGCGGTCCGATGCCCCGCACGATCACTCCGGTCGTGTGGGGGCGGTGCCGTCCGACGCCGGACCCGGTGTCCGAGGGCGCGTCGTCCGATCGCGATGCCGGCGGCATCGTGACGGGACATCTTTCGCTTGGGGGTGGCCAGCGGTTTCTGCCAGTGCTGGCCACCCCAGAGCGAGGTGTAGGCCGGGTCGACCGCGACCATGCTCAGGCCCTGTTCGGCCGCCATGGAGACCAGCCGGGCCTTGAGCTTTCCGGTCGGAATACCGGAGATCAGCTGCCGGAACCTCTTCTTGCGGCCGTGCTTCTCCCGCGTTTTCTCGGTGGTGAAGTCGAGGTCTTCGATGCCGATCGCGGCGACACCGGCCTGCTTGGCCCAGTTGATCAGGCGGGTCAGTGCGTGGCGGATCTGGGCGTCGCGGTGCGTGGTGGTGCCGGACAGGTCGTAGGGGAAGCGGTGCGGGTCGCCGATCGGGTTGCCGTGTGGGTCGAGGTGGTAGGCGGCGAAGTGGTCGGCGTTGGTGTCGACGCCGATCATGCCCCGGGCTCGGGCGGCCTCCAGCGGGATGGTCTGGACGACGGGGCGTTGCCAGGACGCGGTCAGGTACCAGCGGCCACGGCCGGTGTCGAGGTGGATTCGGTAGGCCACAGCCCGGTTCGCGACAATGCGGTCGGCCAACTCCTGACCCCGGTGCGCGAACGCCGCGGTCGAGGTGAGGGTGTACCGGCCGTGTTTGGCGTTGGCCAGGTGGGTGAGCGGGGCGGGCAGTTTGATGCTGACCTCGCCGTCCGGGGTGACGCGGATGGTTTCGTTCCCGAACCGCTTGCCGGACTCGCCGTCGGCGGCGATGAACCAGCGCTCCGCTTCCCAGCGTTCTCGCCACTGCTCTTCGGTGAGCCGGGCCTGGGTGAGGTGGTGGCGGGTGTTGAGGAGGTGTCTACCGCCCCGCACGACCCGGACGCGTCCGGCCTGCCGGTCACGGACCGCGGCATCGTGCCGGGCTTCCAGCGCCGCGAGGCGGCGGGACTTGTGGAACCACTCGCCTTTGGAGCGGTAGCCACCGGCTGCCCGCTTGGTGCCCCTCGCGCCGATGGGGAGGGACAGGCGGTGCCGCAGCGTCCTGATCCCGGCCTCCAGATTTCGGATGTGCGCCGCCTGACAACGCCGGGCCAGCGCCCACTGATCGTGTGTGGCTTTGGTGATCGCACCGGCGATCCGCGACGACGACAGCGGCGTCAGGTCCCGCTTGCGCGACGCCCAGGTGTCCTTGCTGTGCTCCAGACCATCCGCACAACGGGTCCTGAGGTCACGGGAAGCCAGACGGCCCTGATGCTCACCGACCGCGCGCAGGACTTTCTCGTCCTGGGGCGTGAGGTGCTTCAGACGGTCCCGGACCGCCACCCCGCACGGCCCGGGCGCCACGAAGGGCGCCGCCAACTCCCGCACACCACCCACCACAACACCCCCTCCCACGAGACCGGAAACCTGCCACCCAGCCCAACGAGCAGCAGACACCAAGGTCACCCATTCGGCCCCAGAACTTCCGTTCCCGCCCCGCGAACCCGCCGACAGGACTCACTCACGCTCACTAAAACTCACTTCGACGCAGCAAACCGACAGCAGCTCACAACCCAGGTGGGTCGCCCGGCCGCGCGGGATCCTCAGGGGCCTTTCAGGGGCTTTCACGTCTGTCCCAGGAAGGTTTCGGACCCGGCGCTGCTCAGTCGCTCCCTCACCCCGCCGAGCAGCCGGGTCCGCTGCTCGGGATCGCGTGCAAGCTCCGCTCCGACCAGCGCCATCGCCGCAGCCCCGTCGAGCACCGCCGAGTCGGCGGAGGGCGACGCTCCGTGCTCCGCGAACTCGGCCGTGTGGTGGGCGGCGGCACCGACCTCGTAGCCGATGGTCGGGTGGATCGCCGGCAGCACCTGCGAAACGTTACCCATGTCGGTCGACGCGATGTGCTCACCCGCGCGCGACACCGGGATCCGTCCCAGGGCCCTGAGCGCCCGGACATACGCGCCGGTCATGAACTCGTCCTGCCGCAGATCGGCGAACTCCTCCCCGCACGGAGTGATTTCCAGCTTCGTCCCGGTGGCGAGCGCGCCGGCCTCCAGACAGGCCCGGACCCGGGCCTTTGCCCGGCGCAGCCGGGTCACCGAGCCGGCCCGGATCTCCACCGCCGCTTGCGTATGCGCGGGAATGACGTTGGGCGCCTGCCCGCCCTCGGTGACGATGAAGGAGACGACCAGCCCCGGCTCGAGCTGCTGCCGCAACAGCCCGACTGCGTGGTAGGCCACCGAGATCGCGTCGAGCGCGTTCGCGCCCTCCCACGGCGCGGTCGCGGCGTGGGAGGGCCGGCCGGTGTAGTCCGCGGTCCACTGGGCCATCGCCAGTGAGGAACCGTCGACCTCGTCCTGCCCGCCGGCGTGAACCATCATCGCGGCGGCGACATCGTCGAAAACCCCGGCTCGCAGGAGAATCGCCTTGCCGCCTCCGGCTTCCTCCGCAGGCGTGCCGATGAGTTTGACGCGGATGCCCAGCTCGTCGGCGACTGCGGCCAGGGCCAGCGCGCCGCCGGTTGCGGCGGCGCCGTTGACGTTGTGTCCGCACGAGTGTCCGATCCCGGGCAGGGCGTCGTACTCGGCGCAGAAACCGATCGTCAGGTCGCCGGTTCCGCGCGTGGCGGTGAACGCCGTGTCCAGACCGCCGACGCCCCGCTCGACGGTGAACCCGGCGGCCGCGACGAGGTCGGCGATCTTGGCGCAGGACCGATGCTCCGCGAATGCCGGTTCCGGTTCTCGGTGCAGGCTGTGGCTGAGCTCTACGAGCCCGTCGGACCAGCGGTCGACTGCATTCGCGATCGCGGCCGCGATGTCGGCCGGCACACCGGTGTGTTCGGTGTTCACCGGGACTCCTCTCGCTTGCGGTAGCACAGGCCCAAGCCCGCGCCGGCGACCGCGACACCGGCGCATACGGACCACAGCCAGGTGTACGCGTGCAGGGTCACGCCCGCCGAGGTCTGATGGGCCGACATGATCGCGCCCACGACGGACGCTCCGATGGCCGCGCCGAACGACAGCGCGAGCTCGTTGATGCCCGCCGCCATGGCGGTGTCCTTCTCCGGGACACACTCGACGCACAGCGCGCGGGTCGAGGCTTGGTAGCCGCCGAAGCCGAGGCCGAGCAGCGCGATCGCGGCGAGATACTGCGGCGCCGTGTGGTGCCACACCAACAGGCTCAGGAACGACGCGGCGATGACGACGCCGGAGAGCGCGAGCGTGTGGCGCTCGCCGAACTTGAGCAGCAGCGCCGCGGTGGAGAGGGAACTGCCGAGGGCGAAGACGTTGAGCGCGAGCGCGACCAGTGCGATCGCCTGCGGCCCGTAGGCCAGCCCGAACCCGGCCTTGCCGGGCGTGGAGCCCAGGAAGACGGCGTTCGCGCCGAAGAAACCGATGGTGGAGAACGCCAGGCAGAACGTGACCCCTGAGACGATGGCTACGGGTGGGTTGACCAGCATGCGCAGGTTGACGAGCGGGGTCGCCGCCCGCGTCTCGACAGCGATCCAGGCGGCCAGGGCGAGCAGCCCCCCGGCCAGTGAGCCGACCGTGCGGGCCGAGGTCCAGCCCCAGCTGCCGCCGAGCGAGAGCGCGGCCACCACGCCGACTAGGCCGAGCGCCAGCAGCGCGAACGCTCGTAGCGGCAGGCGCTCGCCGGTGGGCGGGCCCCCGTCCGGGAGCAGCAGGCCCGCGATGACGGCCAGGACCGCGAACGGCACCGCAACCCACAGCCCCAGGGCCGCGGAGTGCTCGCTGAGCGTGCCCGAGATGACGCCGCCGACGCCCACCGAGGCAGTCAGCGCGCCGACGAGGAGGCCGACCCCGGAGCGGCGGTGTTCCGGCGCCCGGTGCCTCAGGATGCCGATGAGCAGTGGCATGAAGCCGACGACGGCGGCCTGGAGCACGACGCCGACGGAGATCGTGAGCTGGCTCGGCCAGGCTGCCATCAGCAGAGATCCGACGGTGACGAGCGCGATGGACACTCGCAGGAAGAGGCGGTGGCCGTATGTGTCGCCGAGCTTGGCGAGCAGTGGCGTCCACACGGCGAAGGCGAGTTGGGACAACAGGTAGATCCGGGTCTGTCCCGCGTCGGTGATGTGCAGGGCGCCGCCGAGCGAGGGCAGGAGCGGCGTGAGGTAGCCCTGGGTCACGCCGCTCAGCAGCTCGACGAGGGCCATCGAGCCCAGGAGCACCTTGACGGGAGAGTGCCGCTGCGCGACCGCTTGCTCCCGCTGTGGTGGCTTTGTCCGCATCATTGACCTCGACTTCGATGTCGTTTGGAAGCTGGGTACGTGGGCGGCCCGCTCCACACTGTGGGTGACGCGCATCACCCGAATCGTCAACTGGCCCATATTTGACACAACAGGGCGTCAAACTGCCCGATATGAACACTCACCCCGGGTCGGAACTCGACATCTCGCTCATCGACGCGCTCCAGCTGAACCCTCGTGCCGACTGGGCCGAGCTGGCCGGGGCGCTGTGCCACTCGCCGAAGACGTTGGCCAGAAAGTGGAGTGCGCTGTCCGAGCGCGGTCTGGCGTGGATTGCGATCGGCCCGGGCCCGGCATTCGTCCGCTACGGGTGTGCGGCGTTCCTGGTGGTCAGTTGCCGGCCGCACGCCAAGCGCGATGTCGCCGCAGCGCTGATCGCCGAGCCCGCCGTGGTCTCGGTGTCCGCGACGTCGGGCGGGGCGGACTTTCTGGTCGACGCCTTCGCGCCGAGCCTCGACGGCCTGGCCCGACTGCTGAGTGAGCGGATCGAGACCATCGGCGGGATCGTCTCCGTGACAACGCTGTTCATGCTGGCGACCTATCGGGAGGGGTCGCGGTGGCGGGTGCAGGCGTTGGACCTGCAGCAGTCCGCCCTGCTGACACGGCCGCAGGTCGGGACGCCTCGCAGGTCGGGCCCCTCGCTCGACGATCTCGATCGCCTTCTGCTCGAGGAGCTGTCGCGCGACGGGCGGCAGCCCTGGACGGACCTCGCCGACCGGTGCGGAACGACTGGACCCACTGCCCGGCGCCGCGTAGGGAAGATGATCGATTCCGGTCGGATCGCCCTGCGCTGTGAAGGCGCGAACGCCCTTGTCGGGCCGATCGTCCCGACCACGTTCATGATTTCGGTGGCGCCGGACGAGGTGAACCGGGTCGGCGAGGTGCTCGGCAGAATTCCGAAGTGCCGGGTCGTGGAAGCGATCACCGGACCGTCGAACATGCTGCTGACGATGTGGTTCCGCAGTACCGCCGAGATCGCACCTTTCGAGGCCGCGCTGGTCCGCGAGCTCCCGTCCATCGTGATCGCGGACCGATTCGTCAGCCTCCGGACGTACAAGCGGGGAGGCCACATCCTCGATGCGGAGGGGCGGAGCACCGCGTTGATCCCGCTGACGTCGATCTTTGCCGGGCCGAATTGACCGGGCGGCGGGCGGTACTACGGGAGCCCTGATGCAGAAGGCGGGAACAGAGGTGTGATGATCCCCGGCGCCAGGGCGTCCATCGCGGTCGGGCGTCCACGGTGCGGGGGCGATGCCCGCACCGTCCTCAGCAGCGGACGGCCCTGTCCGAGGCGGACGTCGAGGCCCGGGTGGCGAGGCTGCCCGCCCCGGATCACGGGCGATCCAGTTCCTGGTCCTGACCGTGCAGGGCGTTGCAACCAGGTTTTCTCAGCACTCGATGATGTTCACCGCGAGCCCGCCCCGCGCCGTCTCCTTGTACTTCACGCTCATGTCCGCGCCCGTCTCCTTCATGGTCTTGATGACCTTGTCGAGGGAGACCTTGTGGCTGCCGTCGCCGCGCAGCGCCATCTTCGCCGCCGTGACGGCCTTGACCGCGGCCATGCCGTTGCGCTCGATGCACGGGATCTGGACGAGACCGCCGACCGGGTCGCAGGTCAGGCCGAGGTTGTGTTCCATGCCGATCTCGGCGGCGTTCTCGACCTGCTCGGGCGTGCCGCCGAGGACCTCCGCGAGGGCGCCCGCGGCCATGGAGCAGGCGGAGCCGACCTCGCCCTGGCAGCCGACCTCGGCGCCGGAGATGGAGGCGTTCTCCTTGAACAGCATGCCGATGGCTCCGGCGGCGAGGAGGAAGCGGACGACGCTGTCCTCCTTCTCCGCCTCGGTGGCGCCACCGGCCGCGAAGTTCATGTAGTAGTGCAGCACGGCCGGGATGATGCCCGCGGCGCCATTGGTGGGTGCGGTGACGACGCGGCCGCCCGCCGCGTTCTCCTCGTTGACCGCCATCGCGTAGAGGGTGATCCACTCCATCGCGAGGGTCTGCGGGTCGCCCTCGGCGCGCAGCTGGCGGGCGGTGTTCGCGGCGCGGCGGCGGACCTTGAGGCCGCCGGGCAGGATGCCCTCGCGGGACATGCCGCGCGCGACGCAGGCCTGCATGACGCGCCAGATGTCCAGCAGACCCGAGCGGATCTCGCCCTCGGTGCGCCAGGCCTTCTCGTTCTCCAGCATCAGCGAGGAGATGGACAGACCGGTGTCCTTCGAGAGCCGCAGCAGTTCGTCGCCGGTGCGGAAGGGGTGCTTCAGCACGGTGTCGTCGAGGACGATCCGGTCCTCGCCCACTGCGTCCTCGTCGACGACGAAGCCGCCGCCGACGGAGTAGTAGGTCTTCTCCAGGAGAGGGGCGCCCTCGTGGCCGAAGGCGAAGATCGTCATGCCGTTGGCGTGGTACGGAAGCGCCTTGCGGCGGTGCAGGATCAGCTGCTCGTCGGCGTCGAAGTCGATCTCGTGCATGCCGAGGAGGTTGATCCGGCCGGTGGTACGGATCCGCTCCACCCGGTCGTCGGCGGACTCCACGTCGACGGTACGGGGCGACTCGCCCTCCAGACCGAGCAGGACGGCCTTGGGGGTTCCGTGGCCGTGACCGGTCGCACCGAGCGAGCCGTACAGCTCGGCGCGTATGGAGGCGGTGTGGGCGATGAGGCCGTCGTTCTTCAGCCGACGCGCGAACATCCGGGCGGCGCGCATCGGGCCGACCGTATGGGAGCTGGACGGGCCGATGCCGATCGAGAACAGGTCGAAGACCGAGATGGCCACGGGGTGACTCCTAAGGGTTGGTAGACGCCGTTGTCTGCCGGGTGATGCGGTACGGGCCGGTCGGCCCGAAGAGCAGCGGGGGACAAGGGATGGGGCACCGCGCCCACTGCCAGTGTGCGCGGTGCCCCGCCCGAAAGGTGACAAACTGTGTCCCGGATTACTTCAGGACAACCTGTGACCCGGACTACTTCAGGCCGGAATACAGCGGGAACTTCTCGGCCAGCGCGACAACCCGGGCCTTCAGGGCATCCGCGTCGTAGGACGGCTTGAGCGCCGACGCGATGATCTCCGCGACCTCGGTGAAGTCCTCGGTCTGGAAACCACGGGTGGCCAGGGCCGGCGTACCGATCCGCAGCCCCGAGGTGACCATCGGCGGCCGCGGGTCGTTCGGGATGGCGTTCCGGTTGACCGTGATGCCCAGCTCGTGCAGCCGGTCCTCGGCCTGCTGGCCGTCCAGCTCGGAGTTGCGCAGGTCGACGAGGACCAGGTGGACGTCCGTACCACCGGACAGCACGGAGACACCGACCTCGGTGACGTCCGGCTGGACCAGGCGCTCGGCGAGGATGCGGGCGCCGTCCAGGGTGCGCTGCTGGCGCTCCCTGAACTCCTCGGTCGCCGCGACCTTGAACGAGACGGCCTTGGCCGCGATCACGTGCTCCAGCGGACCACCCTGCTGGCCCGGGAAGACCGCGGAGTTGATCTTCTTGGCGAGCTCCTGCGTCGACAGGATGACGCCACCGCGCGGACCGCCGAGGGTCTTGTGCGTGGTGGTCGTGACGACATGGGCATGCGGCACCGGGTTGGGGTGCAGACCCGCGGCCACCAGGCCCGCGAAGTGTGCCATGTCGACCATCAGGTACGCGCCGACCTCGTCCGCGATGCGGCGGAAGGCGGCGAAGTCCAGCTGACGGGGGTACGCGGACCAGCCGGCGACGATCAGCTGCGGCTTGGACTCCTTGGCCAGGCGCTCGACCTCGGCCATGTCCACGACGCCGGTCTCGTCGACGTGGTACGGGACCACGTTGTAGAGCTTGCCGGAGAAGTTGATCTTCATGCCGTGGGTCAGGTGACCGCCGTGGGCCAGGCTCAGGCCCATGATCGTGTCGCCCGGCTTCAGCAGCGCGAACATCGCGGCGGCGTTGGCCTGCGCACCGGAGTGCGGCTGGACGTTCGCGGCCTCGGCGCCGAACAGCGCCTTGATGCGGTCGATGGCGATCTGCTCGACGACGTCGACGTGCTCACAGCCGCCGTAGTAGCGGCGGCCGGGGTAGCCCTCGGCGTACTTGTTGGTGAGGACGGAGCCCTGGGCCTCCATGACCGCGACCGGAGCGAAGTTCTCCGAGGCGATCATTTCGAGGGTGGACTGCTGACGGTGGAGCTCGGCGTCGACAGCGGCGGCGACGTCCGGGTCCAGCTCGTGGAGGGAGGAGTTGAGAAGCGACATCAGTGGTCCCTTTGGGTCTCAGTTGCCGGAGAACTCGGTGTACTCGTCGGCGGAGAGCAGGTCCTTCGGCTCCTCCGCCATACGTACCTTGAACAGCCAGCCGCCCTCGAAGGGAGCGGAGTTCACCAGCGACGGGTCGTCCACGACGTCCTGGTTCGCGGCGGTGACCTCACCGGTCACCGGCGAGTACAGGTCGCTCACCGACTTGGTCGACTCCAGCTCACCGCAGGTCTCGCCCGCGGTCACCGTGTCACCGACCTCGGGGAGCTGGGCGTAGACGACATCGCCGAGCGCGTTGGCGGCGAACTCGGTGATACCGATCGTGGCCACACCGTCCTCGACGGCCGACAGCCACTCGTGCTCCTTGCTGTAACGCAGCTGCTGGGGGTTGCTCATGACCTGAATTCTCCTGTACGCGGGGGAGTGCTGATGAACGGTGGTCTTACGGTGTGAGACGCGACTGCGTCACTTCCAAGGTGCGCGGGCGTCACTTCTGGCGCTTGTAGAACGGCAGAGCCACGACCTCGTACGGCTCGTGGCTGCCCCGGATGTCCACTGCGACGCCCGCGGTACCGGGCGTGGCGTGCGCGGCGTCCACGTACGCGATGGCGATCGGCTTGCCCAGGGTGGGCGACGGGGCGCCCGAGGTGACCTCGCCGACGACCTGGCTCCCGGTCCCGCCCACGGCGACGACGGGGTAGCCGGCGCGCGGCACCCGGCGGCCCTCGGCGATCAGCCCGACCAGCTTGCGGGGCGGAGCGGTCTCGGCGCGCTCGGCGGCGGCCTGGAGGGCCTTGCGGCCGACGAAGTCGCCCTCCTTCTCGAACTTCACGACCCGGCCCAGGCCGGCGTCGAAGGGGGTCAGCTCGGTGGTCAGCTCGTGCCCGTAGAGCGGCATGCCGGCCTCCAGGCGCAGCGTGTCGCGGCAGGAGAGCCCGCACGGGATCAGGCCGTGGGAGGCGCCGGCCTCGGTGAGGGCCTTCCACAGGTGCTCGGCGTGCTCGGGGGCGACGAACAGCTCGAAGCCGTCCTCGCCGGTGTAGCCGGTACGGGCGATCAGGGCGGGGACACCGGCGACCGTGCCGGGCAGACCGGCGTAGTACTTCAGACCGTCCAGGTCGGCATCGGTGACGGAGGCCAGGATGGCGGGGGACTCGGGGCCCTGGACGGCGAGCAGCGCGTACGCGTCGCGGTCGTCGCGCACCTCGGCGTCGAAGCCGTCGGCCCGCGCGGTCAGCGCGTCCAGCACGATCTGGGCGTTCCCGGCGTTGGCGACGACCATGTATTCGGTGTCGTCCAAGCGGTAGACGATGAGGTCGTCCAGGATCCCGCCGTCCTCGGCGCAGATCATCGTGTAGCGGGCGCGGCCCACGGCCACGGTGCCGATGTTGCCGACCAGGGCGAAGTTCAGGAAGTCCGCGGCCGCGGGGCCGGTGACGGTGATCTCGCCCATGTGCGAGAGGTCGAAGAGACCGGCCCTGGTGCGCACCGCGTTGTGCTCGTCGCGCTCGCTGGCGTACCGCAGGGGCATGTCCCAGCCCGCGAAGTCGGTCATGGTCGCGCCCAGCGAACGGTGCAGGGCATCGAGGGCGGTGAGACGGGCGGTGCTCATGGATATGGCTCCCAGGGCATGACGACGAGGACAATCCCTCCCCATCTGTCATCGGAACCTGAGAGGTTCGCCGAGAGCCCCTGAAGGGTTCGGCTTGCACCTTGGGTGGAGCCGCAGCGCGGCCCGCTTTTCAGATCTGCCTCATCCACGCGGTACGGGGCCTGAGAGATTCAAGGGAGGAACTTGCTCCTTCGGCGCCCGGCACATGCAGTGACCGGAACTCTCCCGCGCGGATTCAAGCGGCCTTTATGCAGTTGGCCGGGTCATCATCGCATGCATCGCACTGGAGTGGGGCCCCGGTCCCGTACGGGAAATCAGCGGCGTGGACGGTTGTGCCGCATTACCTTTTCTTTACACTTCATGGGCATACGTGGGGTGACCCGACAGGGGAGGGCGATGACGTTGCAGCGGTACGCGACGACCGCGGGGGTCGCGCACGGCGCGATGCCTGCACAGCCAGGGGCTCCGGCCACGGAGACGCTCGGCACGCACGCGCCCGTCGTACGGGATCTGCGGGATCGGGCCGGGCGCAGCCCGCACAGCCTGCACTTCGCCGCGGGCGACGTGGTGGTGGTCTCCGGGCTGCCCGGCAGCGGCAAATCGACACTCATCCGGCGGGCGGCCACCACGGCCCGTGCCATCGACTCCCAGGACACCCGGGACCGCTGGGCGGGGCTGATGCCCCGTTTAATTCCGTACGCCCTCTACCGCCCTCTCGTCCGCGTCGCCCACTACTGGGGACTGTGGCGGGCACTGCGCTCCGGCGAGTCCGTCGTCGTCCACGACTGCGGAACCCAGGCGTGGGTACGCGGCTGGCTGGCCCGTGACGCGCGGCGCCGGGGCCGCGTCCTCCACCTCGTCCTGGTCGACGTCACACCGCAGACGGCGAGGGAGGGCCAGCGGGAGCGCGGACGCGGGGTCTCCGGATACGCGTTCGCCCGGCACCGCAGGGCGGTGGGGAGGCTGCTGCGGAACACCGAGACCGGCCTGCTGCCGCCCGGGTGCGTGTCGGCGGTGCTGCTGGACCGGGAAGCGGCGGGGAAACTGGGCCGGATCGTGTTCGCGGACGCATAGAGCCTTGGGGGCGAGGGGGCCGGAGGGCCCGGCGGCCGGACGTTAACCTTCTGCCGGAAGGCTCGGGCAAGAAGGGGAAGCAGTGGACATTCCGGCACAGGTCCAGTCCCATCCGCAGAGCGGATGGCCGGCCAATGAGCTCGAAGAAGTTCTGAAGGCCTCGGTGGGCAGCCCGGAGGCGGGCGGACGGCTCGTCGAGGTGCTCGGGCGCAGCCACGTCTGGGTGCCCCTGCCCAACGGCGGCGGACCCGACTCCCCCGACCTGGACCTGCCCACGCTGGAGATCGAGGGCGCTCCGTACGTTCCCGTGTTCAGCTCCGAACAGCAGTTCCTCAGCTGCGTCGGTACCCATATGTCTTTCACCGTCGCGCCCGCCCGCGAGTTCGCCCGCGGCCTGCCCCCGCAGCTCGGCATCGCCGTGAACCCGGGCGGCGCCGTCGGGATGCCGCTGCCGCCGCCCGCCGTGGCCGAGCTCTGCCGTGCCGGACGCACCTCGCTGGACGGGCCGGCCGGCGGAGGCAGGGTCCGGCTGTACGAGCCGGCCTGGCAGGAGGAGCCCGTCGACTTCCTCTCCGCGGCAGCCGGCGAATTCGAGGAGAGCGGTGTCGTGCTCACCGCCCGCCGGGCGCTGGCCAGCATCGAGGGCGGCGAGCCCGTTCTCTTCATCGGCGTCGAGTTCTCCACCTGGGAGGGCGCCGGGCGCAACGCCCCGATGGACGCCCTCGGCCGTGCGCTCGGCCGGGTCGAGGTGCCCTGGCCGGTCAATCTGGTCCTGCTCGATGTGGCTCAGGACCCGGTCGGCGACTGGATGCGGGAGAAGGTCCGGCCGTTCTACCGGCGCGCGGGCCAGTAGCGCCCGGCGCGGCGCCCGCGGGCGTCTTCGGAGCGGATCACCGCGTCGAGCCAAGGCGTCAAGTCGGTGTCAGGACCGGCGCATAAGCTGGTTTGATGGCTGGTGCCACGGCACCATGCCGCACCCGTGTGCCCCGGGAGCGGCGGGCCGACACAGTGGATCGAAGAGGGGCGGGACCAGGTGAGTGCGTCAGGCACCGCGGCGGCCGGGCAGGTCGAGCACATGCTGCGCCAAGTGACGCCCGGGCGCTACGACGCGTACGAGGCACTGCTGCAGGCCCTCGCGAACGGCCGGATCTGGATGCTCCTCTGGCACGGCCAGGCGGGCTCGCCCGACGCCCAGTACGGAAACATGGAGATCGACGGCCTCGGCTACGCTCCCTGTGTGACCTCCGCCCAGGAGCTCTCGGCCAGCGGCTGGAACCGGGCCCATGAACTGGTCGGCGGCCGCGACATCGCCCGCGCCCTCTTCCCCGACCGCTGGGGCATCTGGCTCAACCCGCACGCCCCGGGCGGCGGCGTAGGCATCCCCTGGCTGGATCTGCGGCGGATCGCCACCGGCCTCGACCGGATGCCCGCGGGCCCGCTCCGGCTCACCGAGCCGGCCATCGAGATCCCGCAGTTCTACGCCCTGCTCTCGCAGAACGCCCATCACACCCCAGCGATCCGCTCGCTGCGCCGCGCCTGGGTGCAGCCCGCGCTCGGCGTCCCGTATCTCGCCATCGGTCTCGACCTCTACGACACGAGCCAGACCTCGGTCGACGCGGTGCGCGCGATGATGCAGCAGTCGATCGGCGCGGTCCCGGAGGGGCTGCCCGTCTCCACCGTCGCGATGTCCGACGAGTACGACCCGGTCGCGATGTGGCTGCGTGCCAACTCCCGTCCGTTCTACGACCGTGAGGCCCACGCACCGGCGGCCCCGGTGACGGGCTACGGCTATCCGCCGCCGCAGGGCGCGTACTGATCCTGCCGGCAGCGGAGTTGCACCTCCCCGGCAACCGAAATGTCGCCGCACGCACCCGACTTCCGGAATGCGGCCACCCGCTCCCGTCCATGCCTGGGTGAACAGGCACGTCGCCCGGACGCCAGCCACGGGCTGGAACTCCCCCCATGTCCGAGATTTCCGTGCTGGGGGTGTCCTATGGTGAAAGCGACGCGAATCTACGCGCGTGCCCCCTTCCGCCTCAACTGACCCGTGTTCGAGGGGCGTTCACATGCGTCCGGATAACGGAACACCCCTGACCGCATCACGGTTACGCATCCATTCGCCTGACGGTATGGCTACCTCGCGCGACGGCAATGAAGACTCCCGCAGCAAGGGCGTCTGCCGCCTCTGCGTACGACTGACTGATCGAGCCGCCACAGCGGCCAGTTCGGCCCGGCCACCGCCGGTTGAGAGGGGTCCTTGCCACGATGACGGCACCACTGCACGAGCCGACCACGGAAGCGGACCCGATCGCGACCAGCGGTCCCGCAGCCGACTCCGGGGTGAAGAAGGTCGAGGGGCGCTCCCTCAAGCAGATTGCCTGGAACCGCCTCAAGCAGGACAAGGTCGCTCTGACGGGTGGCATCGTTGTCCTCGTCCTGATCGTGGTGGCCGTCTTCGCGCCCCTGATCGTGGGCCTGCTGGGACATCCGCCGAACGATTTCCACCAGGACAAGCTCGATCCGCTGACCAATCTCCCCACCGGATCCCTCGGCGGCGTGAGCGGCGACTTCCTCTTCGGTGTCGAGCCCAACAAGGGGCGCGACATCTTCAGCCGGATCGTCTACGGCGCCAGGATCTCGCTGCTCGTGGCCTTCCTGGCGGCCCTGGTCGCCGTGGCGCTCGGCACGCTCTTCGGGATCATCGCCGGCTACTTCGGCGGCTGGGTGGACGCGGTGATCAGCCGGGTGATGGACGTGCTGCTGTCCTTCCCGCAGCTCCTCTTCATCATCTCCCTCGTCTCGGTCCTCCCCGACGACCTGCTCGGCCTCACCGGCAGCGGGGTGCGCATCGCCGTACTCGTCGCCGTCATCGGCTTCTTCGGCTGGCCGTACGTGGGACGCATCGTTCGCGGCCAGACGCTTTCGCTGCGTGAACGCGAGTACGTGGAAGCGGCGCGCAGTCTCGGCGGCGGGCGGGCGCACATCCTCTTCCGTGAGCTGCTGCCGAACCTGGTGGCGCCGATCACCGTCTACGCGACGCTCATGATCCCCACCAACATCCTGACCGAAGCGGCCCTCAGCTTCCTCGGCGCCGGTGTGCGGCCGCCCACGGCCTCCTGGGGCGGAATGCTGCGGGACGCCCTGGAGACGTACGAGCACGACCCGATGTTCATGGTCTTCCCCGGCGTGACGATCTTCATCACCGTACTGGCCTTCAACCTCTTCGGGGACGGGCTGCGCGACGCCCTGGATCCCAAGGGGACCCGATAGCCCACGACTTGCCCCTGCCGCACTGTCAGGTGGCTCTTCCCATGGTTCTCCGGCAAGCAATGGCCTGGGACCGCGATCTCGGAGGTTGCGAGAAAATGTCCACAGTTACCTCGAAACGACGGCTCACCGCTGGTGCGGCCCTCGTGGTCGCGGCGCTGATGACCACCACGGCGTGCGGCGGCGGCGGCGACGACGGCGGCAGCGGCAGCAAGGCGAAGGGCGCCGGCTTCAACGCGGCGTTCAACAAGGTCGCCAACGCGTCCACCAAGAAGGGTGGAACGCTGAAGATGGTCGGCAAGCAGGACCTCGACTCCGCCGACCCCCAGCGTGCCTACTACGGCATGGCCTGGGACTTCATGCGCTTCTACACCCGCCAGCTGGTCACGTACGACACCAAGCCGGGCGCCGCCTCCACCAAGCTGGTCGGCGACCTCGCCACCGGCCCCGGTGTGATCTCGGACGGCGGCAAGACGTACACGTACAAGCTGCGTCCCGGTATCACCTGGGAGGACGGCTCGCCGGTGACGTCCAAGGACGTCAAGTACGGCATCGAGCGCATCTGGGCGACGGACACCATCACCGGTGGCCCGCAGTACCTGATGCAGACGCTGGACCCCAAGCACGAGTACAAGGGCCCGTACAAGGACACGTCCGCGGACAAGCTCGGTCTGAAGGCGATCGAGACGCCCGACGACAACACCGTCATCTTCAAGCTGCCCAAGCCCAACGGTGACTTCGAGCAGTTCCTCGCCATGCCGTCCGGCTCGCCCGTGAAGGCGTCGGAGGACACCAAGGCGAAGTACACCCAGCGGCCGTTCTCCTCGGGCCCGTACAAGTTCGAGTCGTACAAGCCGGGCAAGAGCATCGCGCTCGTCCGCAACGACAAGTGGGACAAGTCCTCGGACCCGGTCCGTGCCGCGCTCCCGGACAAGGTCACGGTGACGATCTCCGCCAACCTGGAGGAGAACGACAAGAAGCTGATGGAGGGCGACTACGACGTCGACCTCAACGGCACCGGCATGACCCAGTCCGGCCGTGTGACCGCCATCCAGGACCACAAGGACAGCGTCGACAACATGCAGACGTCCTTCGTCCGCTACGTCGCGCTCGTCCACACGGCGAAGCCGCTGGACGACGTCCACTGCCGCAAGGCCGTCTTCTACGCCACGGACTTCGCGGCCCTGCAGCAGACCCGCGGTGGCGAGATCGCCGGTGGTGCGATCGCGAACAGCACCCTCCCGGTCTCCATCAAGGGTCACAGCGACTACGACCCGTACGGTGTTCTCGCCCGCAAGGGCAAGCCGGACGCAGCCAAGGCCAAGGAAGAGCTGAAGGCGTGCGGCCAGCCGAGCGGCTTCTCCACCAAGCTCACCGCCCGTAACAACAACCCGGGTGAGGTCGACGTCGCCGAGGCGATGCAGGAGCAGCTCGGCAAGGTCGGCATCAAGATCGAGGTCGACCCGATCGACGGCGCCGAGTCCTCCAGCATCACCGGTTCGCCGTCCGTCGTGAAGAAGCGCGGCTACGGCATGACGATGAGCGGCTGGGGCCCGGACTTCCCGTCCGGCCAGGGCTTCGGCCAGCCGCTGTGGGACAGCCGGTTCCTGTCGGAGACAGGTAACTACAACGAGTCGCAGCTCAAGGACCCGAAGATCGACAAGCTCTTCGACAACGCGATCGCGGAGACCGACCCGGTCAAGGCCGGCGAGATCTACAAGCAGCTCGACAAGCTGATCCTCGACCAGGCCGACTGGATGCCCTTCATCTACGAGAAGAACATCACCTGGCGCGGTAAGCGACTGACGAACGCCTACATGTCCGACGCCTACAACGGCCGTTACGACTACGTCTCGCTCGGCGTCGTCAAGTAATCGCTGTAGTCAACAGCATGTGCAGTCAACCCGGTTGACTGCTCCACCGCCGCCGAAACCCGCCAGTCCGAAGGGCAGGTGATGGCCCGGGGCGGTGGCCGGGAGCCCCCACAAGGGGTTCCCGGCCACCGGCGGGCCGCGCACAGTGCTTGCTTATCTCATCCGGCGCCTGTTCGCCGTAGTCATCATGGTGCTCGTCGTACTGCTCGCGACCTTCACCATCTTCTTCATGCTGCCCAAGTGGGCGGGTCAGGACGTCGCCGTCCTCTTCGCCGGCAAGGCCACGGGTGCCGAGCAGCTCGCGGGCATCCGGATCAAACTGGGTCTCGACGACCCCCTCCTCGTCCAGTTCTGGGACTTCGTCAAGGGCATCCCGATGGGGCGCGACTACGCGAACGGTGACGACGTCACCCACTGCGCCGCGCCCTGCTTCGGCTACTCCTTCCGCACCGAGGTCCCGGTCTGGACCACCCTCAAGGACGCCCTGCCCGTCACCGGCGCGCTCGCCGCCGGTGCCTGTGTCCTGTGGCTCCTCGGCGGTGTCGCCACCGGTGTCGTGTCCGCGCTCCGGCGCGGCAGCATCTGGGACCGTGCCGCGATGACCACCGCCCTCGCCGGCGTCTCCCTGCCGATCTTCTTCACCGGCATGGTCGCGATGGGCCTGTTCGTGCACAACCTCGGTTGGGTGCACATCGCCGACAACCTCTCCACGGACGACGGCATAGGCACCTGGTTCCAGACACTGATCCTGCCGTGGATCGTGCTCGCCTTCCTGAACGCCGCGATGTATGCCCGGCTCACCAGAGCCACCATGCTCGAAGTGCTCGGCGAGGACTACATCCGCACCGCCCGCGCCAAGGGTCTGGGCGAGGGCACCGTCATCACCCGGCACGCCCTGCGTTCCGCGATGACGCCGATCCTCACCGTCTTCGGTCTCGACATCGGCGTGCTCCTCGGTGGCGCCGTCCTCACCGAGTCCACGTTCAACCTGCCGGGGCTCGGGCTCGCGGCGGTCCAGGCCATCAGCAACAAGGACCTGCCCGTGATCCTCGGCGTCACACTGTTCGCGGCTCTCGCGATCGCCGTCGCCAACCTCGTCGTCGATATTCTGTACGCCGTCATCGACCCGCGAGTGAGGCTGGGATGACCGAACTGCACAAGAGCGGTGCCGCGCTGGGCGAACCTGCCCCGGCCGGCTCGCCCGCTCCCACCGCCTTCCTCGAAGTGCGCGACCTCAAGGTGCACTTCCCGACCGACGACGGTCTGGTCAAGTCCGTCGACGGGCTCAACTTCCAGCTGGAGAAGGGCAAGACCCTCGGCATCGTCGGCGAGTCCGGCTCCGGCAAGTCCGTCACCTCGCTGGGCATCATGGGCCTGCACACCGCCGGCCAGTACGGCAAGCGCAAGGCACAGGTCTCCGGCGAGATCTGGCTGGACGGCAAGGAACTGCTGTCCGCGGACCCGGACGAGGTGCGCAAGCTGCGCGGCCGCGACATGGCCATGATCTTCCAGGACCCGCTGTCCGCGCTGCACCCGTACTACACGATCGGCAAGCAGATCGTGGAGGCGTACCGCGTCCATCACGACGTGGACAAGAAGACCGCCCGCAAGCGTGCGATCGAGATGCTCGACCGGGTCGGCATCCCGCAGCCCGACAAGCGCGTCGACAGCTACCCGCACGAGTTCTCCGGCGGAATGCGCCAGCGCGCGATGATCGCCATGTCGCTGGTCAACAACCCCGAGCTGCTGATCGCCGACGAGCCGACGACCGCGCTGGACGTGACCGTCCAGGCACAGATCCTCGACCTGATCCGGGATCTGCAGAAGGAGTTCGGCTCCGCGGTCATCGTCATCACCCACGACCTGGGCGTCGTGGCCGAGCTCGCCGACGACATCCTGGTGATGTACGGCGGGCGCTGCGTCGAGCGCGGACCGGCCGAGAAGGTGTTCTACGAGCCCCGGCACCCCTACACCTGGGGTCTGCTGGGCTCGATGCCGCGCCTCGACCGCGACCAGACCGACCGGCTCATCCCGGTCAAGGGTTCCCCGCCGTCGCTCATCAACATCCCGTCGGGCTGCGCCTTCAACCCGCGCTGCCCGTACGCGGATGTACCCAAGGACGACGTGACCCGCACCGTACGGCCCGAGCTGCAGGAGGTCGGCAGCCGGCACTGGGCGGCCTGCCACATGTCGCAGGAGCAGCGGGAGCGTATCTGGACCGAAGAGATTGCGCCCAAGCTGTGAGCGAGGACAAGGCCGTGACGAGCGAGGACAAGGGCGTGGACGTTCCGGCGCAGAGGCCTGCCGGGGGCGGCGGGACGGTCAAGGACGCGGTCTCCCGCGAAGTGCTGCTCAAGGTGACCGGACTGCAGAAGCACTTCCCCCTCAAGAAGGGGCTGCTGCAGCGCAGCGCCGGTGCGGTGAAGGCCGTCGACGGGATCGACTTCGAGGTGCACTCGGGCGAGACCCTGGGCGTCGTCGGGGAGTCCGGCTGCGGAAAGTCGACGATGGGCCGGCTGATCACCCGGCTGCTCGAACCCACCGCGGGGGAGATCGAGTTCGAGGGGAGGGACATCACGCACCTCGGCGTCGGCGCCATGCGCCCGATGCGCCGCGACATGCAGATGATCTTCCAGGACCCGTTCTCCTCGCTGAACCCCCGGCACACGATCGGCACGATCGTGTCGGCCCCCTTCAAGCTGCAGGGCGTCACGCCCGAGGGCGGCGTCAAGAAGGAGGTGCAGCGGCTGCTGGAGGTCGTGGGTCTCAACCCCGAGCACTACAACCGCTATCCGCACGAGTTCTCCGGCGGCCAGCGCCAGCGCATCGGCATCGCCCGCGCGCTCGCGCTCAACCCCAAGCTGGTCGTGGCGGACGAGCCGGTGTCGGCGCTGGACGTCTCGATCCAGGCGCAGGTCGTGAACCTGCTCGACGACCTCCAGACCGAGCTCGGCCTGACCTACGTGATCATCGCCCATGACCTCTCGGTCGTACGGCACGTCTCGGACCGGATCGCGGTGATGTACCTCGGCAAGATCGTGGAGCTGGCGGACCGCGAGTCGCTCTACAAGGCGCCGATGCACCCGTACACCAAGGCGCTGCTCTCGGCGGTCCCGATCCCGGACCCGAAGCGCCGCTCGGCCAAGAGCGAGCGCATCCTGCTGAAGGGCGACGTGCCGTCGCCGATCTCGCCGCCCAGCGGCTGCCGTTTCCACACCCGGTGCTGGAAGGCGACGCAGGTCTGCAAGACGCAGGAGCCGCCGCTGGTCGCGCTGAAGACCGGGCACCAGGTGGCCTGCCACCACCCGGAGAACGCGCCCGACCAGGTACCCGGCGAGACGGTGACGGCGGCGGCGCGCGAGGCGATCGAGATCGTCACGGTGCAGAAGCCGGAGGCCGACGAGACCGCCGCGGATGACGGCGTCACATCGTCCGATACGCCGGAGGACAGCCCGAAGGAGTAGTACCGGCACAATTGCCCGGTGCTCAACGAACTGTTCACGCCCTCCGTCCAGCATGCGCTCGACATCGTCGGAATCTTCGTCTTCGCGATCTCCGGCGCTCTGCTCGCCGTACGCAAGAACTTCGATGTCTTCGGCATCGCGGTACTCGCCGAGGTGACCGCGCTGGGCGGGGGGCTCTTCCGTGACATCGTCATCGGGGCGGTCCCGCCCGCGGCGTTCACGGATCTCGGCTACTTCACCACCCCGCTCCTCGCCGCCGGCCTGGTGTTCTTCCTGCATCCGCACGTCGAACGGATCCAGGTGGGCGTCAATGTCTTCGACGCTGCCGGCCTCGGGCTGTTCTGCGTCACGGGCACGGTCAAGGCGTACGACTACGGCCTCGGCCTCACCGCGTCGGCGGCCCTGGGGCTGGCCACCGCGGTCGGCGGCGGTGTGCTGCGCGACGTACTGGCCAATGAGGTGCCTTCGCTGCTGCGCTGGGACCGAGACCTGTACGCGGTACCCGCGATGGTCGGCGCCACCATGATCGTGCTGTGTATCCGCTTCGGCACGCTCAACGCGTTCACCAGCGGCACCGCGGTCATCGTGGCCTTCGTGCTGCGGCTGCTGGCGATGCGCTACCACTGGCGGGCCCCGCGCGCCTACAACCGGCGGTCGGCGACGGCCGAGGAGGGCCCCGCGGCCACCTGACGCGACTTCGCGCCTGCCCACGCACAGGAGGAATTACGAGGGCGGGGCGCGGATCAAGGGCCGACTGCCGAGGCCGCTGTTCGCCGGGTACCACGGCACGGGGCCGCGCGACCTGGTACGCGAGGGGCGCTGCGGCGGGGCTTCGCGAGGTGGGCCGGGAAAGGGTTCCGCACCGTGCGCCGACATCTTCCGGGCATCTAAAAGCTACCGCTTAGTAATACAATCGGTGTACGGTGCATCGCATGGCACAGGCAGCAGCGCAGACGGCTCAGGCCGCGCAGGTAACCATCGGGAACAGCGAGTTCGACCGCGACACCGCCGTCACCCTTCGCGAGGAAGGCGTCTACGACGCCGAGCTCTCCGCCGGATGGACGATCATCCAGGCCGTCAACGGCGGTTATCTGCTGGCCGTGCTCGGCCGTGCGCTCGGTGAGGCCCTGCCGCACCCCGACCCCTTCTCGGTCTCCGCGCACTACCTCACCGCATCCGTCCCGGGCCCCGCGGTGATCCGCACCCAGACGGTCCGAACCGGCCGCACCCTCTCCACCGGCCAGGCCTCCCTCTTCCAGTACGCGGAGGACGGCACCGAGGTCGAGCGCATCCGCGTCATCGCCACCTACGGCGATCTGGACGCACTGTCCGACGAGGTACGCACATCGGCGAAGCCGCCGGCCATCCCGCCGCTGGAGCACTGCCTCGGCCCGAGCGACGGCCCGGCCCCGATCCCCGGCAGCTCCGCCATCACCGAGCGGCTCGACATCAAACTCGACCCGGCGACGATCGGCTGGGCCGTCGGCGCCCCCTCCGGCAAGGGCGAGATGCGCGGCTGGTTCGGCCTCGCGGACGGCCGCGACGCCGATCCGCTCTCGCTCCTGCTCACCGTCGACGCGCTGCCGCCCACCTCGTTCGAGCTGGGCCTCAAGGGCTGGACGCCGACCATCGAACTCACCACCCACATCCGCTGCCGCCCCGCCCCCGGCCCGCTGCGCGTCTCCATCACCACCCGCAATCTCGCGGGCGGCTTCCTGGAGGAGGACGCGGACGTCTGGGACAGCGCGGACCGGCTGGTGGCCCAGTCCCGCCAACTGGCGCGAGCACCGCGCGCATAGCGGTGTGGAGCGGCAGGAGGAGGAGGACGGGTGAAGCCCTGTGCCAGGAGCCCGAACAGCCGGGAGGCAGCGAAAGGCTGAGCAGGTCCGATCACGGCTGCGGGCCCCGCCGGGCGGCTGCCCCGGCGGGGCCCGCAGCCCTCATCGCGTGTTCTCAGTCGTTTTCGCTCAGGACGACTCTGTACTCGTCGTCGTAGCCGTTGTCCTTCAGCAGGAGTGACAAAGCGGCGCGCTCACCGGTGAAGCGGACGTCGACGGTGCTCTCCTTCTCGCCCAGGAGGAAGTGGGCCGTGACCGGGTGCTGGGCGGCCTTGCCCCAGCGGGTCACCCAGCGTTTCGCGTCGCCCTTCGAGCCTTTGTCCTCCGCCGCGAGATCGGCCAGGCCGCCGACGTCCCGGGCCTTGAGCCGCGCCAGGACCTGTTCCGTGATGGAGAGGCTGCCGGGGGTGGGGCGGCCGGTGACCGTCAGGTCGAGCTCGGAGGTGCCGTTCCTGACGCGGTCGGGCGTCTTGTCCGTGTTCAGGGCGTCACACCCGCCGAGGACCAGCACCGCTGCTCCCATCAGGCCGACCGCCCCGTATGCCCGCCTCAACTGCGCTTCCCCGGACGGATGATGCTGATGGCACTGAGATTCTTGTTGCGCTTGAACCACTGGTTCAGTGTCGTGTGGGCGGCTGTGCCGTGCTGGGTGATGTTGATGTTGCCCCCCTTGGCGGACGTGACCACTCCGGTGTGGTTCCACTTCTTGGACGATCGGTAGTAGCCAAAGATGATGTCGCCCGGACGGGCGTCGTATCGCGAGATCTCCCGGCCGCCCCGGTGGTTCTTCAGGTGCTGGCGCAGGTTGGCTGCGGCGGCCCAGGTGTAACTGTCGAGGCGGATTGGGCCGATGTTGTTGCGGAACCAGCGTGAGGCATTCTTGCGACCGCCCTTGCGCTGCTGCATCTTTCCGCCCCAGTGCAGCGCCTTGGAGACGAAGTTCGCGCAGTCGGTGCCATAGTCCCACTTGATTTTGACGTTGCGCTTGGCCCAGGTCACGGTGCCCGAGTGGTTGGGAGCGGCGCGCAGCGCGCCGGGCGCTCCGGCGGCGGGCACGGGCTCGTCGACGGGCATGCCGTCGGCGTCCAGCTCGATCGGGAGGGTCTCTTCCTCGCCCGTCGGGATGTCGTCGATGCTGTCCTCGGCGGGAGGGGCGACGGTGGCGTCCCGCACGGCGTCGCCCGTCGACGGCAGGGTGACTTCGACGGCTGCGTCGTCGGCCTCTTGGCGCAGGACGCCGCCGTTGAAGACGAAACGGCCGGGCAGTTCGCCTTCTTCCGGTTCCTGGGTGCCGTCGGTGTGGGTGAGCACGCTGTGCTCGGCGAGGGTGCCGCGTACCACCACGGAGTTGTCGGGGCCGGGGCCGGTCAGGACGTTGTCGAACGTGCTGGTGACCTCGGTGAAGCGACGGTTGTGGCGGGCGTATGCCTCGCGGCGGTCGGCCAGATCAGGCAACTGCTCGGCGAGCAGGTCCCGGAACATGGCGCCGTTCGGGCTGCTCGTGGTGGCCTGCTCGATGGTCGTGTGGGCGCCCTTGAGGACACCGGCGCGCGCGGCGAGGTAGTCGCGGACGGCCTTGACGTAGCGCTCCTGATCGGTCACGGCGACGGGCTTCGCGGTCGAGGACCGGGTTGGCCCGGAGGTGCCGAAGGCCGAGGTTGCGGTGACTGTCACGGTGTGGTCGGCGCCGTTGGTGAGGGTGTCGAAGACAGCGCGGGTGTCCTGCGTGGTGGTGCGGGCGACCTCGGAGGCGCCTTGGTGGACGGTCACGGTGTAGGTGAGAGTGTCTGTCGCGGCGCCGGGGTCGTTCGGCGGGTTCCAGGTGGCCAGCAGACCGTGGTCGGCCGGGACGGCCTTGACGTTCTCGGGGCTGCCAGGGGCGCCGGAGGGGATGTAGGACACCGTCAGGACCGGGCGCAGTGCCAGATCGGCGGCGCGCGAGGAGTGGTAGACGATTCCGGGGGCGGCGGTTTTCTCGTCGCCGAGCTGGAGGCTCAGGCCGTGGTTGTCTGTGCCGGCCAGCCAGTCCGCGACGAGCGAGCCGAGATTGAGGTCACTGAGCGTGGCGGGGAGTTCGTCGTCGTTGAGGAGCGGCTCTTCGTTGGCGGCGGTGGCGAGCTCCTGACCGCTGAGGGAGGCGTCCCATGCCTCGGCGAGGTCGAGGACGGTGGCTGCGGGTTCGGCGCAGGTGCTGCTGTCGTCCGTGCAGTCGGCCCGGTGCAGTTTCAGTCGGGCGTCGGTGATCCGGGCGCCGGCGGGAAGGGCCGACAGATCGGCGTGGAGCCAGCTGCGCCAGGCTGTGCCGCCGGGGGTCCCGACGCGCAGGGTGCCGTCTTCGACGGCTGCGCACGGGGTGCCGCCGCAGTCGGCGTCGCCGACGGGTGCGGTGGCGTCGCGCAGGGCGGCGCCGGATATGTCGACGGTGCGGACCTGTGGGGCCGGTATGGCGGCGGGTGTCTTGGCAGTAAAGGTGCGCTTGGCCGTCCACGGAGAGCAGGCCGCGTCACCGCAGGCCCGCATCGCCCACTGGTAGGCGCGTCCGGGCACCAGCGTGCCCTCGGGGATCATCGTGGCGACGCGGTTGCCGCTGTTCTCGAAAGACGGCGGCAGTTGTACGTTGCCCATGGCCGAGCCGGCGGCGTCGAACAGCGTGAATTCGCCGCGCACGTATGCGCGGTTGCCGGCTGTCAGCACACCGGACAGCAGGGGTGTGGTTGTGTGCTCAGCGCCTTCCTGGAGCGCGGTCGGCACGTCCGGGACGGGCAGGACGGTCGGCTTGGGACCGACGCCGAACTGGTGGGCGGTCACGCCGGACAGCAGGCCGGCGGAGTCCACGGTGCGGGCGTTCAGGGTGTGCCAGCCTTTGGCGGGCTTGATCTTGACGGTCTGCGGCTTGCCGCCGGTGCCGGCGGGGTCGTTGACCTGCTGCGGGGTGTTGGGGTCGTCGAGGCCCCACAGGTAGCCGCGGCCGTCGGTCGACGTGGTGGTGAGGGTGCAGCTGATCTCGCCGGTCCTGTCGGTCCACTGGTCGCGCGGGAAGCCCTCGCAGCTGATCTGTGGCGCGGCGGGATTGGCGGTGTTCACCCGGAACGGGAGGTAGGCGCTCCAGGGGCCGTACGCGGAGCCGTCGTACGCGCGGGTGCGCACGCGGTAGCCGAACGCGCCGAGCTTCTTGTCGGCGGGCAGGGCCAGCTTGGCGGTGCCGCCGGAGGCGACGGCGCCGCTGGTACCGGTCCAGCTGTAGGCGCCGGCGTCGTTGAACGCCGGATCCGCGGTGACCTCGAACTGGGCCCGCACCGTGCCGCCGTCGGGGTCGGCGACCTTCGCGGCGAAGGTCGGCGTCAACGAGGTGGCGTACGTGCGCTTGTTGAAGGTGTTGTACGAGGACGGGGAGAGCGCGACGGCGGTCGGCGCTCCCGGCGGGTTGTTGTACGTCACCGACAGGACGGGCACGTTCTTGGCCGCGTTGCGGGAGTTGAAGCGCTTCCAGGCGAAGGAGTCCTTCTCGTCCGTCGCCCGGATGCCGAGCGTGTTCTCGGCGTTCGCGTTGGACGCCCAGGCCCGGGCCAGGGTGGTCACATCGGCGGCGACCCAGCCGTCGTCACAGCCCGCGCCGAAGCCCTTGGTCTGGCTGGACGTGGCCCACTTGCGGTTCCAGTTGGGCTGGTTGGTCCAGCGGGTGGCGGTGGTGGGCGTGCTGGTGTCCCAGACCTCCCAGTCGCGGGCCTGGCAGGACCACGAGTGGTGGTTCCACAGCTTCAGCGTCGCCGACGTGACGTCCTTGCCCTTCACCGGCTTGGTGTCGAAGCGGAGAAAGGACCGCGCGACCTGTCCCGAGCCGTTATTGCCGAGCTTGAGTTCGGTGGCGGTGGACTGGTCGGTTCCGTAGCCCTCCTGGACGAAGGTGGTGAACGTGGTGAGCAGGTTGACCGCCGGGTCGACGGTGACGGGGAACTGCGTGGCCGGATCAGCGAGGAACGCGGCGTCGGGGGTGAGCGCGAGGTCGACCCGGTCGCCCTCCTGCGTCACCTCCATGGCGACGGGCGCGCGGTGCGGATGTTCCCCGGAGCGTACGTCGGCGCGCGCGTCCCACATCACGGGAGCGGGCAGGATACCCGCGGGCTTGCCGGTCTTGCTGTCGGTGAAAGCCACCCCGCCGTCGCTGTCGGCCTTGGCGGTCAGGCCCTTGGCCGTGAGCGTCATCCGCAGAGCGTCCGCGCCGTCAACGGCCTGGCGGGACTTGAGGACGAGGAACTGCTCGAAGCCGGTACGGGTGGCCGAGACCACGAGGTCGGCGTACGGCAGCGCATCGGGGTAGGTGGCCCGGGTGCCGGCGATGCGGGGCGCGGTCAGCGCACCTCGCCAGCCCAGCTCGACGCGACTGCCCTCTGGCGAGGTCAGCGTCACCAGCGGCGTCGAGGCGGCGACCGGCTCCGCGGCCCGCAGTCGACGGGTGGCCGGTTCGTCGGCCCGTGCGGGGGTGGCCCCACCGAGAGTGAGGCCCAGCGGGTGCGCCTTCGCCTCGACCGTGCCGTCGGCTGCCTTGGCAAGATTGATGTCGACCGCGGTCCACGAGCCGTCGGCGTTCCGGAAGCGGACTGGGCCGGCGGCCTGGTCCTCGGTCAGGGTGCCGCTCGGGTCGGCCCACAGGGTTCGGGTCTCGGTGCGTTCCCCTACGACCTCGACGCGCTTGCCCTCCAGGCGTGCGCGAAGCAGCGCCGAGGTGACGTCGTCCTGAGGCCGCGGTGTGCCTGTCGGACGCGGGGCGGTGGCCGCTGCGAGCGCGGCGGCTGGAGCCGCCACATCGACGGCCAGAAGGCCGGCGAGCACCAGACCGGTGGTCGCGAACCACCTGGATCCGGACATGGCTGTGCTGAACAAGAAGAATCCCCTCCCGTAAAAAAGAAGTCAAGAACTTGTAAAGATATTGGGGCTTCCTGCTTCATGATCGAGTCAAGGGTCCCGAACCGGACGGGCCTAAAGTCCTGTGCCCTGACAGCGATGCAGGTGGAGGGGGCGGGAGGGTGCATGAACAGTTCAAAGCGGTGGGACTCCGCCCCCGAGTCCATTCCGCTCCCGGGCCGGATTCGGCCACCTGCCCGCCCAGGGGGATACCGATCAATGAGTCTTTGTCAGAAACAGATCATGACGTTGCGTGATTGATCAGATGGTGCGGCCGTACTCGAGCTGGAGCAGAACGAGGGCTACGGCGGCGATTCTCGTGATGCGACTGGGGTCGGGGCTGACCCTGCGCAGGGCCTTGAAGCCCCACAGCACGCTCGTACAATCGAGCCCACCATGGCTTACCTCGACCACGCCGATGCTTCCGGAGGCGATCGCGGCGATGACCGCCCAGCTCGCCGTCACCGGTAACGCGTCCTCACTGCACGCCGCCGGGCGCCGGGCCCGCCGTACCGTCGAGGAGTCGAGAGAGACCCTCGCCGATGCCCTCGGCGCACGCCCCAGCGAGGTGGTCTTCACCTCCGGAGGCGCCGAGGCCGACAACCTCGCGGTGAAGGGGCTGTACTGGGCCCGCCGCGCTGCCGACCCCCACCGCACCCGGGTGCTGGCCAGCCCCGTCGAGCACCACGCGGTGCTGGACGCCGTCGACTGGCTCGCAGAGCACGAGGGCGCGAACGTCGAATACCTCCCCGTCGATCCGTACGGACGCGTCCACCTGGACGCACTGCGCGAGGCGATCCTCCGTAACCCCGACGATGTCGCGCTGGTCACCGTGATGTGGGCCAACAACGAGATCGGCACGATCATGTCGGTGCGTGAACTGGCCGACGTGGCCCGTGAGTTCGACGTACCGATGCATGCCGACGCGGTGCAGGCGTTCGGGCAGCTGGAAGTCGACTTCGCCCGGTCCGGCCTCGCCGCGATGACGGTCAGCGCGCACAAGATCGGCGGACCGTTCGGCATCGGCGCGCTGCTGCTCGGCCGCGAGTACACCCCCGTGCCCGTGCTCCACGGCGGCGGCCAGGAGCGGCACGTCCGCTCGGGCACCCTCGATGTGCCCGCCATCGCCGCCTTCGCCGTCGCGGGGCGGCTGGCCGCCGACGGGCGCGAGGAGTTCGCCCACGAGATCGGCGGACTCCGCGACGACCTGGTCGCGGCCGTGCTGGCGGCCGTTGCCGCCCCGCCCCCGGCCCGCTGCGCGTCTCCATCACCACCCGCAATCTCGCGGGCGGCTTCCTGGAGGAGGACGCGGACGTCTGGGACAGCGCGGACCGGCTGGTGGCCCAGTCCCGCCAACTGGCGCGAGCGCCGCGCGCATAGCCGCACGGGAGCGGCGGGCGGGGCGCGGAGGGCCAGGGGGGAAGCTGGTGGAGTGAAATCCGACCGGCTGCTCTCGATCCTCCTGCTGCTCCAGACCCGCGGCCTCGTGCCCGCCACCGAGCTCGCCGAGCGCCTCGAAGTCTCCGTACGCACCATCTACCGCGACATCGAGGCACTCTCCGCCTCCGGTGTCCCCGTCTACGCCGAGCGGGGGCGGCACGGCGGTATCGCGCTGCTGCCGGGATTCCGTACGGACGTCACCGGGCTCACCGCCGACGAGGCGCGCGCCCTCTTCGTTCTCGCCGCTCAGGGAGCCCATGCCGCGCTCGGCCTCGACGCGGCGCTCGGGTCCGCGCTGCGCAAGGTGATGGCGGCCCTGCCCGCACCGCACCGGCCCGCCGCCGAGCTGACCAGCAGAAGGATCCTGGTCGACCCGGTGCGCTGGATGAGCGGCCCGCAACCGGTCGTCGATGTCGCCGAACTGCACGACGCCGTGTTCGCCGACCGGCGGTTGCGGCTGAGCTACCGGCACAGCGGCACGCGGACCCCACGCACCTACACGGTCGATCCGTACGGCCTCGTCGTGAAAGCGGGCGTCTGGTACCTGGTGGCGGACCGGGACGGTGTGCCGCGGCTGTTCCGGGCGGACCGGGTGCAGCGGGCCACCCTCACCGACGATCCCGTTGTGCGCCGGCCGGGAGTGGAACTGGCCGATCTGTGGGACGCACTGCGCAAGCAGGTCGAGGAACGGCCCGGAGGTGTACGGCTGCGCGTGCGCGTGCGCCGTTCCCGGCTCGATCTGTTCGTACGCCTCCACGCCGGGGCCCTGACCGGGGAACCGTGGCCCGAGGAGCAGGGGGAGCGGGCGTCGGCCGAGGGGCAAGGGGATTGGGTGCGGGCCGAGTTGGCCGTGGACTCGGTGGAGTGGGCCCGCTCCCTGCTCTCCTTCGGCCCGAACCTCGAAGTGCTCTCGCCACCGGAGGCGCGGACCGTTCTCGCCCGTCACGCGGCGGCGGTCGTGGCGCTGTACGGGGAGGCGGATGCGGAGGGCGGGTGAGACTCCGGGGCCCGAGGGCCCTTCTTTCGGATCAGGAAGGACCGGCCCAGTCGAGGGACCGCCAGACCTGCTGGGCCCAGGCGAGGTCGGCGGGGTCCTCGTGGGTGCAGAAGACCCCGGCGCCGGTGCCGGAAGCCGGTACCGCGAAGCCGTAGAACTCGTACCTCTCCCGGCCGTGGTCGTCCGGGGTCAGCCAGAAGGCGTGGCGGAGGCCGCCGGGCAGAGGCTCGGTGAGCCGCTGCGCGGGAAGCTTGTCGGGGGCGCCGACGAGCAGTGCGGAGAGGAAGTCCTCGGGGGTACGTTCCGGGGTGTCGTCGGTGAACACGGTCACGGCCGCGCTGCGGTCCGGCCCGTTGAACTGGTCCGTTCCTTCGGTGAACCGGGCGGTGAGGCCCGCAGTGCGGACGACGGACCAGCGGTCGCCGAGGCCGGTGCGGACGTCGACGGGGAGCTGGTGCGGGAAGCGGCTGAGGACGTGGTCCCGGTCCCAGGTGTCTTCCAGGACGCGGGCGGCTGTCGGGTGGTGGCCGGCGACGAGGTAGGGCAGCTCCTCAGGGTCGGCGACCCGGGCGGTGAACGGGGCGCCCAGCAGGTCGTCGCCCCAGGGACGAATCTTGTTGGAGAGCCTCCCGCTGAAGGCGAGATCCGCGTAACTGTGGTCCTCCCACAGGTCGTGGGCCTTGCGGAGGGTGGCCTCGTCGACCTCCAGCCATATGCCCAGGACCAGCTCGGTCTCGTGCGTCAGCCGGACGGGCAGCAGACAGCGGATGAAGGAGCCGATGCCGTCCACCCGGAGCAGCGCGGAGGGGCCGAGCCGATGCCGGGCCTCTTCGGGTGCGGTGAGGGCAGCGTCGGGCAGGTTGAATCCGACGTCGATGCGCCGCTCGTCCGTAAGGGAGTCGCCGCAGCAGGAACAGGAGGGCAGGTGGCTGGTCACGCCGCCAGCCTAGGTAGAGGGCGCACCGCCCCGACGCCCGGGGGCGCCCCTCGGGGCGGCTCACCCAACGCCCACCCGGCCGCAAGGTGATCCGAAGGAATCGTCCTAGGCGTCCGCACCGTCCAGCCAGTGCCGTCTGCCGAGGGTGACCAGTCTCAACCGGCGGCGGGCCACCTCGGCCACCTTCTGCTCGCCGTCCGGCGGAACGGCCCGCACCGGCGGTCTCCGCCGACGCCGTCCCTGACCGGATCGGGCTCCGGATCGGGGCCCGCGACCGAGTGCCGTGTCCGGTGCGCGGGGACCAGCATGCGATGCGCCCGGCATGCGCCCCGCCGCAGGCTCGTAGAATCGAGCCCACCATGGCTTACCTCGACCACGCCGCGACCACGCCGATGCTTCCGGAGGCGATCGCGGCGATGACCGCCCAGCTCGCCGTCACCGGTAACGCGTCCTCACTGCACGCCGCCGGGCGCCGGGCCCGCCGTACCGTCGAGGAGTCGAGAGAGACCCTCGCCGATGCCCTCGGCGCACGCCCCAGCGAGGTGGTCTTCACCTCCGGAGGCACCGAGGCCGACAACCTCGCGGTGAAGGGGCTGTACTGGGCCCGCCGCGCTGCCGACCCCCACCGCACCCGGGTGCTGGCCAGCCCCGTCGAGCACCACGCGGTGCTGGACGCCGTCGACTGGCTCGCAGAGCACGAGGGCGCGAACGTCGAATACCTCCCCGTCGATCCGTACGGACGCGTCCACCTGGACGCACTGCGCGAGGCGATCCTCCGTAACCCCGACGATGTCGCGCTGGTCACCGTGATGTGGGCCAACAACGAGATCGGCACGATCATGTCGGTGCGTGAACTGGCCGACGTGGCCCGTGAGTTCGACGTACCGATGCATGCCGACGCGGTGCAGGCGTTCGGGCAGCTGGAAGTCGACTTCGCCCGGTCCGGCCTCGCCGCGATGACGGTCAGCGCGCACAAGATCGGCGGACCGTTCGGCATCGGCGCGCTGCTGCTCGGCCGCGAGTACACCCCCGTGCCCGTGCTCCACGGCGGCGGCCAGGAGCGGCACGTCCGCTCGGGCACCCTCGATGTGCCCGCCATCGCCGCCTTCGCCGTCGCGGGGCGGCTGGCCGCCGACGGGCGCGAGGAGTTCGCCCACGAGATCGGCGGACTCCGCGACGACCTGGTCGCGGCCGTGCTGGCAGCCGTCCCCGACGCCGTCCTCGGCGGCGACCCGACGCCGGGCGGGCGGCTCCCCGCCAACGCCCACTTCACCTTCCCCGGCTGCGAGGGCGACTCCCTGCTCCTGCTGCTGGACGCCCAGGGCATCGAATGCTCCACCGGCTCCGCGTGCACCGCGGGGATCGCCCAGCCGAGCCATGTCCTGCTGGCCACCGGCACCGACCCGGACCTGGCCCGCGGCACCCTGCGCTTCTCGCTCGGCCACACATCCACCAAACAGGACGTCGACGAGGTGGCCCGCGCCATCGGCCCGGCGGTGGAGCGGGCACGGACGGCGGGCCTCAGCTGAACCGGGCGGTCGGCCCCGCTGTCACCGGGCGCCCGCCGCCCGCACCAGCTTCAGATACCGGTCCCAGTCCCAGTGCGGACCCGGATCGGTGTGGTCCGTGCCCGGCACCTCCACATGCCCGATGATGTGCTCGCGGTCCACCGGCATCCCGTACCGCCCGCATATGGCCGCCGTCAGCCGCGCCGACGCCCCGTACATCGCCGCCGTGAAGTCCTGCGGACGGTCCACGAACCCCTCGTGCTCGATGCCGACACTGCGTTCGTTGTACGACCTGTTCCCCGCGTGGAACGCCACATCCAGCTCACGGATCATCTGCGTCACATGGCCGTCCTTGCGCACCACATAGTGCGCCGCCGCCCCGTGTCCCGGGTCCTGGAAGACCTTCACAGCGCCTCGGTAGCTGCCCTGGGTGACATGGATGACTACCCGGTCGATCGGGTAGTCGGCGGGGCGGTCGGCCCGCCGCCAGTTCGCCGGGGACGCCGATATCCACTCGGCCCGCGCGTAGTCCACCTCGCCCGGCGTGCGGGGCTTGTCCACCCCGGGCAATCGCCACCAGGCGCGCTCCAGCTTCTCCCGCGCCAGCGCGGCCGCGCCCACCGCCGTGACGGCAGTGCCGATCAGCAACCCGCGGCGGCTGATGCCGTGCCCGGACTTCGCCCCCGCGGAGCCCTTGGCGCCCGCCGTCCCCTTGGTCCCCATGTGTTCCACAACGCATATCCGCGAGCGTTCGGTTCCCGGCGCCCCGTACTCTGGTGGAGCTATGACTGAGACTTCCCAGCGCCCCCTCCGTGTGCTCGCCGCCATGTCCGGCGGTGTCGACTCCGCCGTCGCCGCGGCCCGTGCCGCCGAGGCGGGCCATGACGTGACCGGTGTGCACCTCGCCCTCTCCGCGAACCCGCAGTCCTTCCGTACCGGAGCGCGCGGCTGTTGCACGATCGAGGACTCCCGCGACGCGCGCCGCGCCGCGGATGTCATCGGCATCCCGTTCTACGTCTGGGACCTGGCGGAACGCTTCCGCGAGGACGTCGTGGACGACTTCATCGCCGAGTACGAGGCCGGGCGCACCCCCAACCCGTGTCTGCGCTGCAACGAGAAGATCAAGTTCGCCGCGCTGCTCGACAAGGCCCTCGCCCTCGGCTTCGACGCCGTGTGCACCGGCCACTACGCCACCGTCGTACTGAACGAGGACGGCAGCCGCGAGCTGCACCGCGCCTCCGACATGGCCAAGGACCAGTCGTACGTCCTCGGCGTCCTGGACGAGAAGCAGCTCGCTCACGCGATGTTCCCGCTCGGTGACACCCTCACCACCAAGGACGAGATCCGTGCCGAGGCCGAGCGCCGGGGCCTCGCCGTCGCCAAGAAGCCCGACAGCCATGACATCTGCTTCATCGCCGACGGCGACACCCAGGGCTTCCTGGCGAGCCGGCTCGGCACGGCCGAGGGCGACATCGTCGACGAGTCGGGTACGAAGGTCGGCACCCACGAGGGCGCCTTCGGCTTCACCATCGGCCAGCGCAAGGGCCTGCGCATCGGCCACCCCGCCCCGGACGGCAAGCCGCGCTACGTCCTGGACATCTCCCCGGTGAACAACACGGTGACGGTCGGCCCGGTCGAGTCCCTCGACGTCACCGCGCTCACCGCCATCAAGCCCCGCTGGTGCGGCACCGCCCCGGCCGGCCCCGGCACGTACACCGCCCAGCTCCGCGCCCACGGCGGCGAGACCGAGGTGACGGCGGAACTCGTCGACGGGACGCTGCACGTCACCTTCACCGAACCGGTACGGGGCGTGGCCCCCGGCCAGGCGGTCGTGCTGTACGACGGCACCCGCGTGGTCGGCTCGGCGACGATCGCGACGACGGCGCGGCGGGAGACGGCTCCGGCCGGCTGATCGCCCCGGCTGACCGGCCTCGGCTGACCGCCGGGGCCGACACTGCCGGGGCGGCCGTCATAGGCCGCTGCTGCGGACCGTCCGCATGTGATGTACGTACGACGGGGTCCGCCTCCCCGTTCCGCCGGGGGCCGACAGATGATCGACGCTGTCCGCTACCTGGTCGACAACGGCATCAAGTGGCGGGTGATGCCTGCGGGCTTCCCCGCCTGGTACCGCGCAGTTCACTGCCCTGCGCGAAATGGGGCTGCTGCGCCACTCAGCTGCCGGGACCCTGCGGATAGGTGTGAACGATGTACGCCCAGCGTGCTGCGCCCACTGCCAGAAAGATCAGTGACGGCGCCAGCCACCAGCGGCTGAGCGTCCGCTGCCGCACGGGGAGCAGGGCGAGCAGGGAGGTGATGACGCCGAGCGTGATCAGCAGCGCTGACGCGAACTCGATACCCGTCAGCGTCTGTTCGTCCCAGGCCGCTTGCGGCTGAGTCGCAAGTGCGCCGTAGGCAACGTAGGCGTTGAGCAGGTTCGCGAGGATGAGGATCACTCCCCAAGGCCCTCGCAGCAGGCCGGTCACTTCAGGGCGCTCCTCGCATCGTCCAGATTCTTGTCGAAGCCACGGCCGTAGGCCTGGGCGTTGTCATCCTGCCAATAAGGGCCACTGTTATAGCGGGCGGCGAGTTCCTGGCGCTGCTGAGCCAGAAATGCCGTAGTGACCGGTAAGCGCTGGTCAGCGGGTGGCCGAGCTTGGACTGACCAGATCCTCCGTCACGGGCAGGCACTCGGCGAGCAGGTCGACGACGTCGCGCCAGGCTCGCTGCGCGTGCCGTGGGTGGTAGCCGACGCCGGGGACCACGGGGTGGTCGACCGGCGGGTGGTGGAAGGCGTGCAAGGCGCCGCCGTAGACCGCGAGGCGCCAGTCGACGCCCGCGGCCTGCATCTCGGCGGTGAACGCGTCCCGTTGCGAGGGCGGCATGATCGGGTCTTCCGACCCGACCCCGGCCCACACCGGGCAGCGAATGCGCGCCGCCTCGCCCGGTCGGCCCGTGGTAGTTGCGTTGACTGTCCCGATCGCGCGCAGGTTGACGCCATCGCGCCCGAGTTCCAGCGCGATGGCGCCCCCGGTGCCGTAGCCGACGGCGGCTATCCGATCGGGGTCGGTCCGCGGTTCGGTGCCCAACACGTCGAGCGCCGCATGGCCGATGCCCCGCATCCGGTCGGGATCGGCGAGCAGCGGCATGCAACGGGCCAGCATCTCCTCGGGGTCACCCAAATAGCGCCCGCCGTGAAGGTCGAAGGCCAGCGCTACATATCCCAGCTCAGCGAGAGCATCGGCCCGGCGGCGCTCGACGTCGCTGAGCCCCATGCCCTCTGGTCCGAGCAGCACCGCGGGCCGGCGGTCGACACCGGCCGGGAGCGCGAGATGCCCGATCATCGTCAAACCGTCGGCCGGGTACTCGACCGTACGCGTTGTAACCGTCGTCATGAGACTGGACCGTAGCGATCGTCGAGCCCGGTCGGGCCGGTGTTCACCGCTGGCAGAACAGCGCGGGTGTCGCGGATCTGGCGGACCTTCGGCCTCAAACCGCACCTGGTGGACACCTTCAAACTGTCCAAGGACCCGCAGTTCATCGAGAAGGTCCGCGACGTCGTCGGCCTGTACCTGGACCCGCCGGAGCGGGCGATCGTGCTGTGCGTGGACGAGAAGTCCCAGATACAGGCAGACTTCTTTGCTTGCTGGCGGAACATCCCCGCGCGGGCGTCCCACGGCAGTGGCTGTCTCTCGTTCAGCCGAAGCCCACCTTGCTGGACTTCAGTCCGAGTACAAGCGCACGGAGTGTGGCCCGGTCCGTCGTGACGATGCGTTCCGGGCTCTCGCTCTCGCGGATCGCGACATCTTCGCCCTCTAGTGCAGCAACTTCGATGCAGTTGTTCCCTCCTGCGTCGGAGAACGATGACTTCAACCAATGCAGGCCGGACACGTGAGACACCTCTTACAGTTCTCTGACTACTGAGCGGATGAAATCCCTGGACTTCACGGGAGTCAACGCCACCTTCTCGACCATGTCCAGCCTGGTGCGAAAGTTCGCCAGTTGCGTGGGTGAGTCGATGAAGACTGCTCCCGTGGGTGAGTCCAACTGCACTGTGTCCAGATGCTGATTGGGAGCCTCCGCGTACAGGACGGATGAGTCGCCGAGGAGCGGGAAGCCGCCGGCTGCGAACGGGATGACGTGCAGCGTGACATTGGGGCGTTCACTCGCATCCAGCAGGTGCAGCAGCTGAGCGCGCGTGACGCCGAAGCCTCCGATCTGCATCCTGATCGCGGCTTCGTGGATCACGCCGGTGTACGGGATCGAGTGCTCTCCGGTGACCACGGCCTGGCGGGCCAAGCGGTGTGCCACGCGTAGTTCGATTTCGAGGCGCGGCATGGGTGGGACGAAGAGTTCGAAAATTGCGCGTGCGTGGTCCTCGGTATGAAACAGGCCGGGAAGGTGTGCGATCTGGACAGTTCGTAGGCGCACGGCGTAGTGCTCAAGTGCTGATACATCCAGAAAGCCCGGCGGGATCTTGCCCCGGTACTCCTCCCACCAGCCGGACTTCCGCCCACCAGTCAGTCCAGCCAGTGCGTCGATCAGGGACGAATCGTTGCATTCGTAGATGCTGGCGAGTCGACGCAGGCGCTCTTCGCTGATGCCGAAGCGGCCGGCTTCCACGTTGGAGATGACCGTGCGGTCGGTGCCCAGTAGGTCGGCCGCTGTAGGGGCGGTCATGCCTGCGCCTTCGCGCAGCCGCCGAAGTTCGATGCCGAATCGATGTTGCAGGATGGTTGGGGTCTGTCGCGGTGCCATGCGCCCTCTCCTTGGTTCGCGCACAGTGTGCCTATTCAGAGCCCAACCTTCTACCGAGTGCGGGAAGTTAACTCTTCGGAGTGACTTGGTAGCACGGTTATGAGCTTCTCTCTTGCCCTGTGATGCGTGCCACTCGCGCAGTCGATGGCGGAAGCGCACCGATCCACCCCGCCTACCCGGGAACGGCGGGCTCCGGATCGGCATTGCCACCGCCACCCCGACCGCAATCACTTGTGGCGCACGTCCACTTGAGACCACTCGCACGCACCCCAGGAGGTGCCCGTGAGGAACGAACCCACCCCCTACGCCCCGTACGCCCACCACCCCGTCCCCATTCCCTTCGCCGAACCCTGGAGTTACGAACTCGCCTTCCCCTGCGACCCGCGCAGCCCCCGCATCGCCCGTACGACCCTCCGGGCCATCCTCGGTGCCTACGAACTCGACGAACTCAGTTACCGCGCCGAGCTGTTGACGTCGGAGCTCACCACCAACTCCGTACGGCACACCAAGGGTCCGGCCGCCGTTCGGCTCCAGTGGCGGCACCCTGTGCTCCGGATCAGCGTCTGGGACATGAGCCCGGACCTGCCCAAGCCGTACGCCCCGCCCGCCGACCCCCACGCCGAAGCCGGGCGGGGCATGGCCATTCTCGAACTCGTCGCCGACCGCTGGGGCGGGTGTGCCATAGGGGAGGGGGCGTACGGGCCGGGCGGCAAGACCGTCTGGTTCGAGCTCGCGCTCGGCGTCTGAGCCTGCGGAGACGGCGCAGCCCCGCGCGGCCACGTCCGACCCCTGTACGGGCGTGGCCGAGCGGGGCGGACTGGGGGCTCAGGAAGCCTGGCGCGCGTACATGTCCCTGCCGAAGAACTCCGCCAGGACCGGAGCCATCGCCTGCGGCGCCAGTTCGCGTGTCTGACCTGTCAGGGTGCGGTGGCGGGCGCGGGGGAGGGTCTCCGCGAGGGCGCGGGTGGACTGGCGGGCGGGGGTGGGGCTGGAGCCGCCACAGATCACCAGGGTGCGGGCCGTGACGGAGGCGAACCGGGCGGCCGGGATCGCGCCGTTGCCGAGCAGTGCGTCGTCGTACGCGAGGGTGTGGGCCATCGCCACCAGGTCGCTCCACAGCGGGGCGCGGCGCATCCGGGCGATCATGTCGGCCGGTACGCCCGTCACGGAGAGGAACAGCTCGACGGCTCCCGCGCGGTCCCCGGTGGTCAGCAGCCGGTGCAGGCGGGAGGTGCAGCACGCCTTGTACTGCAGGCCCGAGGCGCTCGGTGTGTAGGGCGGTTCGTACACCGCCAGCAGGTCCACGGGGAGGCCGGCGGCCTGGGCCTCCAGGGCCAGCACGCCACCGGCTCCCGTGCCGAAGACCGAGGCCCGGCCGCCCACCGAGGTGACGAGCGCGGCCAGGTCCCCGATCTCGCGCTCCACCGCGTACGGCCCGCTGTCGCCGCTGGAGCCGCGGCCGCGCCTGTCGTACGTGACCACCTCGAAGTGCGGCGCGAGGAGGCGGGCGAGGGGAGCCTCGGTCGCCGCCGTGCTCAGTGCTCCGCCCACCAGGATCACCGGTGGTCCTTCACCCCGGCGCCGGTACGCGATCGAAGTGCCGTCGCGGGAGAGAGTCTTGTCCATGTGAAGGTTGACTGCGATGGCGCAGAAAAGTCATCGCTTCGGCTGGGATTTTTTTGAGATTCTTCAATTCCCCAGGACGGAACCGTGCTTGGCGATCAGTCGGAAACCGTCTCGGTGTCGTAGAAGCAGAAGTGGTCCTTGATCGCGGCGACTTCGGGCTTGGGTTCCGGATACGCCCAGACGAGATCCGCCGCGTCCGGCAGCGACCAGTAGGAGGCGTCGCCCTTGAACGGGCAGTGGGTATGGGTGTCCGAAGCCGTCAGGAGTTCCGTACGGACGTCCTCGGGCGGCAGGTAGTAGCGGACCGGACAGCCCGTCTCGCGCAGCACGAGCGGGCGCCGGCTCTCGGCGAGCACCTGCCCGTCGCGCACCACACGTACATGCTCGGTGCCCGGTTCGACGGTGATGACGTGGCCTTGTGTGGAAGTCATGTCTGGTACAGCCGTCTCGCGGGCCGATTTCTTCCCCTTTCTTCCCCGGCGCCGGCCGGTTCTCCACCCGGCCGCCCGGGAGTGTCCGTGGTGGCCTTTACGGTTGCTGCATGAAGATCTGTGTTTTCCTCTCCGCCGCCGACCTCGACGACCGCTACACCCGGCCCGCCCGCGAATTCGCCGAACTGCTCGGCAAGGGGGGACACACACTCGTCTGGGGCGGGTCGGAGAGCGGGCTGATGAAGGTCGTCGCCGACGGGGTGCAGGAATCGGGCGGCCGGCTGGTCGGGGTGTCGGTCGACTTCCTGGCCGCGAAGGCGCGTACCAATGCGGACGAGATGGTGATCGCGCGCGATCTCGCCGAGCGCAAGGCGCTGCTCCTGGAGAAGGCCGACGCGGTCGTGATCATGGTGGGGGGCACCGGGACGCTCGACGAGGCGACCGAGATCCTGGAGCTGAAGAAACACGGCAAGCACGACAAGCCGGTGGTCCTGCTCAACACGGCGGGCTTCTACGACGGGCTGCGCCAGCAGTTCCAGCGCATGGAGGACGAGGGCTTCCTGCCCCTCCCGCTGGCCGACCTGGTGTTCTTCGCGAAGGACGGCGTGGGCGCCCTGGCCTACCTGGAGGAGTGGTCCGGCCTCCGGTGAGGCGTCGGCGGGTGCGGGTGCGATCATGAGGGCATGTCCACTCATGTCATCACCGGCGCAGGCTCCGGCATCGGCGCAGCTGTCACCCGTCGTCTTCTGGAGCGCGGTGACGAGACCGTGCTGCTGGCCCGTGACGCGGGCCGCGCGAAGGAGCTGGCCGAGCTCCACCCCGGCGCCCGTACGCTCGTCGGTGACCTCTCCAACCCGGACCGGCTCTCCTGGGCGTTCGCCCAGCAGGCGATGCCGGAGCGGGTCGACTCACTGCTGCACATCGCGGGCGTCGTCGAGCTCGGCAAGGTCGGTGAACTCACGCCCAAGGCATGGCACTTCCAGCTCAACGCCAACCTGGTCGCACCCGCCGAGCTGACCCGGCTCTTCCTGCCGCAACTGCGCGTCGCCCAGGGCCATGTGCTCTTCGTGAACTCGGGCGCCGGCCTCGCGGCGCACGCCGAGTGGAGCGCGTACGCCGCGAGCAAGCACGGCCTGAAGGCGCTCGCCGACTCGCTGCGCCACGAGGAGCACGCGAACGGCGTCCGGGTGACGTCCGTCTATCCGGGGCGCACCGCCAGCCCCATGCAGGCCAAGGTCCACCAGCAGGAGGGCAAGGAGTACGACCCGTCCCGCTGGATCGACCCGGAGTCGGTGGCCACCACGATCCTGATGGCCGTCGACCTGCCGCGCGACGCCGAGGTCAATGACCTCACGGTGCGCCCCGGGCGCTGACCGTCACCGCCGACCGGGCGGGCCGGGCACGGCCTTAGGCTTCCCGTGTGAGCGAGAAGAGCAAGTTCAGGGGTTGCCCGGCCACCGGAATCGGTTCCATGCCCGGGGGAGACGCACGGGAGGCGGCGAAGACCGTCACCGGGTCCTTCGGGGACGGCGAAGGCCTGCCGTATCTGGCCGAACTGCCGGCCCGCGGGCCCGGTGCGGACATGATCGGGCGGACCATCGGGCTGCTCGTCGACCTGTACGGCCATGTCGAGCCCAGCGGCTGGCGGATCAGTGACCGGCCCGGACGGGACACCCGCCGGGCCAGGTCCTGGCTCGGCGAGGACCTCGACGCGCTGGAGGAGTTCACCCAGGGGTACGAGGGGCCGCTCAAGGTCCAGGCGGTCGGTCCCTGGACGCTGGCCGCCGCACTGGAACGGCGGGGCGGCGAGGCCGCGCTCGGCGACCCGGGGGCCTGCCGCGACCTGGCGGGCTCACTGGCGGAGGGACTGCGCGCCCACCTGGCGGAGGTACGGCGCAGGGTGCCGGGCGCCGAAGTGATCCTCCAGCTCGACGAACCGTCGCTGACCGGCGTACTGCGCGGGCGGATCAGGACGGCGAGCGGCTACCGCACCTACCGGGCCGTCGACCGCCAGGTCGTGGAGGGCACCCTGCGCGATGTCCTGGCGGTGGCCGGGGACGGGGCAACGGTCGTTCACACCTGTGCGCCCGAGGTGCCGTTCGCGCTGCTGCGCCGGGCCGGGGCCGACGGTATCTCGTTCGATTTCTCGTTGCTCACCGAGCGTGAGGAGGAGGCGATCGGGGAAGCGGTCGAGGGTGGCACGCAACTCTTCCTCGGGGTGGTCCCGGGCACCGACCCGGCCTCGGGTGATTTGTCAGACCCGGGCGGTAGCGTCATGGGTGTCAGGACGCTGTGGCGCAGGCTGGGGCTGAATCCGGGGACTCTGGCGGAGTCCGTGGTGATCACCCCGTCGTGCGGGCTCGCGGGTGCCTCGCCCGCGTATGCGCGCGCCGCGCTCGCCCACTGCGCCCGGGCCGCGAGATCGCTCGCAGACAACCCTGAGTAACGGGGCAACGGGTAACGGGAGGACGAGACGATGGCCGGCGAACAGCAGATGTCAGTGCCCGCACAGGCTCAGGAGCAGCACGCACTGCTTGCCGAGCAGATCGAGGAGCACCGCTTCCGGTACTACGTGAACGACCAGCCGGTCGTGAGCGATGCCGAGTTCGACCGGCTGATGCGCGCGCTGGAGGCCCTGGAGGAGACGTATCCGCAGCTGCGCACGCCGGATTCGCCGACACAGAAGGTCGCGGGGCCGTACCAGACGGAATTCACCTCCGTAGAGCACCGCGAGCGGATGCTCTCGCTGGACAACGCCTTCGACGACCTGAAGTTGGCGGCCTGGGGCGAGCGGATCGCCAAGGACGTCGGCGCCACCGGCTACCACTTCCTCTGCGAGCTGAAGGTCGACGGACTCGCGGTCAACCTCACCTATGAGCGCGGGCGGCTGACCCGGGCCGCGACCCGCGGCGACGGCCGCACCGGCGAGGACATCACCCCCAATGTCCGTACGATCGCCGAGATCCCGCACCGGCTGACGGGTGAGCGGATTCCGGCGCTGGTCGAGATCCGCGGCGAGGTCTTCTTCCCGATGGAAGCCTTCGAGGAGCTCAACGCCCGGCTCGTCGAGGCCGACGACAAGCCGTTCGCCAACCCGCGCAACGCGGCCGCGGGTTCACTGCGCCAGAAGGATCCGAAGGTCACCGCCACCCGCCCGCTGCACATGGTGGTGCACGGCATCGGCGCCCGCGAGGGCTTCGACATCGACTGCCTCTCGCACGCCTATGAGCTGTTGCACGAATGGGGTCTGCCCACCGCCAGGCACAACAAGGTGGTGGACTCCCTCGACGACGTGCGGGAGTTCATCGCGTACTTCGGCGAGAACCGGCACTCCGTGGAGCACGAGATCGACGGCGTCGTCGTCAAGCTCGACGAGATCCCGCTCCAGGGCCGGCTCGGCTCCACCTCGCGCGCCCCGCGCTGGGCGATCGCCTGGAAGTACCCGCCGGAGGAGGCCAACACCAAGCTGGTGAACATCCGGGTCGGTGTCGGACGCACCGGCCGGGTCACCCCGTACGCACAGGTCGAACCGGTCGAGGTGGCGGGCTCCGAGGTCGAGTTCGCCACCCTCCACAACCAGAACGTGGTGAAGGCGAAGGGCGTCCTCATCGGGGACACGGTGGTGCTCCGCAAGGCGGGCGATGTGATCCCGGAGATCCTCGGCCCGGTCGTCGATCTGCGTGACGGCACCGAGCAGGCGTTCGTGATGCCGACGTACTGCCCCGAGTGCGGCACGGAGCTGCGGCCCATGAAGGAGGCCGACATCGACGTCCGCTGTCCCAACGCGCGTTCCTGTCCCGCGCAGTTGCGGGAGCGCCTCGCCTATCTCGCGGGCCGCAAGTGTCTCGACATCGACCACTTCGGTTATGTCGCGGCCGCGGCCCTGACCAAGCCTCTGGAGCCGGCCGAGCCGCCGCTGCACGACGAGGGCGATCTTTTCGGACTGACCGTCGAGCAGCTCCTGCCGATCCGGGCCTATGTCCTGGACCAGGACAGCGGACTGCCCAAGCGCGATCCGAAGACGGGCGAGGAGAAGACCGCCTGGGTCTTCGCCAACCAGCAGGGCGAGCCGAAGAAGAACGCCCTCGCCATGCTCGATGCCATCGCCGCGGCCAAGGAAGCCCCGCTGGCCCGGGTCCTCACCGGGCTCTCCATCCGCCATGTGGGCCCGGTCGCGGCCCAGGAGCTGGCCCGTCAGTTCCGCTCCATCGACCGGATCGACGAGGCGACCGAACAGGAGCTGGCCGATGCCGACGGGGTCGGTCCCATCATCGCCGCCTCGGTCAAGCAGTGGTTCGCCGAGGACTGGCACCGGGAGATCCTGCGCAAGTGGCGGGAGGCCGGGGTCCGGATGGAGGACGAGGGAGCGGGGGAGGAGGTCGGGCCGCGCCCGCTCGAAGGACTCACCGTCGTCGTCACCGGCACGCTGGCCGGACACACCAGGGATGGCGCGAAAGAGGCTCTCCAGAGCCGGGGGGCGAAGGTCACGGGTTCCGTCTCGAAGAAGACCTCCTTCGTGGTCGTGGGTGACAACCCCGGTTCTAAGTACGACAAGGCGATGCAGCTGAAGGTGCCCGTGCTGGACGAGGACGGCTTCGCCGTACTGCTCGAACAGGGGCCGGATGCCGCGCGCGAAGCGGCCGTACCCGTTGAGGAACCGGCGGAATAGCACAGATCCCCGTCACAGAACCGGCGCAACGGGACAGAACCCCGTCGTGACAACCCCGAAATGAGGTCGATCGGTGCGTGAGTGGTGAACGGGTGGGCAGAAAGGGTGTAGACGGACGGACAGGGGCAAGGGTTGTCGTCGGGGGGCCGGGTTCACCCGATCGGCGCATAGCAGATGCTGACGGACGGTTGGTTCGCATTCGGGCAAGAGCTGTAGAGCGCTGCCCGTAGAAGCCTTCTGCGGCCTACTGTTGAGATGCGCACCTGCCGTGCCCGGCCACGGGGTGGGAAATCGGGTCGTGGTGGCATGGAGCTGAACCATCGGGCGACATCGGTACCGCCGGCTGTGAGAGGGACGGAATGAAACCGACCGAGAGCGCCGCACCGGTGTCGCGGCTGCAAGGTTTCGTCGGCCTCACGCCCAAAGTGGGTGCCGTCGTCGTGGCGATCGCCGTTGTTCAGCTCGCGACCGGCTTCTACCGGACCGTGAGTGAAGGACACGCACTCTTTCCCGACGGCAGGGCCGGCTGGTCCCTCGCCGTCCTCACCGGAATCATCGTCGGGCATCTGGTTGCGCTCGGACACGACCGATGGTGGGGCGGCACCGGTTCCGGAGCCGCCCTCACCCTTGCCGTGCTGCTCCTCTACGGCTGGGTGCCCGCCGGTCTGGTCAGCCTGGTCGTCGTCGTCCTCGTCGGCGTGGCCCGCAGGCACCGCTGGTGGCAAGGGCTGTTGCACGGCGCGGTGGACATCCTGGGGATAGGCGCGGCAGCCCTGGTGCTCGCCGCGTTCGGTGAGGTGCAGACCGTCGAATCACCCTGGCATCCACTCGACTGGGGCATCGCCGCCGTCCCGGAAGTCCTCCTGGCCGCCTCCACCTACCTTCTGGTGACCCGGGTCCTGCTGTGGTATGCGCGGGCACCCCAGGGCGGCGGGCTGCCGACCATCGCCCGCACCGCCCTGCTGCGCCAAGGCCTCGTCGCGGTCGCCCTGCTCGGCATCGCACCGCTGATCTGCGTCGTCTCGATGGCCATGCCCGTACTCCTGCCGCTCTTCGCGGTCCCGCTGATCGCCCTGGACTCCACCCTCTGGATCGCCCGCGCCCGGGCCGAGGAGCAGCTGCGCGACCCGCTGACCGGGCTGCCCAACCGGCAGTGGCTGCTGGAACGCACCTGGGCGGCGTTGGAGGACGCCGAGTCCACGGGCGCCAGATCCGCTCTCGTCCTGATCGACCTCGACCGTTTCCGTGCGGTCAACGACACCCTCGGTCATCTGGCGGGGGACCGGCTGCTGCTGCAGATAGCGGAACGTCTCAGACTGGCGCTCCCGCGAGGAGCGGAGGCCGCGCGGCTCGGCGGTGACGAATTCGCCGTGCTCCTGCCGACCGCGGACTCCACCACCAGCGCCCAGCGGGTCGCCCGCCACCTGGTCGCCGAGCTGTCCTCCCCGCTGGACCTGGACGGTCTGACCCTGGTGCTGGAGGCGAGTGCCGGAGTCGCCGTCTACCCGGACCACGCGCTGGACGCCGAAGGGCTGCTCAGGCGTGCGGACGTGGCGATGTACCAGGCCAAGCGCGACCGTACGGGCGTAGAGGTGTACGAGTCGAAGCGGGACAGCAACACCCCGGACCGGCTCGGGCTGCTCGGCGATCTCCGGCGTGCGCTGGACGCCGGAGAGGTGGAGCTCCACTACCAGCCGAAGGTCCGCTTCGACGGCCAGGTGGCCGGCCTCGAAGCTCTGGTGCGCTGGGTGCATCCGGAGCGCGGCCGGGTCCCTCCGGACGAGTTCATCGCCATCGCCGAGTCGTCCGGCCTGATGCCGCACCTCACGGAGTACGTCCTGGAGACTGCCCTGGCCCAGGTCGCCCGGTGGCGGGCGCAGGGGCTTTTCGTCCCGGTCGCGGTCAACGTCTCCCCGCGCGACGTCCACACCCCTGGATTCGCGGGCGGAGTCGCGGCACGGCTCGCCCGGCACGGCGTCCCGGCCGGGGCGCTGCAGCTGGAAATAACGGAACACGTGCTGCTGGAGGACCCGCAGCGCGCCGCCGACACCCTCGCCGGACTCACCGGGCACGGCGTGAAGATGTCCCTCGACGACTTCGGTACGGGGTACTCCTCGCTGGTCCATCTGCGCCGGCTGCCGGTCAGCGAGCTGAAGATCGACCGGTCCTTCGTGGCCCGTCTGGCCGTCGACAACGAGGACGCGGAGATCGTCCGCTGCACCATCGACCTGGCCCACTCGCTCGGTCTGCTGGTGGTCGCGGAAGGGGTCGAGGACGACGAAACCTGGGAGCGGCTGCGGGATCTTCGCTGCGATGCGGTGCAGGGGTGGCTGGTCGCCGCTGCGATGCCGCCGCAGGAGACGACGGCCTGGCTGCGGGCGCGGGGTGAGCACGGGTGGCGGCGGCCGGCGGAGCTGGCGGCTGCTGCGGCTGCCGCGGCGGCCGCAGCCGGTGCGACGCCCGAGCTGGAGCAGCGGCCGCCCGGGCGGGCGGTCGAGTCGCGGCCCGCGACGACATGAGCACGGGGGTGCGGCGTGTGGGCACCGGCGCAGTCGGGTGGCCGCTCTGTCCCCCATTGCCGGACGGGCCTGAACCGGGCTCGCGGGACGGACTCGAATCTGTCGCCCGACCAGGGTGTTCGCCCGGGTGGCGGGAGTGGCTGCGGGCGACACCATAGGATTGGGCCAAAACCACACACCAACCCCTGAGGATCGCTGCATGCCTGGCATCACGCGCGAGGAGGTCGCCCACCTCGCCCGGCTGGCGCGTCTGGAGCTGAAGGGCGAAGAGCTCGATCACTTCGCCGGTCAGCTCGACGACATCATCGGCGCGGTCGCCCGCGTCTCCGAGGTCGCCGACCAAGACGTACCGCCGACCTCCCACCCGCTGCCGCTGACCAACGTCATGCGCGCGGACGAGGTCCGTCCGTCGCTCACCCCCGAGCAGGCGCTCTCCGGCGCCCCGGCCCAGGAGCAGCAGCGTTTCAAGGTGCCGCAGATCCTGGGGGAGGACTAAAAGCCATGACGGACAACAGCACCATCATCAAGCTCACCGCCGCCGAGATCGCCGCGAAGATCGCCTCCGGCGAGCTCACTGCCGTCGAGGTCACCGAGGCCCACCTGGCCCGGATCGACGCGGTCGACGAGAAGGTCCACGCCTTCCTGCACGTCGACCGCGAGGGCGCGCTCGCGCAGGCCCGTGCCGTCGACGCGAAGAAGGCGGCCGGTGAGAAGCTGGGCCCACTGGCCGGTGTCCCGCTCGCGCTGAAGGACATCTTCACCACCGAGGGCATGCCGACCACCGTCGGCTCCAAGATCCTCGAAGGCTGGATCCCGCCGTATGACGCGACCCTCACCAAGAGGCTGAAGGCCGCCGACGTCGTCATCCTCGGCAAGACCAACATGGACGAGTTCGCCATGGGGTCCTCCACCGAGAACAGCGCCTACGGCCCGACCGGCAACCCGTGGGACCTCACCCGCATCCCGGGCGGCTCCGGCGGTGGCTCCTCGGCCGCGCTCGCTTCGTACGAGGCCCCGCTCGCCATCGGCACGGACACCGGCGGTTCCATCCGCCAGCCCGCGGCCGTCACCGGCACCGTCGGCGTCAAGCCCACCTACGGCGGCGTCTCCCGCTACGGCATGGTGGCGTTCTCCAGCTCCCTGGACCAGGGCGGGCCCTGCGCCCGTACCGTCCTGGACGCGGCCCTGCTGCACGAGGCGATCGCCGGGCACGACCCGATGGACTCGACGTCCATCGACGCCCCGGTCCCGCCGGTCGTCGAGGCCGCGCGCAACGGCAGCGTCGACGGCATGCGCATCGGTGTCGTCAAGCAGTTCGCCGGTGAGGGCTACCAGGCCGGTGTCGTCCAGCGCTTCAACGAGTCCGTCGAGCTGCTGAAGTCGCTCGGTGCCACGATCGTCGAGCTGGACTGCCCGTCCTTCGACCTGGCCCTGTCGGCGTACTACCTGATCGCGCCGTCCGAGTGCTCCTCCAACCTGGCCCGCTTCGACGCCATGCGTTACGGCCTGCGGGTCGGCGACGACGGCACGAGGTCGGCCGAGGACGTCACCGCGCTCACCCGCGAGGCCGGCTTCGGCGACGAGGTCAAGCGCCGCGTCATTCTCGGTACGTACGCCCTCAGCTCCGGCTACTACGACGCGTACTACGGCTCGGCGCAGAAGGTCCGCACCCTCATCACCCAGGACTTCGAGAAGGCCTTCGAGCAGGTTGACGTCATCGTCTCTCCGACGACGCCCACCACCGCCTTCCCGATCGGCGAGCGCGCCGACGACCCGATGGCGATGTACCTCGCGGACCTGTGCACCATTCCGACCAACCTCGCGGGCAACTCCGCCATGTCGCTGCCCTGCGGCCTGGCGCCGGAGGACGGCCTGCCGGTCGGACTGCAGATCATCGCCCCCGCCATGAAGGACGACCGGCTGTACAAGGTCGGAGCCGCCGTCGAGGCCGCCTTCGTGGAAAAGTGGGGCCACCCGCTGCTGGAGGAGGCTCCGTCGCTGTGAGCGCACTGACCAAGGCCAAGGGCTTCAAGAAGTCCAAGACCGGTACGTACCTGTCCATCGGCACCACCGCTTTCGGGGCGCTCGGCGTCATCAAGCAGGCCAAGAAGGCCCGCTTCGAACACGACACGCTCCGACTGATCGACGCCGTTGTCTCCGCCGCCGCCATCGCCACTGGTGTCGCCCTGCTGCTGCGCGAACTCAAGCGCATCGGCGATGACGACGTACTGCTGGGCTGAGAGGGAAGTTTCACCGTGACTGTCACTGACCTGGTGTCGTACGAGGACGCGCTCGCGTCCTACGACCCCGTCATGGGCCTGGAGGTCCATGTCGAGCTCGGCACCAAGACCAAGATGTTCTGCGGCTGCTCGACCGAGCTCAAGCAGGACGCCAACTCCCAGACCTGCCCGGTCTGTCTCGGCCTGCCCGGCGCGCTGCCGGTCGTCAACGAGATCGGCATCGAGTCCGCCATCAAGATCGGCCTCGCGCTGAACTGCGAGATCGCCGAGTGGTGCCGCTTCGCCCGGAAGAACTACTTCTATCCGGACATGCCGAAGAACTTCCAGACCTCCCAGTACGACGAGCCGATCGCCTACAACGGCTATCTGGACGTCCAGCTGGAGGACGGGGAGATCTTCCGGGTGCAGATCGAGCGTGCCCACATGGAGGAGGACACCGGCAAGTCGACCCACGTCGGCGGCGCCACCGGCCGTATCCAGGGCGCGTCCCACTCCCTGCTCGACTACAACCGTGCGGGCATCCCGCTCATCGAGATCGTCACCAAGCCGATCGAGGGCGCGGGCGCACGCGCCCCCGAGGTCGCCAAGGCGTACGTCGCCGAGCTCCGCGAGCTCATCAAGGCGCTCGGTGTGTCGGAGGCCCGGATGGAGATGGGCCAGATGCGCTGCGACGTCAACCTGTCGCTGCGCCCCAACGGCACCGAGACGTTCGGTACGCGCTCCGAGACGAAGAACGTGAACTCGCTGCGTTCCGTCGAGCGCGCGGCCCGCTTCGAGATCCAGCGCCACGCCGCGGTGCTGAGCTCGGGCGGCACGATCGTGCAGGAGACCCGGCACTTCCACGAGGAGGACGGCTCCACCACGGCCGGCCGCATCAAGGACAACGCCGAGGACTACCGCTACTTCCCCGAGCCCGACCTGGTGCCGGTCGCCCCGGCCCGTGAGTGGGTCGAGGAGCTCCGCAAGGGACTCCCCGAGATGCCGCGGGTGCGCCGCAACCGGCTGAAGGAGGAGTGGGGCGTCTCCGAGCACGACATGCAGTCCATCCTCAACGCGGGTGCGGTCGACCTGATCGTCGCCACGACCGACGCGGGCGCCCCCTCGGACCAGGCCCGCAAGTGGTGGATGGGCGAGCTGGCCCGTAACGCCAACGAGACCGGCCGCGGCCTCGACGAGCTGCCGATCACCCCGGTGCAGGTCGCCAGGGTGGCCGAGCTCGTCACCTCGGGCGACCTCAACGACAAGCTGGCACGCCAGGTGATCGAGGGCGTCCTCGCGGGCGAGGGCGACCCGGACACCGTCGTCGAGAAGCGCGGCCTGAAGGTCGTCTCCGACGAGGGCGCGCTGGGCGCTGCCGTGGACGAGGCCATCGCGGCCAACGCGGCCATCGCGGACAAGATCCGCGGCGGCAAGGTCGCGGCCGCGGGCGCGCTCGTCGGCGCGGTCATGAAGGCCACCCGCGGCCAGGCGGACGCGGCCCGTGTGCGCGAGCTGATCCTGGAGAAGCTCGGCGTCGAGGGCTGATCCCGTCCCCTGCGCGGGCGGTTTCCGTACGTCCCTGAAGGGGCGGTGCGCCCGTGAGCCGGGTGCACCGCCCCTTCACCCATCCGGAGAGTCAGTCCGCTGAACACCGTCACTGCCGAGATCGTCTCCGTCGTCCTCCTGCTCGGCGTGCTGGCCTTCGCCGTCGTACGCCCCCGGGGGCTGCCGGAGGCGACCGTTGCCGTGCCCGTGGCCGTGCTGGTGATCGTGGCCGGTGCGGTCCCGTGGCCGGAAGCCCGTGCACAGGTGGGCAGCCTGCTGCCGGTCGTCGGATTCCTCGCGGCGATTCTGGTCCTGGCCCAGCTCTGTGCGGACGAGGGGCTGTTCACGGCCGCCGGTGATCTGGTCGCCCGGGCCTGCGGCGGGCGGACCGGTCCCCTGCTCGGCGGGGTCTTCGCAGTCGCCTCCGTGATCACCGCTGTGCTCAGCCTGGACGCGACCGTGGTCCTGCTGACCCCCGTCGTCCTCGCCACAGCTGCCCGCGTCGGCGCCCGCCCCCGCCCGTACGTCTACGCCTGTGCGCACCTGGCCAACTCGGCGTCCCTGCTCCTGCCCGTCTCCAACCTCACCAACCTCCTGGCGTTCACCGCGAGCGGCCTCTCCTTCACCCGCTTCGCCGCGCTGATGACCCTGCCGTGGCTGGCCGCCATCGCCGTCGAGTACGCCGTCTTCCGCCGGGTCTTCGCCGCCGATCTGGCAGCGGGTGCGTATCCGCCGAGGCCACAGGAGGCCCGTCCGGGCATCCCCGCTTTCACGCTCGTCGTCCTTGCCCTGACCCTGGGCGGATTCGTCGTCACCTCCTTCGCGGGTGCGGAACCGCTGTGGGCGGCGCTGGCGGGTGCCGGGGTACTGGCCGTCCGCGCGCTGGCGAAGCGCGAGACCACGGTCAAGGGCCTCGTCCGCTCCGCCAACCCGCTGTTCTGCCTGTTCGTGCTGGCGCTGGGCGTCGTGGTCAAGGCCGTGGTCGACAACGGCCTCGGTGCGGGGATCGACACCTTCCTGCCGGACGGCTCGTCACTTCCGGCGCTGCTGGCGGTGGCCGCGGTGGCGGCCGTGCTCGCCAACCTGATCAACAACCTGCCCGCGATCCTCGCTCTGCTCCCGGTCGTCGCGGCGGCGGGTCCCGGCCCGCTGCTCGCCGCCCTGATCGGCGTGAACCTCGGCCCGAACCTCACGTACGTCGGCTCGCTCGCCACCTTGCTCTGGCGCCGCATCCTGCACACCCACGGCGCCGCGCCCGATCTCGGCCACTTCACCCGGCTCGGGCTGCTGACCGTACCGGCGACGCTGGCCGTGTCGACGGTCGCGCTGTGGGGTGCGCTGCAGCTGATCGGGGTGTGACCAGGTGCGGGACGCGGTTGGACTTTCCCGGCCGACCTGTTGGACGTTCACCACCGAGCCGTACGAAATCCTTCCCCGCGCCACCTGGCTTGATTAGTTTCCCGGCTGAACGACAGAACTCGGGAGGCTCACTTGACCACGGACATTTCACGGCGACGGCTCTTCGCGCTCGGCGGCGGTGCACTCGGCGTCGCGGCTGCGGGGTCGCTGCTTCCGCCGTCGCTGCAGGCCGCGATCGCCGCGCAGCCGGCGCATTCGGCGGGGTCCGGTGGCGGTGGCGGGCTCGGAGCCATCAAGCATGTGGTGATCCTGATGCAGGAGAACCGTTCCTTCGACCACTACTTCGGGACGCTCCGGGGAGTGCGCGGCTTCGGCGACCGCAACGCCGTCGAACTGCCCTCCGGCAAGCCGGTCTTCGAGCAGCCCGCTCCGCTGGGCACCTCTGTGCTGCCGTTCCCGGTGCGGGACGCCGCCGAGACGCAGAAGAAGGACCTCCAGTACATCGGCGCGCTCGACCACTCCTGGAGCGGTGGCGGGAAGGCATGGGCCGGGGGGTGGATGAACGGCTGGGTGACCGCGAAGACGGCCGCCACCATGGCGTACTACGACCGCCGTGACATCCCGCTGCACTACGAACTGGCCGACACCTTCACGGTCTGCGACGCCTACCACTCCTCCATCCACACCTCGACCAGCCCCAACCGCAACCACCTGTGGAGCGGGAAGACGGGCAACGAGGCGAACGGCAAGCGGGCCGTCGGGAACGACGCGTACAACGAGGGCACGCACCCCGGGTACGACTGGGGCACGTACGCGGAGCGGCTGGAGAAGGCCGGGCGCAGCTGGCGTACGTACACCGAGTGGGAGAACTTCACCGACAACCAGATCGAGTTCTTCGCCACCTTCAAGGCGATCGCCCGCAAGGCGCTGGCGAAGACCGGCGGCCATACGTACATGGAGTCGTTCTACTCGGCGGTACGGGACGCGGACGCCACGGAGCGGGAGCGGCTGTTCGGTCTGCTCGAAGAGGGCGTCGCCACCCTGGACAAGACCGAACGCAGCCTCTTCGAGCGTGCGTTGCGCCGGGTGGAGACCGGAACGCTGGCCGATGAGTTCGCCAAGGACGTGGCGGCGGGCACGCTGCCCGAGGTCTCCTATCTGGTGCCGTCGGCCGTCGACTCCGAACACCCGAGCGTCTCCTCGCCGATCCACAGCGCGACGATCGTCTACAAGGTCCTGGACGCGCTGGGCAAGCACCCCGATGTGTGGCGGCACACCGCCGTCCTCATCAACTACGACGAGAACGACGGCTTCTTCGACCACGTGCCGCCGCCGGTCGCGCCGCCCGAGGTGACCGAGGAGCAGTGGGAGGGCAAGCCCACCGGTCTCGGGATGCGGGTGCCGCTGCTCGTCGTGTCGCCGTGGACGGTGGGCGGCTACGTCTGCTCCGAGGTCTTCGACCACACCTCCGTGATCCGCTTCCTGGAGCGCTGGACCGGGGTGAAGGAACCGAACATCAGCGACTGGCGGCGCACCGTCACCGGCGATCTGACCTCGGCGTTCGACTTCGAGCGCGCACGGCGCCGGCCCGAGGTGGAGCAGCCCGGTGCCATCCCGCCGTTCAGCGGACGCTGGGCGCCGAAGCCGCCGCTCGTGCAGCACATGCCCGTACCGGAGCCCGGGACCCGCCCGGCCCGCGCGCTGCCGTACCAGCCGGACGCCCAGGCGAAGGTGGTGGACGGGGCGGTGCAGGTGGCCCTCAGCAACACGGGGCGCTCGTCCGCGCACTTCGCGCTGTATCCGTACGCGGGGGAGTTCCCCGTTCCGCAGCACCGGGATGTAAGGGGCACGGCGCAATGGACGGTGCCCCTTACCGGTACGGCGTACCGGTTCACGGTGACGGGGCCGAACGGCTTCCGGCGCGAGTTCGCCGGGCCCGCGAAGGACGGCGTTTCGGCCGGGGCCGAGGTCGCCTCGCGGGTCGACGCGCATGAGCGGGATCTGCATCTCACCCTGCGCAACACGGGGCGGACGACGCTCACCTTCACCGTACGGCCGCTGGGGTACGTCGACGAGGCGGACCTGCGGGACTGGACCAGGACCGTCAAGGTCAAGCCGGGGCGCAGCCGTAAGGTCGTGCACTCGGCGGCCGACGCGCACGGCTGGTACGACCTGTCCGTCACCGTCGACGGGGACGATGTCTTCCGGCGCCGGCTGATGGGACACATCGAGAACGGCCGGGCGAGCATTTCCGGCTGACGGGCCGCCGGCAGGCCCGTCATTACGTACGGGAGTTCGGCGCCCACCGGAACCGTCGCGGCGCGGCCGGCGTTTCCTTGATCATGACTGAACTGATCGAGAAATGGGCCGGAGTCGCGGCGGGCGCCGCCCCCGAGGAGGCGGACCCCGTCGTCCTGGAGTGCGCCCGCCTGCTCGCCGCCGAACCGGACGGCGAGCAGGCGGTCCTGCTGACCTTCGGTCTGGTGAACATGGCGCGGTACGTCCTCGGGCGACGCGGCGCCCCCGTCGAGCGGGCCGTGGTGGACGCGCTCGGCGCCGCCGTCGAGGCCATGGACGAGCAGTGTCTTCAGGCCGGCGGGTGCGGACACGCGGCCCATCCGTACACCGGGAGCCTGGAGCGGTGGGACACGGACGCGGACGCGCTGCTCGACGCGCCGGACGTCCAGGTTCCGCTCGTTGCGTGGGACGAGGTCGAGGCCTGCCCCCGCAACGCCGCCGGCTGGGCGCGGACAGCCGCCGATGTGATCCTGCCGGGCAGCACGGAGGGCATCCCCGAGATCATTCCGGAGAGTCACCGGAGCAACATCAGCAGCCTGGGCAGTGTGCTCAACGACTATCCGAACGGTGATCCGCTCTGGGACCTGGAGGTCCACGCCGCACCGCCCAGCAGTCTCTCCCGGGCCGCTCTCGCCGGCTATGTCGTCGTCGCCCATGCGAACTGCTGGTACGCGGCGTCGGGCCGGATCAAACAGCGGTCGCTGCTCGACGACATGATCGAGGGCCTGGAGTCCGTACTGCCGTTGCTGCCGGACGAGACGTGCGCGCATGAGGACGATGAGCACCCGGCACTGAACTCCGGCAGCGACCAGCAGGCCGCCGAGGGAATCCACCTGCAGAGCCCCGGCGGCCGGACCGTCCTGCGCGAGGAACACGAAGACGGATACGGGGCCTCGCTGGAGGCGTGGACCTGCACCACCTTCCTGCGCGCCCTCGCCGTCGAGGCCCGCGATCATCTGCGCGAAGCGGTCGACACCCTCTTCGGCACCCGGGAGACGGCACATCTGGACCCGGTGTACCTGCGCCCCGACGGCCGGCTCGACATCAAACCGCTGAGCGAGCGGCATGTCCCGTTCAAGGACGAGACGGCCTCCGAGGAAGCGGCGCTCTGGGCGGCCCGGCGGTACGAGCGGCTCGGCCCCGACGGACCCGCGCTCGAGCGGACCGTCCTGCTGCTCCTGATGGGCACGGCGGCCGATTCCCTGGAGCTGTCGTACGGAATCGCCCGCGAGATCCTCGGCGTCCTCCGTACCGCTGCCACCACCCTGCCCGGTGGCACATGCGCCCACGCGGACGGCCATGCGCCCGGCCATGAGCGCACCTCCGATCGCGTGGCCCGCATCGCGCACCTCTACGCTCCCGACGCATGCCCCGCCCCCGGCCCGGACTCCGGCCAGGGCTACGGGAGCGAGGTGCTGACCTGCCCCGTCCATCTGGCGGAAGCCGTGGCGAAGGGCATCGCGGAGATCGAGGAGCAGTTCGAGGAAGAACTGGAGGCGGAGGAACGACTGGCCGAGTGAGGTGGCCGGAGGTCGTTGTGACTCCGGGGCCACGATAATTCCTGCGGCCGTTGTGAGTAAGGCCACGAAAGCGACAAAGGATCACCATCGGCTGCCAGAGTGGCGATTCTCAGGTCATGTGTTCTTTGCGGGTAATTCGTGTTTTGTCCCGGTAAAGATCCACGAACCCTCAGGGAGCACGTCCGTTGGCCGCCATTGCCCGCTGGTGCATCAGGCACCGCCTCGTCGCCGTCCTCATCTGGCTCTTCGCCCTCGGCGGCGCAGCCACCGCGGCGGGCTTCGCGGGTTCTGCCTACTCCAACGACTACGACGTGCCCGGTACGGAGTCCGGCCGGGCCGCCGAGCTCCTCAAGAGCGGTTTCACGGACCTCGGCGGTGACACGGACACCATCGTCTGGCACACCACCGACTCCACCGTGCGGGCCTCCGATGTCCGGCAGACGATGACCCGGACCCTGCATGCGGTCGAGGAACTGCCCGGTGTCGGCGCCGTCACCGGACCGTACGGGGCGTCCGGCGCCGGGCAGATCAGCGAGGACGGACACACCGCCTACGCCACGATCACCTTCGACCAGCAGTCCGACGACATCCCGGTGCAGCAGGCCCGGGCGGTCCTCGACACGGCGAAGGCTGCCGCCGGCGACCACCTCCAGGTGGAACTGGGCGGCTCGGCCGTCGCCCTCACCGAGGCGCCGTCCGCCCACTTCAGTGAGGCCATCGGGGTCGTTGTCGCAGCGGTCGTCCTGTTCCTCGCCTTCGGCTCGCTCGCCGCCAGCATGCTGCCCATCGCCACTGCTCTCGTCTCCGTCGGCACGGCGTACGCGGGCATCGTGCTGCTGGGCCATGTGATGACCGTCGCCGACTTCGCCCCCATGCTGGGCATGCTGATAGGGCTCGGCGTCGGCATCGACTACGCGCTGTTCATCGTCACCCGGCACCGCAGAGGACTGCGCAGAGGCATGACCGTCGCCGAGGCGGCGCAGAACGCCGTCGCGACGACCGGGCGGGCCGTCGTCTTCGCCGGAGCCACCGTCTGTATGGCGCTGCTCGGCATGCTGATCCTGCGGCTCGGGTTCCTCAACGGTGTGGCGATCGCCGCCTCGCTCACCGTCGTCCTGACCGTGGCCGCCTCCGTGACACTGCTGCCCGCCCTACTGTCCTTCATCGGCGTGCGGGCGTTGAGCCGGCGCGAGCGCAGAAGGCTCGCCGAGCGCGGGCCGCAGCCCGAACTGCCCACCGGCTTCGCCGCCCGCTGGTCCGCGTTCGTCGAACGCCACCCCAAGCTGCTCGGGGCGTTCGCCGTCGTGGTGATGCTGGTCCTCGCGCTGCCCACGTTCTCCCTGCATCTGGGCACCTCCGACCAGGGCAACAACCCCTCCTCGTCCACCACCCGGCAGGCGTACGACCTGCTGGCCGACGGATTCGGACCGGGCGTCAACGGCCCGCTGACGATCGCCGCACAGCTCGACGGCGCGGACGACCGGCTGGCGATGGACGGCCTGCCGGACGTCCTGCGAGCCACCGACGGCGTGGCCTCGGTCGGCCCGGTGACGTACAACAACAGCGGCAGTGCGGCCTTCATCACCGTTGTGCCGAATTCGTCACCGCAGTCGCAGGAGACCAGCGCGCTCGTCGGCCGGCTGCGTACGGATGTCCTCCCGCAGGCCGAGGCGAACACCTCGCTCCGGGCCCATGTGGGCGGGGTGACGGCCGGCTACGACGACTTCGCCCGGATCATCATCGGCAAGCTCCCGCTCTTCATCGGCGTCGTCATAGGGCTCGGCTGTCTGCTCCTGCTGCTGGCCTTCCGGTCGATCGGCATTCCGCTGAAGGCGGCCGCGATGAATGTGGCGGCCGTCGCCTCCTCGTTCGGAGTCGTAGTCGCGATCTTCCAGTGGGGGTGGGGGAGCGAGCTGCTGGGGCTGGGCAGCTCGGGGCCCATCGAACCGTTCCTGCCGGTCATCATGGTGTCCGTGCTCTTCGGGCTCTCCATGGATTACCAGGTGTTCCTGGTCGGGCGGATGTACGAGGAGTGGCTGGAGACCGGTGACAACCGGCGGGCGGTGCGGGTCGGCCTCGCCGAGACCAGCCGCGTGATCAACTCCGCGGCCGTGATCATGATTTCGGTCTTCCTCGCCTTCGTCCTCAGCGGGGACCGGGTCATCGCCATGTTCGGCATCGCGCTCGCCGCGGCGGTCGCCCTCGATGCCTTCGTTCTCCGTACGCTGCTGGTCCCCGCCCTGATGCATCTGCTGGGCGGAGCGAACTGGTGGCTGCCGCGCTGGCTGGACGGGCGGCTGCCGCGGATCAGCATCGAGCCTCCCCAGTGCCGCGCGGCGCATGGGAAAATCCCGCAGGCAGCACAACCGGTGGAACCGGTGGAAGCTGCACAGGCAGTGCAAGCGGTGGAAGCGGTTCGAGAAGGAGCATGATGTTCGCGATATCCCTGGGCGACGACGGAGCGGAACTGCGGCCGCTGGAGATCTGGCAGGCGGCGGAGTTCCTCGCCCATATGGACCGGGCCCGCGAGATCGTCGACCCCTGGATCCCCCTCGCCTCGTTCGCCACCGACCTGGACTCGGCGCGTGCCCTGCTCCGGCAGTACGCGGAGAAGCAGGCGGCCGACACGGGGCGCCTCTACGGCATCTGGCTGGACGGCACGCTCGTCGGCGGTGTCCTGTTCCGGATCTTCGACACGGAATCCGGGAACTGCGAGGTCGGCTGCTGGCTGGAGCCGGCGGGGGAGGGGCGTGGCCTGGTCACCCGGGCGACACGGAAGCTGATCGACTGGGCGGTGTACGAGCGCGGCATGCACCGCGTGGAGTGGGGCGCGTCCGCCGCGAACACCCGAAGCATCGCCGTGGCCAAGCGGCTCGGCATGACACGCGACGGGGTGCTGCGCGAGAACTACCTGTACCGCGGCGAGCGGCACGACTCGGAGATCTGGTCCGTACTGGCCCGGGAGTGGCGGGCACAGAAGGCCTGAGGCCGGGGCGGGGGGACCGGCCGGCGGCGCGCGTTAAGAGGGTTCTCATCCGGGCCGCCTACCGTGCGGGACATGAACCCCGGAACTCCCAAGAACCCCACCACTCCCACCGGCCCTGCCGCTCCCGCTGTTCTCGACGCCGAGGAGACCGCGGCCGAGGAGAACACTGCCAAGGACGCGGCGCACAGCCTCGACAAGGGGGCGGCCGAAGCCGAGGGAGAGCCCGCGGTGGCCGACGGCGCCGGAGCGGGTTCCGCGCCGGACCCCGCCCAGGACCGCGATGCGGATGCCGTCTTCAAGGACTCCGACGACGACTCCGACTTCACGGACCCCGACTTCGACGAATCCGGCAAGGAGTCGTCCGGCCTCGCATCGGCCGCCGCGGCCGTGGCTGCCGCCGGTCTCGGTGTCGTCGCGCTGAGCGGGTCCTGGACCGGCAAGGTCGCCGCCGAGCGCGAGACCTTGATCGGGCAGATCAAGACCTCGGGCGGTGGCACCGCGGCCCAGCAGATCTCGGAGATCTACGGCGACGCCTGGCACTCCACCGCGCTGGTCAACGGCCTCTTCGCACTGCTCGCCCTGCTGGTCGGCATCTTCGCCCTGGTCCGCCCGGCCTTCGGCGCACCCTCCCCGCACCCGCAGCCCGGCTGGGTGCGTGCCGTCGCGACCGCCGGCATCGCGCTCGGCGTCCTCGGCCTGGTGATCTCCGCCGGCATGTACTTCGACCTCATCGTCGCCCTGCCGACCGCGGGCACCACCAAGTGAGTACGCACCGCCCTACGGCCGTCTAAGGCATCCGCCCGGGCGGCCCCGGCCCGTGTGCGGCAGCGTCCGCACCCGGCTAAGGCCCCCCACCCCGCGAAGATGCGGAACTCGCCCGATGTGCTGACACCCCCTGGGAGACGACAGTGGGGGCACGGCAGAAGCACTGCCGCCCTCAGGCCCCAACGGGCCTTCGTCCTCCGGGAGAAGCACATGTTCACGCTCGAACTCCACAAGCTGAACGCGATCGAAATGCGGCGCCGCGCCGAGCAGGAGCGGCTCGTCGGAGAGGCCCGTCGGGCCCGCCGCGCCGCCCGCAGGGCCGCCCGTGAATCCGTACGCAAGGAGGCAGAGGGGCCGGTGAGTACGGACCGGAACCGGTTCGTCCACGCCGCGTAGTAGTCGTGAGACGGCTTCGCGATGCCGGACGACCCGATTCCGGGGCCCGCACCGTCGGACCCATGTGCGATGCTCGGCGACGTGGAGACCAGGTCCGTCAGTCCCGTGTTCGTCGGCCGCGCAGGTGAATTCGCCTCGCTCGTCGATGCGCTCACCCGCGCCACCGCAGAGGACACCGGCCGGGCCGACCGCCCCGGCGGCGAGCCGCAGGCGCTGCTCATCGGCGGCGAGGCGGGCGTCGGCAAGACCCGGCTGGTCGAGGAGTTCCTCGCGGCGGCGGTGCGCCGCGAGGCCGTCGTCGCCGTCGGCGGCTGCGTCGAGGTCGGTGCCGACGGCCTTCCCTACGCCCCGTTCTCCACCGCCCTGCGCGCCCTGCGCCGCACCCTGCCCGACGAGATGGCTGCCGCCTGCGCCGGGCAGGAGGGTGAACTGGCCCGCCTGCTCCCCGAACTCGGCGAGGCCGACCGGGACGCGACCGACGAGCACAGCACCGCCCGCCTCTTCGAACTCACCGCCAGACTCCTGGAGCGCATCTCGGCGCAGCGCGCGGTCGTCCTCGTCCTGGAGGACCTGCACTGGGCCGATGCCTCCACCCGGCATCTCCTCGCCTATCTCTTCCGCACCGTGCGCAGCGGCCGTCTCGTCGTGATCGGCACCTACCGCTCCGACGACATCCATCGCCGCCACCCCCTGCGCCCTCTCCTCGCCGAACTGGACCGGCTCCGTACCGTCCGCCGGATCGAACTCGCCCGCTTCAACCGCGCCGAGGTACGCCGCCAGCTCACCGGCATCCTCGCCGCCACCCCTGAGGCCGCCCTGACGGACGAGATCTTCGAACGCTCCGACGGCAACGCCTTCTTCGTCGAGGAACTCGCCTGCAGCCTGGAGAGCGGCGACCACTCCCGACTCTCCGACTCGCTGCGCGACCTGCTGCTTGTCCGCGTCGAAGCGCTCCCCGACGACGCCCAGAAGATCGCCCGGATCGTCGCCGAGGGCGGCTCCACCGTCGAGTACGGACTGCTGGCCGCGGTCGCCCGGCTGACCGAGGACGAACTCATCGAGGCGCTGCGGGCGGCCGTCGGAGCCAACTTGCTCCTCACCACCCCGGAGGGCAACGGCTACCGCTTCCGGCACTCCCTGGTCCGCGAGGCCGTCAGCGACGATCTGCTGCCCGGCGAGCGCTCCCGGCTCAACCGGCGCTATGCGGAAGCCCTGGAGATCGATCCCACCCTCGTCCGCGCCGGTGAACGGGCCACCCGGCTCGCCAGCTACTGGTACTGCGCACACGATGCCGCCAAGGCCCTGCCCGCCGTACTGAAGGCCTCGGTCGAGGCCCGCCGCCGCTACGCGTTCTCCGAGCAACTCCGTCTGCTGGAAAGGGCGATGGAGCTTTGGGACGACGCCCCCGACGACGTGCGCCGCACCCTGCGCCCCATCGACTACGCGGAGAGCTACCCGGCCTGCGGCTGCGACCCCGACACCACCCCGCTGCGCTATCTCGACCTGATGGCCGAGGCCACCGTCGCCGCCTGGTTCGGCGGCGAACGCGAACGGGCCCTGGCCATCGCCAAGAAGGCCATGCGTGTCCTGGACAGCGAGGACGACCCGCTGCGCGCCGCCTGGTTCTGGGTCCAGCGCTCCCGGCTGATGCAGGACCTCACCCGTGGCGACGGATGGCAGGAACTGGCCAACGCCCAGGAGCTCGTCCGCGGCCTGCCCCCGTCCGCCGTGCATGCCGATGTCCTGATGAGCGTGGCGGGATGGGGCGCCCTGCACCGCCCGGGCGCCGAGACTCTGCAAGCCGTCGACCGGGCCGTGGAGTACGCCCGGCTCGTCGGTGACGAGTACATCGAACTGCACGCCAGGCTCACCCGCGGCTGGCTCACCGCCGACGCGGGCAGTGTCGACGAGGGCATCGCCGAGATGTACGCAGTCCGCGACCGCGCCGATGAACTGCACCTGGTCGGCATCATGAGCCGGGCCGGCATCAATCTCCCCTCCACCCTCGAATCCATGGGCCGCTCCCTGGAGGCCGTGGCCGCCGCGGACCACGGCATCGAGATCAGCCGCAGCCACGGCATCGCCGACATGGAGGCATGGGTCCGCTGCAACCAGGCGATCTCGCTCTTCTCTCTCGGCCACTGGGACGAGAGCCGTGCGACCACCGACGCGGCGGCCCGCGCCGCCCGGTCCAGCAAGGCGCAAGGGCTCGTCGCCGCACGCCGTACCGAACTGGCCCTCGCCCAGGGAGACCTGGCCGAGGCCGAGATTCAACTCACCCTGACCCGGCGCTGGTTCGGCGCCCGTGACCCGCAGCCCCAGCTCCTCATCAGCCGCGTACGCCACGCCATGATCCTCGCCGTGCAGCAGGGGCGGCTCCCCGAGGCGCGGGCCGCGTTCGAGGCGCAGTCGGAGCAGGGCTTCCCACCCGGCACCCAGCGGTACGCCCTGCCGCTGCTCCATGCCGCCGCCGCCGCCGAGGCCGAAGCCCGGGGTCTGCCCGCCGCCGACCCGGGCCGGCCGGCGATCCTGGCAAGCATCCGCGGACACCTGAAGCGGCTGCCGATGCTCATCCCCGTCTGGGCCGCCTACGGTCTCCTGGTCGACGCCGAGCTGGCCCGGGCCGAGGGGCTCGACACCCCCGACCACTGGTCCCGCGCCGCCACCGCCTTCGCGCCCCTGCACCGCCCGTACGAACTGGCCCAGATCCGCCACCGCTGGGCAGAGGCCCTCCTCATCGCCTCCGGCGACCGGTCCGCGGCCACCACCCTGCTGCGCGAGGCCCACCGCACCGCCGGGCGACTCGGCGCACGCCCGTTGACCGAGACCATCGAGCTGCTGGCCGGACGCGCCCGCATCACCCTCACCACCTCCGACCGGTCCCCGGCCCAAGGCACCGGCCAAGAGATACCGCTCGCCGTCACCGTCCCCGCCCAGGACGGCACCACCGATGAGGCGGCGGACCGGGAGCAGACCGAGGACCACCTGCGCGAGGCGGCAGCAGCCGCGGTGGAGTCCTTCGGGCTGACGCGACGCGAACAGGATGTGCACCGTCTCGTCGCGGCCGGTCACACCAACCGCAGGATCGCCGAGGAGCTCTACATCTCACCCAAGACCGCGAGCGTGCACGTCTCCAACATTCTCGCCAAGCTCGGCGTCTCCAGCCGCGGTGAGGCGGCCGCCCTGGCCCACCGGCTCCGCCTGTACCCGGTGCGGAACGCCACCTGATACCGGGGGCGTCCGACCCGCCCACGGACGTGTGCCCGACCCGCCTACGGTCGTGCGTCCGGACCGGCCTCCGGAGCGTCCGGGGTATCGGTATCCGGCCCGGACGCCTCATCGGGGTGGTCCGCTGCCTGGGCCGGGTCCGGTATCGCGTCCGTCGCGCCACGCTCCGCCGCAGGACCGCCGTCGGGACCGGACGCCCTGACGATCACCTTTCCGGAGGCCAGGTCTATCGGCCCGCGCCCCGGGTCGCCGACACCGAGATCCACCCGGGTCAGCTCCAGCCGCTTCTGCTCCTCGGCGGCATGCTTACGGCCCGGTGCGAAGAGTTCCTCGAAGAAGTTGAACACCGGTCGCACGCCCTTTCACCAGCTGTAGCCGCTACCGCACCTCCAGCACCAGGACCCTGTCGTCTCCCGGCTTCGGGGTGCCACGGGTGTCCGTATTGCTCGTGACCAGCCAGAGCTTGTTGCCGCCCGCGGCGAGCACCGTGCGAAGACGCCCGTACTTCCCTTTCAGGAACGATTGCGGGGCCGCCAGAGATTCCTTGCCGGACAGCGGAATCCTCCAGAGGCGCTCACCGTGCAGGCCCGCCATCCAGATCGAACCCTTGGCGAAGGCGATCCCGCTCGGGGACGCCTCGGACGTCTTCCACTGTGCCACGGGGTCGATGAAACCCGGCTTTCCCGCCTTGCCCTCGACCTCCGGCCAACCGTAGTTCCCACCCGGCTCGATGCGGTTCAGCTCGTCCCAGGTTTCCTGCCCGAATTCGGACGCCCACAGCTGCTTCTGCCCGTCCCAGGCCAGCCCCTGCACATTGCGGTGTCCGTACGAATACACCACGGAGTCGGCCTCCGGATTGCCGTGCAGCGGCTGGCCGTCCGGGGTCATCCGCAGGATCTTGCCGGCCAGTGACTTCTTGTCCTGCGCGAGCCCGGTGTCCCCCGTCTCCCCGGTGCCCGCGTAGAGCATGTGATCCGGGCCGAAGGCGATCCGCCCGCCGTTGTGGATCGAGCCCTTCGGGATGCCCCGCAGAATCGTGTCCGGCGCACCCAGCAGCCGGCCGGGCGCCGTGCCGTTCTCGTCGTACTGCATGCGCGCGATGCGGTTGTCGGACTCGGTCGTGAAGTACGCGTACACCAGATGGTCCGAACCGTACGTGGGGGAGACCGCGATTCCCAGCAGCCCTCCCTCCCCGCCGGGCGATACCCCGGGCACGGCGCCCAGCAGGGTCTTCTTGCCGCTCTTCCCGTCGATCCGGGTGATCGTGCCCTTGTCGCGCGAGGAGACCAGCAGATCGCCGCCGGGCAGCTCCGCCAGCCCCCACGGCGAGTCGAGGCCCTCGGTGAGCGTGGAGACCACCTCCACCGAACCCTTCGCCGGTGGCAGGGCCACCGACGCGGACGGGGAGGCCGACGGGCCCGAGGCGGCGGAGGAGGGGCGGGACGGCGAGGGCATGTGCCCGACGCCCGCCGCACTGCCGGAACCGTCCCCCGAGGAACACCCCGCGGACAGCAGCAGCGTGCCCGCGGCCAGCACGGCAACCGATCCGTGACGCACGCCTCGACGTCGCCCCCGACGACCCGCAAGGCCTCGTACAGATCCGAACAGAACACCGCGCACAGCACCGATCCCTTCGACGGCCACCCGACTACTGTTCTTACACCGCAGCCCCGCCCCGGGTTCCCAATGCCCGCCAATTTTCTCGATCGGTGATCATGAATGCGGGGCCGGCGGTCAGTCCCACGACCCCCGCGCCGCGGGCAGCCGGGCGATCTCCACCAGATCCTGCGCGGTCAGCGTCAGCCCGGCCGCCCCCGCGTTCTCCACCGCCCACCGCTCCCGCTTGGTCCCCGGCACCGGCACCACATACGGCCCCTGCCGCAGCACCCAGGCCAACGCCACCTGTGCCGCAGTCGCCCCGTGCCGCTCCGCGATCCGCCGCAGTCCGACCACCATCGGCTGGTTCGCCGCCATCATCTCGGCGGTGAACCGCGGATGCCTGGCCCGCAGATCGTCGGGCTCGAAGCCCTGTCCCGGGGTCAGCGTGCCCGTCAGATAGCCGTTCCCCAGCGGCATCGCCGCCAGCAGCCCCACACCCCGCGTAGAGCACCACGGAAGCAACGACTCCAGCGCCTCCGGCGACCAGACCGAGAGCTCCGCCTGCACCGCGCTCACGGGGAAGACCTGCTGCACCCGCTCCAGCTGGCGGATCGTTTCGTCATACATCCGGGCACCCGGCCGGCGTGAAGCCCGCGCTCCGACCGCACAGAGTCCGAGCGCCCGCACCTTTCCGGCGGTCACCAGCTCCGCCATCGCACCCCAGGTCTCCTCGACCGGCACTTCGGGATCGGCTCGGTGCAGCTGGTACAGGTCGATCACATCGGTCTGCAGCCGCCGCAGCGAGGCGTCACAGGCCCGCCGCACATAGCCGGGGCGGCCATTGGCGACGATGTGCTGATCGCCCACCAGCAGCCCGCACTTGGTGGAGACGAAAGCATCGGACCTGCGGCCCTTCAGCGCCCGGCCCACCAGCAGCTCATTGGTGAAGGGGCCGTACATGTCGGCCGTGTCGAGCAGTTGGACGCCCGCGTCGAGCGCGGCGTGCACGGCACGCAACGCACGGTCACCGCGCTGCTGCGACGCGCTGTACGCCCAGCTCATCGGCATACAGCCAAGACCGACCGCACCCACGGCGAGCGCCGCCGCACCGAGACTCCTGCGCTCCAACTCCCCGAACCCTCCCTAAGGTCCCGTGACGACAGGACCTCGGCCCCGCCGTCATGGGACCACACCGCACCCCAAAGTAACCTCTGCCGGCCGCCGCCTCTCGCGCAGCCTCCCGGGGATTAGCCTCCTGACCATGACTTCGACGAAGACTCCCGACATATGGATGCCGTTTCCCGCCGACGAGATCGAAGGGCTCCCCAAGGGTCTCAACTACCACTTCTGGGACGGCGCGCAGGACTACCCGGCTGACCCGGCCGACTGCGCCTTTTATGTCGTGCCGTACATGAAGGGTTCACAGATCGCGGTCCGTCCGCTCGCCGGCATGGCACAGGTCCGGATTGTGCAGACGCTCTCCGCGGGCATCGACCATGTCGAGCCAGGGCTCGGTCTGCTGCCGGCCGGGGTGCGGCTGTGCAATGCCAAAGGGGTCCACGAGGCGTCGACCGCGGAACTCGCTCTCGCGCTGATCCTTGCCTCCCTGCGCGGCTTCCCCGGGTTCGTCCACGGTCAGGACAAGGAGGAGTGGCGGGCCGGCTTCTACCCCGCGCTCGCCGACAAGTCCGTACTGATCGTGGGGTACGGATCGATCGGGGCCGCCATCGAGGACCGGCTCGCGCCCTTCGAGTGCGCGCGGGTGGCGCGCGTCGCGCGCTCTGCACGGACAACAGCACGCGGCCCCGTACACACACTCGACGACCTGCCCGCACTCCTGCCCGAAGCCGACGTCGTCGTGCTGTCCACCCCGCTGAACCCGTCCACACAAGGGCTGGTGGGCGCGGAGTTCCTCGCCGCGATGCCGGACGGAGCGCTGCTCGTGAACGTCGCACGGGGCGGCGTCGTCGACACCAAGTCGCTGCTGCTCGAACTCGAGTCCGGCCGGCTGCGCGCCGCCCTCGATGTCACCGACCCGGAACCGCTGCCGGCCGGCCATCCCCTCTGGCATGCTCCGAACGTCCTGATCACTCCTCATGTGGGCGGCAGCACCTCGGCATTCCTGCCGCGCGCCAAGCGTCTGGTGGCCGGACAGCTGAGCCGTTTCGCCGCAGGGGAGCCGGTGCAGAACGTCGTACGCACCACCGGTTGACCACGCTGCGGGTCCGTACGACTGCGTACCGTTCCGGCAACTCCTCTGATCGTCACGGAGAGTAGATAACCTATGTCCCTGAGTGACCGGTCTGGTGTATCGTCCCGAAAGGGGCGCTGAGCCGAGGAAGGGACTGCGCCGGGGAGGACGCAACACGCGAGGGGGCGACGGGCGATGTACGGCCGATGGGCGAACGATCCGGCACCGCAGGGCAGCCGACGGCGGCTGGGGCCTGTTCCGGATTTCCCGCCGCCCGCCCGCAGGGCGGGCGACGCGGCGTCCGGTGCGTGCGATCGCCGGGCGGAGGGCCGTCCTCGTACCGGACGCTCCTGGACGAGCCCGAGAACGCGGCAAGGGGGCCCTCCCTGCCCGAGCGAGACCGAGAGCTCGGGGGAGTGCGTGCCGGGCGTCGCGGCGCAGACGGGAAATCCGGAACAGACCCCAGCCGGGCGCTGGGTGCGTGCACACCCGGCGGCGTCGGGCGCGCCCCGGTGAGCGCGCCGGCCGGCGCCCTCGGGGCGTTCCTCTCCCGGCGGTCCACCGTCGGCGGCGCATCCGCCCTGGTCCTGCAGGTCCTGGTCGGCCTCGTCTGCGGCGGTTACGCGGTGGGGGCGGCCCTCGGCTGGGGTTCTTCGGAACTGGCGCTCATTATGGGGGATTTCGGCCTCAGCGCCGCCGCGCTGGTCGCGGCCGTCTCCTGCTTCCTCTACGCGCGGACCGGCGGCGACCGGTTCCGGCCCGCCTGGCTGCTGTTCGCGCTCTCCTCGCTCATGGCCGCAGGGGGCAATGCGGTCTGGGGCTGGTACGAGGTCGTGCTCGGGCGCTCGGTGCCCAGCCCCTCCCTCGCCGATGTCTTCTACCTCTGCTTCGCGCCACCCGCCATCGTCGGGCTGCTCGTCCTCGCCAAACGCCCCGTCACCCGGGCCGGATGGTTCTGTCTCGCGTTGGACTCCTGGCTGATCGGCGGATCGCTCCTCACGCTCTCCTGGAGCCTCGCCCTCGCCCATACCGCGCATCTCGTGGATGCCGAGGGCGCGAGCGTGGCCCGCGCGGCGCTCGCGCTCGCCTATCCGCTGCTCGACATCGTGCTTGTCTCCATGGTGCTGGCCCTGCACTTCCGGCGGTCCAACGTCAACCGCTCCGCAGTGAACACCGCCGTTGCCGCACTCGCCCTGACGGTCCTGTCCGACGCCCTGTTCACCTCCCCGCTGCTGCGCCAGACCTACCACTCCGGCCAGTTGCTGGACGCGGGCTGGTTCGCCGGTTCCCTGCTCCTCGCGTACGCACCCTGGGGCGCGAACAGCGCAACGGACAACGCCTTCCCGCCACGGGGTGCGCCGCGCTCCACCAGCCGGCCCATCGCGGGATCGCTGGCCGCGCTGACGCCGTATCTCGCCGCCGCCGTCTGCACTCTCGGCATTCTCTACAACGTCACCGAGGGCCGCCGGGTGGACCGCGTCGTGGTCTTCACCGGCTGCACGGTGGTGCTCGCCCTGGTCGTCCGGCAGGGCATCATGCTCGTCGACAACATTGCTCTCACCCAGGAGCTGGCACAGAAGGAGAACCACTTCCGCTCCCTGGTGCAGGGCTCCAGCGATGTCATCATGATCGCCGCCCCCACCGGCGTCCTGCGCTACGTCAGCCCCGCTGCCGCGGGGGTGTACGGGCGCGATGCCGACGACCTTGTCGGCGCCGAGCTCGCCTCGATCATCCACCCCGAGGACCTGGGGCGGGTGGTCCACGAGGTGCGCCGGTTCCTCGCCGCCTCTCCGGGGGAGGAGCCCACCACCCGGATCGAGTGCCGTTTCAGATCCGGTACGGGCGACTGGCTCAATGTCGAATCCACGGTCAACCGCCACCAGGGCGGGCTGATCCTCAACAGCCGCGATGTGACCGAACGGGTGCGGCTGCAGGCCCAGTTGCAGCACAACGCCGAGCACGACCCGCTCACCGACCTGCCCAACCGCGCCCTGTTCACCGAGCGGGTGCGCCAGGCCCTCGGCGGCCGCCGCTCCGGCGACCCCGGCACCGCCGTGCTCTTCATCGACCTCGACGGCTTCAAGGCGGTCAATGACCGCCTCGGCCACCAGGCGGGCGACGAGCTCCTCATCCAGGCCGCCCGCCGCCTCCATGAATCCGTACGGGCCGGCGACACCGCGGCCCGCCTCGGCGGTGACGAATTCGCGGCCATCATCCTCGGCGACGGCATCCGCGACCAGTCCGCCCGGGAATGCCAGGTCCACGAGATCGCCGACCGGCTGCGCCTCACCCTTTCCCAGCCGTACCGCATCGGCACCGGCGAGGTCCGGGTCGCAGCGTCCATCGGGGTCGCCTTCGCCGAGCCCGGTATCTCTCCGAGCGACCTCATGCGCAACGCCGACCTCGCCATGTACCGCGCCAAGGCGGGCGGCAAGAACCGCGTCGAGCTGTACGCCCCGCAGATGCAGGCCGAAGTCGTGCGCCGCTCCGAGCTGGCTGCCCGGCTGCGCACCGCTCTGCGCGACGGCGAGTTCGCCCTGCTCCACCAGCCCGTGGTGCATCTCGCCAGCGGCACCGTCGCCGCCGTCGCCGCCCAGGCCCGCTGGCGCTCCGCCCAGGGCATCCTGTTCACCCCGGCCGAATTCCTTCGCGTCGCCGAGGACGGCGACCGCACCGCCGAACTCGGCCGCTGGCTCCTCGAAGAGGCCGTCGAGCAGGCCGCCGACCGGGCCAGGGCCGGCCATCCGGTCTCCGTCGCAGTGCGGCTCTCCGCCCGCAGGCTCCTCGACAAGGGGATGCCGTTCGGCTCCGTCGAGGCGCTGCTCACCCGGCACAGCCTGCCCTCCGGCGCCCTGATGATCGAGGTCGCCGACAGCGACCCCCGGATCTCCTTCGACGAACTCGAACAGCGTCTCGTCGCGCTGCGTCGGCTCGGTGTCCGCATCGCGCTCGACGGCTTCGGCAGCGGATACGCCGCGATCAACGCTCTGCGCCGGCTCCCCATCGACGTACTGAAACTGGACCGCGGTCTCGTCGAGGGTGTCGTTGAATCCGCCCGGCTGCACAAGATCACCAGCGGCCTCCTGCGCATCGCCTGCGACCTCGGCATGCAGTCCGTGGCCGATGGTGTCGACGTACCGGAGCAGGTCCTCGCGCTGCGCGCCATGGGCTGTACGCACGGCCAGGGAATGGCCTTCTCCGGGCCGCTCGACGAGTACCGGCTGCGCCGTGCCCTGGCCCGCGGTGAGTTCCCGGTGCCCGGCAGTGCCACTGCCCAGCCGGTCCTGGCCGGCGGCTCGATCCCACTCCTCAGTGGCTCACATGTTGAGACGCCCGTCCCACCCACTTGACACGCTGTATGCGTCGGAGAGAGGGTCAATGCCATGCGCACCCGAATTCTCGTACTTGGAAAGCGCGTCGGCTGAAGCGGAGTCCCTCACTGACACTCTGCGGACCACACCGACGCGCTCCCCTCGCTTGCCTCACGGCACGAGGGGTTTTTTGTTGCACTAAGACCAGGCAAACCCTCGTAAAACACCCGCAAAAACCCTCAGCTTCGAGAAGAGAATGCGATGACCGAGCAGGCCACCGGGGCCCACCATCCCCAGCCGCGGGCCCGTAACGGCGGATCGTCCGCCGCCACCGTTGAGCACGTCACGGGCGCGCAGTCCCTCATCCGGTCTCTCGAGGAGGTGGGGGCCGACACGGTATTCGGCATTCCCGGCGGTGCCATCCTTCCGGCGTACGACCCGATGATGGACTCCACCCGGGTCCGTCATGTGCTGGTCCGTCACGAGCAGGGCGCCGGACACGCCGCCACCGGCTACGCACAGGCCACCGGCAAGGTCGGCGTCTGCATGGCCACCTCCGGCCCCGGCGCCACCAACCTGGTCACGCCGATCGCCGACGCCCACATGGACTCCGTCCCGCTGGTCGCGATCACCGGCCAGGTGGCCTCGAAGGCCATCGGCACGGATGCCTTCCAGGAAGCCGACATCTGCGGCATCACGATGCCGGTCACCAAGCACAACTTCCTGGTCACCAAGGCCGAGGACATCCCGCACACCATCGCCGAGGCCTTCCACATCGCCTCCACCGGCCGTCCGGGCCCCGTCCTCGTCGACATCGCCAAGGACGCCCTGCAGGCGCAGACCACGTTCAGCTGGCCGCCCACCCAGGACCTGCCCGGCTACCGCCCGGTCACCAAGCCGCACGCCAAGCAGATCCGCGAAGCCGCCAAGCTGATCACTCAGGCCAAGCGCCCGGTGCTGTACGTCGGCGGCGGTGTCATCAAGGCGGGGGCCACCGCCGAACTGAAGGTCCTCGCAGAGCTCACCGGAGCGCCCGTCACCACCACACTGATGGCGCTCGGCGCATTCCCCGACAGCCACCCGCTGCACGTCGGAATGCCGGGCATGCACGGTGCGGTCACCGCCGTCACCGCGCTGCAGAAGGCCGACCTGATCGTCGCCCTCGGAGCCCGATTCGACGACCGCGTCACCGGCAAGCTGGACAGCTTCGCCCCGTACGCCAAGATCGTCCACGCCGACATCGACCCGGCCGAGATCGGCAAGAACCGCGCCGCGGACGTCCCGATCGTGGGCGATGCCCGCGAGGTCCTGGCCGACCTGGTCCGGGCCGTCCAGGCGGAGCACACCGAAGGTCACGTCGGTGACTACGACGCCTGGTGGAAGGACCTCAACCGCTGGCGTGACACCTACCCGCTCGGCTACGACCTGCCCGAGGACGGCAGCCTCTCGCCGCAGCAGGTCATCCAGCGCATCGGTCAGCTCGCCCCCGAGGGCACGATCTTCGCGGCGGGCGTCGGCCAGCACCAGATGTGGGCCTCGCACTTCATCCAGTACGAGCAGCCCGCCACCTGGCTGAACTCCGGCGGCGCCGGAACGATGGGTTACGCGGTCCCGGCCGCGATGGGTGCCAAGGCCGGCATGCCGGACCGTACGGTCTGGGCGATCGACGGCGACGGTTGCTTCCAGATGACCAACCAGGAACTCACCACCTGCGCGCTCAACAACATCCCGATCAAGGTCGCCATCATCAACAACGGGGCGCTCGGGATGGTCCGCCAGTGGCAGACCCTGTTCTACAACCAGCGGTACTCCAACACCGTGCTGCACTCCGGCGCCGACACCGAGGGCGTCCCGGCGAAGGGCACCCGCGTCCCGGACTTCGTCAAGCTGTCCGAGGCCATGGGCTGCCACGCGATCCGCTGCGAGGACCCGGCCGACCTGGACAAGGTCATCGAAGAGGCCAATTCCATCAACGACCGCCCCGTCGTGATCGACTTCATCGTCCATGAGGACGCCATGGTGTGGCCGATGGTCGCCGCCGGCACCTCCAACGACGAGGTCATGGCCGCCCGCGGGGTCCGCCCCGACTTCGGCGACAACGAAGACGACTGAGAGACAGAGAGAGACCGACTCCATGTCCACCAAGCACACGCTCTCCGTCCTGGTCGAGAACAAGCCCGGTGTCCTCGCCCGGATCACCGCACTGTTCTCCCGCCGCGGCTTCAACATCGACTCGCTCGCGGTCGGTACCACCGAACACCCCGACATCTCGCGCATCACCATCGTCGTCAATGTCGAGGACCTGCCTCTCGAGCAGGTGACCAAACAGCTCAACAAGCTGGTGAACGTCCTGAAGATCGTCGAACTTGAGCCGTCCGCTGCGATCCAGCGTGAGCTCGTCCTGGTGAAGGTCCGCGCCGACAACGAGACCCGCTCCCAGATCGTCGAGATCGTCCAGCTGTTCCGTGCCAAGACCGTGGACGTCTCCCCGGAGGCCGTCACGATCGAGGCGACCGGCGGCGCCGACAAGCTGGAGGCCATGCTCAAGATGCTGGAGCAGTACGGCATCAAGGAGCTGGTCCAGTCCGGCACCATCGCCATAGGGCGCGGCGCGCGCTCGATCACCGACCGTTCGCTGCGCGCCCTCGACCGTTCGGCCTAGGCACCGCCACTTCGCCGCTCGTATGGCGAGACCCGAAAACGTATCTGACGCACCCCGCCGTACGGTGGGACGCAACACCTGCACACCAAGGAGAGACCCAGTGGCCGAGCTGTTCTACGACGACGATGCCGACCTGTCCATCATCCAGGGCCGCAAGGTCGCGGTCATCGGCTACGGCAGCCAGGGCCACGCCCACGCGCTGTCGCTGCGCGACTCGGGTGTCGACGTCCGTGTCGGTCTGCACGAGGGCTCCAAGTCCAAGGCCAAGGCCGAGGAGCAGGGCCTGCGCGTGGTGACCCCGTCCGAGGCCGCCGCCGAGGCCGACGTCATCATGATCCTCGTCCCGGACCCGATCCAGGCCCAGGTCTACGAGGAGTCCATCAAGGACAACCTCAAGGACGGCGACGCGCTGTTCTTCGGCCACGGCCTGAACATCCGCTTCGACTTCATCAAGCCGCCGGCCAATGTCGACGTCTGCATGGTCGCCCCGAAGGGCCCGGGCCACCTGGTCCGCCGTCAGTACGAGGAGGGCCGCGGCGTTCCGTGCATCGTGGCCGTCGAGCAGGACGCCTCGGGCAACGGCCTGGCGCTCGCCCTGTCGTACGCGAAGGGCATCGGCGGCACCCGCGCCGGCGTCATCAAGACGACCTTCACCGAGGAGACCGAGACCGACCTGTTCGGTGAGCAGGCCGTCCTCTGCGGTGGTACCGCCGCCCTGGTCAAGGCCGGTTTCGAGACCCTGACCGAGGCCGGTTACCAGCCGGAGATCGCGTACTTCGAGTGCCTGCACGAGCTGAAGCTCATCGTGGACCTCATGTACGAGGGCGGCCTGGAGAAGATGCGCTGGTCCATCTCCGAGACCGCCGAGTGGGGCGACTACGTCACCGGCCCGCGGATCATCACGGACGCCACCAAGGCCGAGATGAAGAAGGTCCTCGCGGAGATCCAGGACGGCACCTTCGCCAAGAACTGGATGGCCGAGTACCACAACGGTCTGCCCAAGTACAACGAGTACAAGAAGGCGGACAGCGACCACCTCCTGGAGACCACCGGTCGTGAGCTGCGCAAGCTCATGAGCTGGGTCAACGACGAGGACGCGTAACCCATTCGCCCCGGGGGCGGGTCTCCTGACCCGCCCCCGCGGTGTTCCCCCCTGCTTCACCGCTGGAAGAGGCGGCGTCGTACGTGTGTACAAGTCGTCCACCCCCGTGTGGGTGATCCTTCCATCGGGGCGCAGTGTGCGTCCTGGCGCATGACTAGACTTCTCCACACATACACGCGTCAGGCCCACAGTGTCGTGCGTCTTCCACGCGGCAAGCCCCTCCACCGCCTGCGGCCGTCGGGACGGCCGTCCGCACTGGACTTGTGAGGACTCACGTGAGCTCGAAACCTGTCGTACTCATCGCTGAAGAGCTGTCGCCTGCCACGGTTGACGCCCTGGGTCCGGATTTCGAAATCCGGCACTGCAACGGCGCGGACCGCGCCGAGCTCCTCCCCGCGATCGCCGATGTCGACGCCATCCTGGTGCGCTCCGCCACCAAGGTCGACGCCGAGGCCATCGCCGCCGCGAAGAAGCTGAAGGTCGTCGCCCGCGCGGGTGTCGGTCTGGACAACGTCGATGTCTCCGCCGCCACCAAGGCCGGCGTGATGGTCGTCAACGCGCCGACCTCCAACATCGTGACCGCCGCCGAGCTGGCCTGCGGTCTGCTGGTCGCCACCGCGCGCAACATCCCGCAGGCGAACACCGCCCTCAAGAACGGCGAGTGGAAGCGCTCCAAGTACACCGGCGTCGAGCTGAGCGAGAAGATTCTCGGCGTCGTCGGCCTCGGCCGCATCGGTGTCCTGGTCGCTCAGCGCATGTCGGCCTTCGGCATGAAGATCGTCGCGTACGACCCCTATGTGCAGCCCGCGCGTGCCGCTCAGATGGGCGTCAAGCTCCTTACGCTGGACGAGCTGCTCGAGGTCGCCGACTTCATCACCGTGCACCTGCCCAAGACCCCCGAGACGCTGGGCCTGATCGGCGACGAGGCGCTGCACAAGGTGAAGCCCTCGGTGCGTATCGTCAACGCCGCGCGCGGTGGCATCGTCGACGAAGAGGCGCTCGCCTCCGCCCTCAAGGAGGGCCGGGTCGCCGGCGCCGGTCTCGACGTGTACACGAAGGAGCCCTGCACGGACTCCCCGCTGTTCGAGTTCGACCAGGTCGTCTGCACCCCGCACCTCGGCGCCTCCACCGACGAGGCGCAGGAGAAGGCGGGCATCGCGGTCGCCAAGTCCGTGCGCCTCGCCCTCGCCGGTGAGCTCGTGCCGGACGCGGTCAACGTCCAGGGCGGTGTGATCGCCGAGGACGTACGCCCGGGCCTGCCGCTCGCCGAGAAGCTCGGCCGGATCTTCACGGCGCTCGCGGGCGAGGTCGCGGTGCGCCTCGACGTCGAGGTGTACGGCGAGATCACCCAGCACGACGTCAAGGTGCTCGAACTCTCCGCGCTCAAGGGCGTCTTCGAGGACGTGGTCGACGAGACCGTGTCGTATGTGAATGCCCCGCTCTTCGCGCAGGAGCGCGGTGTCGAGGTTCGCCTCACCACCAGCTCCGAGTCGCCGGACCACCGTAACGTGGTCACCGTCCGCGGCACGCTCTCGAGCGGCGAGGAGGTCGCGGTCTCCGGCACGCTGGCCGGCCCCAAGCACCTCCAGAAGATCGTAGCCGTCGGCGAGTACGACGTGGACCTGGCGCTGGCCGACCACATGGTGGTGCTGCGTTACGAGGACCGTCCCGGTGTCGTCGGCACGGTCGGCCGGATCCTCGGCGAGGCCGGTCTGAACATCGCGGGCATGCAGGTCTCGCGGACGGACGCGGGCGGCGAGGCGCTGGTCGTGCTCACCGTCGACGACGACGTCCCGGCGTCGGTGCTCACCGAGATCTCCACGGAGATCGGTGCCGCATCGGCCCGTACGGTGAATCTGACCGACTGACGGCCTCAGGGCCCCGGGTACCCGGCATCTAGACGTGCGTCTTACACAAACGTCTGCATGCCGGGTACGCTGCTTTCATGGGACACCGTGAGGATCTGCTCGAAGGCGCCAAGCGCTGCCTGCTGGAGAAGGGATACGCCCGGACGACGGCGCGCGACATCGTGGCCGCCTCCGGTACGAACCTCGCCTCCATCGGCTACCACTACGGATCCAAGGAGGCCCTGCTCAACCTCGCCTTCCTCAAGGTGACCGAGGAGTGGGGCGATGTGCTCACCGAGCAGCCGGACCAGAACGCGGACGGCGGCGACGGCGGGCCCCGGTCGCCGCTCGACCAGTTCCGCGACACCTGGGAGCGGGTGATCGACAGCTATGAGCAGACCCGGTCCGTCTGGCAGCTCCAGATGGAGGTCGTCTCCCGGATCGACCAGGACCCGGAGCTGCAGAAGGCTCTGGCGGGCCCGCAGCGCGAGGGGCGTGACGGGCTCGCCGAGAACATGCTCGGCATCGACCCGGAGGCGGACCCGGAGAAGGCGCGGGTGGCCGGGCTGTTCTGCCAGGCGCTGCTCGCGGGTGTGATGGTGCAGTGGCTGATGGACAGTGAATCGGCGCCTTCTGCACAGGATCTGACGGACGGTCTGAAGGCGGTGCTGGAAGGGCGGGTGCGGTAGTAACGACCTCGCCCACGATTGGCGGTGGGAGAAGGAGCGGCGTCCGGGGCCTTCGAATCCAGGGCGGAGGAGGGAGTCGACGCGGAGCGTCGGCGACTGACGACAACGCCGGAGGTCCCAGACACCGCGACGCCGCTGACAATCGTGGGCGAGGTCGTAAGGGCCTGGAGCCGGCGTCCAGGTCGGGCCGAGTGCCCGGGGCGACGGCTGCGTCCTCGAACGCCGGACGGGCCGACGGGGCTCTCGGACGCGCCGGGCTCGGTGGCGGCGCGGGATCAGAGGCGCGCGCCCTTGAGTGCCATGTGCAGCAACAGCCGGTCCTCGCCGTTGTTGAGATCGAGGCCGGTGAGCCGCTGGACCCGGGAGAGCCGGTAGTAGAGCGTCTGGCGGTGGATGCCGAGTGCGGTGGCCGTACGGGAGGCCTGGCCCGCGCAGTCGAGGAACACCTCGGCGGTGCGGGCCAGATCCTTATGTGGCGGGGTGAGCAGGGCGCGGACCGCGGGATCCGCGGCCGCTTCTGCGGGGAGCGCGGTCAGCAGCCGGTACGGGCCGATCGCCGACCACTCGGCGACCGGGCCGAAGCGGGACTCGGCCGCCGCCGCGCGAGCCGCGGCCGACGCCTCGTGCCAGGCCTCGGCCAGGTCCGCCAGGCCCCGGCGCGGCACCGCGACCCCGGCGGTGGCGTGCCCGCCCGCGGAGGAACGCAGCCGGTCCGCGGCGGTGAGCGCCGCGTCGAGGACCTCGCTGGAGCGCAGCCGGATCAGCGCGGCCAGCGACGGGCCCCCGGCGGCTCCGGGGGCCGGGACCGAGGTCAGTGCGGATGCCGAGGGCACCGTACGGACCGATGGCGGATCGTCGGTCCACGGGATCACGCACACCACCGTGTGCAGGCCCTCCGCGTCCCGGCCCAGTGCCTCGTGCAGCGCGGCTACCGCCATGTCGCGCTGCCAGCCCCGCCCGGCGGTGAGGACCGCACCGAACTCCCGGGACAGATCCGTGCCCGCCCGTGCCTCGTCGGAGAGGAGCCCCCCGATCCGGGCCGCCACCTCCATCGCCGCCCTCAGCTGCTCGTCGGTCGGCCCGGGGTCCGCGTCGAGCAGCCATACGTAACCGAGCACGACGCCCCGATGGCGTACCGGCAGACAGATGCGGCCGCGGAACACCCCGGCCTCCGGGGCGGCCGGAATGCGGACCGGACCGGTGGCGCGGGCGATGCCGAAGCCCTCGAACCAGGCGCGCACTGCAGGCGTGGAGCGCCTGGTCAGGATCGAGCGGGTGCGGACCGGGTCCATCGCCGTGTCGTCGTCGCTGTCGTGGGCGCCGAAGGCGACCAGGCCGAAGTCCCGGTTCTCCAGCGTCGCGGGGGCGCCGAGCAGTCCGGAGATCTCGTCGACCAGCTCCTGGTAATCGCCCTTCACCCGGCCATTCTCGCACCCCTTCAGACATATGTCTGAGATCCCGGGAATGGATGCGTGACAGCTGTCGATGGCACACCATCGGAGGGATCCTTAGATTTCACGGTGGTTCTCCGTGCTGTACCGCTCTGTTCCTTATCTGCCGGTACGGCCTTCGTTCGTACTTTCCGTGGAGGTGCCCCGTGCTGGGTCCCGTGATTCTCGCCGCGTCCCGCAGCGACAAGATGCGCCGTTTCATCTCGGCCGCACCTGGCACCAAGCAGGTCGTCGACCGGTTCATCGCCGGTGAGACCGTCGACCAGGTCGTCCCGATCATCGAGGACGCCGCCGGCAAGGGTCTCGAAGTCACCCTCGACGTGGTCGGCGAGGACATCACCACCCCCGAACAGGCCGCCGCCGCCCGCGATGCCTACCTCGAACTGATCGAGCGCCTCAAGGACCTGGGCCTGGGCACCAAGGCCGAGATGTCCGTCAAGCTCTCCATGTTCGGCCAAGCGCTGGACGGCGGCCACGAGCTGGCGCTCGCCAATGTCCGCCCGGTCGTCGAGGCCGCTGCCGCGATCGGCACCACGGTCACGCTGGACGCCGAGGACCACACCACCCTCGACTCGATGTTCGCCATCCACGAGGAGCTGCGGAAGGACTTCCCGCAGACCGGTTGTGTGATCCAGGCGTACTTGTTCCGCACCGAGGAGGACGCCGGCCGCCTGGCCGCCGCCGGCAGCCGCGTCCGCATCGTGAAGGGCGCCTACAAGGAGCCCGCCTCCGTCGCGTACCAGGACAAGGCCGAGATCGACAAGGCGTACGTCCGCATTCTGAGGACCCTGATGGAGGGCGAGGGCTACCCGATGATCGGGTCGCACGACCCGCGCCTGATCGCCATCGCCCAGGAGCTGGCCCGGAAGGCCGGGCGCAAGCTGGACGAGTACGAGTTCCAGATGCTGTACGGCATCCGCAGCGACGAGCACATCCGGCTCGCGGCCGAGGGCCACCGGATGCGCGTATACACCGCGTACGGCACCGACTGGTACGGCTACTTCATGCGCCGCCTCGCGGAGAAGCCGGCGAACCTGCTGTTCTTCGGCCGCTCCATCCTCACCAAGGGCTGACCTGCCCGGCTGACCCCCACCCCCTGACACAAGGAGACAAGGCACTCATGGACGCTGTTACTCAGGTCCCCGCGCCGGTCAACGAGCCGGTCCACTCCTACGCCCCGGGTTCCCCGGAGCGCGCCCGCCTGGAGGCGAAGCTCAAGGAGCTCAGCCAGAACCCGATCGACCTTCCGATGACCATCGGTGGCGAGAAGCGGATGGGCGGCGGCGAGCGCTTCGACGTCGTGCAGCCGCACAACCACAAGGCCGTCATCGGTACGTTCGCCGGCGCCACGCAGCAGGACGCCCAGGACGCGATCGACGCCGCGCTGGCCGCCGCCCCGGCCTGGCGCGCGATGTCCTTCGACGACCGCGCCGCGATCATCCTGCGCGCCGCCGAGCTGTTGTCCGGTCCCTGGCGCGAGACGCTGGCCGCATCCACGATGCTCGGCCAGTCGAAGACCGCCCAGCAGGCCGAGATCGACACTCCCTGTGAGCTCGTCGACTTCTGGCGCTTCAACGTGCACTACGCGCGCCAGATCCTGGCCGAGCAGCCCCCGGCCAACTCGCCGGGCGTGTGGAACCGCATGGACCACCGCCCGCTGGAGGGCTTCGTCTACGCGATCACGCCGTTCAACTTCACGGCCATCGCGGGCAACCTGCCCACCGCCCCCGCCCTCATGGGCAACGTCGTGGTGTGGAAGCCGTCCCCGACGCAGACCCACGCCGCCGTGCTGCTGATGCAGCTCCTGGAAGAGGCGGGTCTGCCCAAGGGCGTCATCAACCTGGTGACCGGTGACGGCATTGCCGTCTCCGAGGTGGCCCTGAACCACCGCGACCTGGCCGGCATCCACTTCACCGGTTCGACCCCCACCTTCCAGCACCTGTGGAAGACGGTCGGCAACAACATCGCCAACTACCGCACCTACCCGCGGCTCGTCGGCGAGACCGGCGGCAAGGACTTCGTCGTCGCCCACCCGTCGGCCGACCACGCCGTGCTGAAGACCGCGCTGACCCGTGGCTCCTTCGAGTTCCAGGGCCAGAAGTGCTCGGCTTCCTCCCGTGCGTACGTCCCGGCCTCCATCTGGAACTCCGGCTTCAAGGAGAAGTTCGCGGCCGAGGTCGACTCCATCACCATGGGCGACGTCACCGACCTGTCGAACTTCATCGGTGCCGTCATCGACGAGCGCTCGTTCGCCAAGAACAAGGCCGCGATCGACCGCGCCAAGTCCGACCCGTCCTGCACGATCATCGCGGGCGGCACGTACGACGACTCGGTGGGCTACTTCGTCCGCCCGACCGTCATCGAGTGCAGCGACCCGGAGAACGAGGTCTTCACGACCGAGTACTTCGGCCCGATCCTCGCCGTGCACGTCTACGAGGACGACAAGTACGACGAGATGCTGGAGCAGATGGAGTCGGTCTCCGACTACGCGCTGACCGGTTCCGTCATCGCGGGCGACCGCGCCGCGGCCGCGCACACGATGGAGAAGCTGCGGTACGCCGCGGGCAACTTCTACATCAACGACAAGTCGACCGGTGCCGTCGTCGGCCAGCAGCCCTTCGGTGGCGGCCGCGCCTCGGGTACGAACGACAAGGCGGGCGCCCCGCAGAACCTGCAGCGCTGGACCCTGACCCGGGCCATCAAGGAGACGCTGGTTCCGCCGACCGACTACACCTACCCCCACCAGGGCTGATGCCCCCCGGGGCGCCTCACCCCCGGCGCCCCGCCACGAATTCCGCCTCCCGCCCGGTTCCCCTGCCGGCCGGGAGGCGGTTTCCATTCCGGGGCCGTCCCTCGGTAAAGGAACCGCTTCGCCGCCGCGTCGCCCGCCTCCGCGGCCCGCCCGTAGAAGGTTCCCGGTCCGCTACCGGTTCAGCGGTCGCACGAGGTGCGGCCCGGGGCCCAGCGGCAGGCCACCGCGGCGAAGCCGCCGTCGGCAACCACATCCACCGACAGCGCGTCGCCGCCCCGCACCGCGCGGGCCGTGCGCACCAGCCCCGTCGGCCCGTCCGTCACCGTCTCGACCAGCCATCGGCCGGACTCGATCCGCAGGGGCACCTCGGCGGTGTGCGCCGTGCCCGCGTACGTACCACCGATGAACCAGCGGCCGCCGCTGCGGCGGGCCAGGACCGCGCTGCTTCCGGGCTCACCCGCCAGCAGCCGGGTGTCGTCCCAGGCGTCCGGCAGCTGCTCCAGGAAGTGCCGGGCCACCGGGCGGGCTTCGTACGACTCGGGGGTGCCGGCCAGATTCTGTACCCCGGACTCGTACAGCACCGACAGGCCCAGCTCACCCGCGTCGGACGCGGCGTTGGGCCGGTTCGGGCGTTGGAAGGCGCCGGGGGTGAAGTCCATGGAGCCGATCACGTTCCGGGTGAACGGAAGCGTGGTCAGATGCTGGGCGGTGTTCGTCTTCTTCTCCTCGCCGTTGACGCCCTCCAGCGACATGACGTGCGGCCAGGTGCGCTGGATGCCCTTGGGGATCGTGGAGCCGTGGAAGTTGACCAGGAGGTGGTGGGCCGCCGTCTCGGGGAGGATCTTGTCGTACCACTGGAACGTCTCCTGCGCCTCCGAGTCCATGAAGTCGATCTTCACCCCCTTGACGCCCCACTTCTCCAGCGTGGGCAGCCACTGGGCGCGCTCCTCGGCGGTGTCCAGGTCGCGGTGGTGGATCCAGACCTGGATTCCGACGCCGCGCTCCCTGCCGTAGCGCACCAGCTCAGGAATCCAGCTGTGGGACTGCCAGTCGGGGTCGGTGACGTCCCACTGGTCCGGGTCGAAGTACCACCCCGCGTCGACGACGGTGTACGGCCAGTGGCGGGCGGCCGCGTAGTCGACGTACCCCTTCTGCATCTCCAGGCTCTGGCCCGCCGGACGCCCGCCCGCCAGCCAGGTCCACAGGGCCCGGCCCGGCTTGATCCAGGAGGTGTCGCGGACCTCGGAGGCCGGGGCGAGATCGTCCGTGAAGGTGGACTCGGTGACGGTCGCCAGGTCGCCGGTGACCACGGCGCGCCAAGGCGTGGTGAGCGCGCCCTTCACCTGGATCCGCTCGTCCCAGAGCTTGACGCGGTAGGTGGGGGAGCCCGCGTCATGCACCAGACGGGCCCCGGAGTAGCTGCCGGTGAGGTCGGACTCGGCGACCAGGGCGTAGCCGCCTCCGGTACGGAACAGCCCCTGCATCATGTACTCACCGGCCGGGGCGCCCGTGGCGGAGTACGCGTTGAAGAGGTTCTCGTTGTCCTTGCGGTAGTTGCCGAGCCAGGCGGACGCACCCTCGGGCAGGGTGAACGCGGAGGCCTCGTGCAGGACGTTGCCCGTGTCACCGGGCAGCACGTAGCGGTAGGCGACACCGTCGGCGGAGGCCCGGACGAGCAGATCGAGCCGGGCGCCTGCGGCGGTACGGAACCGGAAGCGCGATTCACGCATGTGGACGGTGCGGCTCCGGGTCTTGCCCGCGCTCGTGCGGTAGTGCTCGTCGACCGAGCGGTCGCTGCGGCCGAGGAACCCCAGCCCCGAGGTGAGGTCGGCCCGCTCGGTCACGATCCCCACGGGTGACGGGGCGATGACCGTCCCGCCTTCGCGGGACACCGCCAGGCTCAGTGACCCCGTCAACCGGTCGAGCCGCAGCTCCGCGCGGGGCCCGTCGGGCTTGTCCCGTACCGTCCAGGCGCTCTCCTCGGCGCGCGCGCCGGCCGCCGTCAGCAGCGTCGACGCGAGCGCGCCGCACAGGACCACCGACAGTGTTCCGATCCGGGTTCTCCATGGCTTGTGCAGTGACACGATTTCTCCCAGTCTGCAGGCTCATCGTTCACAGACCTGACCATTGGTCCGATGACTGGGAGAATGGTGGTGGAGTGAGAGAGCGTCAAGGTACCCGGCGGCAAATACGTCGGATCAATCGAGGAGGGGCGGGGGGTCGCCCCGGATCTCCTGCTGTGTCCCCGTTCGGCTCCAGCCGTGCACGATCGGCGAGAGGCCGACCGTGAAGCCGCCGCCCAGCAGGATCAGGTAGCGGCCCCGGATCGCCGTGCAGGGAAGGCGCGGGGTGGAGATGCTGCCGGACGAGGAGGGCAGCACCTATGTCCGCGGCGGGGCCGGCCGCGCGCTGCCCCGGGTGTCCGGGACACTGATCTTCGACTGGCGGGACGGGGACGTGCCCTGAGCGGAGCCCGCCCATCGCCGGAGCCCGCCCACCGACGGACCGCACACCCTGGCGCCCCGCGCCCCGTGGCCGGCCCCCTACAGCGCGCCCGCGTCCCGGGCCGTCCACACCGACGGGTACAGCGGCCGGTAGCCCAGCTCGTCGCGGGCCCGACCGGTCGACAACAGTCCGTACCAGGGGTCGGGGTCGATCCGGTCCGCCAACTCGGCCGGCACCGGCACCCCGTTGAGCTGGTGCAGCTCCACCGCCGTGACCGGGGCGTCGTCCGAGAAGTTGTAGCGGCGGCCCGCCAGGCCGGGAGCGAACAGCAGTCGCAACAGGGCCTGCGCGATGTCCGCGTGATGCACCATCGCCAGACGCTGTGTCGCGGCCCAGCCGCCCACCCACTGCATCGACTGCGCGAGGTGCGGGTGCTGGCGCAGAACGCCATGGCCGTCGCGCTGGTCGGTGAGACACGGCAGGGGCACAACGTCGTCCGGTCCTGGTTCACCGACCCGGCCGCGCGGACGCTCTTCCCGCCCGAGGACCACGACACGCACTCCCGCATTCACGTGGCCCAGCTCCGCGCGGTGTCCGCGGCCCGCCCCGACGACGCCCAGCTGGGCGCCCTGGTCAGGGAACTGCGCGAGAGGAGCGCGGAGTTCGAGGCGCTGTGGACGGAGCATCGGGTGGCGCTGCGGCGCGCGGAGCGCAAGCGGTTCCTGCATCCGGTCGTCGGGCTCCTGGACCTGGAGTGCGAGGTGCTGCTCAGCGCGGCCTGCGGGCAGAGCCTGGTCATCCACACGGCGCGGCCGGGCAGCGAGGCCCATGAGCGGCTGCAACTGCTGCGCGTGGTGGGGGTGCAGGAGTTCGGACAGCGCGTGGGATGAGTCCCCTGGGGTCATTCGTCCGGATCGGGCCGGATCAGCGAGCGGGGTCAGGTGCCGGGGCAGGCGAGCCCGGCGTGATCCGAACGAGAGGTCCTGGCCGACGGCATGGATCAGCATCTTGCCCGTGTCCTTGCCGCGCGGCATCCCGAGGAAGCCGTCCATGGTCCGTTTGAACCCGTCCGGCGCCGCGGACGCTCCCGCTGGTGGACCGGTCGGAGAGCCGCACCTCGTACACCCGGGACTGGCGGGCCGCGCAGGAGCGGATCCCGCGTGCGACAGCCGAGGCCGAGGGCGACGGAGCGGTGCTCTCGATGGTGTCCCGTGGTCTCGGCATGGCGATCATGCCGGAGCTGTCACTCGAAGGAGCACCGGACACGGTCGAGATCACGGCTCTCGGGCCGGAGCGGCCGATGGGTTCGGCCGGCTATGTCACCACCACTGAGCAGGCACAATCGCTCACTGTCCGGGCCCTGAGCCAGGAACTGAGGGCGGGCGGCCGTAAACCTCCGTCTCAGATAGTAGGAAGTCCGAGTAATTGTGGAGACAGACCGGCCGAGCTGTCCTAGCTTTGTAGAAGCCGAACGTCTCGCTAGATCCAGCGACTGGCGGTCGTGAGTGCGCGCCCTGTGCAGGCAACCCCTGCGGCGCACGCTCCCCGCCCCTTCCGGCGCCTCGAAATCCCGATCTCGAAATCACGTTCACGATTTTTCGATCTCGAAATCCTCGCGATCTCAAGGAGTCGATCCACCATGGCCGAGACGACTGTCCGCCGAGTCCGTCACACCCACCGCCCGACCGAGTCGGAGCGCCAGAATGCCGCCGCCGCCCTGCAGCGGGCCCTCGACCGAAGGGACAACGGCGGCTCCACGGGCCACTGAGAACGGTCGGCCGCGGCTGCTCTCGAAGTGGTCGATGCGCTCGCCCGACTGGGCGAGTGCGGTGACCTTCATCCGGGCGTTCCGTCCGGGCCGCGCCTCCACCGCCAGGAACGAGAAGCCGGTGCAGCGCACCCGTGACCACTCCACGGTCCCGGTCGCCTTCCCGCCTCCCTTGACCACGTGGTACGTGTCCACGCTGTCCTGGTCCTGGACGTGTCCCTCGTAGGTGTCCGGTGCCGGAAAGAACGGTACACGTACAGCTTCCCATGTGTCCGCATGGTGGACGTGACGTGTCATGGTGTGGGACGCGCAGTAAGGTGCGGACATGTCTCGCAGCATCAATCTCGCAGTGATCCCTGGTGACGGTATCGGCCAGGAGGTAGTGGCTCAGGGCCTCAAGGTCCTCCATGCTGTTCTCCCGCAGGATGTGAAGCTGGAGACCAAGGAGTTCGACTTCGGCGCCAAGCGCTACCAGGCGACCGGTGAGACCCTCACCGACGCGGATGTCCAGGCGCTCAAGCAGCACGACGCGATCCTGCTCGGTGCGATCGGGGACCCCTCGGTTCCGTCCGGCGTCCTGGAGCGCGGCTTCCTGCTGAAGCTCCGTTTCCTCTTCGACCACCATGTGAACCTGCGGCCGTCGAAGCTCCTCCCGGGTGTCGCGACCCCGCTCAAGGGGCAGCCGGAGATCGACTTCGTCGTGGTCCGCGAGGGCACCGAGGGCCCGTACACCGGCAATGGCGGTTCGATCCGCACCGGCACCCCGCACGAGGTCGCCACCGAGGTCTCGGTCAACACCGCCTTCGGCGTCGAGCGTGTGGTCCGCGACGCCTTCGCCCGCGCCCAGGCCCGCCCGCGCAAGAAGCTGACGCTGGTCCACAAGAACAACGTGCTGACCTACGCCGGGCACCTGTGGACCAACATCTTCAACAAGGTCGCGGCCGAGTTCCCGGACGTCACCACCGACTACCTGCACGTGGACGCGGCGACGATCTTCCTCGTCACGCAGCCCGAGCGCTTCGACGTGATCGTCACCGACAACCTCTTCGGCGACATCATCACCGATCTCGCCGCGGCCGTCTCCGGTGGCATCGGCGTCGCGGCCTCGGGCAACATCAACCCGAGCGGCGAGTTCCCCTCGATGTTCGAGCCGGTCCACGGCTCCGCCCCGGACATCGCGGGCCAGGGCAAGGCCGACCCCACGGCCGCGATCCTCTCCGTCGCCCTTCTGCTGCGCCATCTCGGCTACGAGGCCGAGGCCGTGCGCATCGAGGACGCCGTCTCCGCCGACCTCGCGGAGCGCGACAGCGTGACGACTCGTACCACCGACGAGATCGGCGACGCGCTCGTGGTACGCGTAGCGAGCTGACTCGACGACTCCATTTTCGAAGCCGCCGGGTCGCAACCGCACCCGGCGGCTTCTCGTATGCGGTCCCGGGTGCCACCATCGACCACTGGACCGCATTCACGTCGTTTCGTGCACGGCCACCCGGGAGCGATAATCGAACGGGGCCGTGGCTCGCGGTGAAGCTCGGACGTCCTAGCACCTGTCTGACAGGAGCGGCGTGAGCGCGGTCCAACACACACAACCGGTGAAGGACACGCACACATGACGACGCCCACGATCGAGCTCAAGCCCTCCTCGAACCCGCTGTCCGACGCGGAGCGCGAGGCGATCCTGGTCAAGCCCGGATTCGGCCGCTACTTCACCGATCACATGGTGACGATCCGGTGGACCGAGGGCCGCGGCTGGCACGACGGCCAGCTCGTCCCCTACGGCCCGCTCTCCCTCGACCCCGCGACCACGGTCCTGCACTACGCGCAGGAGATCTTCGAGGGCCTCAAGGCCTACCGCCGGCCCGACGGCTCCGTCGCCACGTTCCGTCCCGAGGCGAACGCCAAGCGTTTCCAGGCATCGGCGCACCGGCTGGCCATGCCGGAACTGCCCGTCGAGACGTTCATCGAGGCGTGCGACGTGCTGGTCCAGCAGGACAAGGCATGGGTTCCGGCACACGGCGGCGAGGAGTCGCTCTACCTGCGCCCCTTCATGATCGCGACCGAGGTCGGCCTCGGTGTGAAGCCCGCCAACGAGTACCTCTTCGTCGTCATCGCCTCGCCCGCCGGCGCCTACTTCCCCGGTGGCGTCAAGCCGGTCTCCATCTGGCTCTCCGAGGACCGCGTCCGCGCCGTCCCCGGCGGCATGGGCGACGCCAAGACCGGCGGCAACTACGCGGCGTCCCTCCTCGCCCAGGCGGAGGCCGCGGCGAAGGGCTGCGACCAGGTCGCGTACCTCGACGCGGTCGAGCACAAGTGGGTCGAGGAGCTCGGCGGCATGAACCTGTACTTCGTGTACGGGAACAAGATCATCACCCCGGCCCTGACCGGCTCCCTGCTCGCCGGCGTCACCCGTGACTCGCTGCTCAAGGTCGCCCGCGACCTCGGCTACGAGTCCGAGGAGGGTCGCGTCTCCATCGACCAGTGGCGGAGCGACACCGCGAACGGCACCCTCACCGAGGTCTTCGCCTGCGGCACCGCGGCCGTCATCACCCCCGTCGGCACCGTCAAGTCCGCGGGCGGCGAGTGGACCCAGAGCGAGGGCGCGCCCGGCGAGGTCACGATGAAGCTGCGTGAGCGCCTGCTGGACATCCAGCGCGGCGTCGCCGAGGACACCCACGGCTGGATGCACCCGCTCGGCTGACCAGCCGGTTCCGTACAGACGAAGGCCGCGCCCGGCTGCTTGCCGGGCGCGGCCTTCGTCGTGCTGTGCCCGGCTGGGATCCCGACGCTCTCGAGCTCGGGCGTCAGGTTCGAGGTGCCCGGCGCCAAGTACGGAGGGGCAGCCCGCCCTCGTGCTCCAGCGCTCCGACCCGCACTGCTCCAAGCCGTTCAGCCGCGTCTTCCTCGCGCGCGGCAGGGACGCCACGCCCGCGCCGCCCCCCCGGCCTGACCGGACTTCCCGGCCCCGGCGAGGTGTATGTCTCGCCCGCGCTGAGCGATCAGCTCCGGCGGGAGCCCGGACTCAAGGGGCTGCTGCCCGGCACCGTGAAGGGCCTGATCGGCCCCGCGGGTCTGACCGACCCCAATGAGCTCTACGCCTACGTCGGTACCAGCAGGGACCGACTCGGCGGTGAGGCAAGGGCGTTGAAGAGCTTCGGCTCCGAGCACCCGCCCACCACGGCCGTCGAGTCCTCGACCCTCGACATCCTGCGCTTCACGCTCGCCGCGCTGGTCCTGCTGCCCCTTGCCGTCTTCCTCTCCGTCTGCGCCAAGCTCTCCGCAGCCGGCCGTAACCGGCGCCTTGCGGCCCTGCGTCTGCTCGGCCTCAGCGCCAAGGGCACCCAGCGCGTCAACGCCGCCGAGACCGTCGTCGCGGCGCTGCTCGGTGCGGCACTCGGGCTCGCCGAGTTCTGGCTGCTCAACCAGATCACGGCCAGGACGGGCCTGCGCGGACCGACCCCGACGCCGGATCAGGCTCGCAGGCCCCGCCCTGGTCGCCACCTGCGCCCAATTCGCGAAGCTGGTGCGGCACGCCGAGGGCTGTGTGGACGGCAACGTGCTGAGCCTGAGCGACCCGGAGGTGTCGGAACAATCGCTCTCCACTTCGACCTTCCGCATGGTGAAGGGCGGAGAGCAGGCACCCCTGAAGGTCCATGTGCCGCGCGCCACCGTCCTGTTCGACGGATTCGACGTCACCAACGTGCCGAGCCCCGGCCTGATCGTCCCTCCTTCGGCGCTCCCGGCGCACGCGGTTCCCGTCTCCGCCAGGCTCGTCCTGGCCGGTGCCTCCGACCCCGCCACCGTGCGCGCCGTCCTCGACCGCATCGGCGCCATCGCGCCCACCGCCGATGTCGACCCGGCCGGCATCAACATCGGCGTCCTCGCGCTGGCGATGGCGGGCACGTGGCCGCTGATCGGCCGCCGCATCGATCCGGAGCGACTGACCGGCCGCCGTATCGATTCGCCGTGACTGACCGGTCACACGATTGGAGCGCTGCTCGAAAGGGGTGACTAGGCACTTCCGCTTCCTGCCCACCCCTGGTTAGAGTGCTGCTCTAAACAGGAGGTGTGCGGGCGTGCGACTGACCCCGACGGAACGTGACCGGCTGCTGCTCTTCGGCGCCGCCGAACTGGCCCGGGCCCGCCGCGCCCGAGGGCTGAAGCTCAATGTCCCCGAGGCGACCGCTCTGATCGCGGACACGGTCTGCGAGGCCGCCCGCGACGGGCGCAGGCTCGCCGAGGCCATCGAGGCCGCACGGTCCGTGCTCGGTCCCGACGATGTCCTTCCGGGGGTCGCCGATGTGGTCACCGAAGTCCATGTGGAGGCCGTCTTCGACGACGGTTCGCGGCTCGCCGTGGTCTCCCGGCCGCTGGGCGGCGGGCTCGGCGACGACGCTCCCGGGGCCGTCGTCCCGGGTCCAGCCACGCCCGAGCCGGAACCGGCGGCGCGCCTCGCGGTCCGCAACACCGCGACCGTGCCGGTCTCCGTGACGTCGCACTTCCACTTCTTCGAGGCCAACCCGCGGCTCGACTTCGATCGGGCGGCGGCGTACGGGATGCGGCTCTGCGTCCCCGCCGGGTCCTCCGTCCGCTTCGGGCCGGGGGAGTCGGTCGAGGTCGGGCTGGTGCCCATCGGCGGAGACCGGATCGCCATCGGGTTCGCCGGACTGGTCGACGGACCGCTCGACGCGCCCGGCGCACGCGAAGAGGCCCTGCGGCGCGCGGTGGCATGCGGATACCTGGGAGCAGAGCGATGAGTATCGATCCGTACGAGTACGCCTCCGTACACGGCCCGCGTGCCGGGGACCGGGTCAGGCTCGGTGACTCCGGGCTGACCGTCCGCGTCGAGTCGGACGCACAGCAGTACGGCGAGGAGTTCCTCGCCGGATTCGGCAAGACCGCCCGCGACGGGCTGCATCTCAAGGCCGCCGCCGTCCGGGACACCTGCGATGTCGTCATCAGCAATGTGCTGGTCATCGATGCCGTGCAGGGCATCCGCAAGGTGTCGATCGGTATCCGCGAGGGCCGGATCTCGGCGATCGGGCGGGCCGGTAACCCGGACACCCTCGACGGCGTCGATGTCGTCGTCGGAACGGGGACGACGATCGTCTCCGGCGAGGGGATGATCGCGACGGCGGGCGCTGTCGACACCCATGTCCATCTGCTCTCGCCGCGGATCATGGAGGCATCGCTCGCCTCCGGTGTCACCACGATCATCGGCCAGGAGTTCGGCCCGGTCTGGGGCGTCGGCGTCAACTCGCCCTGGGCCCTGCGCCATGCCTTCAACGCGTTCGACGCCTGGCCGGTCAACATCGGCTTCCTGGGACGCGGTTCGTCCTCCCACGAGGCGCCGCTGGTCGAGGCGCTCGCGGAGGGCGGGGCCTGCGGCTTCAAGGTCCACGAGGACATGGGCGCCCACACCCGCGCCCTGGACACCGCACTGCGGGTCGCCGAGGAACACGATGTCCAGGTCGCCCTGCACAGCGACGGGCTGAACGAGTGCCTGTCGGTCGAGGACACCCTGCGTGTCCTCGAAGGCCGCACGATCCACGCCTTCCACATCGAGGGCTGCGGCGGCGGACACGTCCCCAACGTCCTCAAGATGGCGGGCGTCGAGAACGTCATCGGCTCGTCCACCAACCCGACGCTGCCCTTCGGCAGGGACGCCGTCGCCGAGCACTACGGGATGATCGTCTCCGTACACGACCTCAAGACGGACCTGCCGGGTGACGCCGCCATGGCCCGCGACCGCATCCGCGCCGGAACGATGGGAGCCGAGGACGTCCTGCACGACCTGGGCGCCATCGGCATCACGTCCTCCGACGCACAGGGCATGGGACGGGCCGGTGAGACGGTACGCCGCACCTTCGCGATGGCCGGGAAGATGAAGGCCGAACTCGGCCCGATGGACGGCGACGGCCCCGCGGACGACAACGCCCGGGTGCTGCGCTACATCGCCAAGCTCACCATCAACCCTGCCATCGCCCATGGCCTCGCGCACGAGATCGGCTCCATCGAGACCGGGAAGCTCGCCGACATCGTGCTGTGGCGGCCGGAGTTCTTCGGTGCGAAGCCGCAGCTCGTGCTGAAGTCCGGCTTCCCGGCGTACGGGGTCACGGGCGACCCGAACGCCGCCACCGACACCTGCGAACCCCTGGTCCTCGGACCGCAGTTCGGAGCGTACGGAGCCACCGCGGCCGATCTCTCCGTGGCCTTCGTCTCGCAGGCCGCGACCCAGCTCGGTGCGGACCTGATGCCCACACGCCGACGCCGTGTCGCAGTGCGTGGCACCCGCGGCATCGGCCCCGGCGACCTCGTCCACAACTCCCGTACCGGAGAGGTCGCGGTGGATGCCCACAGCGGTCTGGTCACCCTGGACGGCGACCCGCTGCGCTCCGAGCCCGCCGACTCCGTCTCCCTCAACCGCCTCTACTTCCTCTGACGCCTCTCCAGGACACTTCATGACCTTCCGCATGCCGCCCGAGTGGGCCCCGCACGAACGCACCTGGATGGCCTGGCCGGGCCCCAACCCCACCTTCGACACCGACGCCGAACTGGACGAGGCCCGCAGCGCCTGGGCCACCGTCGCCCGCGCCGTCCGCCGCTTCGAACCCGTCACGATGGTCGTCGGCCCGGGCCAGGAGAACAGCGCCCGCGCACTTCTCGGCCCTGACATCGAGCTGGCCGTCCGCCCGCTCGACGACGCCTGGATGCGCGACATCGGTCCCACCTTCGTCAGTGACGGGCGTCAACTGGCCGCCGTCGACTGGACGTTCAACGGCTGGGGCGCCCAGGGATGGGCCCGCTGGGAGCACGACCAGCACATCGCCCGCTCCGTCGCCGAGCTCGCGGCCGTCCCCGTACACAGCTCCACGCTCGTCAACGAGGGCGGTGCCATCCATGTCGACGGCGAGGGCACCGTCCTGCTCACCGAGACCGTCCAGCTCGGCAAGGAACGCAACCCCGACTGGACCCGCGAGCAGGTCGAGGCCGAGATCCACGCCAGGCTCGGCACCGAGAAGGCCATCTGGCTGCCGCGCGGACTGGCCGGTGACTACGGCACGTACGGCACCCTCGGTCATGTCGACATCGTCGCCGCCTTCGCCCGCCCCGGCACCGTCGTCGCCCATGTCCAGCCGGACCCGGCCCATCCCGACCACGAGATCACCCGTGAGACCGTCCGCACCCTGCGCGCCGCCACCGACGCCAGAGGTCGCTCCCTGAACGTGGTGGAGGTCCCCGCGCCCACCGTGTTGCAGGCCGACGGGGAGTGGGTCGACTACTCCTACATCAACCATTACCTCTGCAACGACGGCGTGGTTCTCTGCGCCTTCGACGACCCACGCGACAAGGAGGCGGCGGCGATCTTCGGTGAGCTGTTCCCCGACCGTACGGTGACACTCGTCGACGCCCGTACGATCTTTGCCGGCGGTGGAGGCATCCACTGCATCACGCAGCAGCAGCCGAAGGTCTGAACCGTGCCCCCCGCTCCACGCCGTCGCAACACCGCCCCGCCCCGCGAGGAACTGCTGGCCGCCGCCATGGCCACCATCGCCGAACGGGGCCTCGACGGCCTCACCATGGCCGGGCTCGGCCGCGAGGTCGGCATGAGCAGCGGACACCTCCTCTACTACTTCCGCACCAAGGACGAGCTGCTGCTCCAGACCCTGGAGTGGAGCGAGGGCCGGCTCGGCGCCCAGCGGCGCACCCTGCTGTCCGGTCGGGCGACGGTCCGCGAACGGCTCGACGCGTACATCGATCTGTACCTCCCCGACGGCCACCGCGATCCGCACTGGACGCTCTGGCTGGAGGTCTGGAACCGCTCGCAGAACGCCGACGACGACGCACGCGCCCGGCAGGCCGCGATCGAGGGCGCCTGGCACCGCGACCTGGTGGCGCTGCTGGCGGAGGGCGCCTCGCGCGGGGAGTTCCGTACCGTCGACGCCGAACGGTTCGCGACCCGGCTGCGCGCCCTGCTCGACGGGTTCAGTGTCCATGTCGCGGTCGGCATCCCCGGCACCAGTCGCTCCCAAGTCCTCGGCCAGGTCCGGGAGTTCATCGACGACTCGCTCACCGTCCCGGAGCGGCCCACTCCGTCGTGTACTAAACGCACTTAAGTACGCGTGATCGTTGCCCGTTGCGGCCTTGTTACGTTCCCGGCTGTTCGGGCACGGTGGCGGACCATGGGACGACAGCAGTGGAAGAAAATCTGGGTCGGCTCCGCCGGCAACATGGTCGAGTGGTTCGACTGGTTCGTGTACGCGACCTTCGCCGTCTACTTCGCGGATTCGTTCTTCCCCGAAGGCAATGAGACCGCCAACCTCATGAACACCATGGGCATCTTCGCCGTCGGCTTCTTCATGAGGCCGGTCGGTGGCTGGGTGCTCGGCCGGATCGGTGACCGCAGAGGACGCAAGGCTGCGCTCACCCTCACCGTCACCCTCATGTCGGCCTCCGCGGTCCTCATCGCCATCGCGCCGACGTACGACGTCGCGGGATACGGCGGTGTCGCCGTCCTGCTGGTGGCGCGGCTGCTGCAGGGCCTCAGCGTCGGGGGCGAGTACGCCGCCAGCGCCACCTATCTGACCGAGGCGTCCGCGCCCCACCGGCGCGGCTTCGCCTCCAGCTTCCAGTACGTGTCCATGACCGCGGGACAGCTCATCGGCCTCGGCCTCCAGATCATCCTGCAGCGCAACATGTCCGACGCGGCCCTGCACAGCTGGGGCTGGCGCATCCCGTTCATCGTCGGTGCGCTCGGTGCCGCGATCGTCTTCTATCTGCGCCGCTCGATGCTGGAGACCGAGGTGTACGCGGAGTCCGGCGCCGCCGAGCAGGAGGACCGCGGGACGCTGAAGGCGCTGTGGCAGCACAAGCGCGAGGCGTTCCTGGTGATGGCGCTGACCATGGGCGGGACCGTCGCGTACTACACGTACACGACCTATCTCACCAAGTTCCTCTCCAGGAGCGCCGGCATGGAGAAGTCCACCGCCTCGCTCGTCAGCTTCTGCGCCCTGTTCGTCTTCATGTGCATCCAGCCGCTGGCCGGACTGCTCTCCGACCGGATCGGCCGCCGCCCGCTGCTGATCACCTTCGCAGTCGGCTCGACGTTCCTGACGGTGCCGATCATGACGATGCTCAAGCACGCGGGCACCTTCTGGCCCGCGTTCGGCCTGGCGCTCCTCGCCCTGGTCGTCGTCACCGGGTACACCTCGATCAACGCCTGTGTGAAGGCCGAGCTCTTCCCGACCGGCATCCGCGCCCTGGGCGTCGCCCTCCCGTACGCCATCGCCAACGCGCTCTTCGGCGGTACCGCCGAGTACGTGGCGCTCTGGTTCAAGAAGTCGGGCGTCGAGTCCGGCTTCTACTGGTACGTGGCGGGCTGCGCCGCGGTCTCCCTGGTCGTCTATCTGACCATGCGCGAGACCCGCGACATCGACCTCGGCCGGGTCGGTGCCGACCGGAGGACCGGGCAGGCGGCCCCGGCGGAGTCGTCCGGAGCGACGAGCGTCACGCCCGCATCCTGAGACGGGCCACGGCACGGAGGCAGCCCTGTGCAAGACTGCCTCCGTGCCCTCGTTCGTCATGATTATTGGCAACAGGCGCGCCGGTCCGCAGTGACCGTCCCGTACCACCATGTGCGGCACGGCCACCGTGCCCCAGACCCGCGCGCAGACCTCTCGCACCCGCGAGGGGTTTTTTCGTTTTCCGGCCCTCACCTCGGCCGGGGCGAGGTGCGCGGGATGATGGGGGCAAGTGGAGCCAGATCGTCCGGATCCACTCATCCGACAGGAGTCAGACCAGCATGACCACCAAGGCCAAGGCCACCGACGACAGTTTCCATGTCTTCGACACCACACTGCGCGACGGGGCCCAGCGTGAAGGCATCAACCTGACGGTCGCGGACAAGCTGACCATCGCGCGGCACCTGGACAACTTCGGCGTGGGCTTCATCGAGGGTGGCTGGCCCGGCGCCAATCCCCGGGACACCGAATTCTTCGCCCGCGCCCAGCAGGAGATCGAGTTCAAGAACGCCGAGTTGGTCGCCTTCGGCGCGACCCGCAGGGCCGGTGGCAAGGCCGCCGAGGACCACCAGGTCAAGGCGCTGCTGGATTCCGGTGCCTCCGTGATCACGCTGGTCGCCAAGTCCCATGACCGCCATGTGGAACTCGCCCTGCGCACCACCCTCGAAGAGAACCTGGAGATGGTCCGCGACACCGTCTCCTTCCTCCGTGAGCAGGGCCGCCGGGTCTTCGTGGACTGCGAGCACTTCTTCGACGGCTACCGCGCCAACCCCGAGTACGCCAAGGCCGTCGTCCGCGCCGCCTGGGAGGCCGGCGCCGATGTCGTCATCCTCTGCGACACCAACGGCGGGATGCTCCCGGCCCAGGTCCAGGCCGTCGTCTCCACCGTTCTCGCCGACACCGGCGCCCGGCTCGGCATCCACGCCCAGGACGACACCGGCTGCGCGGTCGCCAACACCCTGGCCGCCGTCGACGCGGGCGCCACCCACGTCCAGTGCACCGCCAACGGCTACGGCGAGCGGGTCGGCAACGCCAACCTCTTCCCCGTCGTCGCCGCCCTGGAACTCAAGTACGGCAAGGCCGTCCTGCCCGAGGGCGCACTCGCCGACATGACCCGCGTCTCGCACGCGATCGCCGAGGTCGTCAACCTGACGCCCTCCACCCACCAGCCCTATGTGGGTGTTTCCGCCTTCGCCCACAAGGCCGGACTGCACGCCTCCGCGATCAAGGTCGACCCCGACCTGTACCAGCACATCGACCCCGCGCTGGTCGGCAACACCATGCGGATGCTCGTCTCCGACATGGCGGGCCGCGCCTCCATCGAGCTCAAGGGCAAGGAGCTCGGCATCGACCTCGGAGGCGACCGGGAACTCGTCGGCCGGGTCGTCGAGCGTGTCAAGGAGCGCGAGCTCAAGGGCTACACGTACGAGGCTGCCGACGCCTCCTTCGAACTGCTGCTGCGCGCCGAGGCCGAGGGCCGGGCACGCCGCTACTTCCGCACCGAGTCCTGGCGCGCCATCGTCGAGGACCGCCCCGACGGCACGCACGCCAACGAGGCGACCGTGAAGCTCTGGGCCAAGGGCGAGCGCATCGTCGCCACCGCCGAGGGCAACGGCCCGGTCAACGCACTCGACCGGGCGCTGCGCGTCGCGCTGGAGCGGATCTACCCGCAGCTCGCCAAGCTGGAACTGGTCGACTACAAGGTCCGCATCCTCGAAGGCCGCACCGGCACCGAGTCCACCACCCGCGTCCTCATCACCACGGGCGACGGCACCGGCGACTGGGCGACGGTCGGCGTCGCGGAGAACGTCATCGCGGCGTCCTGGCAGGCGCTGGAGGACGCCTACACGTACGGGCTGCTGCGCGCCGGGATCGAGCCGGCGGAGTAGTCGTCGCGGGGCGGGCCCACCGCACGTTCGCCGTGGGCCCGCCGGACCGGTCGTGCCGCTCAGGCCGCAGAGCGGGGAAGGCCAACGGAACGGCTTTCCTCGATGACTTGATAGCCGACGCTCGTGTACAGGTTCATGGCCACCTCGTTGCCGCCCCACACGGTGAACATCAGCGTCGAATCGCCGGCTGCGAGCGTTGCCTGTTCGCCGGCCGCCATCGCGGCCCGCCCGTACCCTTTGCCGCGGTGCTGCTCCTGGACGTACAGCGAGTAGCCGTAGGTGACCCCGGGGAGGTGCCCGTGCTTCAACCAGCCGGTGCCGATCTGCTCGCCCGCCGCATCGAGCACCAGGAACGTGTTGTCGGGCGTCGCCAGGCCCTCGGGAATCAGCTTCGCGAAGTCGCGGTCGGACTTGCGTGCGGCCTCCTCGGGGCTCAGGGCTCCCGCCCGGACGATGTCGCCGACATAGGCGGCCTTCTCGGAGGCGAGCCACTCGGGATATTCGGCCTGTTTCATCGGTCGTGCGGTGACGCCGTCGACTGGTTCCGGCGGGGAACCGACGCGCCGCGCCCTGAGCTGGCCGTGGACGCGGTAACCGTCGAACAGCTCGCCGGCGGGCTCGGTGAGCCGTATGTCCAGTCGGCCTGCGCCGCGTTCCGCGCACCATCCCTCGGCCCAGTCCCGGGCGGCCTGCTCGTGCCCCCGGCCGGCGTGGAGCGCGTCGACGCCGAGGTCGCCGATACGCCCCGCGAGCGCGCCGTTGTCGTCAGCCACGACCACGGCGACGTATCCCACTCGGATCCCGGAGTCCGTGATCTCGGCGACGGTCCAGTCGCCGGTGTCGGCGCGTACATCCTCGAGCATGCGCTCCGCGGCGGCCGCACCGAGCCCGGCCGCCGTGTACGAGACGCGTAGCCGCCGCTCGAAGTCCCTCTGCCATTCCGCGTTGTCGCCAAGGGTGCTGAATTCTGTCACCTGGTCACACTGGCCACGTTGTCATGGACCTGGGCGGGTGATTCCGGTGTCAATACGCTTCCCGGACTCGCGTACTTCCCACAGAGCTACCGGCAACCGGCTGACCTGTCCGATTCGATGCACGCCACGCTTCTGCATGAAGGCCCTCGGATTCGGTGGGCGGTGGCGCGCAAGTCGCCCACCTGGGTTAGCTTCGATGTATGCGGAACAGGCTGTTCCCGACCTTGTTGGCAGGCCTGCTGCTGATCCTGTCGGTGGCCGTGCTCGCCATGGCACCTGCTGCGCCCGCAGCGGTCGGCGCATCCACCATCAATGATGTCGCGCAGGCGCTGCGCAAGAGCCCGGTGTACGTCGACCCGGCCGCCGCCGACCAGCTCTCACCGGGTCAGGCGGCCGCCCTGACGAAGAAGATCAAGGACGCCGACAAGCCCGTGTTCGTGGCGGTGCTGCCGCGGACCTCGGCGTTCCCCGAGCAGAACCTGCTCACCACCCTGCGCACCGACACCGGCATCACCGGCGTCTACGCGGTCCGCCTCGGCAATGGGTTCAACGCGGGCGCCGACCCCCGGGTGATGTCCACCCGAGCGGTCCAGAACCTCGTCGCCGCCGTGAAGACACCCGGCACGGACACCGACGCCGCGACCCAGCTGAACGCCTTTGTCGACCGGGCCGTCGAACAGGCCCGGGGCAGCGCCCCCGCCTCCTGGGGCGGCTCCGCGGGCAACGGATCATCGTCCACCGTCGGACTGATCACGGTCGGCGCGATCCTGGTGCTGGGCGCCGGCACGGCCTACACGATCTTCCGGCGCAACCGGAAGCGCAAGGAGGCCGAGGAGCGGGCCGCACTCGACAAGCTCCGGGTCGTCGTGGACGAGGACATCACCGCGTACGGCGAAACCCTGGACCGGCTCGACTTCCACCCCGCCGAGCCGGGCGCCGACGACAGCATGCGCGCCGACTACGAGAGGGCGCTCGACTCCTACGAGAGCGCCAAGATCCGCATGTCGAAGGCCCAGCACCCGTCCGATGTGCGCGGTGTCACCCAGGCCCTGGAGGACGGCCGCTTCTCCCTCGCAGTCCTGGAGGCCCGCCGCAAAGGCGGTGAACCGCCCGCCCGCCGCCCGCCGTGCTTCTTCGATCCGCGCCACGGCCCCTCGGTCGCCGACGTCCGGTGGTCCCCGTCCGGCGGAACGGCCCGTGAGGTCCCGGTCTGTGCGGCGGACGAGATCCGGCTGCGCGAGGGCGAGGAGCCGCTCGGCCGTACCGTCGACACGGGCGACGGCCGCCGCCGCCCGTACTGGGAGGCGGGCCCGGCGTACGGCCCCTGGGCGGGCGGCTACTTCGGCGGCGGTCTGCTCCCCGGCCTGCTGGTCGGCACACTGCTCGGCTCGGCGCTGTCGAGCCCGGCGTACGCGGCGGAGTACGGCGGTGGTGACTTCGGCTCCGGCGGTGACTGGAGCGGCGGGGACTTCTCCGGCTCCGACTTCGACTCTTCGGGCTTCGACGGCGGCGGCTTCGGCGGCGGCGACCTCGGGGGCGGCGGCTTCGACGGAGGCGGGTTCTGAGCCGCTGACCGGCTATCTCTCGGGCAGGTGCGATTCATGCTAGACCTGAAGTTATGTCTGGTATCGGCCGATTCCGGGCGAGGTTGCGACGCTCCGTCCGGCGACCACATCGGCACGATGGGGGGCGCTCGGGGCAAGCCACCCCCGCGCCGCCCGGTCGGGACATGACCCACCGCTCCCCGGGCCGCGAACTGCTGGCCCTGTTCAGTCTGCGCACCGTGGCCGGCCAGGTCTTCTGCTTCGTGCTCGGGCTCGTACTCCTGCTCATCGCAGGCGGCGGGATCGCGCTGGTGCTGCAGGGCCGCAGCGACAGCCTGCAGGAGGCCCGGCTGCGCACATTCAGCGTGGCCGAGACATTCGCCCACTCGCCCGGGATCGTACCGGCGCTGGACAGCAAGAACCCCACCGCCATCCTGCAGCCACGCGCGGAGCAGGTCCGCCGGCAGACACATGTCGATACCGTCGTCGTCGCCAGCCCCCAGGGCATCCGTTACACCCACCCCGACCCCGCGCTGATCGGTAAACACATCATCGGCCCGTACAAAGAGGCACTGGCCGGCCACGGCTTCACCAGGAGCTTCTCCGGCAGCCAAGGGCCGTCGATCAACTCGGTGGTGCCCGTCAAGCGGCTCGACGGTTCGGTCGCCGGCGTGGTGTCCGTCGGGCTCACCGACAGGTCGGTGAACAGTGTGGCTGCCCGGTCCATCCCGTTCAGCATTGCCGTCGGGGTGGCCGCCTTCTCGGTCACCGCGGGCGGCGCGCTGCTCTTGAGCAGACGGCTGAGCCGTCAGACACACGGGCTCGGACCGGCAGAGATGACCCGGATGTACGAGCACCACGACGCGGTGCTGCACGCGGTCCGTGAGGCCGTCCTCATCGTCGGGGCCGACCACCGGCTGACGCTGGTCAACGACGAGGCCCGCAGACTGCTCGCCCTTCCCCCGGATGCCGAGGGCCGCGCGTTGACGGACCTCGGACTGGACCCGGAGACCGTGGAACTGCTCGCCTCCGGCCGTACCGTCACGGACGAGGTGCTGCGCGTCCGCAACCGGCTGCTGGCCGTCAACCTCCGGCCGGCGGGCGCGGGTGGCGGGCCGCCCGCCACCGTGGCGACCCTGCGGGACACCACCGAGCTCCGCAAGGTCGCAGGGAAGGCGGAAAACGTCCATGAACGCCTGCTGCTCCTCTACGAGGCCGGTGCCCGGATCGGCACCACCCTCGACGTAAGCCGGACGGCCCAGGAGCTGGCGGATGTGGCGACTCCCGGATTCGCCGACGCCACGAGCGTCGACCTCGCCGATCTCGCGCTTCCCGGGGATGAACCGACCACGCCGGACAGTGCCCCGCTGGACATGCGCCGTACCGCCATCGCCGCCACGGACCCGGACCAGCCCCTGTACTCGATCGGCCGACTGGTCGGATTCGTTCCCTCCAGGACCCGGGCCATGCGCGTGAACATCGACGAGGTCGGGCTGGGGCCGGAGGTGATCGCGCAGCTGGGATGGCGGTACTGGGACCCCGAGCGGGCCTCGAAGATCCTGGACTACGGATTCCACTCGGTGCTGTCCGTACCGCTGCACGCACGTGGCGTCATCCTGGGCCTGGCCAACTTCTGGCGCGCGGGCAATGCCGACCCGTTCGACGAAGACGACCAGTCCTTCGCCGAGGAACTGGTGGCCCGGGCGGCCGTCAGTGTGGACAACGCCCGCAGGTACACACGCGAGCACGAAATGGCCGTGACGCTGCAACGCAGCCTGCTGCCCCGCGACCTGCCCGAGCAGAACGCCCTCGACGTGGCCCACCGCTATCTGCCGGCGCGGGCCGAGGTGGGCGGCGACTGGTTCGACGTGATCCCGCTGTCCGGCGCCCGGTTCGCACTGGTCGTCGGTGATGTGGTCGGACACGGGCTGCACGCCGCCGCCACCATGGGGCGGCTGCGCACCAGCATCCACAACTTCTCCGCGCTGGACTTCGCGCCCGACGAGCTTCTCGGACATCTCGACGAACTGGTCAGCCGGATCGACCAGGACGAGGCGGCCGGTGACGGCGCCGAGATCGCCGGAGCCGGCTGCCTGTACGCGATCTACGACGCGGTTTCCGGAAACTGCTCGGTGGCCCGGGCCGGCCACCCCGGGCCCGTGCTGATCCTTCCGGACGGCAGCGTCGAAGTTCCCGAGGTTCCGGTCGGTCTGCCCCTCGGCATCGGTGGCATGCCCTTCGAGGCGGCCGAGTTCCACGTACCCGAAGGGAGCCGTCTGGTCCTTTACACGGACGGTCTTCTCGAGAGCCGCGACCGGGACATCGACGCCGGCCTGGAGCTGCTGCGCGCCACTCTCGCCGGTCGCGACCGGACGCCGGAGGAGACCTGTGACGACGTGCTCGACGCGATGCTGTCCGGGCCGCCGACCGACGACGTCGCCATCCTGGTGGCCTGCACCCGCACGCTCGATCCGAACCAGGTCGCGCAATGGGCCGTGGCCACCGATCCGGCGGCCGTCGCCGGGGTCCGCAAGAACGTGGCCCAGTGGCTCAGCGAGCGTGGCCTGGACGAGGAGGCGTTCACCACCGAGCTGATCCTGAGCGAACTGGTCACCAACGCGGTGCGCTACGGCACAGGACCGATCGAGGTCCGCCTGCTGTACGACCGCAACCTGATCTGCGAGGTGTCCGACACCAGCAACACCTCACCGCATCTGCGCTACGCGGCGACGACGGACGAGGGCGGCCGGGGTCTGTTCCTCGTCGCCCAGTTCGCCGAACGCTGGGGCACCCGCTACACCGAGACGGGCAAGGTGATCTGGTCGGAGCAGACGGTCGGCGAATCGGGGACGCAGGACGACTGAAGCGTACGTCGCCCGGAGTGCCGTCGGAGAGCCGTCGTGACACGCTGAAACGGGGGATCACGGCTACGTCACCCAAGGAGATCGAAATGGCCAGTGACACCACCGGACCCGGACCGAGCCGCACGAAACCGAGCCCCACGCACGCGCCCACATCCGGTACGACAGTCCTGGCAGCAGTCCTGATGATCCTGGGCGGAGCGATGGCGATCTTCGAGGGGATCGCGGCCATCTCGAAAGACCGCCTTTTCGTCGCGACGCGCCACTATGTGTTCGAGTTCAGCCTGGCGGGCTGGGGCTGGGTCCACCTCATCCTGGGCATCGCCCTCCTCCTCGCCGGCTGCGCCGTATTCGCCGGAGCCCTGTGGGCACGCTTCTTCGGTGTCGCCGTGGCCGGCCTGGGCGCGATCGCCAACTTCCTGTGGCTGCCGTTCTACCCCTTGTGGGCCCTGGTGGTGATCGTCGTCAACATCCTCGTCATCTGGGCGCTGTGCATGGGCATGCACCGAGAAGCGGACGCGGACCGGACTGCCTGACCCACGCCTTCCCTGATCAGGCCGAGACCGCGCCGTCGAGGAATGCCGACCAGGCGGCGGGCGGAACAGTGGGACGGGGCGCGGGTTCAAGGTCTGACGGCCGCGGAGAGTTCTGCCCGCAACTGCTCGTCCGTCGGTGCCAGTTGACGTAGTCCCGTCTCCAGGGTCCGGTCGTCCCCGGTGACGAGCGGGTGTTGTCGTCCCCGGTGACGAGCGGGTGTTGCAGGCCGCCCAGGATCCGGGCGTGCTGGTTCAGTGCGGCCGCGCAATCGGTGACAAGGTCAAGAATTTGCCGCTTCAGCAAGGATGCTTGCCGATTTCGTGCTCCACCGCGGACGCTCTCCGGTGAACGGAGGTGCTTCTCATGAACGACATGAGCGACACGAACGACATGAACGACGTGGACCAGCGGTACGACGTGGTGGTGATCGGCGGTGGAGCCGCCGGGCTGAGCGGAGCCGTATCGCTGGCCAGGGCGCGTCGATCGGTGCTGGTGGTCGACGCGGGCCGGCCGCGCAACGCCCCCGCGTCGCACGTGCACAGCTACCTGGGACGCGAGGGCACACCGCCCTCGGAGCTGCTGGCCGCCGGCCGTGACGAGGTGACCGGTTATGGGGGTGAGATCGTCGAGGGCACGGTGGTGGCCGTCGAGCGGCTGTCCGGCGGCGAGGGGTTCCGCGTCGTACGGGAGGACGGGGCTGCTGTCGTGGCGCGCCGGCTGCTGGTGGCCACCGGCCTCGTCGATGAACTGCCCTCGGTGCCGGGCGTGGTCGAGCGGTGGGGGCGCGAGGTCCTGCACTGCCCGTTCTGCCACGGCTGGGAGGTCGCAACCCGCCCGATCGGCATCCTCGCCACCGGCCCCCTGGCCGTGCATCAGGCGCTGTTGTGGCGTCAGTGGAGCGCGGACATCACCTTCTTCGTCCACGCCGGGCCCGAGCCGACCGAGGAGGAGTACGAGCAACTGGCCGCACGTGGCGTTGCCGTGGTCGACGGGGAAGTGGCCGGTCTTGAGGTGACGGACGACCGGCTCACCGGGGTACGGCTGGCGGGCGGCCGGGTGATCGCGTGCGAGGCCGTCGTGGTCCAGCCCCGCTTCACCGCCCGCGCGGGCGCTCTCGCGACCCTGGGTCTGACGGCGGTCGAGCAGGAGATGGGCGGTCAGGTGATCGGCACGTACATCGCCGCCGATCCGACCGGTGCGACGGAAGTCCCCGGCGTCTGGGTGGCCGGCAACGTCGCCGACCTGAAGGGGCAGGTCATCGGCGCCGCCAACGCCGGGATGCGGGCCGCCGCGGCGATCAATACGGATCTGATCGCCGAAGAGACCCGCCGGGCGGTCGCGGCCCGTCGCCGCGCGGCCTTCTCGGCGGCGGCGGAGCGTGAAGTCTGCGAGCGGGTGCTCGGGGAGCGACGACACGGGTTGTGACCGGCCGGTCCGCAGAGGCCGCACGAAGGGAGTGGTCCGGTCGGATCACGGTGGTGCGCCATCCCGCCCGACGACGAGCGCCCGCCTTCCGACCCCAGGCGGGGGAGGGGGGAAGGCGGGCGCGCTCGGGTTCAGGCGTGAGGCAGCGGGAGGCGTCAGGCCTGCGCTGCTGCGGCCTTGATCGCGGAGATGTCGAAGTTGAGCTTGACCTTGTCGCTGACCATCACGCCGCCGGTCTCCAGCGCCGCGTTCCAGGTCAGGCCCCAGTCGGAGCGCAGGATGTCCGCGCCGCCCTCGAAGCCGACGCGCTCGTTGCCGTAGACGTCGGTGGCGGAGCCATTGAACTCCAGGTCGATGGCGAGGGGACGCGTGACGTCCTTGATGGTGAGGTCGCCGGTGATGCGGTACTTGTCGCCGCCGAGCTGCTCGGCGTGTGTGGAGCGGAAGGTCATGAGGGGGAACTTCTCGGCGTCGAAGAAGTCGCCGCTGACCAGGTGGCCGTCGCGGTCGGCGATGCCGGTGTCGACGCTGGCGATCTTGACGTCGATCGAGGCGGCGGAGTTCGCGGGGTTGTGACCGTCGAGCTTCAGGCTGCCCTCGTGCTCGCCGAAGGTGCCGCGCACGTTGGTGACCATGGCGTGACGCACGGTGAATCCGATGCTGGAGTGCGCCGGGTCGATCGTGTAGTCGCCGGTGAGGGCGGCGAGGGCCGGGTCCACGGCGGGGGCGGTGGCGACGGCGGTGGCGGACGGGGCGTTGTTGTTCTTGCGGTTGAACAGAGCCATGGCTCCTCCTCGGGGGACGTGGTCGAGTGGCGGTCGAAGTTGTTGTTTAACCTTCAACGAGATTGACTCTAGCCGCATCTAGTTCAAAGTTCAACATCAAGGGTGCGGGTTGTTCGCGAAGGGCGACTCGCCTGTCGCCATCCGCCCCTTTCGCCCTCTGGCGGACGCGCGTAGAACTCGGGCACTATCTCCCTGCCCCTTATTTGTCATGAGCAGGAGGAGTCCCCCCATGGTGTCCCGTATGACACTTCGCCCCGTCCTGACCGCCCTCGCCCTCGTCCTCGGCGTCCTCTTCGCCCCCGGCGTCGGCGTTCTCGGCAGCGGTGCCACCCAGGCCCACGCCGACACGAAGCTCACCCACGCACAGGCCGCCGCCCGGTTCAGCTCCTCCGGAATCACCTGGTCGTCCTCCGGCGGCTGCTCCAACCGCAACGTGGCCACCTGTACCTCGTTCGACCAGCTCAACCTGGCCACCGCTCAGGGCGCCCAGACCCTCAAGAGCGCCACGGGCTGCGCGCTGAACATCACCGGCGGTACCGAGACCGGGCACGCCAGTGGTACGTACTCGCACTGGAACGGGTACAAGCTCGACTTCGGCAAGTCCACCTGTCTCACGAACTACGTCCACGGCGTCTTCACCTACATAGGGCTGCGTGGCGACGGTGCACCCCAGTACAAGTCGGGTTCCGGCAACGTCTACGCGGACGAGGGCAACCACTGGGATGTGACGTACTACAACTGCGGCGGCTGCTGACTTCTGCACGCATCGACCCGCACGGGGTGCCCCTGTCCGCCGGACAGGGACACCCCGTGTCGCTGTCTCACACCACGTCGGCTGCGCCGGGCCTCGACGAGGGGCACCACCTCGTCGATTCGAATGTGTGACGGATTAGCATGGTCAACTACCGAGGCCCTGACCCGAGCTGACCGGTTCGGCGTACCGCCGGATCGGTCAATAACCGGATTTGGCACGTCAGTGGCGCCGGCCATCGCGATCACCAGGAGGGTTCATGTCCTTCGAGGAAGAGTGGGCCGGCCTCAAGGCGAATGCCGCCGCCCGTATGCAGCTGAACGGTGCGCCGACGTCGGACCCGCGCTCGGCGCCGTCCGACGGGGACCTCGTCATCTACGACGACGAGCTGGGCAAGATCGGCCATTTCGCTTACCAGTTGCACAACAACCTGAAGGCCGACGGCACGCACGCCCGGACCACGACCGAGGCCGCCGGTACGAGCCTGGCATCGGACGGGTTCGAGATGGGCAAGGCGCTGACCGCCGCATCCAAGGTGTGGGACGAGCAGGTCGGGACACTGGCCGATTCCTGCGCGCACATTTCCAATCATCTCGACTTCACGAAGGCGTCGAAGAAAAAGGACGACGAATGGGTCGCCACCCAGGTCAGCGCGTCCAGGATTGCCGATTACTACGACGTCCCCGAAGAAGACACCAAGCCCTCGATACCGAAGGCTCAGGGTCCCATCATGTGATCCGGCCTCCTCCGGCTATTCATCCACCTTCCTCCTTACTTCCCTTCTTTCCCCACCCAGGCGAGGTGCCCGGTGCTGGTTTTCCAGCAGCTTCTCAACCTGAAGACCAAGCCACTCGATTCGGCGATCGACGACTGGGTTGCCATGGTCAAAAAACTCAAGGAACTCGCCAAGGACGCAGGGGACATGAGTTCCTATGCGGAAGGGACGGCCTGGAAGGGCGAGAACGCTTCCGTCACCAAGCCGTTCGTCACGAGGACGGCAGCCGAGTTCCGCGATGCGGTGACCCAGGCCGAGAGCATCACCAACATACTCAAGGACGCCTACGGTGAGTTGACGCAAGCCAAGGCCGATCTCGAAACGATTTACGACAATCCGCCGCACGGCCTCAGAATCGCCCCGGACGGAGTCATCACGCACCCGGAGGGCTCCCACGCGGCCCAGGGTGACGTCGACGCACTCGTCGATCGACTGGAGGCCATTCTCCAGCGTGCGGTCGACGCCGACGCACTCTGTGCCTGGGGTTTGAGGGATCTCACCAAGGACCCGCACGAGTTCAGCAGCATGCACTACGGCTCGCTGAAGGATGCGAAGACGGGCATGGTGCAAGAACAACGAACAAAGCTGGACAAGACGGAGTACGAGCCCCCCAAGAAGTGGGGCAGCGGCACCATCAAGCCCATTGCCGAGTTCCTCAGTTACCGATCCTGGATGGGCGGCGGTGAGGCACTCCTGCACGGAGACATCAACGGCGCGGTGCAGGGGTTCATCGGCGGAACGCCCGCCTATGCCGCCGGCGAGGCCAGCAAGCATCTTGAGAAGGGATCGATCCTGAGCGACGTAAAGGGGAAACACCATCGCCCCACGTTCATCAACACGGTCGGCAAGTTCGGGGGGAAGATATTCGGTGCGCCGGTCGCCGTGGTGGCGACGGGAATCGACTTCTACTACACGCCGTCGAAGAAGGAACCCGGTGACACCCATGTGGAAGCCCCTGCAGAACCAGGAAAGGTGAGGTACCGGTGAAGCACTCCGCAGGCCCGCCGCCGCCTGGTCGCCGCCGTCCGAACTTGTGGCACTGGCTGCGCCCCCGGAGTTCACGGGCGTTCGTCCTCGGCATCTGCATGGCCGTCGGCGGGCTCGCCGGCGGGGTGCGCTCCGTGGTGGACGGAAAGGGGATCTGGACGGCCTTCGGTATCTTCGGCGTGGGGGTTCTCGGAGTTGTTCTCGCCATTGCGTGGATCGTGACGTACACGCGGGAGCGCTGAGGAGAGGGCTCGGGCACAGCGGCCGGGTCGCGGGCACCGTCCGGATGCAGAAATGAGCCGGCCTGCCAAGCGGTTCGGGCGATGCGGCCGGTCGCGATCCTGCCGACACCCACATCACGCGACAGCTACACGCGGACGGTCGTGGTCACGGTCACCTCGTCACCTGCCGAGAGTCCCTGCGGCTTGCGGACCGCGTTCTTGAGCCGCAGCAGGTAGCTGCCGTCCTTGGGGAAGAGCGACGTGGTGAAAGCGGTCTCGCCGATGCGCGCGTCCAGGGGGAGCGCGCCCCAGCCGTACGTGGCCAGCGCAGCCACCTCGCAGATGTCGGCGGCCTGGTCGTCGGGCACGGCGGCGAAGCAGAACGGTGAAGGCCCCCGCCACTCGATGACGCGGCCGGTGAACACAACGTGCACGAGGTCGATCCATCCATCGAGGGAGCCGAATGCCGGGCAGCGTACATGCGGGCCCGCCTTGGCCCCGTTGCGTGGTGACCGTCGTGCATCCAACCTGCGGTCGACGCCGGAGACCCGGCAGGGCCCGAGGTGTCACATCTCGAAGCCGTCCCTGTCCTTCACGAAGGCGGTGCCGGTCGCGGCATCGGAGGGAATCATGCCGCGCAACGGCGTGATCGACGTGCCGGGCGCCTCGGATACCTTGCTGGACGATGTGCGGAAGTGACCGGTACGCGCGTCACGTGCGCTCGACGTGCGTGACGCGCACGGACGCAATGTCTTTGACGGTGCCGTCTTCGATCTCCGCGTCCCGTGGCGCCGAGCTCCCCGTCGTCGTCTTCCCGGGGCCCAGCCTGTCGGCCGTCACCCCGGTGTTCCCGAGAACATCCCCGTCCTTGTCCAGGAACTCGAACTGCGCGAAGTAACTCGCCGCCCCGCTCCCGCCGTTCCTGATCGTGTAGTGCACAACGTACGCGCGATGGCCCCGGGCCCGATGGCCCTCGAACCCTGACTTCACGATCTTGACGTCCCTCGACGGGTTCGCCGCCGAGGCCTCCTCGCTCCAGGCTCTCCCCGTCCCCGCTGTCGGGGCGCCCTCTTTCGCGGAGTCGGTGGAGTCCTTTGCACCCGAACACGCCGTGAGTAGCCCGGCAGCGGCAGCAACCGCGGCCACGGACAGCCAAAACTTGCGCATGACGCACTCCCTGTAGTCGAAGGGCAGACCATAGCCGCGGGCCTCGGCACACAAGCCGCGGGACACGGGGCGAACCCTCTGACGAGGCAACCGTCGACCGCATGACCGAAACCTGTCGGTTTGCGGCCTGCTCCGGGAAGTAGTCTGCCGACGTCGTCCGGGAGCGTTCGTCCGGCCGGCGAGCACGGAGGAGGCGCGGCAACCTCAACGGATCAGCCGGACCTCGCAGGCTCGATCGGGCTTCGACGCGCGATCGTGGTGCCGATGCCCGTCGGTGCAGGCCGGCATGGACCTCGCCTTGCTGATACAGGCCGCCGCCGGCCGGGATGGCCAGGATGGGCGCATTCAGGCGGGCGGGCATGCGGAGCGCGCGGATGCGGTGCTGGACGCGGTGATCGGTGCGGTCGTATCGGAGATCAGTGGGCTCGCGATGACACGACAACCGGAAGCTGCGACTCGTCGAAGGTCGCCGAGCCGGCGATCAGGCCCAACGGTCCGGCGCACGTGGGGGCCGAATCCCGGTGGTGTCGACCCTCAGGCCGTGAAGCCGAGGCTGAGGAAGGCGGCCCAGGCGGCGGGCGGAACGGTGAGGACGGGGCCGTCGGTGACCTTGGAGTCGCGGATGTGGACGGCGGTGGGGTGGGTGGCCACCTCGACGCAGTCGCCGCCCTGATCGCTGCTGTAGCTGGACTTGCGCCAGTCGTAGGCGACTTCGAGGCAGGCGCCGCCCTGGTCGTTGCTGTAGCTGGACTTGAACCAGGCGAGGGCGGTGGTACGGGGAGCCGGGTGTGCTGCGCGGGTCATGTTTCTCCAAGCAGTTCGTCCAGTAGGCGTGCGGTCTTCTCGACGGAGAGTGCCTGCGAACGCAGCATCCCATATTTCTGCTGGAGCACGCTGACGTCATCTGGATCATCGTAGAGATAGCCCGTCAGCTGGCTGTCGACGTAGGCGAGATGGTCGTGGTCGGGAGTCTCCAGCAGCACCATGGGCCCCGCGAGTCCGGCATGCTTCGGGAGCTTCGTCGGCATGATCTGGAGCCCCAGGAAAGGGAGTTCCATGCACCGGCGCAGATGCCGGATCTGCTCCTGGAGCACGGTGGGGTCCCCGAGCCGGCCGCGCAGAATGCTCTCCTCCAGCACGAAGTGCAGCATCGGCCGAGGTTTGCGTTCGAGGAGCTTCTGCCGGTCGAGTCGACCCGTCACCCACTCCTCCCGCTCGTCCTCTTCGAGGGGCGGGTAGAGGCAGGAGAAGACGAACCGGATGTACTCCTCCGTCTGGAGGAGCCCGGGCACGACCTGGTTCTCGTACCAGAGCAGCGTCACTGCCTCCTGTTCGTACTCCACGTAGTCCTGTACGAACGCAGGAAACCGCTCCTTCTGCGGCACCTTCGACACCGCGACCTGCAACGCCCCCTTCGTGTCCAGCAGTTCATCCAGTTGGACCGCGAAGTCCCACTGCAGCGCCCTGCGCCCCTGCTCGATCGACGCGATCGTGTCCTCGCCCACGCAGAACTGATCGGCCAGCGCCGCCTGCGTCATCCGGGCCGCCTTGCGGAACGTCGCCAGCTGGGCGCCGATCAGGTGCCAGGACGTGATCCGCTTGTTCTTCTTCGCCGAGTGCATGAAGTGCCTCTCCCCGTCGCGAAACCCGGATGACCCGTCAGGCCCCGTACAAGTGCGTTGTACGACCCGACGCGCTGATCAACGATAGTGACTTTGTGTGACGTTGGCTGCGTGAACGAATCAACTCAACTCCCCTACTTCCGCGAGGCGTTCCACCGCAGGGAACGCCGGTCCGTCCCGCTCGTACGACAGTTCGTGCGCCAGGCCCTTATCGATTGGGCGTGCGATGCCCGTGCCGACGACGTGTTGCTCTGCGTGAGCGAACTCGTCACCAATGCCCTCCTGCACGGCGTCCCGCCCGGACGCGGTTTCCGTACCCACCTCTACCTGGAGCCGGCCGACGGGGTCCTGCGGGTCGAGGTCCACGACAGCGGCGACGGGGAGGTGCGCCTCGCCGATGAGGGCGCGGTGCCCGACGCGGAGGGCGGACGGGGGCTGCTGCTGGTGGCGGCGCTCGCCGACAAGTGGGGGGTGGGGGAGCGGAACCCCGGCAAGGTGGTGTGGTGCGAGTTCGATGCGTCGGCGGGGGTGGGTCGCGGCATGTCGACGAGATAGACCCGGGGGCCGAGATACAAGATCGGCAGGGTCTACCGGTTCCGGTCGCGCGTGGGCTATCCCTGGAACGGCGGCCCTCGACGGGGTCGTATCCCGTGGAAGTGGAAGGAGCCCTGCCATGGCTGACTGGTACGTGGACGACCGCTGCACCAATTGCGACGTGGCCCGACAGTTCGCGCCCGAGCTGATCGGAGAGGAGGAAGGGGCGTCACGGATCCTGCGGCAACCGGGCGACGAGGCGGAGAACCGGCGCTTACACGCCGCCGTCTTCGCCTGCCACACCCGCTCGATCCGGCCCGCGTCCGGACAGCCGGACCCCGCGCTGGACCCGTTCCCGATGGCGCTGGACGACGGCGTACTGGTCTGCGGGCACAACTCCCGGCAGACCGCCGGCGCCAACTCCTATCTGCTGCGGCGCCCGTCCGGCACGGTCATGATGATCGACACCCCGCGCTGGAGCACCGAACTGGCCGAGCGGTACGTGGCGACGACGGGGCCCGTCACCGATGTGCTGCTCACCCATCGCGACCACGTCGCGCACGGGCGCCGTTACGCCGACCACTTCGGCGCCCGGATGTGGATCCACGAAGGGGACCTCGACGCGGCGCCGGACGCGGACCAGGTGATCCGGGGGCTCGACCCGGTGGAGATCGGCGAGGGTGTCACCGCCCATCCGCTGCCCGGCCACACCCGGGGCAGCGTGCTCTATCTCGCGGACGACCGGTACTGCTTCAGCGGCGACAGCTTCTACTGGTCGCGTACGACCGGTGATCTCGAAGTCGCGGAGAGCGTGACCTGGTACTCCATCGAGGAGTTGGCCGCCTCCCTGGCGAGGACGGCGGGGCACCTGCGGTTCGAGTGGGTGCTGCCCGGCCACGGCGACCGGCACCTTCTGGATGCCGGCGAGATGTCCCGGCGGCTGCACGCACTGGCGGAACGCACGGCGCTGCTGCGGCCCCGGCCGATCGACTTCACCGCCCTCCGCTGGTGACGTTCCACGACCGCCGGTGACGCCTGCCGGACCGGCTCCACGCCGTCCGGCAGGCGCTCGGCCGGTGAGACGAAACCGTGGTCAGCCCATCGCCATGACGACCGGCTTCTCCGCGGCCATCAGCATGTACGGGGCCTCCGGATCGGAGGGCCGGCTTCGGGGAACTTTTCCACTGTTCCTGCACACACCCATGGTCGAAGCAGCAGTCCCGGCCTGTTCAGCGACTGTTCACGAATGTCCGCCCCGATGTGGCCCGCCTCGCGCGCGGGTCCGGTAGGCGCGTGGTGTGGTGCCCGTCAGTCGGGAGAAGTGGTGGCGCAGGCTGGCCGGCGAGGTGAAACCGCACCGGGCCGCCACCCGCTCCACCCCTTCGTCGGTGTCCTCCAGCAGTTCGCGGGCCCGCTCCAGCCTCCGGCGCAGCAGGTACTGGGGCGGGGTGGCGCCGGTCTGCGCGTGGAAGCGGCGGTTGAGGCTGCTGAGACTGATCCCCGCGTGCGCGGCGAGGTCCGCCGGGGTCAGCGGGAGGTGCAGGCGGGCCTCCAGCCAGCGCAGCGTCGGTTCGATGCCCGCGCTCTCGGTGAGTTCGCGGTCGATGGTCTCCTGGACGCGGTCGCCGTGGGGCAGGAGCGGGGTGAGGAGTTCCCGGGATGTCTCACCGGCCACCCGCTCGCCGTGGTCCTGGGCCAGCAGACGCAGGCAGACGTCCAGGCTGCCGAAGATCCCGGCCGAGGTGAGGAATGGGCCGTCGGCCACGACAGTGCCGACCGGATCGACCTCGATACGGGGGTGGCGGCGGGCCAGCTCCTCGGTGTGGCGCCAGCCGGTCGTGGCGCGGCGGGCGTCCAGGAGGCCGGTGGCCGCGAGGGTGAAGACTCCGGTTCCGATCGCGCCGATACGGCTGCCGCGGGCGGCTGCGGCCCGGAGTGCCGCGAGCACCTCGGGCGTGGGATCGTCGCGGGGGGCGTCGCCGTCCTGGCCGGGGATCAGGACGACATCCGCGTCGGCGAGGCCGTCGAGCCCCCACGGGACGGAGATCCGGAGCGGTGCGGGTGCCCCCGTGGCGGTGAGGCCGGGGGCGGCGCAGAGCCGCACCTCGTAGTCGGCGTCGGGGTGGCTGGTCGTCGCCGTCCCGAAGACCAGCCCGGGGGTGGTCAGCTGGTGTCCGGGGAGCCTGTCGGGCACAAGAACGGCGATTACGGGCATATGCAGAATCTATCCGAGGGCGGGGGATGGCGGACGGGGAGCTGCGGTGGTCGGGGCGTACCCGGGCGGGCCGGTCCGCCCACCCGGGTACGTGTCGCGTCAGCGGTGCGCGTGGATGGTCTTGTCGATCCACTTCGCGTACGCGGGAACGTTGGTGTACATGCCGGGGCCGGTGCCGCAGGTCGGGTCGGTGTCCCCGTCGCCCGACGTGGCGCCGACCAGCTCCCAGCGCCCGTCCCGGCCGTGCTGGATCTGCGGGCCGCCGGAGTCGCCGAAGCAGGCCATGGCGCCCGCCGTCTTGCTGATCGTGCAGATCCGGGTCTTGTCGGCGCGGCCGGGCGAGCACTCGTTCACGGCGCCGATGCGGGTGTCCAGCTGCTTGAGCTTGTCCGGGAACACCGCGTCGGGGAGGTGGTCGGTGTCCAGGACGGTGCCGAAGCCGAGCAGGCGCGTCGGGGTGCCGGGTTCGCCCACCGACTTGGCGATGCGGATGGGCTTCTCCTTGACCGGGCGGTCCAGCTCGACGAGCGCGATGTCGTTCCTGCTGGGGTTGGACTCGACGTCGTAGGCAGGGTGGGCGACGGTCCGCTTGATGTGGCGCACGGTGCCGCCGGACTCGCGGTCGTTGGAGCCGATGCGGACGATGCCGTCCAGCGCCTCCGGGTTGACGCAGTGGGCCGCCGTCACCAGCCAGCGCGAGTCGATCAGCGATGCGCCGCACTGGGCGTGCACCTCGCCGGCCCACTGCGGGAGCGTGGCCATGAACGGGTAACGCTGCGTGGCCTCCTGCCCGTTGACGATGGCGTTGGCGCTGCCGGACATCGCCGTGACACAGGCCGTCGCGGCCAGGGCGACGGCGGCGAACCGTCCCGCACGGCGCGAGCGGGACTTACGGGACCGGGACGGGGCAGCGGACGTCGAACTGCGTGTGAACACGGGTAATTCCTTCGTTCGATGCGCATCGTGCGCGTGGTGGATGTGCGAACCGGCTGCCGGGCGTCGTCTCGCTTCCGGTGCCGCGCAACACCCATCCTGCGTACTGGCCCCGTCCGGAAAAAGCGGTCCTGATGTCACCCTCGGCTAAATTCTGGACATGTCAGTGATCGCCGTCCTCGCGCTCGACGGGGTGCCGGGCCATGAACTCACCGGGCCCGGAATGTGCTTCGGCACGGCCGCCCGGCACCACCCGCATGTCGCGTACGAGCTGCGGTACTGCACCGCCCCGGGCTTTCGCGGGACCGGCCTCCCGGCGCCCTTCGCCGTCGACACGCCCTGGGGCCTGGACGGGCTGGCGGACGCCGACACCGTACTGCTGCCCGGCCACGCCGCCTTCCGCGACGAGCCGGACCCCGGGGTCGCCGACGCCCTGCGGGCCGCCGCGGACCGGGGAGCCCGCATCGGCGCGTTCGGCACCGGGACGTTCACCCTCGCCGCCACCGGGCTCCTCGACGGACGCCGGGCGGCCACCGGGCGACAGTACGCGGCGGAGCTGGCGCGACGCCATCCCCTGATCGACGTCGATCCGGAAGGAGTCGTCGTGAACGCGGATCCCTTCCACAGCGCGGCCGGAGTGCTCGGCGGCCTCGACCTCTGCCTGCACCTGATCACCCTGGACCACGGCACACCGGTCGCCATCGAGACGGAGCGGCAGGTCTTCATGCAGCTCCACGCACCCGCCGACGCCGATGCCGAGAAGGCCCCTGCCGCCGCATCCCGGCACCGGGCCGGCCCGCACTCCCTCGGGCCCACCACCCGGTGGATGGAGGCCCACCTCGACCACCCGCTGACGCTGAGCGACATCGCCGACCACGCGGGGCTCACCGTGCGCGGCCTGAACCGGCGCTTCCGGGCCGAGACCGGGCTCTCCCCGCTCCAGTACCTGCTGCGCGCCCGCGTCCAGGCGGCGCAGCGGCTGCTGGAGCGCGGGGACGAGCCGGTGGAACGCATCGCCGTACGCACCGGGTTCGGCACACCCGCCAACCTGCGCCACCACTTCCAGCACCACACGGGCACCGGGCCGCGCGTCTACCGCACCGCATTCCGCTCCCTGGTGGCCACTTTGACCTGGGCGGAAGGCAAGAATGCCGAAGCGGCGGAGCCCGCAGCGTCCGGCGGCGCCGACGACCCCGGAGCGGACGGACGGCACGGCTGACGACCGCGCCGCGCACCCCGGTCGCCGAACTGCGGACACGTACCGTCCACTTGGACTTACGCAAAGCGGTTGTTGGACTGGAGGGCCCCCAGGGGCCGCACGTCGTTGACGCTGTCCAGCCACGGGGACTACTCAGAGCACATGTCGCGAAGATTCACTTCGGCGGGCGCTGTCGCCGCCGCCTCAGCCGCCGTCCTGGCGCTGGTGGGGACCGCACTCCCCGCCTCAGCCGCCGCCCCCTCACCCGCCGCAGTCGAGTCGGCCGTGCCCGCGGACGCCACCGTCATCCGGTCCGCGCAGCTCTCGGTCGCGGTCGCCGACGACTTCCCGCGCGTCCTGGCGTACACCGACAAGGCGAGCGGCGATCAGCTGCTCGGCAGTACGCAGCCGGTCACCGCCGTCACCCTCAACGGCACCGCGCACCCCGTGAAGCTCAAGGGCGCCCCCGAGGTCACCGCCTCGACCGCCCGCTACACGCTGACCTTCACCGACCTGCCCGGCATCGAGATCGACGCCTCGCTCTCCGTCTCCGGCCGCGCCACCACCTTCAAGGTCACGGCCGTCCGCGACACCGAGGCGTTCCGTGTCGGCACCATCGACATACCCGGCCACGACCTGGTCTCCGTCGGCTCCACGGACACCGGCGGTGCCACCGCCTTCACACGGCTGGACAACGACTCGACGAAGACCGCCGACGTCTTCGCCCGGGTCACTCCGGACACCGCCGCGGACCAGGCGCCGGTCGGCGCCTCGTACGCCATCGTCAACACCGGTTCCCTCGCCGCGGCCGTCGAGTCCAACTCCTCGTACGACAAGCCCTCCGGCGCCACCGGCGGCGACGACGCCCGGTTCTGGCACCAGGCCCGCAAGGCCGACGACGGCAGCGTCCGGGTCGGCGTCTGGTCCGGGCAGTGGACCTACCGCGGCGACGGCGCATCGCAGCCGGAGAGCGGGGGCAACCTCCCCTGGGCGAAGGTGGTCGTCACCCCCGACGCCAACGGCGACAAGTCGGTCGACTGGCAGGACGGAGCCGTCGCGTTCCGGACCATCGGCGTCAAGGCCCCCGGCAGCGAGGACACCCCGGACCGGGTCATCACCCACATCCCGTTCAACTTCGCCAGCCAGGCCACCCACCCCTTCCTGCGCACCCTGGACGACGTCAAGCGGATCTCGCTCGCCACCGACGGCCTCGGGCAGATGGCGCTCCTCAAGGGATACGCCTCCGAGGGCCACGACTCCGCCCACCCCGACTACGGCGGCAACTACAACAAGCGCGCCGGCGGGCTGAAGGATCTCAACGCGCTCCTCAAGGACGGCAAGAAGTGGGGCGCCACCTTCGGCGTCCACGTCAACGCCACCGAGGCGTACCCGGATGCCAAGGCCTTCGACGAGAAGCTCGTCGACAAGACCAGGCCCGGCTGGAACTGGCTCGGCCAGAGCTACTACATCGACCAGCGCCGCGACATCAACAGCGGTGACCTGGCCAAGCGCTTCCAGCAGTTGCGCGACGAGACGGACCCCAACCTCAGCCTGCTCTACATCGACGTCTACTACACGCACGGCTGGATCGCGGACAAGACCCTCCGGTCCGTGCAGAAGCAGGGCTGGAACGTCGCCACCGAGTGGGCCGACAAATTCGAGCGCGGCTCGCTCTGGTCGCACTGGGCCAATGACCTCGACTACGGCGGCGCCACCAACAAGGGCCTCAACTCGAAGATCATCCGGTTCATCCGCAACGACGAGAAGGACGTCTGGAACAACGATCCGGTCCTCGGCCAGACCGCCATCGAGGAGTTCGAGGGCTGGACCAACGAGACCGACTGGAACGCCTTCTACGACAACATCTGGCAGCGCGACCTGCCCGCCAAGTACCTCCAGCAGCAGAAGATCACCCGCTGGGACGGCAACGACATCACCTTCACCGGCGACGTCCGGGGCACCGTCGAGGACAGCAAGCGGACCTTCTACGACCACGGCCGCAAGGTCCTGAGCGGCACCGACTACCTGCTGCCGTGGGACGGCGGCAAGAAGCTGTACCACTACAGCAAGTCCGGCGGCACGAGTAGCTGGGCGGTGCCGTCCAAGGGCGCGTACACCGTCTACAAGCTCACCGACAACGGCCGGGTCAAGGCCGGAACGGTCAAGCCCGTCGACGGGAAGATCACGCTGACGGCCGAGGCCGGTCAGCCCTACGTCCTCTACCCGGACCGCGCGCCGAAGGCCGCCGACCCCAAGTGGGGCGAGGGCACCCCGGTCGACGACCCGGGCTTCAACGACAGCGGCCTCGACGCCTGGTCGAAGACCGGAACCGTTGCCCGTGACACCGACGGCCAGGGCCGCAACAGCGCCGAGCTCTCCGGCACAGGCACGGCGGCACTCTCGCAGAGCATCCACGGCCTCACGCCCGGCAAGCGCTACACCGCGTCCGCGCTCATCGAGGTACAGCCCGGAAAGACCCGGCACACGACACTCTCGATCGGCGGGAAGTCCGTCGCCGTGGACCACTCCACCGCCGAGGACTACGTCGCCGCGTCCGACTGGCACGGTACGTACTTCCAGCGGGCGAAGGTGAACTTCACCGCCCCCGCGAACGGCCGTGCCACCCTCCGTATCGAGGCCGCCAAGGGCACCTCGGCGAGCGTCCGGGCCGATGACGTACGCATCGTCGCGAGCGCCCCGGCGACCAAGAAGAACACCGTCGTGCACGAGGACTTCGAGGACGTCGACCAGGGCTGGGGCCCCTTCCTCAAGGGCGACGCGGGCGGCTCCACCGACCCCCGGACCGTCATCTCCCAGCTGCATACCCCGTACACCCAGGCCGGCTGGAACGGCAAGCTCGTCGACGACGTCATCGGCGGCAAGGAGTCCCTCAAGGCCCACGAGGAGAACACCGGACTCGTCTACCGCACGGCTCCCTGGACCGTGCCGATGGCCGACGGCCACCGCTACAAGGTCGAGTACGACTACCAGTCCAGCCACGCCGGCGCCTATGAGTGGGTCGACGGATACGACCGGATCACCGCAGAAGGAAACCCCGACTCGGTCGAGACCCGGACCACCCCCATCGGACAGCAGCGCACCACCGGCCACTTCAGCGAGACCGTCACCGCGGGCTGCGGCGACACCTGGACCGGACTGCGCAAGCGCGGCGACGCGCCCGACGGCGCCGACTTCGTCCTCGACGCGTTCACCGTGACCGACCTCGGCCCTGCCCCGGCCGGCGAACTCGCCGCCTGCGGCACGCTCACCGTCGACCCGGTCGCCGAGACCCTGGAGCCGGGCACGGCCAACACCGTCAAGGCGAGCTTCACCAACTACGAGGCCACCGCGGCGACCGGTGTCGCGCTGAGCCTGACCGTCCCCGAGGGCTGGAAGGCCGAGCCCGCGGGCGCCGTCACCTTCGACTCGGTCGCGGCAGGTGCCAAGGTCACCGGCAGCTGGCAGGTCACCCCGCCGGTGGACGCCAAGTACCAGACGTACGGCCTGGGTTCCGAGGCGACGTACACGGTCGGCGGCGCACGGCGCACACTCGGCGCGCAGACCTCCGTACGGACCCTGCCGCCGCCGCCCACCACGGACAGCTGGGCCAGCGACCTGGACTGGACCGCTTCCGAGAACGGCTGGGGACCCGTCGAACGGGACCTCTCCAACGGAGAGCAGGGCAGTGGCGACGGTACCCCGCTGAAGATCGGCGGCACCGCCTACACCAAGGGCCTCGGCAGCCACGCCCCGGCGAAGATCCGCTACTACCTGGGCGGCCGGTGCACCTCCTTCACCGCCCAGGTCGGCGTGGACGACGTACAGACCTCACGCGGCAGCGTGCAGTTCAGCGTCACGGCCGACGGCACCGAGAAGGTGAAGTCTCCGGTCCTGAAGGCGGCCGACAACGCATGGTCGCTCACGGCGGACACCACCGGCGCCAAGTACGTCGAACTGGTCGTCGGCGACGGTGGGGACGGCAACGGCAACGACCACGCGGACTGGGGTGACGCACGCTTCCATTGCGGTAGTTGAGAGCGCAGGATGCGGGACGGGTGCGCATGGTGGGCACCCGTCCCGCACCTGCATGCGATGGCCTTCCCCCTGACGAACTGGAGCCGTACATGCCGAACCCGCCCGTATGGTCACGCCGTACCCTGCTCGCCTTCTCGACCGCCACCGCCCTGGCGGTCTCCCTCCCCGGTTCCGCGGCGGCCGCAGCCGCCGCGGAGGCCGACGAGTTCGACACCCTCCGCCTGCGCTGGACCGGGATCGCGCTCGGCGCCGGCTTCGACGCGGCCGCCGAACCCTACGCCTCCCGCCTCGCCGAAACCGGCACGCTCGCCCGGGGGTTCCGGGCCACGATGAGCCCGGCCGCCGACTCGCTGTGGCCCGGCATCACGTACAACCCGCCGTCCGGCATCACCCAGGGATACAGCCGCCTGTGGACGATGACCCAGGCGTACGCCCAGCCCGGCACCGGATCGACCGGCGACGCCGCCCTGCTCGCCGACATCATCCGCGGCTACGACCACCTCGCCCGGACGGCCTACCACTCCTCCGTCACCCCGTACGGCAACTGGTGGGAGTGGCAGATCGGCAGCCCGCGCATCCTCATGGACATCACTTCCGTCCTGTACGAGCACCTGGGCACGGCCCGCGTCGAGGCCGCCTGCGCCGCCGTCGACCACTTCATCCCCGACGCCGTGCTCCGCGACTACAGCGGCACCTCCACCGGCGCCAACCGCGTCGACCTGTGCCGCTCCGTCGCCCTGCGCGGCGTCCTCGGCAGGGCACCCGCGAAGGTCGCACTGGCCAGGGACGCGCTGTCACCCGTCTTCCCGTACGTCACCGAGGGGGACGGCCTGTACGCGGACGGGTCGTTCATCCAGCACACCACCGTCGCCTACTCCGGCACCTACGGCCAGGTCATGCTCGACGGCCTCGGCCGCCTCTTCGCACTGCTCGCCGGATCGACCTGGGCCGTCACCGATCCCAACCGGCAGATCATCCTGGACAGCGTCGAGCGCGCGTATGCGCCGCTGATCTACAACGGCCTGGTCATGGACAGCGTCAACGGCCGTGCCATCAGCCGCGGTTACCTGAAGAACGACGAGCTTCAGGTGATGCGCGGCGACCACTTCCACGGGCAGGGCGTCATCGCCGGGATCGCCCTGCTCGCCGAGGGTGCCTCGGCGGCCGAGCGCGACCGGTGGCACGGCATGATCAAGGGCTGGATCGCCCGCGACCGGACCAGCCCGATCCTCACCGCCCGCCAGTTCGGCATCGCGGACCTGGCCCGGCTGCACGCGGTCCAGGCCGCCGCCGTGCCGGCCGCGCCCGAGCGGGTGGGCCACCACCTCTTCGCCGAGATGGCCCGCGCCGTGCACCGCCGCCCGGACTGGGCCGCGGGCATCTCCATGGCCTCGGAGCGGATCTCGCACTACGAGTGCGGCAACGGCGAGAATCCGCGCGGCTGGCACACCGGAGCCGGAATGCTCTACTGGTGGCCGGGCGGGAAGGAGAACGACCAGTACACCGACTGGTTCTGGCCGACCGTCGACTTCTACCGCCTGCCCGGAACGACCGTGTCCACCAAACGGCTCGCCGACAAGGCGGGTGGCGAATGGGGCGCGCCCAAACCCGCGGTGAAGTGGGTCGGCGGTGCCACGGACGGCGAATTCGGCGCGGTGGGCCAGCACCTCAAGGGCCTCGGCTCGACCCTGGACGCCCGCAAGTCATGGTTCTGCGTCGCCGATACGGTCATCTGCCTCGGCGCCGGCATCACCAGCACCGACAAGGTTCCCGTCGAGACGGTCGTCGACAACCGCATGCTCGGCGAGGACGGCACGGACCCCCTCACCGTCGACGACCGCACCGGCCCCCGCTGGGCCCACCTCGCCGGTCACGGCGGCTGGGTCTTCCCCGGCGGCGCCGACCTGCGTACCCTGCGCGAGGACCGCACCGGCGCCTGGTCCGACATCAACACCACCAGCTCCACCGAGCGCCGGACCCGCCGCTACCAGACCCTCTGGCTCGACCACGGCACCGACCCGGTCGACGCCGAGTACGTCTACCTGCTGATGCCCGGCGCCTCCCGCAGAACCGTCGCCGCCCGCGCGGCCGACCGGCACTGGCTCACCGTGCACGCCAACACCGCCGCCGCACAGGCGGTCGCCGTCCGCTCGCTGGGGGTGACCGCCGCCAATTTCTGGCAGCCGGGTGCGGCCGGTCCGCTCTCCGTCACGGCCGCGGCGAGCGTGCTGGTACGGGAGGGGCGGCGTTCCACGACCGTGTGCGTCAGCGGGCCCGACCGGACCGGTGCGCCGGTGGACGTGGTCTGGGAGCGGCCGGTACGGGAGGTCGTCTCGGCGGACCCGGGGATCGAGGTACGTGCCACCGGCAGACGGCTGGTGCTGAGGGTCGAGCCGGGAACGGAGGGAGGCACCCTGCGGTGCGAGGTGCGCTAGACGCCGGGGCTCAGGAGGAGTGAGGAGTGGGGACGCAGGGCCGGGGTATTCTCGCGGAACCGCGCCGTGCGTCCCGCTCCGGTGACCGGCGCGGGAGCGGTGCGGGACCGGCCGGATGCCGTCCGTGAGGGCAGGGACCCCCGATCGGACCACACTCCGAGGCTGACACGAGTGTGCAGCAGACCACAGTGACCATTTGTCGGACCCACACAAAGAGGGACCCATAAGGGCTGGTACTTCGCCTGCATGTCCCCAAGCTTCTGTCAGGCTTCACCAGGAAACAGGTCAGGAGACTGTACGGAGTCGACGGCAGGATTTACTTGCCCGGCTTCGTAGGGTCGGTACATGACCGTTGTGGACGAAACCCCGGGCGAGCCGAGTGACACCCGTGGCCGTGTGGCCGAACTGCTGGCGCTGCGCGAGCAGGCCCGGCGCGGACCGAGTGACCGGGCGACCGAGGCGCAGCACGCCAAGGGCAAGCTGACGGCGCGTGAGCGCATTGAGCTGCTGGTCGATCCGGGTTCGTTCAAGGAGGTCGAGCAGCTTCGCCGGCACCGGGCGACCGGCTTCGGCCTGGAGCAGAAGAAGCCGTACACCGACGGTGTCATCACCGGCTGGGGCACGGTCGAGGGCCGCACGGTCTTCGTCTACGCGCACGACTTCCGGATCTTCGGCGGCGCGCTGGGCGAGGCCCACGCCACCAAGATCCACAAGATCATGGACATGGCCATCTCGGCCGGTGCCCCGCTGGTCTCGCTGAACGACGGCGCGGGCGCCCGCATCCAGGAGGGCGTCAGCGCGCTCGCCGGATACGGTGGGATCTTCCAGCGCAACACCCGGGCCTCCGGTGTCATCCCGCAGATCAGCGTGATGCTCGGACCGTGCGCGGGCGGCGCGGCCTACTCCCCGGCGCTCACCGACTTCGTGTTCATGGTCCGTGAGACCTCGCAGATGTTCATCACCGGGCCGGACGTCGTGAAGGCGGTCACCGGTGAGGAGATCAGCCAGAACGGCCTCGGCGGCGCCGATGTGCACGCCGAGACCTCGGGCGTCGCACACTTCGCGTACGACGACGAGGAGACCTGCATCGCCGAGGTCCGCTACCTGATCGGGATGCTGCCGTCCAACAACCGGGAGAACCCGCCCACCGTGGCGAGCGACGACCCGGCCGACCGGCGCAGCGACGTCCTGCTCGACCTGGTGCCGGCCGACGGCAACCGCCCGTACGACATGCACAAGGTCATCGAGGAGCTCGTCGACGACGGCGACTACCTGGAGATCCACGAGCGCTGGGCCCGCAACATCATCTGCGCCCTGGCCCGGCTCGACGGCCAGGTCGTCGGCATCGTCGCCAACCAGCCGCAGTCCCTCGCCGGTGTCCTGGACATCGAGGCCTCCGAGAAGGCCGCCCGCTTCGTCCAGATGTGCGACGCATTCAACATCCCGATCATCACCCTTTTGGACGTACCCGGCTTTCTGCCCGGGGTGGATCAGGAGCACGGTGGAATTATTCGGCACGGTGCCAAGCTGCTCTACGCGTACTGCAACGCCACCGTGCCGAGGATCTCGCTGATCCTGCGCAAGGCCTACGGCGGTGCGTACATCGTGATGGACAGCCAGTCCATCGGTGCGGATCTGACCTACGCCTGGCCTACCAACGAGATCGCCGTGATGGGCGCCGAAGGTGCCGCCAACGTCATCTTCCGTCGGCAGATCGCCGACGCCGAGGACCCGGAAGCCATGCGGACCCGCATGGTCAAGGAGTACAAGGCCGAACTGATGCATCCGTACTACGCCGCCGAGCGCGGCCTGGTCGACGACGTCATCGACCCCGCCGAGACCCGCCAGGTGCTGATCGCCTCGCTCGCCATGCTCCGCTCCAAGCACGCCGACCTGCCGTCCCGCAAGCACGGCAACCCCCCGCAGTAGTCCGCAGCGTCGCAGTCACCCTGCCGAGCCCGCGAAGACCTGCCGAGAAGACGGAGAAACCACCCATGAGCACTGCCGCCGAGTCCGTGCTACGTGTCGAGAAGGGTCTTGCCGACCCCGAGGAGCTGGCCGCCATAACCGCGGTCCTGCTCGCCCGCGCCGCCGCCCAGCCCGCAGCGACCCCCGCCCACCGCGGCCGCAGCACCGCCGGATGGCGCCGCCTGGAACGCACCCCGGGCTTCCGCGCCCCGCACTCCTGGCAGGGCTGAGCTTTTCTGTCCTCAATCGCCGGAGGGTCTCGACCGAGCCCGCCCGGCGCTTGAGGACAACGCCTGAGGACGCAGCGCAACCGTAAGGCCCCGCACTCCCGAAGGAGTGCGGGGCCTTAGGCATGTCTGCCGGGGCGGCGAGCCCTACCGCAACCGAGCCATCAGCGCATGCTCCACCAGCGTGATCAGCGCACTCTTCGCATCCGCGCGGTGCCGCGCGTCCGTCGTGAGAATCGGGGTGTCGGGTCCGATCTGGAGCGCTTCGCGGACCTCGTCGGGGGTGTAGGGCTGGTGTCCGTCGAAGCCGTTGAGGGCGATGACGAAGGGGAGTCCGCTGTTCTCGAAGTAGTCGACGGCGGGGAAGCAGTCGGCGAGGCGGCGGGTGTCGACGAGGACGACGGCGCCGATGGCGCCGCGGACCAGGTCGTCCCACATGAACCAGAAGCGGTCCTGTCCGGGCGTACCGAAGAGGTACAGGATCAGGTCCTGGTCCAGCGTGATGCGGCCGAAGTCCATCGCCACCGTCGTGGTGGTCTTGTCCCCGGTGTGCGTCAGGTCGTCGATGCCCGCGGACGCGGACGTCATCACGGCTTCGGTGCGCAGCGGATTGATCTCCGAAACGGCACCGACGAACGTGGTCTTACCCACGCCGAAGCCCCCTGCCACCACGATCTTCGCGGAGGTAGTGGAGCGGGCTGCTCCGCCGCTAGAGCTTGCGAAGTCCACTGAGCACCCTTTCGAGCAGTGTCACATCTGGCTGGCCGCCGGCGGACTCTTCGCCGCCGGGCTGATGGATAGCGACGAGTCCGGCCTCTGCCAGGTCGGCTACGAGGATCCGGGCAACGCCGAGCGGGATCGAGAGCAGTGCCGAAATCTCGGCGACCGACTTGATCTCGATGCACAGCCGGCAGATCCGCTGGTGCTCGGGCAACTGCCCTTGCAGCCGGGACGGATCGGCCGTGGTACTGACCAACGCCTCAATGGCGAGTTGGTAGCGAGGTCGGGTCCGGCCGCCGGTCATGGCGTACGGACGGACCAGCGGATTGTGTGCGGCCGGTGCGGCCGGCTCGGGGGCCTGCCGCGGCGGTACGGGCTGAATGCGGGGCGACTGGGGCGAGTCGTAGCGGTGCGGCCGCTGCGGAGGCCACCCGGGACCCTGCTGGGCGCTTTGCGGCGGCTGCGAGAAGGGCTGATACGGCTGCTGTGCGCCCTGTCTGCTGGGTGTGGAGGGGAAGTTGAAACGATTGTCCCCGTGCTCACCCGGCACGTTCTGGCCACCGTCGTACCGGTGTCCGCCTGGGGGTGTTGCCACGATTCCTCCTCCGCCTGCCGGTCCCGATCCCAGTGGGTCCGCGCCACCGCACCTTATGACTCGGTGGCGCGAAACGCACTGTCTGTCTACTAGTTAAGAAGACTTCCCTGAAGTTCGGCGCGGAGGTCCGGGGTGAGGACGGTGCCCGCGCGGTCGACAAGAAGGGCCATTTCGTACCCGACCAGACCGATATCGGCGTCCGGGTGGGAGAGAACGGCCAGCGAAGATCCGTCGGAGATGGACATGATGAAGAGGAATCCGCGCTCCATCTCTACAACTGTCTGATTCACGGCGCCGCCTTCGAAGATCCGCGAGGCGCCCGCGGTCAGCGAGGTCAGACCGGAGGCGACAGCCGCCAGCTGGTCCGCGCGGTCGCGCGGAAATCCTTCGGACATGGCCAGCAGGAGTCCGTCGGCGGAGACCACCACCGTGTGCGACACCCCGGGGGTGTTGTCCACGAAGTTGGTGATCAACCAGTTCAGATTCTGCGCCGCCTGGCTCATCGGGCTCACACTAACGCTCCTGGTTGTAGGTATTACTTGTGTCCGAACCCGCGTTACGTCCCCGCAGCACGCCCCGCCGCAGGTTGCTCAACCTGCCGCGGACGTCCTCGGGGGCGCGGGAGACCTGAGGGCCGTCCTGCCGGGTCTGCTCCGCCGTGCCCTCGACCAGATTGGCCTTGGGCACCCGTCGGGGAAGTCCGGACGGGGTGACCCCGCCCGCCTTCGGCTCCCGGAGCTTCTCGGCCCGCTCCCAGCGCTCGTCGTTCGCCGAGCGCCAGTCGTCGGAGCCGTTCCCGTCCTGCTGCGCAGGCGACTGCCGCTGCGGCGGTTCCTGCTGCGGCTGTTGCTGCTGCGGCTGTTGCTGTTCGGCGACGGGCCGGTTGTTCCCGCGGCCGGTGGGCTGCCAGTGCTGCTGACCGCCGCGGCGCGGCAGACCGGCTTCGGTCATCTCGTGGCCGGGGTTCGCGGTGGGCCCCGGACGGTCGAAGCCTACGCGTTCCTGCGGCTCGGCGGGGATGCTCGGGACAGATTCCGCTTCGACCTCTGCCGGCGGCTCGTACGCGCCCTGGTAGGCACTCTGATCCGCCCACTCGTCCTGGTGGGGCTGGGGGGCGAACTGCTCCTCGTACGACGGCTGCGGGACCTCACCGGCCGCATAGGCAGCCTCCGCATAGCCCCCCTGATGAGTGTGGTCGGGCTGCTCGGCAAAGCCCGCGTCGCCGCGGTAGGGGTCGTAGCCGCCCTCGTGCGAAGCCTGCTCGTACTGCTCCTGCTGCGGCTCCTGGGCGTATCCGCTCTCGGCGTACCCGTTGTTGGCGTACTCGTTCCCCGCGGGCTGGTTCGCGGCGTACTGCTCCTGCGGGAACTGCGGGCGCTCGTCGGCCGTCTGCGCCTCCAGCGCGGCCCGGCGCCCCTCACGCAGCAGCGAGCGGCCCACCGGATCCAGCTGCGCGGCGTCCACCGACTGCTGCGCATAGCGCGAGTCGTCGAAGCCGAGCTCCGCCGCCGTGCGCATCTGGGGCTGGAGCGGCAGCTGTTCGAAGGTCTGCTGCTGCGGAATGATCGAGGAGACGGTGAAGTCGTCCTGCGCGGCAACCGGTTCGCCACCGCCACCGTGGGTGATGGCGTCCGGCAGCATGACCAGCGAGGTCGTTCCGGCCTGCTCGCCCGAGGGGCGCAGCTGGACCCGGATGCCGTGCCGGTCGGCGAGCCGGCCGACCACGAACAGACCCATCCGCTGGGACACCGCGGCGTCCACGGTCGGCGGGTTGGCCAGCTTGTGGTTGATGTCGGCGAAGTCTTCGGCGGTGAGGCCGATGCCCTTGTCGTGGATCTCGATCATCACGCGACTGTCGGGCAGCCGGGTCGCCGTGACCCGCACCTTGGTCTGCGGCGAGGAGAACGTGGTGGCGTTCTCCAGCAGCTCGGCCAGCAGGTGTACGAGGTCGGTGACGGACTGGCCGTGGATCTCGGTCTCCGACACCCCGGAGAGCTCGATGCGCTCGTACGACTCCACCTCGGAGGAGGCGGCCCGCAACACGTCGACCAACGGGACGGGCTGGTTCCAGCGGCGGCCCGGCTCCTCGCCGGCAAGGACGAGGAGGTTCTCGCCGTTGCGGCGCATACGGGTGGCCAGGTGGTCCAGCCGGAAGAGGTTCTCCAGCTGGTCCGGGTCGGCCTCGTTGTTCTCCAGGTCGGTGATGAGGGTCAGCTGGCCCTCGATCAGCGACTGGTTGCGACGCGACAGGTTGGTGAAGATCGCGTTGACGTTGCCCCGCAGCATGGCCTGCTCGGCCGCCAGCCGGACCGCCTCGCGGTGCACCTGGTCGAAGGCGCGGGCGACCTCACCGATCTCGTCGCGGCTGTCGATCGGGATCGGCTGGACGCGGGTGTCGACCCGGCCCGGATCGGTCCTGGAGAGCTGGTCGACCAGCATCGGCAGCCGCTGCTCGGCGATCCCGAAGGCGGCCGTACGCAGCCGGCGCATCGAGCGGCTCATCTGCCGGGCCATCAGCCCGGCCACGACGAAGGCGGCCAGCAGGGCGACGATCACGACGGCGGCGTTGATGACGGCGTCGTTCTTGGCGCTGGACGAGATGTCCGCGGCCTCGGTCACGGCCTTGTCGACGAGCTCGTCCTCGACCGTGGTGTAACCGTCGAACTTGGCGGTGGCGGCCGCCATCCAGGTCTCGGGCGTGATGCCCTTCGCGGCCAGCTTCTCGGGCGACTTGCCCTGCCCGATCTGCTGGGCCATGCCGTCGAAGACCGAGCCGTCGATGCTGGGCGGCGCGACGAACGGGACACCCGCGGCGTCGGCCTGCTCCTTCGCCTTCTTCAGGTTCTTCGCGCCGTCGGCCGACTTGGCGGCCATGACCTGCCTCAGCCGGGTGGCGTCGGCCTCCGTACCACCGGAGACGAACTCACCGAGCGCGATCTGCTCCAGGTAGTTGTACGAGCCGAAGGCCTTGACCTGGGCGTCGAACTTGGCGTTCTCCCGGCTCGGACGCACCAGCAGATGCATGCCGATGGAGCGCTGAAGCGATTCTGCAGCCTTGGCGAGTTCGATCGCGTAGACCGTACGGCCGTAGCTGGTGATGTTGCCGGTGCCCAGCCCCAGCTCGTTGCAGAACTCCATCAGGGAGTGCTGGACCTTGACGTAGCCCTCTTCCGTCTTCACCGGGTCCATGGCCTCGGCGTAGGCGGCCTTGCGCAGCTCGGGGAGCTTGGGCTCCTCCAGCCGGAACAGCTGAAGACGCCGCTCCAGGCCCTGCTTCTTGGGCATGGCCTTCACGGCCGTGTCGAACTTGGCCGCGGCCGCGTCGGTGGCGGCCCGGACCTGGCTGACAACGGCGGCGTCACGCTTGTTCGACAGCAGAGGCTGAGCGGAGAGGTCACGCTCATTGAGGAGTGCCTGACCGTACACGGAGGCCGCGCGCACGATCAGCGCGGTCTTCTCAGCCTCCTGCGCCTCTCGCCAGGTGTCGATCGACCCCTTCACCTGGAAGCCGCCCATGACCAGGCCGACCAGCACCGGGATCAGGAGGATCGCGTTCAGCCGAGTGGGCACCCGCCAGTTGCGCGGGGACATCCGGCTGCTGCTTCCACCGGACGTCGCTGCCTCGGACACACCGGCAGGCGACGTCGCGGCGCGCGGCGGCGGGGTGAAGTTGCCCCGCTCCTGCAGCGCCGCGGAGCCCTTGTTGCTTCGCCTCACTCGACCAACAACCTCTCGGCGTCGGCACCTACGTTGTGCCGTTTTTTGTTCAGGGCCGTACTACTGGGGAGTTCGTCGAATTCCAGCACGGGGACCGGTCGCGTTCCAAACAGTCGGAACCAGCCATTCCGAGTGGTCCAGGCCTCAGATAAAACGGGCATAAAGAGCGAGCCCCGTCAAAAGGCGGGGCTCATGTGAGCACAGCGGTACCGATCGAATGCATCGGGTGCTGAACGCGGGGTAATTCTCTGTCGAAACGTTATGAACACGGGGGCGGATCGTGTCAAAGGACACAGTCCACCCCCGTTTGACTACGGTAACTGCCTTAAATCAATACAGACTTGTGCCTACTTCAGCCGAGCCATCAGAGCGTGTTCCACGAGCGTGATGAGGCCGCTCTTGGCATCCGCGCGGTGTCGCGCGTCCGTCGTGATGATCGGGGTGTCGGGTCCGATCTGGAGCGCTTCGCGGACCTCGTCGGGGGTGTAGGGCTGGTGTCCGTCGAAGCCGTTGAGGGCGATGACGAAGGGGAGTCCGCTGTTCTCGAAGTAGTCGACGGCGGGGAAGCAGTCGGCGAGGCGGCGGGTGTCGACGAGGACGACGGCGCCGATGGCGCCGCGGACCAGGTCGTCCCACATGAACCAGAAGCGGTCCTGTCCGGGCGTACCGAAGAGGTACAGGATCAGGTCCTGGTCCAGGGTGATGCGGCCGAAGTCCATGGCGACGGTCGTCGTCGTCTTGCCGCCGGTGTGCGTCAGGTCGTCGATGCCCGCGGAAGCGGACGTCATCACGGCTTCCGTGCGCAACGGATTGATCTCCGAAACGGCACCGACGAACGTGGTCTTACCCACGCCGAAGCCCCCCGCCACCACGATCTTCGCCGAGGTGGTGGCGCGGGCCGCACCGCCGCTAGAGCTTGCGAAGTCCACTGAGCACCCTTTCGAGCAGCGTCACATCCGGCGCGCCGCCGGCCTCTCCATTGCCCGGCTGGTGGATGGCCACCATGCCGGCTTCCGCCAGGTCCGCGACAAGAATCCGGGCCACACCGAGCGGCATCGACAGCAGCGCCGAGACCTCGGCCACCGACTTGACCTCACGGCAGAGGTGGCAGATCCGCTGGTGCTCGGGGAGCAGCGTCCCCAGATGCGCGGGGTCGGCCGTGGTGGAGACCAGCGCCTCGATCGCGAGTTGGTAGCGCGGCCGGGTCCGGCCGCCGGTCATGGCATACGGACGGACCAGCGGCTGGTCGCCTTCACCGTCGTACGACGCGTGGTGCAGTGCGCCGTACGGATCGGGTGAGGCGGGTGGCGGGGTCATGAATCCTCCGGGCGTGACAGCAAGGGGTCGGCCTGCCGTCTGAAGGGGCCGGTGGGGGGCTCTAAGCGGCCGAACGGGCTGGGGATGAGGGCGTTTACCTGGGGCAATCGAGTCTGTCATCGATCCATGGCCGCCTAGTGGAGCAGGCTGCCTTGGAGCTCGGCGCGGAGGTCCGGGGTGAGGACGGTGCCCGCACGGTCGACCAGGAGAGCCATTTCGTACCCGACCAGACCGATGTCGGCGTCCGGGTGGGCGAGCACGGCCAGCGAGGAGCCGTCCGAAATGGACATCAGGAAGAGGAACCCGCGTTCCATCTCCACCACGGTCTGGCTGACGGCGCCGCCTTCGAAGATCCGGGAGGCGCCCGCGGTCAGCGAGGTCAGACCGGAGGCGACAGCCGCCAGCTGGTCCGCGCGGTCGCGCGGGAAACCTTCGGACATGGCCAGCAGGAGTCCGTCGGCGGAGACCACCACCGTGTGCGACACCCCGGGGGTGTTGTCCACGAAGTTGGTGATCAACCAGTTCAGATTCTGCGCGGCCTGACTCATCGGGCTCAACTAACGCTCCTGCTGGTGAGTGGGGCCGAGGGGAAAACTTCCGGTCGACTGGCCGTTGTTGGCCTGCCGTCCCTGCTGGATGCCCCGGCGGAGATTGGTCAACCGCCCGCGCACATCATCGGGCGCACGCGACACCTGAGGACCGGATTGATGGTTCTGCTGCTGGGCGGTGCCCGGCACCAGATTGGCGCGGGGTACCCGGCGAGGCAGTCCGGAGGTGGTCACTCCGCCTGCTGCGGGCTTCTTGGCCCGCTCCGCCTGCCGTACGAGTTCGTCGTTCGGCGAGGGGCGCCAGGAGCTTGTGGTGGCGCCCGTGTCGCCTCCGCCGCGGCGCGGCTCGGCGGGAGCGGGGCGCTCCTGGGCCGGCTGCTGCGGGAAAGCGGGCGCCTGCGGCTCGGCCGGCGGCTGCTGGCCGCTCTGCTGCGGGCCGTGGAACCAGTTCGTCTCCAGGGTGTCGTACAGCGGCGTACGACCGTCCCCGGGCCCGGCCGGAGGCAGCGCCTCGGGCTGCGGCTGCGGCGGCAGGACCGGGCGGTACTGCGCGTCACCATTGGGCGCGGCGGGCGGACGCGGGGCACCGAAGTCCCCGTTGTCCCGGCCGCGCTGACGCGGTGCCGGCAGGCCCTGGTCCTGCGCCCGAGCGGGCTGCGGCTGTCCGAAGTCGGGGCGGGCGAACTGCGCGGTGCCGGCCGGGTCCTGCGGAGACTGAGCCTGCGGGGCCGGGGCCGAGAAGTCCGGGCGGGCGAACTCGGCGGTGGAGCCGGGGCCCTGCCGGTCGTCCATGGGTGGCCGCGGGGTGAGCGGCGGGCTCATCGGCCGCTGGAACCGGCCGGTGGACTCGGGCTCCTCGTGGCCGCGCGGGGCGTCCAGCGGAGCACGGCGCGGCGCGGACGGCTCCTCGGCGCCCCAGCTGGTGGTCTGCGGGCGCTGCGGCTGCGGGTTGCCACCGGGCAGCTCGGCACGCGGACCGCCGACCGGGGGCAGCTGACGACCGGGGTCGACCGGGCCGCCGGGCTGCTGGAAGCCGCCCTGGCCACCCGCGTTCTGCCACGGGCTCGGGCCGTTCGACCGGCCCTGCTGGTCGCCACGGTCCTGGCGGCTGGAGCCGAACATGTCGGGCTGGGACGAGTCCGTACGGCCCGTTCCGTCGCCCTGGCCGCGGGCGCCGGGCCGGGCACCATTGCCGAAGGCACCGGCGAGGCCGCCGCCCTGACGCTGCGGCTCCTGGCGCGAGGTGTCCTGCGGGCCGGTGTTGGACAGCCCGGCGGACTGGAAGCCGGCGTTCTGCTGACCCGGCTGACCCTGCTGGTTCTGCGGCTGGCGGGGGCCGCCGTCACGCGAGGGCAGCGCGGCACGCGGACCGGAGCCCGCACCGACCTGACCGCGCGCGGCACCCGGGCCCGCGGCGAGCCGGCCGGCCGGGGCCGACGGTGCGCCTCCGAGGCCGGGACGGGAGCCGTTGCCCGCGCCCGTACCGCTGCCACCGCCGAGCAGACCGCCGGGGGCGGAGGGCTGCTGCCCCGGTCCCGGCTTGGGGGCCGGCTGCTTGCCGCCGTGCGCGACATCGACGGGGAGCATGACCAGCGCGGTCGTACCACCGGAGTCAGAGGGCCGCAACTGGATCCGGATGCCGTGACGCAGGGACAGCCGGCCGACCACGAACAGACCCATGCGGCGGGAGACCGAGACGTCCACGGTGGGCGGCGAGGCGAGCCGCTCGTTGATCGCCGCGAGGTCCTCGGGGGAGAGGCCGATGCCGGTGTCGTGGATCTCGACCAGCACCCGCCCGTCGGGCAGCGCGTGACCGGTGACCCGGACCTTCGTCTGCGGCGAGGAGAACGACGTGGCGTTCTCCAGCAGCTCGGCGAGCAGGTGCACGAGGTCATTGACGACGCGGCCCGCGACCTCGGTGGCGGGCACCGCGGCCAGTTCGATGCGCTCGTACTGCTCCACCTCGGAGGCGGCGGCACGGAGCACGTCGACCAGCGGGACGGGGCGGGTCCACCGGCGGCCCGGCTCCTCGCCCGCGAGAACGAGGAGGTTCTCGCCGTTACGGCGCATACGGGTCGCGAGGTGGTCGAGCTTGAAGAGCGAGGACAGCTGGTCCGGGTCGGCCTCGCGCGACTCCAGTTCGGAGATGAGCGAGAGCTGACGCTGGATGAGGCCCTGGCTGCGGCGCGAGAGGTTGGTGAACATCGCGTTGACGTTGCCCCGCAGGAGGGCCTGCTCGGCGGCGAGACGGACGGCCTCGCGGTGCACGTCGTCGAAGGCCGCGGCAACCTTGCCGATCTCGTCCCGGGAGTGCACACCGACCGACTCGACCGAGGTGTCGACGTCCTGCGGGTCGGCCTCGGAGAGCTGCTTGACGAGCTCGGGCAGCCGGTCCTGGGCGACGCGCGTAGCTGTGTCCTGCAGTCGCCGCAGCGAGCGGATCATCGACCGGGCGACGACGAAGGCGCCGACCAGCGAGACGCCGAGCACCAGCAGGATGAGCGCACCGCTGATGATCGCTTCACGCTTCGACTGGTCGCGGAGCTCGCGGGCCTTGCCCTCCATGTCGCTGAGGAGGGTCTCCTCGATGGTCTTCATGGCCTGGATCTTGGTGGAGCTCTGGTCGTACCAGTCCAGGTAGGAACGCCGAGGCATGTCGTCCATGCCCGAGGGGCTGTCCAGGACCTTCTTCGCGTAGGTCTCGGAGGCCTTGATCTCCGGGTTGCCCTCCTGCAGCGTGGCGATCAGCTCTTCGGCGTTGTTGCCGGTCGCCTCGTAGACCGCCTTGAAGGAGCGGAGCGCAGAGTCTTCCTTGCGCAGTGCGGCGCGGCCGAACTGCTGGTCGTTCCGGTCGAGGTGCGGCTGCTTGTCGTTGCCGCCGGGCAGCGCCGCGGCGATGACCGCCCGCTGGACCGAGGCGTACTCCTTGGCGGAGGAGAAGGCCGCCAGCGCCCGGGTCCGCTTGATCATCTCCGAGTTGCTGGTCGCCTGCGCCATGTCCTGCGAGAGGCTCAGCAGCGAGGTGATCAGCTGGCTGTACTGGTCGACGGTCTGGAGACTCGGGGAGCCCTTGGCGTACGCCGTCTTGCGGATCTCGCGGATCGAGGTCAGCTGGCTGGCGATCTGCTGGACGCTCGCGTAGATGCCCTCAAGGGCCTCGTCGCCCGAGGGGTCGCCGATCGCGTCCGTCGCGTCCAGGAAAGCCGTCTTCGCCCGGTCGGTCTTCTTGCGGGGCTCGGTGACCTTGAAGTCGTCGGCCTTCACCCCGGGATTGGACAGCGGACCGGCCGAGCTGTCGCGCTCCGCCTGGAGCGCCTGGGCGAGTGTGGTCGCCTGCTTGGTCATCTTGGTCAGCAGCTGCATGTGATCCAGCTGCTGGATGTCGTTCATGGAGTCGTTGATCCGCAGTCCGCCCAGCGTGGTCGCGGCGACCACGGGGAGGGCGAGCAGGGAGACCAGACGCGTGCTGATCCGCCAGTTGCGAAGAGCCACTCGTGAGCCCGTGCTGACGGGGCCCCGGGGCTTGAGCGACGAGATCGGATCGGTGCCGCTGCTCACCGTGGCACCGGGGCGCCGGTCGCGGTCACCGCTGTCGCCGGCCGAGGCCGGTCCGGGGTTCTGGGCGTGCTGGGGCGAGGAACCGCGGTCGGTCCCGCCGTGCGGCTCCTGTTCCGCCGCCGCGCTGCCATCCCTCTTGAAACGTCCCTGCACTAGCGTCGCAACCTCTGGACCAGGCGTCCCTCCGCGCGAAGCGGGTGGAACGGTGTCGGCGTCGTGGGGCGTCGTGTCCGCCCCCTGATGGTCGTGAGTGACCGGCGCTCTTCCCCTTCCCGCCGCCACTCGGCGCTGCGTTGCGCCCCTGCGCGCCGGCCTGAAACCCGCGGCGGTGCGTGGAATTCCAGCACAGTGCCGGATCTCCAACAAGGGCCCCGTGCCGGGCTGTGACTTGGGTGACGCGTTGTGATGGCTGAGTGACAAGCCGTGGAGCGTGTTCGTGGGCAAAGTGGACGATCAAGGGCGAATCGACGGAGGGTGAAGGGTGTCCTAGTCGACATGATCAGGAGCGGAATGGATCATTCAGTAGCGTAATGTCCGTTTCTGTCGGAGTGATCGGCCGCCCGAATTGAGGTAATTGTCGAGGTGATCGTGAGGAAACTCACATGATGATCGCCGTCTCATCCGGGCTCCCGAAGGGAATTGGATGTTTAGCCTGACGCTTTACAGGGATGGCAAATCCGACAACCGGCGCCCCTCCGAGCGGCGCCCGTACCGACAGGGTCCGAACGGCAGATGAAGACGACGATGATGTTCCGCAACATTGCCAACCCCCGGCGCACCACGCTGGCGCACCTCAAGGACGCCGACGAGCTGCAGACGCCGGAACTGCCGGAGCGCGCCGTCGAGCTGCCCACCCAGACGGCCAACCCCCGCCGCACCATCCTCATGGATGCCCCGGTCACGACCCCGGCCGCAGCAGCGGAGTAATGCGCGGTTGTCCCCCCTCACCCGCGTTAGCCTGGAGCGTCAGTCTTCAGCCAGCCAGCAAGTGAGGGGCGACAGCATCCCGTGCGCATCGCCAGGTTCTCCATCGACGGCAATGTCGCCTTCGGCGCCGTCGAGGGCGAGGGGCCCGATGGTCTCGTCCTCGACATCATCAAAGGCATCCCGTACGCCGAGTTCGAGCTCTCCGGCACCAAGGTCCCGCTGAGCAAGGTCCGCCTCCTGCCGCCCGTGCTCCCCAACAAGGTCGTGGCCATCGGCCGCAACTACGCGGAGCACGCCGCGGAACTCGGCAACGAGGTACCGGACGTCCCCGTCGCCTTCTTCAAGCCCACCACCTCGGTGATCGGCTCCGGCGACGCCATCGAGTACCCCTCCTTCTCCAACGAACTCCACCACGAGGCCGAACTGGCCGTGGTCATCGGCCGCATGTGCCGCGAAGTGCCGCGTGAGCGCGTGAAGGACGTCATCTTCGGCTACACCTGCGCCAATGACGTCACCGCCCGCGATGCCCAGAAGCGTGAGAAGCAGTGGGCCCGGGCCAAGGGCTTCGACACGTCCTGCCCGCTCGGCCCCTGGGTGGAGACCGACCTCGACCCCAGCGACCTGACCATTCAGGCCACGGTCAACGGCGAGCAACGCCAACTGGGCCGTACGAGCGACATGATCCGCTCGATCGAGGATCTGGTCGTCCACATCACGGAAGCCATGACGCTGCTCCCGGGCGATGTGATCCTCACCGGCACTCCCGCAGGGGTCGGACCCCTCCATGTCGGCGACGAGGTCGCCGTCACCATCGAAGGCATCGGCACTCTCACCAACAAGGTGATCAAGCGTGGTTAACGCACCCTCCCCCAAGCTCTCGGCTCCGCTCGACCAGGGGGTACCCCCCCGCGTACGTTTCTGTCCCTCCCCGACCGGCAACCCCCATGTGGGCCTGGTCCGCACCGCCCTCTTCAACTGGGCCTTCGCCCGCCACCACGGCGGCACCCTGGTCTTCCGTATCGAGGACACCGACGCGGCCCGCGACTCCGAGGAGTCCTACAACCAGCTCCTGGACTCGATGCGCTGGCTCGGCTTCGACTGGGACGAGGGCCCCGAGGTCGGCGGCCCGCACGCCCCGTACCGCCAGTCGCAGCGCATGGACATCTACAAGGACGTCGCCGAGAAGCTTCTCGCAGGCGGGTACGCGTACCACTGCTACTGCACCACCGAGGAGCTCGACACCCGCCGTGACGCCGCCCGTGCCGCCGGCAGGCCGTCCGGCTACGACGGCCACTGCCGCGACCTCACGGCCGAGCAGATCGCCGCGTACGAGGCCGAGGGCCGCACCTCCATCGTCCGCTTCCGGATGCCCGACGAGGCGCTCACCTTCACCGACCTGGTCCGCGGCGAGCTGACCTTCCAGCCGGAGAACGTGCCGGACTACGGCATCGTCCGTGCCAACGGCGCCCCGCTCTACACGCTGGTCAACCCGGTCGACGACGCGCTGATGGAGATCACCCACGTCCTGCGCGGCGAGGACCTGCTCTCCTCCACCCCGCGTCAGATCGCCCTCTACAAGGCGCTCATCGAGCTGGGCATCGCCAAGGCCACCCCCGCGTTCGGCCACCTCCCGTACGTCATGGGCGAGGGCAACAAGAAGCTGTCCAAGCGCGACCCGCAGGCCTCGCTCAACCTCTACCGCGAGCGCGGCTTCCTGCCCGAGGGGCTGCTCAACTACCTCTCCCTGCTGGGCTGGTCCATTGCCGAGGACCGCGACATCTTCTCCATCGAGGAGATGGTGGCCGCGTTCGACATCCAGGACGTCAACGCCAACCCGGCGCGTTTCGACCTGAAGAAGTGCGAGCACATCAACGCCGAGCACATCCGCAAGCTGGATGTGAAGACGTTCACCGAGGCGTGCGGCCCCTGGCTGAAGGCGCCGTTCGCCCCGTGGGCCCCGGAGTCCTTCGACGCGGAGCAGTTCGCGGCGATCGCCCCGCATGCCCAGACCCGGGTCACGGTCCTCTCGGACATCACGGCCAACGTCGACTTCCTCTTCCTCGACGAGCCGGCCATCGACGAGGCGTCCTGGGCCAAGGCGATGAAGGAGGGCTCCGACGCCCTGCTCGTCACCGCCCGCGCCAAGCTGGCCGACGCCGAGTGGAACGCGGACGCCCTCAAGAACGCCATCCTCACCGCCGGCGAGGAGCACGGCCTGAAGCTCGGCAAGGCCCAGGCCCCGGTCCGCGTCGCGGTCACCGGCCGCACGATCGGCCTGCCGCTCTTCGAGTCCCTGGAGATCCTGGGCCGCGAGAAGACCCTGGCCCGCATCGACGCGGCACTGGCGAAGCTGGCCGCGTAACCGTTCAGGTCACGCCCTGAGGGGGCGGCCACCGGTTCACTCCGGGGGCCGCCCCCTTTGTCGTTTCTCGGTTATGAGACACGTTTCAGCCGGTGTGGGGTGCGGGATTCAGTCGAATATCGCCGTTCGCTTACGGGAACCTCTGACGTGGCTAGGATCAGTCGCTATGGCCCGACAGGGGTGCGTGACGTAGGAATGAAGGGCAGATGACAGAGGATCTCAACGTCTCCCCAGCCGAGTTATACGCCTCGGCGGGCGCCGCAGACGCGCTTGTAACAGATTTGCAGGGGCCTTTGCGGAAGGCGATCGATGACACGGCCGCGGCGGCTGCCGCATGCCGGGCATGGGACGACAAGGGCCGTATCGAGGCCGTCGGTACCGGCTGGGGCGACGCCCTGACCACCCTGAAGGACCGTCTCGCGGAACACGCGAACGGCCTACGGCTGGTGGCCGATGGCCAGAGCATCAACGATGCGGACGTCGGCGACTGCTTCAAGGGCTGGTGAGCCCCGAATGCCAGAACTCTTCGCACAACTCCTCCGCCAGGACTTCTCCGATCTGGAAGCGGCCACCGGCTCGTGGCAGAAGCTGGCCGGGATCCTCGGCGACACCCGGATCGGCAGCGGGAAGCGTGTCTCGGGGCCGCTGCACAAGGCAAGCTGGTCGGGCGTTGCCGCCCACTACGGTTTCAACGCGCTCGAAGCCACCGAGAGCAAACGGAAGACGGCGCAGACGAACGCGCAACTCATCCACACGGTCCTGGACACGCTCAGCACCCGGATGCAGGCCGCCCAGCGCAAACTGCGCCATGCGGTGTCGGATGCCGAGGCGGCCGGTCATACCGTCACGGAAGACGGCTGGGTCGAGCCGAAGCAGGCGGTCGATCCGAAGTATCACAACGACCCGGACTATCAGGGCGTTCAGCAGCAGGCCAACGCCGGACTGGGGGGCTACCGGGCCCGAATCGACGAGGCGGTGGCGGAAGCGGAACGAGTCAGTAGCGACGCGACCGAACTCCTCCATCAGATCGATCCCTTCGACCTGGACAAGCAGTACGGCGGTGCCAACGCCGCAGAGGACGCCGCACGGATCGCCGAGTTCGCCGGGCTCGGCAGGAAGAACATTCCGGACGGGAAAGATCCGCAACGCACCGCCGACTGGTGGGCGGGCCTCACCTCCGACCAGCGCGACTTCTACCTGGCGGCCTTTCCCGACCAGATCGGCAAACTGGACGGCCTTCCCACAACCACCCGCGACGACGCGAACCGAGCGGTGCTGGACATGCAGCTCAACGACTATGCGCTGCGCGAGGGCGACCTCGGCTATCACGAGCGCGACAGCTACCGCTCACTGAGCGCCCTCAAGGACCGCCTGGACAGGGAAGACACGGCGCCCGCGCACAAGCAGCTGTACCTGCTCGGATTCGACACCTCGAAGGACGGCCGCGCGATCGTCGCCGTCGGCAATCCGGACACGGCCCGGCACACGGCTGTTCAGGTCCCGGGGACGAGTAACCAGCTGGACAACGTGGGGGGCCAGATCGACCGAGCCGCAAAGCTTCAGGGCGCCGCCGGTCGATGGAGCGCGAACGGGGCGACGGACGTGGCGGTCGTCTCCTGGCTGGACTACAACGCCCCCGAGGCGAACCTTGATTCGGTGAAGAAGGCAGAGCTGAACCTTGGGGTCGCTACGCAGGGCCGCGCTCAGGACGGAGCCGGGGACCTGCGTGACTTCACGCATGGCCTGCGAGCTGCACACCAGGGGGAGCGGAGCCACCTCACGGTCCTGTCCCACAGCTACGGCTCAACGGTCGCCGGTGCAGCCGATGCCGGTGGGCGAGGGCTGGACGCCGACGACATGGTGGCCGTCGGGAGTCCTGGCATGACGGTCGACCGTGCCGACCAGCTTCATACCGATCCCAAGCATATGTATGTGGGTACCGCGGACAACGATCCGGTCTCCAACTATTTCTCCGGCGCCACGCTCGGAGCGGACCCCAAGAAATCGGAGTTCGGGGCGCAGCACATGTATGTGGACACCAAAGATCACGGCGGCTATTGGAACGACGGCAGCAAGAGCCTGGAAAACCAGGGCCGCATCATCGCCGGACTCGCACCTCGGGGCGGAGGAACAGGCTGATGGCACGCCGCGTATCTGTACACGCATCTGCCGGGCATAGGAGCGCTGCCGCTCTAGCCCTGGCCTTGCTACTGGGAGGCTGTATGTCCGACGAAGGTGTGAACGATCCGCTTCCCCGCATGAGCAGGGAGAAGGCCGAGAAATGGGCCAAGCACTGGACCGATTCCATGGTCAGCACAGCGCATGCCCACCTTGACCCCAATACGGCTCGTCCCACGGCCGACTTCACCAACTGTATCGGCAGTAACAACGAGGAGGCTGACGACGGCAGGTTCACGTTGAGCTACTCGGTGCGAGGAACTCTTCCCCGTGCCCAGCATGCCCAAGCTGTCACGGACATCGAGAAGACCCTCAAGGGCAAGGGCTTCGACATCCAGAGCTTCGAAGTCGATCTGGACACAGAGCCGGCAAACGTGGTTGACGCCAAGCACCCGAAGGATCAGCAGTTCGTCTCGGTGGGGTCCGTGGACAAGGACCTCCTGGTCTTCATCGTCAGCACCCCCTGCCTCCTGCCGCCGGGTGTCGAGCAGCAGAAATTCTGAGTTCTGAGCCCTTGGCCCTGGGACACCCTAGAACACGTCTGTGGCCGCCCCCGAAGGGACGGCCACAGGGTCTGCGCAGTCATATGCGCGATGTGCTGTTTGCTGGCTCTGACGCTGCCAGCGGTCCGCGTGCAAGGTCAAGTTCCTCGTCACACGTGGTTGGCCTGAGTCAACTCGGGTGTGTGGTGGCGGCTGTTGGCTCCGGCCATACCAGGCATCCGATGCTCCCGGGGCGCAAGGAGACCAGTTGCGCGGCGCGCTCGGGGGTACGCAGCGACAACCGGAACCCGCCGTCTACGGCGGTGACCTGAGCGCTTCCGTCGTTGTGCGCGAGGCCCCATGCCGCGACCCGGGCGTCGGGCTCGCCGCAGTCGGTTCGGAACTGCTCGACGACGGCGAAGAGGCGGGGTGCGGTGGCTTCGACGAGGGCACGGATCTCGTCGGCGAAGTCGTCGGGAGGGGCGGGGGGCGAAGGCTGCGGGGCTACGGTGGCCATACGAAGTCTCCTGTCGGCTTTGAGGAGTTGAGAAGCCTGAGGTAACCGTAAGGCGCGTGTTGATATGTAGCCCATCGGAATGTTGATTTGCAGCCCAAAGCCCCTCGTGTGGGTGATGGGAGGAGTTGTGTACGCAAGGAGTGAGGACCGTGGCTCGTGCCAAGCTTCCGCCGTCTGTGAAGCAACGGCGCCTGGGGGCGGAGCTGCGCAGAATGAGAGAGCACGCGGACCTGTCGGCCACGCGAGCGGGCGAGCTCTTCGGTGCGACGCAGTCACGCATCAGCAACATCGAGGCCGGCGGCTACGCAGTAAGCGCTGATCGCGTCAGGGCACTGGCCAGGCTGTATGAGTGCAGCGACCAGGATCTGATCGACGCCTTGGCGGAGATGACGGGTGGCCGGACGCGTGGGTGGTGGGAGGAGTACCGGGAGATCCTTCCGGCCGACGCCCTCGACCTCGCGGAGTTGGAACACCACGCGCGGACGATGCGCATTGCATCAGTGATCCACATTCCGGGCCTCCTTCAGACCAGGGAGCACGCCCGAGTGGTCATCGGTGACGTCGTGCCCGCTATGGCTCCGTACGAGGTGGAGCATCGCGTCTCGCATCGGCTCAAGCGCCAGGCCGTTGTCCACGGCAAAGAGCCGACGCCTCTGACGGCCATCGTTCACGAGGCGGCCCTGAGGATGGGCTTCGGCGGTCAGGCTGTCGCGCGAGATCAGCTTCAGTACATGATTGATCGCAGCGAAGAGGCTCACCTGACAGTGTTGGTGGTCCCGTTTGGGATCGGGACATTTCCCGGCGCCGGGCACGGCATCGTTCAATTCGGCGGCCAGGTTCCACCACTGGACACCGTTCAGCTGGATACGGATCATGGCTCCGTCTTCGTTGACGGTGTGGCCCAGCTCGCCAAGTACCGCACTGTGCTGGACCGTATGGAGGCGTGTGCCCTCGGACCATCGGAGTCGAGGGATCTCATCCTGCGCGTCATGCGCTCGCTCTGAGGAATAGAGGAACTCCGTGACGCCCTTGGTATGGCAGAAATCGTCCTTCAGCGGCGAGGCGGCGAACTGTGTCAACGTCGCCACCGCACCTGACGGCATGCTCAGGCTGCGGGAGAGCGACGAGCCCGACGTGATGGTCGCGGCGACCCGTGGCGGCCTGGGCGCGCTGCTCGCATCGATCAAGGCGAACGGCGGCGCCTGGGCGCAACCCGGATGAGGCTGTGACCCCTTAGCTAAGGACCGTGGAGCCCAGGTGTGCCTCCCGCCCCGCAGGGAACTTCACCTCTCCGTGCCGAATGGCCCGCCCTCTACGAGGAGGCCACCCGCGCCGAGCGTTCACGTACAGCGCTCCCCTGCCGCCTGCTTCTGTGCCCGTCGCGCGATCGAACTCGCCGCGCACTGGATGTACGACCGGGGCAGCTCACTCCGGGCGCCGTACAAGACGGATCTGAACGCGATGCTGCACGAGCCTCGTTCCAGAAGCTCGGCGGGCCCACCGTGAACGCCAAGATGGACATCGTCCCGCGCCAGGGGAGCCACGCCGTGCACAAGCAGGCGACCGTGCCCCCGCAGACCGCCGTCGCCGGCTTGCGTGAGCTTTCCCGCTCCCTCTACTGGTCCGCCCGCACCTGCACCGGTAAGAACCACGAGCTTCCCACCGCAGGCATGGCGTTCGATACCGCCGCCATCCCACACCTCATCTCGCCGGAGGCCCGTCTCAAGAAACAGGCCGAACTGCGAATGCGGGTGGCAGCCCCTTCCATGACCGGCGCCCGGCGGTCCGGACGACCTGTTCATCCCGAGGAGAGCGACGACCTGAAGGTTGTCTTCATCGGCCTCCAGCGCACCGCGAAGCCCACCGCGCTCGCCGCGTAGGAACCTAAGCTGGGCCGCATGACGATCCGCGCGGTCCTCTGGGACATCGACGACACGATCTTCGACTACACGGGCGCCGACCGCGCCGGCATGAGCAAGCATCTCGAACACGAGGGCCTGCCCGACGGATACGACTCCGTCGAGCAGGCCCTCGCTGCGTGGCGGGCGATCACCGATGTGCACTGGGCACGGTTCGCCGCCGGGGAGACGGACTTCCAGGGGCAGCGCCGGGACCGGGTCCGGGAGTTCCTCTCGCGGGCGCTGGAGGATGCCGAGGCCGACGACTGGTTTGCTCGGCACGCGGCCCACTACGAGGCCGCCTGGTCGCTCTTTCCCGATGTGCTGCCCGTGCTGGATGTGCTGGCGGGCGGGTTCCGGCACGCGGTGCTGTCGAACTCCAGCATTCACAACCAGGACCGCAAGCTGCGCACGCTCGGTGTGCGGGAGCGGTTCGAGGCCGTGGTGTGCGCTGTGGAGCTGGGCGTCTCCAAGCCCGAGGCCGGTGCCTTCCACGCCGCCTGCGACGCGCTGGCGCTGGAGCCGCAGGAGGTCGCGTACGTGGGGGACGAGCCGGACATCGACGCGGGCGGCGCGGTCGCCGCGGGACTGATGGGGATCTGGCTGGATCGGGGCGGACGTGGCGGGCGGCCCGAGCTCGTCCGTATCAGCGGGCTCGATCAGCTGCCCGGCCTGCTGAGGCCTGCCCGACCCTGATCCGCCGGACAAGCCCTGGCGGGCAATACCCGTTTTGGAGCGCCGGACACCTTCAGGTAATGTTCTTCCTGCGCCGCCCGAGCGGGACGGAAGATCCGAACGGAAAGCGCAAACCGAACAAAACCCCTTCCGGGGGGTTGAGTTTTGGTGGGCTATGGTGTAATTGGCAACACTACGGTTTCTGGTACCGTCATTCTAGGTTCGAGTCCTGGTAGCCCAGCGCAGAAATGCAACAGTAGTAACAAGCCCCCGTTGTGTAGCGGCCTAGCACGCTGCCCTCTCACGGCAGTAGCGCCGGTTCGAATCCGGTCGGGGGTACAGATCCTTCCCGCGAGATCATCTGGGTCGCACCCACGATCTCGATGCAGGATCGCTAGGGCCCCCGTTGTGTAGCGGCCTAGCACGCTGCCCTCTCACGGCAGTAGCGCCGGTTCGAATCCGGTCGGGGGTACTTGCAACACCATGGGCTATGGTGTAATTGGCAACACTACGGTTTCTGGTACCGTCATTCTAGGTTCGAGTCCTGGTAGCCCAGCGCAGAAATGCAACAGTATTAACAAGCCCCCGTTGTGTAGCGGCCTAGCACGCTGCCCTCTCACGGCAGTAGCGCCGGTTCGAATCCGGTCGGGGGTACAACAGAGCGACAGACAAGGGCCCTTCACCTCGGTGAGGGGCCTTCTGCTTGCCCGCCAGAACGCCCGCCGGAATGTCTGCCGGATTGTCCGTCAGAGTCCGTACCGCCGGGCCGACTCCTCCTCCTGGGCCATCCTGCGCAGCGACATCAGCAGCGGCTCGTAGAGCACGGCCGACGCGACCGCCGTCTCCACCTGCTCCACCTCCGTGGGGTACGTATCCATCATGTCCAGGTCCTGGACGGCGACTTGGTGCATGAGGCGGGCCTGCTCAGCCAGATATTCGACATCGCAGGGATAGCCGAGCCGGATGAGGGTGGCCACCGACGACACCAGCGCGCGATGGGCGGGGGACAGGGAGCCGAGCTCCTGCGAGGTCGCCCAGCCGAGCCGGTCCAGGAGCCGTTCGACCTCCGCGCGGGCGGTCGCTGTCTCAGGGGCATCCTCGTCGGGGTCCGGACCGTGCGGGAGCGACCACAGGGCGGCGCCCAGGCGGATCGTGCGACCCAGGGACTCGTCGTCGACATGGGAGAGGACCTCGCGGGTCGTGGCCACGGGGAGACGGCCGACCTGGATCAGGGCCCGCACCAGGCGCAGCCGACGCAGATGGCTCTCGTCGTACTCGGCCTGCGTCGCGCTGACCCGGTGACCCGGCCGCAGCAGTCCCTCGCGCAGGTAGTACTTGATCGTCGCGGTCTTGACGCCGCTCTTCTCGCTCAGTTCCGACAGTCGCATGTTCCGTGCCTTCCCTTGCGCCACCCCTTGGGCAGTGCCACTATCCAACCATTGGATAGTGGCACTCTCCAACAGGAGAAGGGGGTACGGCCATGTTCGCGAAGCCGATTCCGGGGCGGACGACCGCCGCAGCCGAGGGGGAGGTGGCCGTCCTGCTCATCGGGATGCGCATCAACCACTTCCGGGGCGTGCATCATTGGCTGCCGGTGCTGGTGGCAATGCCGCGCATGCTCCGGGAGTTGAGCAAGGACAAGGGGCGCGGTCTGCTCGGCTACACGCTGCTGTCCGGCTCGCCCAGGACGTACTACGTCGTCCAGTACTGGGAGTCGAAGGAGAAGCTGTACGCGTACGCGAGCGCTCCCGACATGTTGCACCGCAAGGCGTGGGCGATGATCAACCGCAACGAGAAGAAGTCCCGGCAGCACGTGGGCCTGTGGCACGAGACCTACATAGTGCCCGAGGGCGGCTACGAATCGATCTACGCCGATATGCCGACCTATGGACTGGCCGCGGCGACCGGCGTACTGCCGATCGAGGGGCGGGGTCGCCGGGCGGCGGACCGTCTCGCGCACCGCTCGTCCGCGAAGTGAGGTGCTGAGAGGGAGGCCGCCACGACGCTGGGGCGGCCAGGAGGTGCGCGCGGGCGTCAGCCGTTGCGGCGCAGGGCCTCGCTGAGCCTGGCCGCCGAGTCGATGACCGCCTGGGCGTGCATCCGGCCCGGGTGCCGGGTCAGCCGCTCGATCGGTCCGGAGACCGAGACGGCGGCGACCACCCGGTTCGAGGGGCCGCGCACCGGCGCGGAGACCGACGCGACACCCGGCTCGCGCTCGCCGATCGACTGGGCCCAGCCCCTGCGCCGTACGCCCGAGAGCGCCGTCGCCGTGAAACGGGCGCCCTGGAGGCCGCGGTGCAGGCGCTCCGGCTCCTCCCAGGCCATCAGGATCTGCGCCGACGAGCCGGCCTTCATGGTGAGCGTGGAGCCGACCGGCACGGTGTCCCGCAGACCGGACAGCCGCTCCGCCGCCGCCACGCAGATCCGCATGTCGCCCTGTCGCCGGTAGAGCTGCGCGCTCTCGCCGGTGATGTCACGGAGGTGGGTGAGCACCGGTCCCGCCGTGGCCAGCAAGCGGTCCTCGCCCGCCGCCGCCGCCAGTTCCGACAGCCGGGGGCCGAGAATGAAACGGCCCTGCATGTCCCTCGCCACCATGCGGTGGTGTTCGAGTGCCACGGCCAGTCGATGAGCCGTGGGTCGTGCGAGCCCGGTCGCCGCGACCAGTCCGGCGAGGGTGGCCGGACCGGACTCCAGGGCGCTCAATACCAGAGCTGCCTTGTCGAGAACGCCGACGCCGCTAGAGTTGTCCATACGACGATACTCCCGTCTCACTCTGTGAAACGCAAGTTCAATTTTCGGCGGAAGTTGCGAACCTGTAGGGGCGGCCACACAACGGCCCGTAGCCACCGCCCCGCACGGGGGTCCGGACGGCGGCGCACCGAATCTCTAGTTGGGCCGGCGAAGACGCCGGCCGGAGGGAAAGCGATGGGTAGGACACTCGCGGAGAAGGTCTGGGACGACCATGTCGTCCGGCGCGCCGAAGGTGAGCCCGACCTCCTCTTCATCGATCTGCACCTGCTGCACGAGGTGACCAGCCCCCAGGCCTTCGACGGCCTCCGTCAGGCCGGGCGCCGGGTGCGACGCCTCGACCTCACCATCGCCACCGAGGATCACAACACCCCGACCCTCGACATCGACAAGCCCATCGCCGACCCGGTCTCCCGTGCCCAGTTGGAGACGCTGCGCAAGAACTGTGCGGAGTTCGGTGTACGGCTGCACCCGCTGGGCGACGTCGAGCAGGGCGTCGTGCACGTGGTCGGCCCGCAGTTGGGGCTGACCCAGCCCGGCACCACGGTCGTCTGCGGCGACTCCCACACCTCCACACACGGTGCGTTCGGCGCGCTGGCGTTCGGCATCGGCACCAGCCAGGTCGAGCACGTGCTGGCCACCCAGACGCTGCCGATGGCCCGCCCGAAGACGATGGCGATCACCATCGACGGCGAACTGCCCGACGGCGTCACGGCCAAGGACCTGATCCTGGCGATCATCGCCCGGATCGGCACCGGCGGCGGCCAGGGCTACATCCTCGAATACCGCGGCTCGGCCATCGAGAAGCTCTCGATGGAAGCCCGGATGACCATCTGCAACATGTCGATCGAGGCCGGCGCCCGGGCAGGCATGATCGCCCCGGACGAGACCACGTTCGACTACTTGAAGGGCCGCGACCACGCCCCGCAGGGCGAGGACTGGGACGCCGCCGTCGCGTACTGGAAGACGCTGCGCACGGACGACGACGCGGTCTTCGACGCCGAGGTCGTCATCGACGCCGCAGAACTGGCCCCGTTCGTCACCTGGGGCACCAACCCCGGCCAGGGCGCGCCCCTGTCGGCCAACGTCCCCGACCCGGCATCGTACGAGGACGCCTCGGAGCGCAACGCCGCCGAAAAGGCCCTGGAATACATGGGGTTGACCGCCGGCCAGCCGCTGCGCGAGATCAACGTGGACACCGTCTTCGTAGGCTCCTGCACCAACGGCCGGATCGAGGACCTGCGTAACGCCGCCGCGATCCTGGACGGCCGCAAAGTCGCGAGAGGCGTACGGATGCTGGTCGTCCCGGGCTCGGTCCGGGTCGCCCTGCAGGCCGTCGAGGAGGGCCTGGACAAGGTCTTCACCGCCGCCGGCGCCGAATGGCGTCACGCGGGCTGCTCGATGTGTCTCGGCATGAACCCCGACCAGTTGGCCCCCGGCGAGCGCTCCGCCTCCACCTCGAACCGCAACTTCGAGGGGCGGCAGGGCAAGGGTGGCCGTACGCACCTGGTCTCCCCGCAGGTCGCCGCCGCCACCGCCGTCCTGGGCCACCTGGCCTCGCCGGCCGACCTGTCCGACGCCCGTACGCCCGCCGGAGTCTGAGAATCATGGAAGCTTTCACCACACACACCGGCCGGGCCGTCCCGCTGCGCCGCAGCAACGTCGACACCGACCAGATCATCCCCGCCCACTGGCTGAAGAAGGTCACCCGCGACGGCTTCGAGGACGGACTCTTCGAGGCCTGGCGCAAGGACGAGAACTTCGTCCTCAACCGCCCGGAGCGCAGCGGCGCCACGGTGCTGGTGGCCGGTCCCGACTTCGGCACCGGATCCTCCCGCGAACACGCCGTGTGGGCGCTGCAGAACTACGGTTTCAAGGCCGTCATCTCCTCCCGGTTCGCCGACATCTTCCGGGGCAACTCGCTGAAGAACGGGCTGTTGACCGTCGTCCTCGACCAGAAGGTCGTCGACGCGCTCTGGGAGCTGACCGAGGCCGACCCGACCGTCGAGATCACCGTCGACCTGGAGGCGCGCCAGGTCCGTGCCGAGGGCATCACGGCCGACTTCGAGCTCGACGAGAACGCCCGCTGGCGACTGCTGAACGGGCTGGACGACATCAGTCTCACCCTTCAGAACGAAGCGGACATCGCGACTTATGAGGTGGCAAGGCCGACCTTCAAGCCGCGTACAATTAACGCCTGAGCAGCGCGTTTCCAGGACTGCGCCCCCTGCCATCTGGTAGGGGGCGCAGTCGCTTGTTGAGACCCCGTCGGGCGACAACTCGCCCCAGATGGCACAATCGGTGCATGGAACGCGACAGCCAACTCAAGCTTTACGGCCAAGTCGCCGACCGATTGAAGGAAGCGCACACAAGAGTGCGCGCACTGCAAGTCCCGGAGGGCGTAAGGATGGCGCTGTCCCGGAAGCTGTTGGTCATCACGGCCGCGGCTAAGCACGATCTCCCGGATGCGGCAAGGCGTCTGGACCGGTTGATGAAGGACCTCGATGAGGGCCGATTCCCCGAAGGTGACTGACTCTGCGGAACTGCGCAGCGGTCGACTTCGTTGCGGCACTAGGGTGATTAGCCCGTTTCGTGTTTGATTTGCGGTATATATCTGCCTAACGTGCGAAAACGCTTGAACACTTTCGTTCTGGCAATGTCTCCGAAGGGGAAGACGTGAACAAGGCGCAGCTCGTAGAAGCGATTGCCGACAAGGTCGGCGGCCGTCAGCAGGCCGCAGACGCCGTCGATGCGGTGCTCGACGCGATCGTCCGTGCGGTTGTCGCGGGGGACCGTGTCTCGGTCACCGGCTTCGGCTCGTTCGAGAAGGTCGACCGCCCCGCCCGCTACGCCCGCAACCCGCAGACGGGTGAGCGGGTGCGGGTCAAGAAGACCTCGGTGCCCCGCTTCCGCGCGGGACAGGGCTTCAAGGACCTGGTGAGCGGCTCGAAGAAGCTCCCCAAGCACGATGTGGCCGTGAAGAAGGCGCCCAAGGGCAGCCTCACGGGCGGTGTTGCCCGTACGACGGCCAAGGCCGCGGCCAAGAAGGCCACCGCCAAGAAGGCCGTCGCGAAGAAGGCCGTCGCGAAGAAGGCCGTGACCGCGGCGAAGACCACCGCCGCCAAGAAGACCACCGCGAAGAAGACCACCGCGGCGGCCAAGAAGACCACGGCGGCGGCCGCGAAGAAGACCACCGCCGCGGCGGCGAAGAAGACGACGGCCGCCAAGAAGGCCGTCGCCAGCAAGACCGCGCCCGCCAAGAAGGCCACGGCGAAGAAGGCGCCCGCGAAGAAGGCCACGGCGCGCAAGACCACGGCGAAGAAGGCCACTGCACGGAAGAAGTGAGGCCGAGCAGCGCAGGGCTACTCACGCGCCGGGCCGGGCTCCCCTCGGGGAGCCCGGCCCGCGGGCTGTTGTGGGCAGTGTGCGGAGCCGTTCAGAACGTCTGCAGCGTCACCAGCGTGATCTGCAGATCCGCGCCCTCGCCGGTGACCTCGATCCGCACCCGCTGCCCCGGACGCAACAGCCGCAGACCGCCCGCGTCGAAGGCCCGGGCGTCGAATTCCACCGGGGTGCCGTCGTCGAGCAGCACACTGCCGGTGCGGGTCTCGGGGTCGTACGTGTACGAGGTCGCCTGCATGAACGGCAGCCTATCGGTCCCCGAGGGGCGCTCCGGCGGCCCAGCGCCCCGCCGTGTGCGGGCCGACGCCCAGGGCCAGGGCCGCCCGCAGATCGTCACCGGTGTCCACGTCCTGGCGGACCGAATCGATGCCGGTCAGGCTGATTTCCACCGCCCCCGAGTCCAGATGCCGGGCCCGGGAAGAACCCCCGAAAGCCGGTCGCAATTCCACTCCCGGCGCAGCCGACAGAAATGTTGTACCGATTCCCGCCGCATCGGTGACAAATGCGCGGGGAAATGCGGCGGAAAAATTGAGCACCCGGGACAATTCTCCGGGGCGCAGCGCGGGAAGATCCGCATTGAGAGCGGCGAGAGCCGCCCCTGGCCGCTCGGCCCGCACGGTCCGCTCACCATGCGCCAGGGCGGCGTTGAGCCCGTGGTCCGGTTCGTCGGGGACGATTCGCGCCCCGAGTGCCGCGAGGGCCGCCCCGGCCTCCGTGTCGTCCGTGACGACCACCACATCCCGTACCGCCGGGCAGGACAGGGCGGCGGCCACGGTGTCCCGGGCGAAGGCGAGGGCGAGCCGCGGGCGCAGCGCGGCGCCCGTCGCAGGTGCGAGCCTGCTCTTGGCCCGTGCCAGGGGCTTCAACGGGACGACCAGCGACCAAGGACCGGCCGGGTCGGTGTTCGTGGCGATCTGCCTCTCGATGCGCATCGCCGCTTATTCTCGCCTGCCGGTGCGAGAACCCGGGGGTTCGGTCCCGAAAGCGGGGCGTACGGTGTTCTCGACAGAGCAGGGGCCTGGGGCGAGACTTGACCGTCGGTAGCCAGGCAGCAGTCAGGTCCTTAGAGGAAGGTGTCCGAGTGTCCCGCCGCAGAATCGGCTTCTGGTACCGCCTGGCGGCGGTCATCGCAAAACCGCCGTTGGTGGTTCTGTTCAAGCGTGACTGGCGGGGGATGGAACACATTCCGGCCGACGGCGGATTCATCACTGCGGTCAATCACAACTCGTATCTGGACCCGCTTTCCTACGGTCACTTCCAGTACAACACCGGCCGGGTGCCGCGGCTTCTCGCAAAGGCGGGCCTCTTCAAGACCCCCTTTGTCGGAATGATGCTGCGCGGTACCGGACAGATCCCCGTATACCGCGAGACGACCAATGCGCTGGACGCCTTCAGGGCCGCCGTCGACGCCATTGAACGCGGTGAATGCGTCGCCTTCTACCCGGAGGGCACCCTCACCCGCGACCCCGACATGTGGCCGATGGCCGGCAAGACCGGTGCGGCCCGCGTCGCGTTGATGACGAAGGCCCCGGTCATCCCCGTCGCCCAGTGGGGCGCCAACCTGGTCATGCCGCCGTACGCCAAGGAGAGCAAGCTCCGGCTCTTCCCCCGCAAGACCCTTCAGGTGCAGGCCGGACCGCCCGTCGACCTCTCCCGGTTCTACGACAAGGATCCGACGCCGGACGTCCTGCGCGAGGCGACCGAGGTCATCATGGCTGCGGTGACCGCGCAGCTGGAGATCGTGCGGGGCGAGAAGGCACCCGCGGAACCGTACGACCACCGCAAGGCCCGTGCAGAACAGCGGCGCAAGGCCGAAGGAAAGGGACCCAAGTGACGCACCCCGCAAAGGCAGCCGTCTTCGGAACCGGCTCATGGGGTACGGCCTTCGGCATGGTTCTCGCCGACGCCGGCTGCGAGGTCACCCTCTGGGGCCGTCGCGCCGAAGTCGCCGAGGCCGTCAATACGACCCGTACCAACCCGGACTATCTGCCGGGAATTGAACTTCCCGCGTCGATCCGGGCCACCACCGACGCCGCAGAGGCGCTGCACGGCGCCGACTTCGCCGTGCTCGTGGTGCCCTCGCAGACACTGCGCGCCAATCTCGCCGACTGGGCCCCGCACCTCGGCTCCGACACCGTCCTCGTCTCGCTGATGAAGGGCGTCGAACTCGGCACCGCGAAGCGGATGAGCGAGGTCATCGAGGACGTCACCAAGGTCTCCGCGGACCGCGTCGCCGTCATCACCGGCCCCAACCTGGCCAAGGAGATCGCCGAACGCCGCCCCGCCGCGGCCGTTGTCGCCTGCCAGGACGAGTCGGTGGCCCGTCGTCTCCAGGCCGCCTGCCACACCTCGTACTTCCGCCCGTACACCATCACCGATGTGGTCGGTGCCGAACTCGGCGGCGCGGTCAAGAACGTCATCGGTCTCGCCGTGGGTATCGCCGACGGCATGGGTCTCGGTGACAACGCCAAGGGCTCGCTCATCACCCGCGGTCTCGCCGAGACCACCCGTCTCGGCCTCGCCATGGGCGCCGACCCACTGACCTTCTCCGGACTCGCGGGCCTCGGCGACCTGGTGGCGACCTGCTCCTCGCCGCTGTCGCGCAACCACACCTTCGGCACCAACCTCGGCCGCGGCATGACGCTGGAAGAGACCATCGCCGTCACCAAGCAGACCGCCGAGGGCGTCAAGTCCTGTGAATCAGTGCTCGATCTGGCGCGCAGGCACGGCGTCGACATGCCCATCACCGAGACGGTCGTCGGCATCGTCCACGAGGGCAAGCCGCCGATGGTCGCACTGGGTGAGCTGATGTCGCGCAGCGCGAAACCCGAGCGACGCTGACGGGTTCACCGGGGGAGGACCTGAAAGGGGCGCAAGCCGGTGAACGTCCGCGGCCATCGCTCCAGCGGCCCCGGCCACGCTGACGCGATTGGTACCAGCAGGTACGCTCAACGCGATATGAGCAGCGAGAACCTCCCCCAGAGCCCGGAGCAGCAGCTCCGCAAGCCGCGCGTGGCCGTCGTGTTCGGCGGCCGCAGCTCCGAACACGGCATCTCGGTCGTCACGGCAGGTGCCGTCCTGAACGCCATCGACCGGACGAAGTACGACGTCCTGCCGATCGGCATCACGACGGACGGCCGCTGGGCGCTCACCGCCGACGAGCCCGAGCGCATGGCCATCACGGACCGGAAGATGCCGGACGTGGCCCAGCTGGCCGAGTCCACCGAGGGCGGCGTGGTGCTCTCCGTCGACCCCGGCAGCCGTGAAGTGGTGTACAGCGAGCCCGGCTCGGTCCCCAAGGCGCTCGGCGAGGTCGACGTCGTCTTTCCCGTGCTGCACGGCCCGTACGGCGAGGACGGCACCCTTCAGGGGCTCCTGGAGCTCTCCGGCGTGCCGTACGTCGGCGCCGGGGTGCTCGCCTCGGCGGTCGGCCAGGACAAGGAGTACATGAAGCGGGTCTTCACCTCGTTCGGGCTGCCGGTCGGCCCGTACGTCGTGGTACGTCCCCGCGAATGGGACACGGACCCCTCCGCTGCCCGCAAGCGCATCGTGGACTTCGCCGGTGACCACGGCTGGCCGCTCTTCATCAAGCCCGCCCGGGCCGGCTCGTCGATCGGCATCACCAAGGTCGACGATCTCTCCGGTCTCGACGAGGCGATCGAGGAAGCCCGCCGTCACGACCCCAAGTTCCTGGTCGAGTCGCTGCTGCGCGGCCGCGAGATCGAGTGCGGGGTGCTGGAGTTCGAGGACGGACCGCGCGCCAGCGTGCCCGCCGAGATCCCGCCGGTGACCTCGCACGACTTCTACGATTTCGAGGCCAAGTACATCGACTCGGCCTCCGGGATCGTGCCCGCCCCGCTCACCGAGGAGCAGACGGCCGAGGTTCAGCGGCTGGCGGTCGACGCCTTCGAAGCCGTGTCCTGCGAGGGCCTGGTGCGGGCCGACTTCTTCCTCACCGAGGACGGCAGCTTCGTGATCAACGAGATCAATACGCTGCCGGGCTTCACCCCGATCTCCATGTACCCGCGGATGTGGCAGGAGAGCGGCGTGAGCTACCAGGAGCTGGTGGACCGGCTGATCCAGGCCGCGTTGAACCGGCCGACCGGCCTGCGCTGAGAAGAGTCCCGCGCCGTAGGGCGTGCGCTCCCGCCCGGGAGCGCACGCCCTACAGGCTGCTGGGGACCGTCTTGCGGATGGCCGGGCCGAACGCTGCCAACGGGCTCGCGTCGTGGGCGTACGCCGTCGACAGGCTCACCTCGACATACGCCTTGCGGTAGGTCGTCGTAAAACGCGGACCGGCGTCCTCCGGCTGCTCCAGCAGCCAGTTGACGCGGTCCGCTTCGGCCCCCTTCGCCATGGGGTCGTCCATCTTCGCGGGCCGGGGGACACCACAGCGCAGTACGATCGCTCCGTCCCCCCACTCAGCGGTCAGTTCGGACTTCGTTCCGGTGTCACCGCGGTCGAGTCCGGCAACGGTCTTCGGCAGCTCCTTGTGCAGTGCACGGCAGTAAGCTGCGGCTTCCGGTGACGGCGTGGGAACCGTGATCGACGCCGCGGCGTCGGTTGAGGAGCAGCCCGCCGCGGCCAGCAGCAGCGCGGCAACGGACGGACCGAGAAACACGGGGTGGCGGAACCGGCGCAATGATCTCACCGGCCCAGCGTAGACGGGGACTACAGATGAACGACCGGGCAGGTCAGGGTTCTGGTGATGCCTTCCACTTGCTGGACCTTGGCGACCACCATGCGGCCGAGTTCATCGACCGTGTCGGCCTGGGCGCGCACGATCACGTCGTAGGGGCCGGTGACGTCCTCTGCCTGGATCACTCCCGGAACTTTGGCGATGGTCTCGGCGACGGTCGACGCCTTGCCCACCTCGGTCTGAATAAGGATGTACGCCTGTACCACGGAACCTCCAGGGCGGCCACGAGGATCATGTGGGGGAAAGGGACGCCACGGTATCGCGTTGCCGCGGGCTGCGGGGAGACCTACGGGGCGGTTGACGTCCACAGCGTGGCGCACGCAAGACACAAGTTGACGTATCTATTGACAGTACCGACAGCAGTGACGGCCCGCGACCGCATGTGCAGCGGTGCGGAAGAGCGTTGCGGGAGGGGGACAGACATGCCGATGAGAACCGGTGCAGACTGCTCCCTGCGGCGGCGGCCGGTCCACGATCCGGACCCCCGGCCGCTGAAGCAGCCCGGACGATCGTCCGGGGCGATAGATGAGAGGTGAGACTCGGTGAAGGGAACCGTGGGCGAGTTGGGGGAGTTCGGGCTCATCAGGGAGCTCACTTCCCGGCTCACCACCACTCCGGCGGTACGGCTCGGCCCCGGCGACGACGCCGCGGTCGTGTCCGCTCCCGACCGCAGGGTCGTGGCCAGTACGGACATCCTGTTGGAGGGACGGCACTTCCGTCGCGACTGGTCGACGGCGTACGACGTCGGCCGCAAGGCCGCCGCCCAGAACCTCGCCGACATCGCCGCCATGGGCGCCGTGCCCACCGCGCTGCTGCTCGGCCTGGTCGTCCCCGCCGAACTCCCGGTCACCTGGGCCGGCGAGCTGATGGACGGCATCCGTGACGAGTGCCAGGTCGCCGGCGCGGCCGTGGTCGGCGGCGATGTGGTGCGCGGCGAGACGATCACCGTCTCGATCACCGCACTCGGCGATCTGCGCAACCATGAACCGGTCACCCGGTCCGGCGCCCAGCCCGGCGACGTCGTCGCCGTCACCGGCTGGCTCGGCTGGTCCGCTGCCGGATACGCCGTGCTCTCCCGCGGCTTCCGCTCGCCCCGCGCCTTCGTCGAGGCCCACCGGCGCCCCGAACCGCCGTACCACGCAGGCCCCGCGGCCGCCGGACTCGGCGCCACCGCGATGACGGACGTGAGCGACGGACTCGTCGCCGACCTCGGGCACATCGCCGAGGCCAGCAAGGTCCGGATCGATCTGCGCTCCGGACTCATCGACATCCCCTCGCAGATGTCCGACATCGGACAGGCCGTCGGCGTGGACCCGCTGCAGTGGGTGCTGACGGGGGGAGAGGACCACGCGATCGTCGCCACTTTCCCGCCGGACGTGAAACTGCCCGCCCGCTGGAAGGTGATCGGCGAAGTCCTCAACCCCTCGGCGCTGCCACAGGTGACGGTCGACGGGGCGCCCTGGACCAGCAAGGGCGGCTGGGACCATTTCGGGGACATCGAGGACGCTCAGTAGATTTCGGCGTATGCCCATATCCGCTGCTGTACCCGCCCGTGCACGCACCGTCGCCGGTTCCGATTCCGGCGGCGGTGCGGGCATTCAGGCCGATCTGAAGACGATGCCGGCGCTCGGTGTGCACGGAATGAGCGTGCTGAGCGCCGTCACGGCCCAGAACTCGCTGGGGGCGCAGGGCGCCGGAATCGGCCCCGTCGGCCATGGCCGGCGGACGCGCACCGTGTGAGGGCCCCCGGAGCACAGCAAAAAGCCGGTCCACCGAGGTGGACCGGCTTTTTGGGCAACCGGAAGGCTGCGCTACGACGGGAACGTCAGCGCGCGACCTTGCCGGCCTTGATGCACGAGGTGCAGACGTTGAGCCGCTTCGGCGTCCGACCGACCACGGCACGCACGCGCTGGATGTTGGGATTCCAGCGACGGGACGTACGGCGGTGCGAGTGCGAAATGTTGTTGCCGAAGCCCGGCCCCTTGCCGCAGACGTCGCAGTTGGCAGCCACGGGTCACTCCAAAGACTTCAGGTGCACTTACAGTGAATTCCGGCGCGCCGGAATCATTTGACTGAAGTGGCGGCACCGGAGGAATGGCCCGACTCTCATCGGGCAACCGAAGCAGCATACAACGGCTGCGTCGGTAGAACGAAACTACCATGGGTTCCGCCGCCCCCTGCCCCGCCCCTGTCCCCGCCGGACCCGGCGCGCGGAGCTACTCTGCGGTGCAGCCGGCCACCCACGGCCGATTTCGAGGAGGACCGACAGGTGCCGCAGACCGCCGACGACATGGGCGCCGTCGCGGTGCGTACCTGGTGCTCACTGGCCCTGGAGGCACTGGGCCGGGAGCGCGAGGCGATCGACGCGATCAACGTCTACCCCGTCGCCGACGGGGACACCGGTACGAACCTCTATCTCACAGTGGAGTCCGCGACCCAGGCCGTCGAAGCGGTCTTCGCCGCCCATGAGACCGGTACGACCGTGCCCGTCGCCGCCGACGCGGTACGGGCCATGGCGCACGGAGCACTGATCGGTGCGCGCGGAAACTCCGGCACGATCCTGGCTCAACTGTTGCGCGGCATGGCAGGGGTGCTGGCCGACGGGCACGACGCGGACCATCTGCGCCGGGCGCTCACCAGGGCCGCCGCATCCGCCCGGCAGGCCGTCGCCCACCCCGTCGAGGGCACCGTGCTGACCGTGGCCACCGCGGCCGCCGAGGCCGCCGGGCGCGCGGCGGACGACGCCGGAACCGCGGCGGTCGCACGGGCGGCGTACGAGGGAGCGCGGACGGCCCTGGAAGCGACCCCCGGACAGCTCGCCGTCCTCGGACGGGCGGGCGTCGTGGACGCCGGCGGACGGGGCCTGGTGACGGTGCTCGGGGCGCTCGTCGAAGCGGTCTCCGGGCGGGCTCCCGAGCGCACATACGTGGCCGTGCCCGCGGCCGTGGTCCCTGTGCCGCAGGACTGCGCGGAGGGCGGACCGGCCTTCGAGGTCATCTATCTGCTGGAGGCCACGGACAACGCCGTGGACCGGCTGCGGGCCCGGCTCGACAGGCTCGGCGACTCGCTCGTGGTGGTGGGCGGCGACGGGCTGTGGAACGTCCATGTGCATGTCGACGACGCGGGTGCGGCGGTGGAGGCCGGTGTCGAGGCGGGGCGGCCGTACCGCATCCGGATCACCCACTTCGGCGCGGACCGGGTGCACCCCCACACCGAACCCGTGCAACGCGCGGTCGTCGTGGTGGTCCCCGGCGACGGGCTCCGCGGCCTGTGCAAGGAGGCCGGGGCGACGACGGTCCTGGCGCGCCCCGGGGAGCCGCCTGCCAGCGGCGAACTGGTCGACGCGATCCGCCGGGCGCACGCCCGTGAGGTGGTTCTGCTGCCCAACGACGCGGAGCTGCGCCACACCGCCGCTGCCGCCGCCGAACAGGCCCGCGCGGAGGGTGTCCGGGTCGCCCTGATCCCGACCCGGGCCGCCGTCCAGGGCATCGCGGCCCTCGCCGTCCACGAACCCGACCGCAGCTTCGACGAGGACGTGGTGGCGATGACCGCCGCGGCCGGTGCCACCCGCTACGCCGAACTGGCCGTCGCCGAGCGGCAGTCCTGGACCATGGCGGGTATCTGCCAGGCCGACGACATCCTGGGCCTGATCGACGGCGATGTCGCGGTCATCGGCGAGGACGTACCGGAAACGGCCCGGAACGTGCTGGACCGCATGCTGGCGGCGGGTGGCGAATTGGTCACCCTGGTACTCGGCGAGGACGTCCCCGACAGCCTGGCCGACGAGCTGGAGGAGCATGTACGCGAGGGCTATCTGGCGGTCGACACGGTGGTGTACCGGGGCGGCCTCCAGTGCGCTCCGCTGCTGATCGGGGTGGAGTAGGGCGGCGCACGGCCGGCGCGGGTGTCCTCAAGCGCCGGACGGGATTGGATTCCTGGCCAGGTACTTCAGCAGCGCCTCCGCCTCCGCCGGGCGTGCCCGGCCCCGTCTCGCCCGGTTCCTCGTCCCCGTACGCATCGAGGACACTGCGAGCCCGTGCCCGGGCCGCGTCCGGGCATGGGCGCGGGTCGGGCGATCCCGTGAGAGGTGATCGCGAGCCGGAGGCGCGGGAGCCGATCCTGGAGGCGTGGCGACAATTCCAACCAGCGGATTCCGGTGTACCGGGTGGTGCCCGGCGGACATCTGTCAGTGGTGTGGTGTGCAATGGATCGCGTGTCTGCGTTCGATGAACCCCTCAAGAAGCTGCTCGGCGGAGCCACCGCGAAGGTGATGGCCGAACACCTCGACCTGCACACGGTCGGTGATCTGCTGCACCACTACCCGCGGCGGTACGAGGAGCGCGGTCGGCTCACGGCGCTGACCGACCTTCCGCTGGACGAGCATGTGACGGTGGTCGCCCAGGTCGCCGACGCACGCGTCATGATGTTCAACAACGGCCGCGGCAAGCGCCTCGAAGTGACCCTCACCGACGGCAGCGGCCGCCTCCAGCTGGTCTTCTTCGGCCATGGCGTCCACAAGCCGCACAAGGAGCTGTTGCCGGGCCGGCGGGCGATGTTCGCGGGCAAGGTCTCCGTCTTCAACCGGAAGATGCAGCTGGCCCACCCCACGTACCAGCTGCTGGACGCCGAGTCCGTCGACGGGGCCGAGACCACGGAAGCGGTGGACGCGTTCGCCGGGCGGCTGCTGCCGATCTACCCGGCCTGCAAGCAGCTGGACTCGTGGCGGATCGCCAAGGCCGTCGACACCGTGCTGCCCAGCGCGCGGGAGGCCGTCGACCCGCTGCCGCCGAGTCTGCGCGAGGGCCGCGGGTTCACCCCGCTCCCGGAAGCGCTGCTGAAGGTCCACCGCCCGCAGACCAAGGCGGACATCGCACAGGCCAGGGACCGGCTGAAGTGGGACGAGGCCTTCGTCCTCCAGGTCGCGCTGGCCCGCCGCAGATACGCCGACACCCAGCTCCCGGCAGTGGCCCGCAGACCCAGGCCCGGCGGACTGCTCGACGCCTTCGACGCCAAGCTGCCCTTCACCCTCACCGAGGGACAGCAGAAGGTCTCCAAGGAGATCTTCGACGACCTCGCGACCGAGCACCCGATGCACCGGCTCCTCCAGGGCGAGGTCGGGTCCGGGAAGACCATGGTCGCGCTGCGCGCGATGCTCGGCGTCGTCGACGCGGGCGGGCAGGCCGCCATGCTCGCGCCCACCGAAGTGCTCGCCCAGCAGCACCACCGCTCCATCACCGAAATGATGGGCGAGCTGGCCGAGAAGTGGGGCCTGTGGCGCGAAGCGCCTCCTCAGGAGGGGCGGCGGTCGGGCGACGGGCGGGAGCTCGGCGGCTCCGAGCAGGGGACGAAGGTGGTGCTGCTCACCGGCTCCATGGGCGTCGCGGCCCGCCGCCAGGCCCTGCTCGACCTCGTCACGGGCGAGGCCGGGATCGTGATCGGCACACATGCGCTGATCGAGGACAAGGTGCAGTTCCACGACCTGGGGCTGGTCGTCGTCGACGAACAGCACCGCTTCGGGGTGGAACAGCGCGACGCCTTGCGCTCCAAGGGAAAGCAGCCGCCGCACCTGCTGGTCATGACCGCGACCCCCATTCCCCGTACGGTCGCCATGACCGTCTTCGGCGACCTGGAGACGTCCGTACTGGACCAGCTGCCGGCCGGCCGCTCGCCGATCGCCAGTCATGTCGTACCCGCCAAGGACAAGCCGCACTTCCTCAGCCGCGCCTGGGAACGGGTCCGCGAGGAAGTGGAGAACGGGCACCAGGCCTATGTGGTCTGCCCCCGCATCGGCGACGACGCCGAAGACGAGGCGACGGGCAAGAAGGGGAAGAAGAAGGCGGCCGAGGACGACGGCGAGAAGCGCCCGCCACTCGCCGTCCTGGAGATCGCCGAACAGCTCGCCAAGGGCCCGCTCGCCGGTCTGCGCGTCGAGGTACTGCACGGCAGGATGAACCCCGACGACAAGGACGAAGTGATGCGCCGCTTCGCCGCGGGCCAGGTCGACGTCCTCGTCGCCACCACCGTCATCGAGGTCGGGGTCAACGTCCCCAACGCCACCGCCATGGTGATCATGGACGCCGACCGGTTCGGGGTCTCCCAGCTCCACCAGCTGCGCGGCCGGGTCGGCCGCGGCTCCGCCCCTGGACTCTGTCTGCTGGTCAGCGAGGCCCACGAGGCCAGCCCCGCCCGCGCCCGGCTCTCCGCCGTCGCCGCCACCCTCGACGGCTTCGAGCTGTCCCGGATCGACCTTGAACAGCGCCGTGAGGGCGATGTCCTCGGTCAGGCCCAGTCCGGGGTCCGCTCCTCGCTGCGGATGCTCACCGTCATCGACGACGAGGAGGTCATCGCCGCCGCCCGCGAGGAGGCCGCCACGATCGTCGCAGCCGACCCGGAGCTGGAACACCTGCCCGCGCTGCGGATCGCGCTGGACGCGCTGCTCGACAAGGAGCGCGAACAGTACCTCGACAAGGGGTGACGGGTGCGCGGGCCCCATCCGCCACGACGCCATATCGTGGGTGGCACGGCGCCGCAGCATCCTGTGGGCCACCCACGAACCGAGGATCAGACACCCATGACCCGCGTGATCGCCGGCTCGGCCGGCGGACGCCGCCTGGCCGTCCCGCCCGGCACCGGCACCCGCCCCACCTCCGACCGTGCACGCGAGGGCCTCTTCTCCACCTGGGAAGCCCTCCTGGGCAGCCTCCACGGCACCCGTATCGCGGATCTGTACGCGGGTTCCGGCGCCGTCGGCCTGGAAGCACTCTCCCGCGGCGCGGTCCACGCCCTGCTCGTCGAGGCCGACCCCAAGGCCGTCCGCACCGTCCGGGACAACGTCCGCACACTCGGCCTGCCCGGCGCCGAAGTCCGTACCGGCAAAGCCGAACAGATCGTGACGGGACCGGCGCCCGCGGAGCCGTACGACGTGGTGTTCCTGGACCCGCCGTACGCCGTGACCGACGACGATCTTGGCGAGATACTGCTCACACTCCGTGCCCAGGGGTGGCTCACGGCCGACGCCCTCGTCACCGTGGAACGCAGCACCAGAGGCGGAGAATTCAACTGGCCCAAGGGATTCGAGCCACTGCGGGCCCGTCGCTACGGCGAGGGAACGCTTTGGTACGGTCGCGCCGCCTCTACGTGCGAAGACGCACGATGACCGGACCGGAGAGCGAGGGAACCAAGTTGCGCCGCGCCGTCTGCCCGGGGTCATTCGACCCCATCACCAATGGACACCTCGACATCATTGGCCGTGCCTCGAAGCTGTACGACGTCGTACATGTCGCGGTGATGATCAACCAGTCCAAGAAGGGCCTGTTCACGGTCGACGAGCGGATCGACCTCATCCGCCAGGTCACCGCGGACTTCGGCAACGTCGAGGTCGAGTCCTTCCACGGTCTCCTGGTCGACTTCTGCAAGCAGCGCGACATCCCGGCGATCGTGAAGGGCCTGCGGGCCGTCAGCGACTTCGACTACGAGCTGCAGATGGCCCAGATGAACAACGGCCTCTCCGGCGTCGAAACGCTCTTCGTGCCGACCAATCCCACCTACAGCTTCCTGTCGTCCTCCCTGGTCAAGGAGGTCGCCACCTGGGGCGGCGACGTCTCCCACCTGCTGCCCCCGGTGGTCCATGAAGCCCTCACCGAACGCCTCGCTCAGCACTGAATAACTGACGAACCGTCAGCAGGTGTCGGGCGGGCGCCGACTGGCCGTACAGTCGTCCCGTCCGTCTCCAATCGGCTGTAGAGAGTGGCGAGCACACGGTGGACGTGCAGAAGAAGCTCGACGAGATCGTCGAGGCGGTCGGGAGCGCCCGGTCCATGCCCATGTCGGCTTCGTGCGTGGTCAACCGCGCCGAGCTGCTCGCGATGCTCGAAGAGGTGCGCGAGGCCCTGCCCGGCTCGCTCGCCCACGCTCAGGAGCTCATCGGTGGGCGGGAGCAGATGGCCGAGCAGGCCCGTCAGGAGGCCGAGCGGATCATCGAGGCCGCACGCGCCGAACGCGCCTCGCTGATCTCCGGGACCGAGGTCGCCGTGCAGTCCCGCAGTGAGGCCGACCGCATCCTCGGCGAGGCCCGCCGGGAGGCCGAGGAGGTCCGTGCCGAGGCCGACGAGTACGTCGACAGCAAACTCGCCAACTTCGAGGTCGTCCTCACCAAGACCATCGGCTCCGTCGACCGGGGCCGCGAGAAGCTCCTCGGCCGTGGCCAGGCCTTCGACGAGCAGGGATACGAGGACCCGGACTTCGCCGAGGCCCCCGAGCGCAGCACCGACCCGGCCACGCTCCAGCGCCGTGCGGACGAGTACGTCGACACCAAGCTCGGCGCCTTCGAGGCCGTGCTCGCCAAGACCCTGGAGGCGGTCGGCCGCGGCCGGCAGAAGCTGCACGGCCGGGTCGCCACCGACGAACTCGGCGCGCACGTGGCCGCCCAGGACGCGGCGGGCAATCAGGGGCACATGAGCGACGAGGACCACTGGGCCGGCCTCGCCGAGCTCGCCACCCCGCAGCCGGTGCACCAGCAGGTCCAGCCGCACTTCCCCGCCCCGGCCCAGCCGAGCTACGCGGAGACGTACGCGTACCAGGAGCAGCCGCAGCAGGACGTCTACGGGTACCAGCAGCAGCCGGACCCGTACGCCGCCTATCAGCAGCAGGGCTACGACCAGAGCCAGGCCCAGATCCCGGCCCAGGGGTACGACGGCTGGCAGCAGCAGCCCGTGCAGCCCCAGCAGGCGCTCCAGCCGCAGGGTGAGAGCGCCCTCGACGAGACCAGCCTGTTCGACACCAGCATGATCGATCTGGACCAGCTCCGCCGGTACGAACAGGAGCGCTGACCGGGCGGCACATAGCCGGGGCGGACCGGATTGGGAGCTGGGCGGCGCGTCCAGTATCCTGGCTCTTCGGTCGCGCGTATGTCCGCGATCCCGGCTGCCCGTTTCGAATCCGAATCCGGTCGGCCCTCCCCACGATGCGCGATGCACATGATTCCGAAAGCAGGAAAAGCCCTGAACGGCCACCTCGACCACCGAAACCCCCTCGTGTTCGATACGCACGAGCTGGGTCGGCGTCCCGGTGCCCTCCAGCGGCTGACCCGCTCGGTGGACGCACCCGGTTCACCGGCCCTCGGCATCGACGGGGTCATCGGTGTGCCGGAAGGCGCACCCGTGGAGCTGGACCTCCGTCTCGAATCGGTCATGGAAGGGGTGCTTGTCACAGGCACCGCCCGTGCGTCGGCCGAGGGGGAGTGCGTAAGGTGTCTGGAGCCGCTGCACCAAGAGGTTGTGGCGGACTTCCAGGAGATGTTCTCGTACCCTGACGCCGATGACCGGGGCCGCAGCAGCAAGGCGGAACCGGCCGACGACGCCGAGGACGACGAGGACAGGCTCTTCATCGAGGACGGCCTGTTCGACCTCGAACCAGTGCTGCGCGATGCGGTGGTGCTCGCACTGCCGATGCAGCCGGTGTGCCGGGAGTCCTGTGCAGGTCTGTGTTCCGAATGCGGAATCAGGCTGGACGAGAACCCCGGTCACCACCACGATGCCGTCGACATCCGTTGGGCGGCATTGCAAGGACTCGCCGACACCGTTCAGGACGGCGAGAAGGACAACATGGGCGGCGCCGAAGCGGGCGTCGACGAGAAGCAGGAGAAGTAGCCGTGGCTGTTCCGAAGCGGAAGATGTCGCGCAGCAACACGCGCCACCGCCGGTCGCAGTGGAAGGCTGCGGTCCCCACCCTGGTTTCGTGTGAGCGTTGCCAGGAGCCGAAGCTGCAGCACATCGCGTGCCCCAGCTGCGGCACGTACAACAAGCGCCAGGTCCTCGAGGTCTGAGCGGCTGGTGAGAGGCCCGATGTCTGAGTTGTCCAACGCCAAGAAGCAAGCAGACAACGTCAACACAGCCTCGTCCCACACGCTTCTGGAAGGGCGGCTCGGGTATCACCTCGAGTCCGCCCTTCTGGTGCGTGCGCTGACCCATCGTTCGTACGCATACGAGAACGGCGGTCTGCCCACCAACGAGCGGCTCGAATTCCTCGGGGATTCGGTGCTCGGCCTGGTGGTCACGGACACGCTGTACCGTACCCACCCCGATCTGCCCGAAGGCCAGCTGGCCAAGTTGCGGGCCGCGGTGGTCAACTCGCGTGCACTTGCGGAGGTGGGCCGCGGCCTCGAACTCGGCTCCTTCATCCGGCTCGGCCGGGGTGAAGAGGGCACGGGCGGCAGGGACAAGGCGTCCATCCTCGCCGACACCCTTGAAGCGGTGATCGGCGCGGTCTACCTCGACCAGGGTCTCAGCGCGGCCTCGGAGCTGGTCCACCGGCTCTTCGACCCGCTGATCGACAGGTCCTCGAACCTCGGCGCCGGCCTGGACTGGAAGACCAGCCTCCAGGAACTCACCGCGAGCGAGAGCCTCGGCGTCCCCGAGTACCTCGTCACGGAGACCGGCCCGGACCACGAGAAGACCTTTACTGCTGCTGCTCGCGTCGGTGGTGTCTCGTACGGCACCGGCACCGGCCGTAGCAAGAAGGAAGCGGAGCAGCAGGCGGCGGAGTCCGCCTGGCGTGAGATCAGCGCCGCCGCGGAAGCGCGGGAGGCTGCGGCGAAGGCCGCCGCCGACGGAGGGGCCGCCGACACCCCTGCCGACCCGTCGCCGTCCACGGACGCCGCTCCGGCCTGACCCGAGAACCCCCTCGGTGCCCTGTGCACCGAGGGGTTTTTCCTGCCCGGATATTCTTTTCATCTCTCCAGTTCACTTCTCCAGGAGCGACACCGTGCCCGAGCTGCCCGAGGTCGAAGTCGTACGACGGGGTCTTGAGCGCTGGGTCACCGGCCGAACCGTCGGCGACGTCGAGGTGCTGCACCCGCGCGCGGTCCGCCGCCATCTCGCGGGCGGCGTGGACTTCGCGGCCCGGCTCGGCGGCGCCCGCTTCGGAACGGCCATGCGCCGCGGGAAGTACCTCTGGGTGCCGTTGAACGATGCGTCCAGCTCACTGCTGGGCCACCTCGGCATGAGCGGCCAGCTGCTCGTACAGCCGCAGGACACCCCCGACGAGAAGCATCTGCGCGTCAGGATCTGCTTCGACGACTCGCTCGGCACCGAGTTGCGCTTCGTCGACCAGCGGACCTTCGGCGGGCTCTCTCTCCACGAATGCGCCGCCGACAGCACGGACGGGCTGCCCGACACCATCGCGCACATCGCCCGCGACCCCCTGGACCCGGCGTTCGACGACGACGCCTTCCACACCGCGCTGCGTCTGCGCCGTACGACGGTCAAGCGCGCCCTGCTCGACCAGTCGCTGATCAGCGGCGTCGGCAACATCTACGCGGACGAGGCGCTCTGGCGCACCAAGCTGCACTACGACCGGCCCACCGCAACCCTCACCCGCCCCAAGTCGGCCGAACTGCTGGGCCATGTCCGCGACGTGATGAACGCGGCGCTCGAACAGGGCGGCACCAGCTTCGACAGCCTCTACGTCAATGTGAACGGCGAGTCCGGCTACTTCGACCGCTCGCTCGACGCGTACGGGCGGGAGGGCGAGCCCTGCCACCGCTGCGGTACGCCGATGCGCCGCCGCCCGTGGATGAACCGCTCCAGCTACTTCTGCCCGCGCTGTCAGCGATTGCCGCGCACGGCTTCCTGAGCGCCGGTCTCCGGACTCGGGTGGGCCTCGTCGTAACGGTCACGGGCCTGGAGCACCTCGGGCATCCGGCCCTCGACGAGCTCGATCAGTCCGAGCAGCCGCTCGGCGACCTGCCGGCCCAGAGGCGTCAGCTCGTAGTCGACGCGCGGGGGATTGGTCGGCTGGGCCTCGCGGTGGACCAGGCCGTCGCGCTCCAGGGCGTGGAGCGTCTGCGAGAGCATCTTCTCGCTCACCCCGTCGACCCGGCGACGGAGTTCGTTGAAGCGGAAGCTGCCCTCGTACAGCGCTCCCAGCGTCAGACTGCCCCAGCGCCCGGTGACATGCTCCAGGGTGCCGCGTGAGGGGCACTGTCTGGAGAACACATCAAAAGCGAGCGCATCCAGACGGGTGTTCTCGTCCATGCCGACCAGCGTACGCCGCACAGCGCTTACCACTGGGGTGCGCTTTCTCCCGGTGGGCGCCCCCCGGGAGTGCTCAGAAACCGAAGTCCTGGGTCCACCAGGGGCCGCCCGCACCGAAGTGCACGCCGACGCCGAGCGTCTTGTAATCGCAGTTGAGAATGTTTGCCCGATGGCCGTCGCTGCTCATCCAGGAGTCCATCACGGCCTGCGCGTCGGCCTGGCCGCGGGCGATGTTCTCGCCGCCGAGCCCCTGCACGCCGGCCTTCGAGGCACGGTCCCAGGGGGTCCGGCCATCGGGGTCGGTGTGGTCGAAGAAGCCGCGGGCAGCCATGTCGTCGCTGAAGTCCTGAGCCAGCGAGGCCAGTGGGGCGCTGGCCGTCACGGGGCTGCAGCCGACCTTCGCGCGCTCCTGGTTGACCAGGGTGAGCACAGCGGCCTGCGTGGAGCCGGCGGCGGCCGGCGTCGGCTCCACGGACCTGCGGGCGGCCGGAGTGGAGGCCGCGGCCGTCGGCGCGGCCGACGACTCCTCGACCGTGGCCGGGGCGGTGCTCTTCCCGGCTTCCGTCGCAGCGGACTCGGACGACGTCGGAGATTCGGACGGCTTTGCCCGCCCGGTCGGTCCGGATGTCTTCGACGCGGAGGCGGACGACGGGGACCCGGTGGGGGACTTCGCCTTCGTCGGGCCGTCGGCACGCCCGACGCCGCGGCCGGCCGCGGCGTCGCGGTCGGCAGGGCCGGTGGTGGAGGCGCCCTGGGTCAGCAGATCCGGGGCTCCTTTGGTACGCACCTGGTCGGCAGCCGTGTCGCCGCCGACCGTGTAGGTGTCGCCGCCGGGCAGCAGACCGGAGGCGACCGCCACGGCCCCCATGGCAAGGGCCGCGGACGCGCCGATCAGTCCCGTACGAACAGGTATCGCGGACCGCTTCCTGCGACGCGCACCCCGGTGCCGGCCCGCGTCCCCCGCCGCCTGGTACTCAGCGGCAGGAGCTGCGGCGGAGCGTCGATGGCGTCCCATCTGCTGAACCCTTCCGGGGGTCTGGACGCCGCTCTCGGCGTCAACACGATTCACCCGATGGGGTGAAGCTATTGCGACGGGACTGTAGCCCATGCCCTATCGGCAGGAAGTGTTCCGAGAGCAATTGGCCGGTTAGCGTTCGGGCATGAACGAAGATGTACGACTCACCGCCTGGGTACGCGGCCGAGTACAGCAAGTAGGGTTCCGCTGGTTCACCAGGGCAAACGCTCTGGAGATCGGTGGCCTCACCGGATTCGCCCTGAATCTCGACGACGGCAGAGTGCAGGTCGTCGCCGAGGGGCAACGTGAGAATTGCCACCGTCTGCTGGAATGGCTGCGCTCGGACGACACACCCGGGCGCGTTGACGGAGTCACTGAGATCTGGGACACCCCGCGCGGCGGATACGAGGGTTTCGCGATCCGCTGATCCGGGCTCGATCCGGGGCCGTCCAGGGAGGCTGTGTTCGGACCGTGTTCGATGGGCGCCGCGGGGTGACGGAGCGGGCGCTCATCTGTGTACACATGAAATGACCTGCGGAATGACCGGGTGGTTGCCAAGATTCGGTCGGCGTGCCAGGCTGCGGCAGTAAGGATGATCTCCACGCCCCCGAGGGTCCCGCAGGAGAGTCGCGCCGCATGATCGTCAAGCCGCGCGCCCCGGGCCGCCCGTCTCTACAGGGCGTGATCGTGTTGACCGTCAAACTTTTTGGTGAGACGCTGAAATCCCCGCGCACCTTAGCTGTTTGGCAGAGCTGTTTGGCAGCAGAACAGCAGTGAATACAGAGCACTGCCGAGCACCGCGGGTGCGATTCCCTCACGACCCACACCGCATCGGTCGGTCACTCAGTGTGGAGGACCATCCATCATGGCAAAGGCGCTTCTCGGTTACGTCGGCGGTTCCGACCCGCGACTCCTCGCCGAGATGCGACGGCTCCAGCAGCGCGTCCAGGACCTCGAATCCGAGCTCGTACGGATTCAGGACGAGAACGACGCACTCAATGCCGCCGCCCAGCACCAAGAGTCGCTGCTCGACAGCATCGACATCGACGTACCTCGGGCGGAGCCGGCGCTGACCTGACCGATGGCCCTCAGGGCCGGTCGGGCTGTCCGCGTCAACCGTCCGAGATCATCACCCGGATCGTCGCCGGATCATTGAAGATCACTGCTCTTGATCTGTCACCACCGTGACATGTCCTTGATCCGTCATGCGCTGCACCAGCAACACCGCACAAGATTTACAAGGGGCGCTTCGGCGTCCCTTCTTTCTTTTCCGCTCGGACCTGTGCGGGACCCGCCCCGGACCTACACCCCTTCCCTTACCGTCTGATGTGCCCTGCACCTTCATCAGCGAAACCGAGAGTGAAAGGTAGAGTCCGGCGGCGTGCACCTCAAGGCCCTGACCCTGCGTGGTTTCAAATCCTTCGCCTCCGCCACGACGCTGCGGTTCGAACCCGGTATCACGTGCGTCGTCGGTCCCAATGGGTCGGGCAAGTCCAATGTGGTGGATGCGCTCTCCTGGGTCATGGGGGAGCAGGGTGCCAAATCCCTGCGCGGCGGCAAGATGGAAGACGTGATCTTCGCCGGCACCACCGGGCGGCCACCGCTCGGGCGGGCGGAAGTTTCGCTGACCATCGACAATTCCGACGGCGCACTGCCCATCGAGTACGCCGAAGTGACGATCACTCGGATCATGTTCCGCAACGGCGGCAGCGAATACCAGATCAATGGCGACACCTGCCGGCTCCTGGATATCCAGGAACTCCTCTCGGACTCCGGCATCGGCCGCGAGATGCATGTCATCGTCGGCCAGGGCCAGCTGGACTCCGTACTCCATGCCGATCCGATGGGGCGGCGCGCATTCATCGAGGAAGCCGCGGGCGTGCTCAAGCACCGCAAGCGGAAAGAGAAGGCGCTGCGGAAACTGGACGCGATGGGGGCCAATCTGGCGCGCGTCCAGGACCTGACCGACGAGCTGCGACGGCAGCTGAAACCTCTGGGCCGGCAGGCAGCCGTGGCGCGCCGGGCCGCCGTCATCCAGGCCGACCTGCGCGACGCCAGGCTGCGGCTGCTCGCCGACGACCTGGTGCGGCTGCACACCGCGCTGCGCAGCGAGATCGCCGACGAAGCGGCGCTCAAGCAGCGTAGGGAGGCCGCGGAGGCGGATCTCAAGTCCGCCCTGGCGCGCGAGGCGGAGCTGGAGGACGAGGTACGGCGGCTGGCGCCGCGGCTGCAGCGCGCCCAGCAGACCTGGTACGAGCTCTCACAGCTGACCGAACGGGTGCGCGGCACGATCTCGCTGGCCGATGCCCGGGTGAAGAGCGCCGGCGCCGCCCCCCTGGAGGAGCGGCGCGGCGCGGGATTCAGGGACCCTGAAAGCATGGAGCGCGAGGCAGCCCGGATCCGTGAGCAGGAGGCGGAGCTGGAGGCCGCGCTGGAGGCGGCGGAACGCGCACTGGAGGACACTGCCGCCCACCGGGCCGAACTGGAAAGGGAGTTGGCGGCCGAGGAACGCAGGCTCAAGGATGCCGCCCGCGCCATCGCGGACCGCCGAGAGGGGCTCGCCCGGCTGAACGGACAGGTCAACGCGGCCCGTAGCCGGGCCGGTTCGGCGCAGGCGGAGATCGACCGGCTTGCCGCCTCGCGCGACGAGGCGCAGGAGCGGGCGGTCGCCGCGCAGGAGGAGTACGAACAGCTCAAGGCCGAGGTCGAGGGCCTGGACGCGGGCGATGTGGAGCTGGGTGAGCGGCACGAGGCCGCCAAGCGGGAACTCACGGAGGCGGAGGCGGCGCTCTCGGCGGCCAGGGAGGCCGCCACCGCCGCCGAACGGAAGCGGGCGGCGGTCGCGGCCCGCCATGAGGCACTTGCCCTCGGTCTGCGCCGCAAGGACGGTACCGGTGTGCTGCTCGGCGCGCGGGACCGCCTGTCGGGCCTGCTCGGTCCGGCCGCGGAACTCCTGACGGTGGCGCCGGGGCACGAGGTGGCGGTGGCGGCGGCACTGGGCGCGGCGGCGGACGCGGTCGCGGTGACGGACCCGGCCACGGCAGCGGAGGCGATCCGGCTGCTGCGTAAGCAGGACGCGGGGCGGGCGGCGCTGCTGTTGGGCGGGGCGCGCGATGGGGTACCTGATCAGGGTGGTGCCGGTGGGGTCGGTGGTGCTTCTGGTGCCTCTGGCGTCGATGTGGCCGGAGCGCCCGCCGGGGGGCCGCCCGCAGTGGCCGACCTCGTCCGTGGGCCCGTCGAACTGGTGGGCGCCGTACGGAGGCTGGTGCGGGACATGGTGGTCGTCGGCACCCTGGAAGATGCCGAGGATCTCGTCGCCGTACACCCGGAACTGACGGCCGTGACCGCCGAGGGGGACATCTTCTCGGCCCACTTCGCGCACGGCGGTTCCGCCGGGGCGCCGAGCCTCCTCGAAGTGCAGGCATCGGTCGACGAGGCCGCTGCCCAGTTGGAGGAACTGGCCGTACGGTGCGTGGAGTTGACAGAGGCCCAGCGGCTCGCGGGGGAGCGCCGCAGCGCGAGCGCCGGGCTGGTCGAGGAGTTGGGGGAGCGGCGTCGGGCCGCCGAGCGGGAGAAGTCCGGGGTGGCCCAGCAGCTCGGGCGGCTCGCCGGGCAGGCCCGTGGCGCCGCGGGCGAGGCCGAGCGGATGACCGCGTCCGCCGCCCGTGCCCAGGAGGCGCTGGAGCGGGCGACGGAGGAGGCCGAGGAGCTGGCCGAACGGCTGCTCGTCGCCGAGGAGATGCCGGTCGAGGAGGAGCCGGACACCTCCGTACGCGACCGGCTCGCCGCCGACGGTGCCAACGCCCGCCAGACCGAGATGGAGGCACGCCTCCAGGTGCGTACCCATGAGGAGCGGGCCAAGGGACTTGCGGGCCGCGCGGACTCCCTCGACCGGGGCGCCCGCGCCGAACGCGAGGCCCGTGCCCGCGCCGAGCAGCGCCGCGCCCGACTGCGGCACGAGGCGGCGGTGGCCTCCGCCGTCGCGTCCGGCGCCCGTCAACTGCTGGTCCATGTCGAGGTGTCCGTCGTACGGGCCGGGCAGGAGCGGGTCGCGGTCGAGGCGGCGAAGGCGGAGCGGGAGCGGGAACTGGCGGCCGAGCGCAACCAGGGCCGCGAGCTCAAGAACGAGCTGGACAAGCTCACCGACTCCGTCCACCGCGGCGAGGTGCTCGGTGCCGAGAAGCGGCTACGGATAGAGCAGCTGGAGGCGAAGGCGCTGGAGGAGCTGGGCGTCGAGCCGGCCGGGCTGGCCGCCGAGTACGGCCCCGACCAGCTCGTACCGCCGTCACCGGCCGCCGAGGGCGAGGAGCTGCCGGAGGACCCGGAGCACCCGCGCAACCAGCCGAAGCCGTTCGTCAGGGCCGAGCAGGAGAAGCGGCTGAAGTCGGCCGAACGGGCGTATCAGCAACTCGGGAAGGTGAATCCGCTTGCGCTTGAGGAGTTCTCGGCGCTGGAGGAGCGGCACAAGTTCCTCTCCGAGCAGCTCGAAGACCTGAAGAAGACCCGGGCTGATCTGATACAGGTCATCAAGGAGGTCGACGAGCGGGTCGAGCAGGTGTTCACCGAGGCGTACCGGGACACGGCCCGTGAGTTCGAGGGTGTCTTCTCGCGGCTCTTCCCGGGCGGCGAGGGGCGGCTCATCCTGACCGACCCGGACAACATGCTCGCGACCGGTGTGGACGTCGAGGCCCGGCCGCCCGGCAAGAAGGTCAAGCGGCTCTCGCTGCTGTCCGGCGGGGAACGCTCGCTCACGGCGGTGGCGTTGCTGGTCTCGATCTTCAAGGCCAGGCCGAGTCCGTTCTATGTGATGGACGAGGTCGAGGCGGCGCTCGACGACACCAATCTGCAGCGGCTGATCCGGATCATGGAGGAGCTCCAGGAGAGCTCTCAGCTGATCGTGATCACGCACCAGAAGCGGACGATGGAGGTCGCCGACGCGCTGTACGGCGTCTCGATGCAGGGAGACGGCGTCTCCAAGGTCATCAGCCAGCGGCTGCGCTGAGCCTTTACCAAATCTTCAATACTTCAACGTACCTTTCGGGCGTTCCTGTGAGATGTGCACCAATGGCAAATCTTGACTTCGAAACTTAAAGACATACTCTCTGAAACGTCGTCTTTACATTCAAGTGGTGTCCGTTGTGAAGTTATGCGCCACTTGGAAGAGCTCGCGCCCCCACGAGAGCTCGCCCCCCCCACACCTGACGACGCGGCCAGGCATCAGGAGTACATGTGACCAGCACATCGCAGGGACCGGCGTCCGGAGCCCGAGAAGCCCATCCGGACCACCTCGGCCATGTCATCTTCATCACGGCAGCCGCTGCGATGGGTGGCTTCCTGTTCGGCTACGACAGCTCCGTCATCAACGGCGCCGTCGAGGCGATCCGCAGCCGGTACGACATCGGCTCGGGGACGCTCGCCCAGGTCATCGCCATCGCCCTGATCGGCTGCGCGATCGGCGCGGCGACTGCGGGGCGCATCGCCGACCGCATCGGCCGGATTCGCTGCATGCAGATCGCCTCCGTGCTCTTCACCATCAGCGCCGTCGGTTCCGCGCTCCCGTTCGCCCTCTGGGACCTGGCGATGTGGCGCATCATCGGCGGCTTCGCCATCGGTATGGCCTCCGTGATCGGCCCGGCGTACATCGCCGAGGTCTCGCCGCCCGCCTACCGCGGCCGGCTCGGCTCCTTCCAACAGGCGGCGATCGTCATCGGCATCGCCATCTCCCAGCTGGTCAACTACGGCATTCTCCAGCTCGCCGGCGGAGATCAGCGCGGCAAGATCGCCGGCATCGAGGCCTGGCAGTGGATGCTCGGCGTGATGGTCGTCCCCGCCCTCCTGTACGGACTCCTGTCGTTCGCGATCCCCGAGTCGCCGCGGTTCCTGATCTCGGTCGGCAAGAAGGACCGGGCCCGGCAGATCCTCGAGGAGGTCGAGGGCAGGAACGTCGACCTCGACGCCCGGGTGGCCGAGATCGAGACCGCCATGCACCGTGAGCACAAGTCCAGGTTCAAGGACCTGCTCGGCGGCCGCCGAGGATTCCTGCCGATCGTCTGGGTCGGTATCGGCCTGTCGGTCTTCCAGCAACTCGTCGGCATCAACGTGGCGTTCTACTACTCGGCGACGCTGTGGCAGTCCGTCGGCATCAACCCCTCGGACTCGTTCCTCTACTCGTTCACCACGTCGATCATCAACATCGTCGGTACCGTGATCGCGATGGTGCTGGTGGACCGGGTGGGCCGCAAGCCGCTCGCGCTGGTCGGCTCCACCGGTATGGCCATCGCCCTCGCCTTCGAGGCCTGGGCCTTCTCCGCCCACCTGGTCGACGGCAAACTGCCACACACCCAGGGCATCGTGGCGCTCGTCGCGGCCCATGTGTTCGTGCTCTTCTTCGCCCTGTCGTGGGGTGTCGTGGTCTGGGTCTTCCTCGGTGAGATGTTCCCGAACAAGATCCGCGCCGCCGCGCTCGGCGTGGCCGCGTCCGCGCAGTGGATCGCCAACTGGGCGATCACCGCGAGCTTCCCGAGTCTGTCCGACTGGAACCTGTCGGGCACGTACATCATCTACGCATGCTTCGCCACGCTCTCGATCCCCTTCGTGCTCAAGTTCGTGAAGGAGACCAAGGGCAAGGCGTTGGAGGAGATGGGCTAATCCCCGCTGCCCCTCTCCTCGACCACGGAATGCCCCGGCCCGCACCCGCGCGCCGGGGCAGTTCCGGTGGCCCGGGTCAGCGCGCGACCGCCTCGCAGAACAGCCGCAGACTGCGCCACCCCTCCTCGACGGGCATCCCGCCGCACAGCGGATGCAGCACCAGGCTGTCCAGTTCCCCGGCCGCCCCGGCGCACTCGTCCGGCGTGATGACCCGGTAGACCCCCTCGTCCCGCAGCTCCGCCACAGTCGTCGCCGCCGAGCGTACGGCCGAGCGGATGTCCTTGGACTGCCAGGAGCTGTACGTGCGAGCCTCGTGCAGGAAGTGCTCGCCGTACTCCACCCAGGTCCGGTCCGGGTTCTCGGACACATGCAGCAGCGGCGTCTCGGCGGACGGCATCATGCAGAAGCCTTCCGTCCCGAATTCCGCGCGCCGCTCGTGGTAGTACGCCTCCAGTTCCGGCAGATGCGCGCTCGGGAAGAACGGCAGCCCGAACCGGGCCGCCCGCCGCGCCGCCGCCCGCGAGCTGCCGCCCACCAGCAGCAGCGGATGCGGCTGGGTGTACGGGCGTGGCGTGATCCGGACCGTACGGCCCCGGTACGGGAACGGTTCCCCGGTCCACGCCTGCAGCAACGTCTCCAGCAGCTCGTCCTGGAGCCGGCCGCGCCTGCTCCATTCGACACCCGCCTGTTCGTACTCCTCGGGCCGGTAGCCGATCCCCGCCACCGTGACCAGCCTGCCCGCGCTCAGCAGGTCGAGGACCGCGATGTCCTCGGCCAGCCGCAGCGGGTCGTGCAGGGGGCCGATGATCGCCGAGACGGTGACCGCGATCCGGCGGGTGGCGCCGAAGACCGAACCCGCGAAGACGAAGGGGGAGGGCAGCCAGGAGTTGACGGCGCCGTGGTGCTCCTCGGTCTGTACGGTGTCGACGCCGTGCTCGTCGGCGTACGCGGCCATCTCCAGCGCGGCGCGGTACCGGGCCGAGAGCGACTCGGGGGTGGCATCGGGATCGACGAGATTGAGCCGGACCACTGTGAAGGCCATGACACTTGTCCCCTGCGTCGGGCGGACTCGGCGAGGAGGGACATTAACTGACACGGCGTCAGAAGTGTAGAGGTGCGATGTCTTCGGGCCGTTCCCGGCCGGCGGGACGCGGCAGGATCGCGTACAGCGCGGCGGACACGGCGATCGTGGCCGCCCAGCCCAGTCCGTGGCGCCCGATCCAGGTGGCGGCGAGCGGGCCGGAGAACCACTCCACGCCGGTGAAGAGCAGGCCCACCGCCAGGCCCACGGTCCACGCGGCCACGGCGGTCACGGCGAAACCTCCGGTGTACCAGTAGGCGCTGGCGGGTGTGGTGTCCAGGAGCGCCGCGGAATCGTACGTACGCCCCCGCAGCTGATCCACACCGAAGACGCCGATCCATGCCGAGAACGTCACCGCGAGCAGCGTCAGAAAAGAGACGAAGGAATCCAGGAAACCCGCCGCCGTCATCATCAGCAACGAGCCCAGAAACAGACTGATAGCGGCATTCACCCCGACCGCCCACGCACGGGGGATCATGAATCCCAGTGTCTGTGCGGTGAATCCGGCCGAATACATCGACATCGCATTGATCAGCACCATGCCGACCACGGCGATCAGCAGATACGGCACCGAGAGCCAGTCCGGCAGCAGGGGGCCGATGAACGAGACCGGATCCTGGCTGACGGCCAGGCCGGGCGTGGCGACCGCCATCACGGAGCCCATCAGCACCATCGGCAGAAACACGATCCCGGCGCCGCCAACGGTCGCCACGATCATCGCCCGGCCGGACGCGGTGCGCGGAAGATAGCGGGCGAAGTCGGGTCCGGTCGGAACCCAGCTGATCCCGCCGGCCGCCAGTGTGCCGACTCCGGCGATCATCATCGCCGTGGGGCCGGCGGGCCTGTCCAGGACATCCCGCCATTCGGTCCGGTCGATGAGGTGGATCAGCGCGAGGACGCTGAAGCCCCCGAAGAGATACGCCGACCAGGTGCAGCACACCCGCAGAGCGCGCACGCCCAGCCCCGACACCAGGAAGCTGCTCCCCACGAAGGCGAGCAGGGTCGCCATGATCAGGGTGTTGCTGCTCTCGATGGAGAAGAGCAGATTCAGTACGGCGAGCAGGGCGTAGGCGCCGGTTACCCCGTTCACCGTCTCCCAGCCCCAGCGGGCAACCCAGATCAGCGCACCGGGCAGCAGATTGCCGCGCTGGCCGAAGACGGCCCGGGAGAGTGCCATGCCGGGAGCCCCGCCCTGCTTGCCCGCGATCGAGACCAGGCCGACCAGTCCGAAACCGACGACCGGCGCCGCGATCGCGACGGCCAGCACCTGCCAGAAGTTCAGCCCGTTGAAGACGACGAGCCCTGCACCCATGGTGAGCAGCAGCACGGTCAGGTTCGCGCCGACCCAGGTGGGGAAGAGGGTCCGGACCCGGCCGGTGCGCTCGCTGTCGGGGACTGGTTCCAGGCCACGGGTCTCCACAGGCAGGATCGTACCTTTACCCCCAAAGGGGGCATTACGGTCAAAGTGCTTCGAGGGTGATCCTGCGGGGCGGCCCCCCGTGGCGGACGTGACTGATACTGGGTGGGTTATGGAATTCGTCATCCTTGCTGTAGTCATCGCCCTGGTCGCGGTCGGCGTGATCAGCGGGCTCGTGGTCAGCAGCCGCAAGAAGAAGCAGCTGCCCCCGGCGCCGTCGAGCACGCCGACCATCACTCCTCCCGCCGAGCCCCATGTCGGCGAGGAAGCCGAGACGCCGCGCGAGGAACCGCGCCGCACCATTGAGGAGGTCGGTCCCCCTTCGGCCGAGGCTCCCGCCGAGGAAGCCCCCGAGGCCGTCGAGCCGGAGGCGCCCGCCGCCCCCGCCATCGAGGTGCCCGAGCCCACTGCGGGCCGTCTGGTACGGCTGCGTGCCCGGCTCGCCCGCTCGCAGAACTCCCTCGGCAAGGGGCTGCTCACGCTCCTGTCCCGCGACAACCTCGACGAGGACACCTGGGAGGAGATCGAGGACACCCTCCTCACCGCCGACGTCGGCGTCGCACCCACACAGGAACTGGTGGAGCGGCTCCGTGAACGCGTCCGTGTTCTCGGCACCCGTACCCCCGAAGGGCTGCGCTCGCTGCTGCGCGAGGAGCTCCTCACCCTGCTCGGCACCGACTTCGACCGTGCGGTCAAGACGGAGAGCGGTGTCGACACACCCGGTGTCGTGATGGTCGTCGGTGTCAACGGAACCGGCAAGACCACCACCACCGGCAAGCTGGCCCGGGTGCTCGTCGCCGACGGCCGCAGCGTCGTGCTCGGCGCCGCCGACACCTTCCGGGCCGCCGCCGCCGACCAGCTCCAGACCTGGGGCGAGCGCGTCGGCGCCCGCACCGTGCGAGGACCCGAGGGCGGCGACCCGGCGTCGATCGCCTTCGATGCGGTGAAGGAAGGGATCGCCGAGGGCGCCGATGTCGTCCTCATCGACACCGCGGGACGGCTGCACACCAAGACCGGACTCATGGACGAGCTCGGCAAGGTCAAGCGCGTCGTCGAGAAGCACGGACCGCTCGACGAGATCCTGCTCGTCCTCGACGCCACGACCGGACAGAATGGTCTGGTGCAGGCCCGGGTGTTCGCCGAGGTCGTCGACATCACCGGCATCGCGCTGACCAAGCTGGACGGCACCGCCAAGGGCGGCATCGTCATCGCCGTCCAGCGTGAACTGGGCGTGCCGGTGAAGCTGGTCGGTCTTGGTGAGGGACCGGACGACCTGGCTCCGTTCGAGCCGGAGGCGTTCGTGGACGCCCTGATCGGAGACTGACGCCTCACGCGCCGACAACAGAGCCCGACCGCATGATGCAACTGCGGTCGGGCTCTTCGTCTTGTCGGGCCCTGCGCCTGGACTGTCGGGCTCTGCGTCCGAGAGCGACCACCGGTTGAGCAACCCCGACGGCGGGACCTCACCTCCGCGAAAGCGGCGGCGGTTCAGCCGCAAAGGGGGGCGCGATGGCAGCTGTACGCCAGCGTGCCCAGCAGCAGTCGCGCCTGCGGCGGTGCGGCCGCCGTGTCCAGCACCGGCGGGCGCAGCCACCGGACCGGGCCCAGGCCGCCCTCGTCGGACGGCGGGGCGGTGATGTGGCAGCCGGGCCCCAGTGCCCGCAGGTCCAGACCCGCGTCGTCCCAGCCCATCCGGTACAGCAGCTGCGGGAGTTCGGCGGCGGCACCCGGGGCCACGAAGAACTGCGCGCGCCCGGCCGGCGTCACCGCGACCGGGCCGAGTGGCAGCCCCATCCGCTCCATGCGGACCAGGGCCCGGCGCCCGGCCGCTTCGGCGACGTCGAGGATGTCGAAGGTGCGGCCCACCGGAAGCAGCATCGAGGCGCCCGGCACCTGGGCCCAGGCGTCCGCCGCCGCGTCGAGAGTGGCCCCTGCGGGGACCTCTCGGGCGAAGTCCAGTGGATGGGCGCCGGGGGAGGGGCACCTCGCCTCCCCGCACGAGCAGCGGCCGGCCGCTGCCCGCGCTCCCGGCGCGACGGCCCAGCCCCACAGCCCTGTGTACTCGGCCACTGCCGTGCACTCGGCCGCACGGCCGCGGCGCCGTGAGCCGGTGCGCATCTCGCGGATGCCGCCGATCGTGAAGCCCATGCCCCCTCCAACGTGTCCGACTCGCCAGTGGTTACGACGTGGATTCCAATCGTGACGCTCCGTCGTCGCTGTCGATCCGTGGCGCGCCGGTGCACTCGGAGTCTTGCGACATGTTCCATGCGCCCCGTCGTGCGTCACTGCGCCCACTGCTGATCGCCGTGTGTCAAGTGAATCGCGCCCGGCTGCGGTGGCGTTCATTCGAAGGGGTGGCGAATGGTGGCGTTTCTGTAATCGCCCTCGCGGAGGCGGTGATCGTAGGATTACCGTCGGTACACGAACCATGGAAGTATGTGCGCCCATGGGTATGCCGGAGGCAATCCGATTTCCTGTTCGATCGTGCGCAACCTCCGTATGGGCAGTACCGGATCAGGGCAATCTGATAGTGGTTCGCGCGACAGTATTCAGCGGATGGGGGCGTTCCAGTGAGTGGCAGCGGCGCAGGCGACACGAATGCCGGTAAGCGCCCCAACGGGCAATTGGGCTCGTGGTTCGTGCGCAGCGGCTGGTCGAAGGGTGAGCTGGCGCGGCAGGTGAACCGCCGGGCGCGCCAGATGGGCGCTCACCACATCAGCACCGACACCTCCCGGGTGCGGCGCTGGCTCGACGGTGAACAGCCGCGCGAGCCGATCCCGCGCATCCTCTCCGAACTCTTCTCGGAGCGCTTCGGCTCCGTCGTCGCCATCGAGGACCTCGGACTGCGCGCGGCGCATCAGTCACCATCCGTGTCCGGCGTCGACCTGCCCTGGGCGGGCCCGCAGACCGTCGCCCTGCTCAGCGAGTTCTCCCGCAGCGATCTCATGCTCGCCCGCCGCGGATTTCTCGGCTCCTCGCTCGCGCTCGCCGCAGGACCCGCCCTGATCGAGCCCATGCAGCGCTGGCTGGTGCCCGTCGCCGCCACCGGACCCGCACAGCCGGAGTCGGCTGCCGCGGCCCGCCGACCCTCCCGGCTCTCCAGCCCCGAGCTCGACCTGCTGGAGTCGACCACCGCGATGTTCCGCCAGTGGGACGCGCAGTGCGGCGGCGGACTGCGCCGCAAGGCCGTCGTCGGTCAACTCCACGAGGTCACCGACCTGCTGCAGGAACCGCAGCCGGCGGCCACCGCGAAGCGGCTCTTCCGCTGCGCGGCCGAACTGGCGGAGCTGGCGGGCTGGATGAGCTACGACGTCGGCCTCCAGCCCACCGCCCAGAAGTACTTCGTTCTCGCGCTCCACGCCTCGAAAGAGGCCGGCGACAAACCGCTCGGTTCGTATGTTCTGTCCAGCATGAGCCGCCAGATGATCCACCTCGGACGGCCCGACGACGCCCTCGAACTGATCCATCTCGCGCAGTACGGCAGCAGGGACTGCGCCACTCCGCGCACCCAGGCCATGCTGTATGCGATGGAGGCTCGTGCCTACGCCAACATGGGCCAGCCCAGCAAGTGCAAACGAGCCGTCCGGATGGCCGAGGACACCTTCCTCGATGTCGGGATCGACGGCGAGCCCGAGCCCGACTGGATCCGGTTCTTCTCCGCGGCCGAGCTCGACGGCGAGAACTCCCACTCGTACCGCGACCTCGCCTATGTCGCGGGCCGCAGCCCCACGTACGCCACGCTCGCCGAACCCCTCATGGAGAAAGCCGTCCAGCTCTTCGGCGAGGACGACGAGCACCAGCGGTCGTACGCACTCAACCTGGTCGGCCTCGCCACCGTCCACCTCCTCCAGCGCGAGCCCGAGCAGTCCGCGGTGCTGGCCGAGAAGGCGCTGCGCGTCGCCAAGAAGATCCGCTCCGAGCGCGTCAACACCCGGCTCCGCAAGACCGTCGACACCGCTGCCAGGGACTTCGGGGACATTCCCGAAGTCGCCAGGCTCACCGATCTCCTCACCGAGCAGCTGCCCGAGACCGCAGAAGCGGTCTGAGCCGCACCCCAGGCCCCGGCCACGGCGACCACCCCGCACAGACCGACTTCGGCTCCCCCAATTGCCAGGTCAGTGGGTGGTCGGCGTGGCCGGTTCGCGTTGCCGTTCCCGTACGGGAGAGTCATAACCGCACCGTATGCGGCCGCGGCATGAGGCCGCGGCCGCAGAGTAGCCCCGGCCCCGGATACGCCACGGCCGGTTCATGGCGACGTAACACACCGGACCTCTTCGTCACTACCGCGAAACACCGTGCGGCATCGACGGAAACCGTGCTGGGCGAATCTCATGGCGCATAACCGGCCCGCACCTTTTCCCCAGTGGCCCCGCTCTTATCGCCCGCACGCGGCCGCACCGACGACGAGGAGACGCCGATGCCCCCAGGCATCACGACGCTAGCCGCAGACGCCCCGACGCTGTCTGCCGCCAACACCGGGTTCATGCTCATCTGCTCCGCCCTGGTGATGCTCATGACCCCGGGCCTGGCCTTCTTCTACGGAGGCATGGTCCGCGTCAAGAGCACCCTCAACATGCTGATGATGAGCTTCATCAGCCTCGGGATCGTCACGATCCTGTGGGTGCTCTACGGATTCAGCCTCGCCTTCGGCACCGACATCGGCTCCGTCATCGGCTGGAGCTCGGACTACGTCGGCCTCAGCGGGATCGGTATCACCCAGCTCTGGGACGGCTACACGATCCCCGTCTACGTCTTCGCCGTCTTCCAGCTGATGTTCGCCGTCATCACCCCCGCACTGATCAGCGGCGCCCTCGCCGACCGGGTCAAGTTCACCTCCTGGGCCCTGTTCATCACGCTCTGGGTCACCGTCGTCTACTTCCCCGTCGCCCATTGGGTCTGGGGCGCGGGCGGCTGGCTCTTCGAGCTCGGCGTCATCGACTTCGCCGGCGGCACGGCCGTCCACATCAACGCAGGTGCCGCGGCGCTCGGCGTGATCCTCGTCATCGGCAAGCGCGTCGGCTTCAAGAAGGACCCGATGCGGCCGCACAGCCTGCCGCTCGTCATGCTCGGTGCCGGACTGCTCTGGTTCGGCTGGTTCGGCTTCAACGCCGGCTCGTGGCTCGGCAACGACGACGGCGTCGGCGCGGTCATGTTCGTCAACACCCAGGTCGCCACCGCTGCCGCGATGCTCGCCTGGCTCGGTTACGAGAAGCTCCGCCACGGCTCCTTCACCACCCTCGGTGCGGCCTCCGGCGCGGTAGCGGGCCTCGTCGCCATCACACCTTCCGGCGGCGCGGTCAGCCCGCTCGGCGCCATCGCGGTCGGCGCCATCGCCGGTGTCCTGTGCGCCATGGCCGTCGGCCTGAAGTACAAGTTCGGCTACGACGACTCCCTGGACGTCGTCGGCGTCCACCTCGTCGGCGGTGTCGCCGGTTCCCTCCTCATCGGCTTCTTCGCCACCGGTGGTGTCCAGTCCGACGCCAAGGGCCTCTTCTACGGCGGCGGCCTCGACCAGCTCGGCAAGCAGGCCGTCGGCGTCTTCGCCGTCCTCGCGTACTCTCTGGTCGTCTCCGCGATCCTCGCCTTCCTCCTGGACAGGACGATCGGCATGCGGGTCGACGAGGACGACGAGATCTCCGGCATCGACCAGGTCGAACACGCCGAGACCGCGTACGACTTCAGCGGAGCGGGCGGCGGCGCGGCCCCGCGCACCAACGCCTCCTCAAACGCACCGGGCACGACGGCAGCATCGCAGACGAAGAAGGTGGACGCATGAAGCTCATCACCGCAGTCGTGAAGCCACACCGGCTCGATGAGATCAAGGAGGCCCTGCAGGCCTTCGGCATCCAGGGCCTCACGGTCACGGAAGCCAGTGGATACGGGCGTCAACGCGGCCACACCGAGGTCTACCGGGGCGCCGAGTACACCGTCGACCTCGTCCCCAAGATCCGTATCGAGGTCCTTGTCGAGGACGAGGACTCCGAAGAGCTCATCGACGTTGTCGTGAAGGCCGCCCGAACCGGCAAGATCGGTGACGGCAAGGTCTGGAGCGTGCCGGTCGACACCGCGATTCGCGTACGAACGGGCGAACGCGGCCCGGACGCACTCTGACCCACGGTCCCGAAACGAAAGGCAGCCGGGTGACGAGCACCGAAGTGACCACCGAATCCGATGACTCGGAACCCAGCAGCTACGCGGCGGCCCGGCTGCGCCTCCTCCAGGAGAAGGCGCAGTCCGGGCCGCCGCGCCGTGCGGCCCTCGCTTCGCTCACCGACGACTGGCTCACCACGCTGTTCACCGCCGCGGCCGAACAGACCGGCGTCCGCGGCGCCGCCCTCGTCGCCGTCGGCGGCTACGGCCGCGGTGAACTCTCCCCGCGCAGCGACCTCGACCTCCTGCTCCTGCACGACGGCAACGCCGACGCCGGGGCCATCGCCTCCCTCGCCGACCGCATCTGGTACCCCGTCTGGGACCTCGGCCTCGCTCTCGACCACTCCGTACGCACCCCCGCCGAAGCCCGGAAAACGGCCGGCGAGGACCTCAAGGTCCAACTCGGACTGCTCGACGCCCGGCCCGTCGCCGGAGACCTCGGCCTCGTCGCCGGTATGCGCACCGCGATCCTCGCCGACTGGCGCAACCAGGCTCCCAAACGCCTCCCCGCCCTCGATGAGCTCTGCCGCGAACGCGCCGAACGCCAGGGCGAGCTCCAGTTCCTCCTCGAACCCGACCTCAAGGAGGCCCGCGGCGGACTGCGCGACGCCACCGCCCTGCGCGCCGTCGCCGCCTCCTGGGTGGCCGACGCCCCCCGCGAAGGCCTCGCCGAAGCCCGTCGCCTCCTCCTCGACGCCCGCGACGCGCTCCACCTCACCACCGGCCGTGCCACCGACCGCCTCGCCCTTCAGGAACAGGACCAGGTCGCCACCGCCCTCGGGCTCCTCGACGCGGACGCCCTGCTCCGCCAGGTGTACGAGGCCGCCCGCACCGTCTCCTACGCAACCGACGTCACCTGGCGCGAGGTCAACCGCGTCCTGCGCGCCCGCTCGGCGCGCCCCCGGCTCCGCGCGATTCTCGGTGGCGGCAAGACCGCCGCCACCGAACGCACCCCGCTCGCCGAGGGTGTCGTCGAGGCCGACGGCGAAGTCGTCCTCGCCCGCTCCGCCCGCCCCGAACGTGACCCCGTGCTCGTACTGCGCGCCGCCGCAGCGGCCGCCCAGTCCGAACTCCCGCTCTCCCGCCACGTCGTACGCCACCTCGCCACCGCCGCGCGCCCGCTGCCGGTGCCCTGGCCCGCCGAGGCCCGTGAGGAACTCGTCACCCTCCTCGGCGCGGGCGAGGCCACCGTCCCCGTCTGGGAAGCACTCGAAGCCGAAGGACTGATCACCCGGCTGCTCCCCGACTGGGAACGCGTCCACTGCCGCCCCCAGCGCAACCCCGTCCACACCTGGACCGTCGACCGCCACCTCGTCGAAGCGGCCGTCCGCGCCTCCTCCCTCACCCGCCGCGTCGGCCGCCCCGACCTCCTCCTCGTCGCCGCACTCCTGCACGACATCGGCAAGGGCTGGCCCGGCGACCACTCCGCCGCCGGGGAGGTCATCGCCCGCGACATGGCGGCCCGGATCGGCTTCGACCAGCACGACGTGGGCGTCATCGCCACCCTCGTACGCCACCATCTGCTGCTCATCGAGACCGCCACCCGCCGCGACCTCGACGACCCGGCGACCGTGCGCTCCGTCGCCACCGCCGTCTCCACCACTTCCACCCTGGAGCTCCTGCACGCCCTCACCGAGGCCGACGCACTCGCCACCGGGCCCGCCGCCTGGTCCACCTGGCGCGCCTCCCTCGTCGCCGATCTCGTCAAACGCGTCACCGCCGTGCTCGCCGGCCAGGCCCCGGAGGAACCGGAACCTGCCGCCCCCAGTGCCGAACAGGAACGCCTCGCCATCGAGGCCCTGCGCACCGGCGAACCCGTCCTCGCCCTGCACGCTCAGGCCGAGACCCCGAACGGGGACGGCGAACCGGAACCCGTCGGCGTCGAACTCCTCATCGCCCTGCCCGACCGCCCCGGCGTGCTGCCCGCGGCGGCGGGCGTCCTCGCCCTGCACCGCCTCACCGTGCGAGCAGCCGACCTGCGGGCCGTGGAACTCCCCACCGAGCTCGGCGAGGGCGAATCCACCGACCTGCTGCTGCTCAGCTGGCGGGTCGCGGCCGAGTACGGCTCCCTGCCGCAGGCCACCCGCCTCCGCGCCGACCTCGTACGCGCCCTGGACGGCTCCCTCGACATCCGGGCCCGCCTCGCCGAACGCGAGGCCGCCTACCCGAGGCGGCGCGGGGTGAAGGCCCCGCCGCCGAGGGTGACGGTCGCGGCGGCCGGTTCACAGCTGGCGACGGTGATCGAGGTACGGGCCCAGGACGCCCCGGGACTGCTGCACCGGATCGGCCGGGCGCTGGAGCAGTGCGACGTACGGGTGCGCAGCGCACATGTTTCGACGCTGGGTGCGAACGCGGTGGACGCGTTCTACGTCACGGATACGGACGGTGAGCCGTTGCCCGAGGTACGGGCCGCGGAGGTGGCCCGGGAGGTCGAGAAGGCGCTGGGCTGAGCCACGCTGCCGCGCCCGCAGGCCCTCGTCCGTCAACGAGAATCGGGCGAGGGCTTTGTGTTTCCCGGGGTCCGGATACCCTTGGGGACGACTGACCTGCCCCGCCCCCGACCCTGAGGACCGACGAGCGCCGTGTTCGATACTCTCTCCGACCGCCTTAGCGCGACTTTCAAGAACCTCCGGGGCAAGGGCCGCTTGTCCGAGGCGGACATCGACGCCACGGCCCGCGAGATCCGTATCGCCCTGCTCGAAGCGGATGTCGCGCTGCCCGTCGTCCGCGCCTTCATCGGCAACGTCAAGGAGCGGGCGCGCGGCGTCGAGGTCTCCCAGGCGCTGAATCCCGCCCAGCAGGTCGTCAAGATCGTCAACGAGGAGCTCGTGGGCATCCTCGGCGGCGAGACCCGGCGGCTGCGGTTCGCCAAGAACCCGCCCACCGTGATCATGCTCGCCGGTCTCCAGGGTGCCGGTAAGACCACCCTCGCCGGAAAGCTCGGCCTCTGGCTCAAGGGCCAGGGCCACTCCCCGCTGCTCGTCGCCTGTGACCTCCAGCGCCCCAACGCCGTCAACCAGCTCAGCGTCGTCGCCGACCGCGCCGGTGTCGCGGTGTACGCGCCGCAGCCGGGCAATGGCGTCGGTGACCCGGTCCAGGTCGCCAAGGACTCGATCGAGCACGCCCGCTCCAAGCAGTACGACGTCGTGATCGTCGACACCGCCGGCCGCCTCGGCATCGACCAGGAGCTGATGCAGCAGGCCGCGGACATCCGCGACGCCGTCAGCCCCGACGAGATCCTCTTCGTCGTCGACGCGATGATCGGCCAGGACGCGGTCAACACCGCCGAGGCCTTCCGCGACGGTGTCGGCTTCGACGGCGTGGTGCTCTCCAAGCTCGACGGTGACGCCCGCGGTGGTGCGGCCCTGTCGATCGCCCACGTCACGGGCAAGCAGGTCATGTTCGCGTCGAACGGTGAGAAGCTCGAGGACTTCGACGCCTTCCACCCCGACCGCATGGCGTCCCGCATTCTCGACATGGGTGACCTGCTCACCCTGATCGAGCAGGCGGAGAAGACCTTCAGCCAGGAAGAGGCCGCCAAAATGGCCTCCAAGCTGGCGTCCAGCAAGGGCAAGGACTTCACGCTCGACGACTTCCTGGCCCAGATGGAGCAGGTCCGGAAGATGGGCTCCATCTCCAAGCTGCTCGGGATGCTGCCCGGCATGGGGCAGATCAAGGACCAGATCAACAACATCGACGAGCGCGACGTGGACCGTACCGCCGCGATCATCAAGTCGATGACCCCGAAGGAGCGCGCCGAGCCGACGATCATCAACGGCTCGCGCCGGGCCCGTATCGCCAAGGGCTCCGGTGTCGAGGTCAGCGCAGTGAAGAACCTGGTGGAGCGGTTCTTCGACGCGCGCAAGATGATGTCGAAGATGGCGCAGGGCGGCGGCATGCCGGGGATGCCCGGGATGCCGGGCATGGGTGGCGGTCCCGGCCGGCAGAAGAAGCAGATCAAGCAGGCCAAGGGCAAGCGCAAGAGCGGCAACCCGATGAAGCGCAAGGCCGAGGAGCAGGCCGCGGCGGCCCGTCGCGAGCAGGCGGCGGCTCAGGGCGGTGCGTTCGGTCTGCCGGCGCAGGAGGACAAGAACTTCGAGCTGCCGGACGAGTTCAAGAAGTTCATGGGCTGATCGCCCGGGAACGTGCGCAAGGGGCGCCCACCGCCGGTGGGCGCCCCTTGCGCACGCTTCTATGCTGCGTGCCGTCCCGGCCGCAGCGTCGTGCCGTTGGCCAGCCCCGCCGGGTCCAGGGACAGCGATGCGGCCGCGGTGGCGCCCACATCCGCGAGGCTGTCCGCGTCCGGCAGCAGTTCCACGCCGTCCGTGCCGGGCCGGTGGATCAGCACCGGCACGTACTCGCGGGTGTGGTAGGCGTGCCCGATCGTGGGGTCGTTCCCGTGGTCGCCGGTGACGATCAGCCGGTCGCCGGGGCTGTCGAGCAGCGCCACGAGCCCGGCGAGCCCGGAGTCCACCTGCTCCAGGAGGTGTCCGTAGCACTCGGTGTCCTGCTGGTGCCCCGCCAGGTCGGTCTCCTGGACGTTGGCGACGACGAGCGCGTCGCCGGGGGCGCGTACCGCTTCGAGGGTGTGGGAGAGCACGTCGGCCGTCTTCACGGCCGGGTGTCGCCGCGCCGCCTCGCAGGCCAGGATGTCGGCGGCCTTCCCCACCAGGGTGACCGGGATGCCCGCGCGGGCGGCCAGACCGGGGAGCTGGCGGGTGTGGTCGAGCTCGGCGCCCAGGTGCTGAACTTCCAGGCCGCCGTTGCGGTAGAAGCCGGTGGCGGGGGTGTCGAGTCCGACGGTTCCCGCATCGCCGGGGCGCACGAACTGCCTCAGCGGGCCGTCCGCGTGGCCGCCGACCGCGATGACCCGGGCGACGGGCGCGACCGCGCGGACGGTACGGGCGACGGAGAGGATTCCGCCGGGGCCGTCGAAGGACAGGTCGTCCAGGCGGCCGGAGGCGTTCCAGTTGATCCCGGGGTCGGCCTCCAGGTTGTCGTGGACGAGGACCGTGCCGTCGACGACGAGGAGCGGCTTGCCGTCCAGCGGTTCGACGCGGTGGCCGGCCGCTTCGAGGGCGGCGGCCACCGCGGCCAGATGGTCGGCGAGCCGGGCCACGGTGACCCGGCTGAAGTCGGCGCCCATCATCGTCTGGTGGCCCGCGAAGGTGTCGGCGCCGGGATAGCCGAGCGCGGCGCGGCCCGCGGCGACGGGCAGATGGGTACGGCGGGCGAGGTCCTGGTGCGGGTGGACCAGGCCGAGACCCAGCGCGCCGAGCACGGGCAGGCGCAGCGGCCGGCCGAGGGCCACGCGGCAGTGGTCGAGGACGTGTCCGCAGGTGTCGGCGGTGAGATCGCCGGGGCGCAGGGTGCCCGCGTCGGGCATGGCGCCGATGCCGAATCCGTCGATGACGACGATGACGGTCTTGGCCATGGGTGCCTCCTATTCAGGGGTCGGCCTTACGACCTCGCCCGCGATTGTCAGCGGCGTCGCGGTGTCCGGGACCTCCGCCTCCGGCGTCGGCGACTGACGACAACGCCGAGGCGGAGGTCCCGGACGCCGCTCCCTCTCCCACTGCCAATCGTGGGCGAGGTCGTTACAGGGCCCGGCCCTGGGCGTCGTACAGCCCGCTCAGCCGGGGTGTGCCGGAGGCGAGTCCGGAGACGACGGCAACGGTCGAGCGCGTGACGAAGATCTGGGTACGGAAGGCGAGCAGTGCGGTGTCGCCGAGCCGGACGTCCTGGCCGTCGGCGGGAGCGTCGAGCAGCCGGTAGTAGTCGATGTTCTCGGCGGGTGCGTCCTGTACGCCGAGGCGTGCGCCGGTGCGCGGCAGCAGAGCGCTGCGGATGTGGGACCGGGCGTAGAAGCCGCCGCCGCGGATCGCCGGGCGGCCGTCGTCGAGGGTATGGGCGATCTCGCTGACGTACACGTACGCGGGCTTCTCGGGCTGCTGCGGGTCGAGGGCGTGCAGCGGGGTGGTGCCGGTGAGGGCGTGGCCGGGTTCGCCGTGGGTGGCGCCGAGTTCGGCGAGCAGCGGGAGGGACGCCATCGAGGTGGCGCTGGGGGCGCTCAGCTTCAGGTGTTCGTGTCCCCGGGCGGCCAGGACTTCTCGGGCCTTGAGGGCGAGCGCGAAGTTGGGGGTGGCGCGGGGGACGCCGGTTGCCGGGTCGCACAGGACGCAGGGGAAAGCGGTGACGCCCGCGATCCGGATGCCGGGCAGTTGCTCGGCCGCTTCGGCGAACGAGTCGAGGCGGCCGAGCGGGACGCCGCCCTCCTGGCCGGGGTAGACGGCGCCCTCGGCGCCTTCGAGGCGTACGAGAACGTCCTGGACGAAGCCGAGCCGCTGGGCGGTCTCGGACACGGCCCGGGCGTTGGCGAGGTCGAACACGGTGACGGTCTCGGGGCGCCAGGCCAGCATTTCGGGCAGTGCGCGGCGGGGGATCTGGACCAGGTGGCCGAGGTTGCCGGCCTGTGCGCCCGCGGCGTGCAGGGTGCGGGCCTCGGGTGGGTCGATGGCGGCGAACCTGGGGATGTGCCGGGCGACGGCCCTGATCAGCTCGGGGTTGCGGCCCAGCTGTTTGACGACGAACCAGAGGCCGATGCCGACCCGTTCGGCCTCGGCCGCCAGCAGCGCGGCGTTGGCCTCGACGCCGTCGAGGTCCATCACGTAGGTGTCGGGCGGGATCTCGCCGCGCCGGTGAAGGGTGGCCGCGGCGTCGACGAGCTCGGGGTTGCGGGTGAGCACGGTGTCGAGAAACACGGTCAGTCGTCCTTCGGGTCGTTCAACACGTCGAGCGAGCGGCGCAGGATGTCGATGACGAGATCCGCGCCCGCCCGCATCGGGTTGATGCGTACGGTCCAGTCGGCCAGCTCGGGGGAGTCGTCCAGGGCGGAGCTGGACATCCGGTAGAAGAGCGGCGCGATCTCGTAGCGCGAGTTGGAGCCGACGGGGTAGGGAGCGGCTCCGAAGCGGGCGGCGACGGCGGGCAGTTCCTTCGCGGCCGGCCGGTCGAGGCGGACGAGCAGGCAGCGGTCCTGGGCGTTGGCGATCCGTACCTCGGCGACGCCGTCCACTTCGCCCGCGGCCAGCCGCTCGGCGACCTCGGCGCCGACCCGGGACTGCACGGACCACATGACCGGTACGTGGGTGAGGGCGCGCAGGGCGTCGAGCGCCTGATGGCCCTGGACCTGTCCGCCGCCGGAGTAGTTGTCGCGGCGGATGCGCCCGACCAGATCGCGGGCGCCGACCACGATGCCGACGCCCTCTGGGCCGTGCAGTTTGAACAGGGAGAAGCAGGAGGCGTCGGCGCCGAGCTCCACCCCCGAGGCGGGGGTGCGCATGACGGCGTAGTTGTCGTCGACGAGGGTGCGGACTCCGGCGGACCGGCAGGCGGCGAGGACCTCCGCGGGGTCGTACGAGTCGGCGAGCCGCTGCCGGGTGTGCTGGACGTAGGCCCACCGGAACCGGCCGGACTCCAGGGCCTCGTGCAGCGCCCGCGCGTCGTTGAAGTCGACCTCGGCGGTCCGTACACCGATGCCGCGCAGCGTGACCTCGGTGGTGCGGTAGACAGGGGCCCGGTGGATGAGCAGCGGGTCGCCCGCCCGTACGGCGGCGCCCAGGGCGGCGCGGATCGCGCCGGTGCCCGCGCCCTGGACGAAGGCGGCGTCCTCGGCGCCGAAGAAGTCCGCGAGTACGGCTTCGACGCGGGCGGTGGTGCGGGGGCGGCCGAGACCTGGGACGACTCCGGCGTCCGCGTCGAAGAGCTGGGGGCCCTCGAAGTGCGCGGCGGTGGCCTCCAGGAGCCGGAACTGTCTGGCGATCGCGTCGTCCAGCTCCACCGTCGCGAGCGGGAAGGTCTGCGGAAGTACAGGGCTCATGGTCAGAACTCCTCCACGCGGGCGCCGGTCAGGAAGCAGAGCGGATTACGGCGGGTCATCAGGTCGATCAGGTCGTCGTCGACACCGGCCGCGCGGGCCTTGGGCAGGAAGCTCCGGAAGAGATGTCCGTATCCCCGGCCGCCCTCGTCGAGGAGGTAGCCGTGGCGGGAGATGTCGCAGCTGAGCAGCACCCGGTCGGCGTGCCCGGCCTCGACGAGGGCGAGCAGCAGTCGCAGCCGGGTGTCGTCGCTCTGGTAGCCGTCCTTGCCGACGGTGTCGAACGCGACGTACGCCCCGCTCGCCGCGAGCTCCTTGTGGACGGCGGGGTCGTCGAGCAGATCCTGGTGGCCGATGCTGATGCGATGGGCCGGCAGGCCCTCTCCGGTCAGCAGCTCCAGCTGGGCGATTCCGCCGCGGCCGAGCTGGGCGTGGGTGGCGACGGAGAGGCCGGTGGCGAGGGCGGCCCGCGCACTGGCGCGCAGCACCTTGGCCTCGGGCGTGGTCGGGGTGTCGCCGTGGCTGCCGATCTCGCCGAGAACACCGGGGCGGATGCCGGTGGCACCGATACCGCCGTCGATCTCCTGGACGAGCGCGCCGGTGAGCTCCTCGACGCTGCTGCCGTCGATCTCGGGGGTGTGGAACGGTTCGTAGTACCAGCCGGTCGCGGCTACGACGGCGATACGCGCGTCCCGGGCGATGCGGGCCAGGGCGCGTACGTCGCGGCCCATGCCGCGGCAGGTCAGCTCGACGACGAGGGAGAGACCGAACTCGGCGCGCAGCGCGGCGAGCTCGGCGGTGACCGCCGCGGAGTGGAGTTCCGGGTCGAGGACGGCCGCGCCGTCGCCCTTGTGGTCCAGGTCGAGGACGAGGTGCTCATGGGCGAGGGCGGGGCCGGCCACGGAATCGGCTGCGAGATCGCCGACGACGGTGCGCAGGACGGGCGGTGCGGGGTGGTTCATCGTGGGGGGTTCCTTCTTCGTGTACGTACCCGGCCTCAGCCCTTGATCGGGGTGAACAGGTCGAGCCAGTACAGGACGTTGAGGAGGATGCCGCCGACGATCACCGCGGCGGGAGCGGCGGCCATCTTCACGACCGGCCGGCCCATCGCCTCGTTCAGCAGGTAGAGCCCGCCGACGACGAGGATGCCGAGTCCGCCGCCCATGGCGTTGGCGGCCATCAGCGAGCCGAAGAGGATCGCGAGCTGCAGGGTGTCCCCGATGGCGCTGCGCAGGTGTTCCGAGGAGTCACGGACGCTGGGGAGCTTGCCGAGGACCTTGCCGATGTACGAGAGGGCCAGGACCTCGGCGGCGAAGACGACGGCGCCGACGACCGCTGCCAGGAACGGGTTCGGCATCAGATAGCCGATCGGGTACACCAGCGTGAATCCCGCGATGCCGTACGCGCCGGAGGCCAGCGCGGTCGTCGCGATCAGCGGGATGAAGCCGAAGACCCGGTAGAAGTCGACCTGGGCGGCCTCGGAGTACTGCCCCTTGGCGATCAGGAAGCTGGTCGCTTCGCCGCCGCCGAATATGTGCATCTGGGCCAGCACGCAGACTCCGGCGCCGAGCACCATGAACAGCGGGAGGTACTTGCGCAGGCGGGCCGCGCTGGCGCTGAAGAGCGAGGCCATCGGGTCGTCCTCCAGGACGACCTCGGTGACACCCGCGGCCCGGTCGGCCCTGCGCTGTTTCATGTCCTTGGCGACGGCCAGGGCGATCAGCATCAGCACGCCGACGGCCATGGCCAGCGCCCCGGCGAACATCTTCGGCCAGACCTTCATGGTCATGACCACCAGGGCGAGTTCCAGGACTCCGGCGATGCTGCCCCACTTGCGGCCGAACTGCTTGGTGATGGCGAGCACCGGGAACAGCGTGAAGAGGAAGAGGATCGGCGTCGACATCTGCTGCATGGCGGTGATGAAGTCGACGGGCAGGTCGTGCGCGACGTTGTTGGCGCCGTTCAGTCCGAAGACGACGACCGCGCCCCAAGCGCCGCCGAGGATCGGCGCGAGCCACTTCTTCGGCGCGAGCATGCCGAGGATGTCGGTGGGCAGGAAGACGAGCCACGGGTTGAGCACGCCGGTGGAGAGTGCCATCGGGGCGCCGAGTCCGAAGATGAACCCGGCGGAGAGGCCGAAGGAGACCGCCGTCGTGGCGCTGCGGGTGGTGCGCCCCTGGATGAAGTCCAGCAGGAACGGACGTACGCCGTCGTTGAAGACGGCCAGAGCCATGTGCGAGATGTATGCCGTCAGCGCACAGAGGGCTATTACGGTCAGTTGCTGGGCCAGCGTGAAATCAAGGCTGGTACCGGCGGCGAGTGTGGTGCTCACGAATCACTCCTTCGTGCCCGGGACGGGGAGATGCGGCCGGGTCAGCCGCGGGCGGCGATGGCGCGCGCCATGAGTGGGGCGATGGCGTCGATCTGGTCCATCGAGAAGCCGAAGACCTTCTTGCCGTCGGCGATCAGGGCGCTGATCGCCTCCTCGGTGGGCACGCTGCGGCCGAAGGTGTGGCAGGCGGCGCTGCCCATGAGGCCGACGAGGACGCCGAGGGAGGCACCGGCACCGGTGTGGCACGTACCGAGGAAGTAGTCGGCCTGCCCGACACGGAGCTTCATCGCTGCGTCCATGTCGCTGGAGGTGACGACGTCGAGGGAGTCGATCCCGAGCTTGCCGATGGCCTGGGCGACCTCGACCTTGCCGACTCCGCCGGTGAGGATCTTCGTCATGGCTGTCTCTTCTCTCTGTGTCTGTTTCCGCGTGCCGGGGCGTGTCTGTTCCGTGCGCCGGGACCGGTCACGAAGTGGGGGTGGCCGGTGACTGCTGGGCCAGGACGGCGAGGTGCATGCCGAGGAAGTTGACCTCCGAGTCGGGGAGCGCGGCGCCGAGCTCCCGCTCGGCCCGCGCGGATACGGCGCGGGCGCGTTCGACGGCGTCGGGGTGTCCGGCCAGCTCGGCGGCGACCTGGTCGTCGGTGAGGAACTGTTCGATCGGTTCGCCGTCGAGCAGCCGGGTGAGCGCCATCATCAGATGGCTGGTCAGCATGCCCGCGGTCGCTTCGGTGACGGTGCGGCCGTCGGCTTCGAGGGCGGTCAGCTCGGCGGCGACGAAGTCGGCCACCTCGGGCCGGACCTGACCGCCTTCGCGGAAGAGCTGGATCCGCAGTGCGAGCTGGTCGTCCATGGTGATCCTCCTAAAATCAACAGTAACCAGGATTCTGTATTTTGATCACGGGCGTCCCGCGAGATCTACGTCACCCGACCCGCCGGTCAGTACGAGGGCACGCGCTCGCCCCGCAGTACTTCGCTCTGCAGCCGGGTCACCAGGGACAGGTCGAGCGAGTCCCGGACCGCGGCGAGGGCCTTCGCCCCGTCGGTCCGGCCGATGACGGCAGCACTGGAGTTGCGCAGCGACAGCTCCCGGGTGACCTCGTCGCCGAGCGGGAGCACGTCGACGCCGAGCCCGAGCCGGTCCTGCACCTCGTCCAGGTTCCAGACGGTGGCGTCGACCTCGTTGCGGGCGAAGAGATCACGCAGCTGCATGTACGAGACCTCCAGCCATTCGATGTCCTGCCGGCCGGCGAAGACCCGCTCCACGAGCATCCGCAGATCCTCGGATGCGTGGTCGACGGCCACCCGCAGCCCGGGGGAGTCCAGGTCGACGCCGTGCCGCAGCAGCATGCCGTGCGCGCCGACGTAGGTGGCGGGGCCCAGGTCGGCGACCAGCTCCACCGGGTGCTCGGCGATCAGCTGGTCGGCCGCGAAGCGGGACAGGACGACGAGGTCGACCTTGCCCTCCAGCAGCGCGGCCGTACGGGCTCCGGCGCCCCGCATGAACGTGATCGCGAACGGGGCGCCCGCCTTCTCGAAGGCGCCGCGCAGCCCGGTCGCCAGGCCTTCGTACCTGCGTGAGTACGGGAGCGGCATCGCGGCGAGCAGTGTGCCGAGTCCGGACAGCCGCCAGAGGACGGAGCGGTCCGAGCGGACGAGGAACGTGCCCAGATGGCCGCGGGCGGTCGTCTCGATCGCCCCGGAATCCTCCAGCAGTTGCAGGGCCGCCTGAACGGTCCCGTTTCCGCAGCCCAGCTCCTCGGCGAAGTCGCGCACTCGGGGCAGGCGGGTGTCCGGCTCATGGTTGAGCAGCAGGACGGCGAGCTGCCGGGCGGCGAGGCCGTTCCGGGTGAGGAAACGGTCATCGAAATCGTTCACGAATCAAACAGTAAACAGGATTCTGGATATTGACAAGGGGTTCGCAAGGGACTCATCCGTCGGGCGCCGCTTCCCTCTGTGGGCCCACTGAAAGGGTCCACGGGGAGCTTTGGGTCGGTTTCTCATCTAATGTCACATTCACTGGCTGTCGGCAGAGGAGCGCGCGTGACCACCCCCGTACCTCCCCGCGATCGAACCGATCAGCCGTGGCGCTCCGAGGGCGCACCGCCGCCCCCACCGCCGGGCCGCAAGATGCCGGGAGGCTGGGGCGGGCTGCTGCTGACCGCGCTCGCCGTATATCTGATCGCCAATCTGGTGCTGTCCTTCTTCAACGGGGCGGAGGAGCGGACGATCGCGTACACGGAGTTCAGCAAACAGGTCACCTCGGGCAATGTCTCCAAGATCTACTCCAAGGGCGATGCCATCCAGGGACAGCTCAAGAAGGAGGCGAAGGTCCCGGGGAGCGACAAGAAATACACCAAGTTCGTCACTCAGCGGCCTGCCTTCGCGGACGACAACCTCTGGGCCGAACTGGTCAAGGGCGACGTCACGGTCACCGCCGAGCCGGTCGTCCAGCAGCGCAGCTTCCTCGCGAATCTGCTGATCTCGCTGGCCCCTATGCTGCTGCTCGTCCTGCTCTGGGTGTTCATCGCCCGGCGGATGTCCAGGGGCATGGGCGGCGGGATGGGCGGCTTCGGGCGCAAGGCGCCGCCCAAGCCCGTCGAGCTGGAGGGCGGGAAGCGCACCACCTTCCAGGACGTGGCCGGGATCGACGAGGTCGAGGGCGAGCTCAACGACGTCGTGGACTTCCTCAAGAACCCGCAGGCGTACCGGAAGATGGGCGCCCGGATGCCCGGGGGAGTGCTCCTCGCCGGACCGCCCGGCACCGGCAAGACACTTCTCGCACGGGCCGTCGCGGGTGAGGCCGGGGTGCCGTTCTTCTCGGCATCGGCCTCCGAATTCATCGAGATGATCGTCGGCGTCGGCGCGAGCCGGGTGCGGGAACTCTTCGCGGAGGCACGCAAGGTCGCCCCCGCCATCGTCTTCATCGACGAGATCGACACCATCGGCCGGGCTCGTGGCGGCGGTTCCGGCATGGGCGGCCACGACGAGCGCGAGCAGACGCTCAACCAGATCCTCACCGAGATGGACGGTTTCTCCGGTTCGGAGGGCGTCGTCGTCCTCGCCGCCACCAACCGCGCCGACGTCCTCGACCCCGCCCTCACCCGGCCCGGCCGCTTCGACCGGATCGTTCAGGTGAGCCCGCCGGACAGAGGCGGCCGAGAGGCGATCCTGGAGATCCACACCCGGCAGATCCCGCTTGCCGAGGATGTGAACCTGGCCCAGGTCGCCGGTACGACCCCCGGTATGACGGGCGCCGATCTCGCCAACCTGGCCAATGAGGCCGCGCTGCTCGCGGTCAAGCGCGGGCAGTCCGAGGTCGGCCAGTCCGATCTCTCGGACGCCCTGGAGAAGGTCCAGCTGGGGGCGGAGCGCTCACTGGTCATGTCGGACGAGGAACGCCGCAGGACCGCGTACCACGAGAGCGGGCACGCCCTGCTCGGCATGGTCCAGCCGGGCGCCGACCCGGTCCGCAAGGTCACCATCGTGCCGCGCGGCCGGGCCCTGGGCGTCACCATCTCGACGCCGGACGCCGACAAGTACGCGTACACCGAGGAGTATCTGCGTGGCCGCATCATCGGTGCGCTCGGCGGCATGGCTGCCGAGCAGGTGGTCTTCGGCATGGTCACCACAGGTGCGGAGAGCGACCTGGAACAGGTCACCAACCTGGCCCGCGGCATGGTCGGCCGCTGGGGCATGAGCCACAAGGTGGGCAGGCTGACGGCGATCCCGAGCGATGCACAGCAGGCGTACGGACTCTCCGCAGCCCCGGCGACGCTCGACGCGGTGGACGGCGAGATGCGGCGCATCGTCGACGAGTGCTACGAGGTGGCGTGTCGGCTCCTGGGCGAGAACCGGGACAGGCTGGACTCGCTGGCCGCGGCGCTGCTGGACAGCGAGACGCTGGACGAGGCCGCGGCCTACCGTGCGGCCGGTATCACCCGTCTGGGCAAGTAGCGGCCGGTGCACATGAGGTTCACGGAACGGCTCAGGTGGTGCACACGAGATAGCGGAAGACGTTCGGCATCCAGATCGTGCCGTCCCGGCGCCGGTGCGGGTGCAGGGCCTCCGCGACCTCTTTGGCCACCTGGTCCCGGTCCGTCGCCCGCACCGCCGTATCGAAGAGCCGCGTCGACAGCAGCCCCCGCACCGCACTGTCCATGTCCGCGTACCCGAACGGGCACGCGACCCGGCCGGAGCCATCCGGATTCAGACCGGCCCGGAACGCCACTTCTTCCAGATCGTCCCGGCTCCACGGCCGCCAGCCGCCCGTGCGCGGCGCCCGCGACCCGTCGGAGAGCCGGCCCGCCACCCGCAGCACCGGCGCCGTCGCGCACCGCTCCGGCGGACCCCACCCGGTCAGTACGACCGTGCTGCCCCGGGCGGCCAGCGGTACGGCGGACCGCAGCGCGTCCACGAGCCCTTCCCCGTCGCCGGGCGAGCAGCCGATCGGGGTGAACGCGGTGAGCAGGTTGTACGGCGTTCCGTCGGCAGGGGCGGCCGCGGACGGATCGCCGTCCAGGAGCCGCGGATGCCCGGTCGGCGGCCCGGGGTCGCTCCCCGGACCGGGCAGCAGCCGGGCCCGGGCGAGTGCCAGCCGTTCGGGGTCGGTGTCGACGCCGGTGACGAGCGCTCCGCGCGCGGCCGCGATCAGCAGCGCGAGACCGGAGCCGCAGCCGAGGGAGAGCAGCCGGCTGCCGTTTCCCACTTCGAGCCGCTCGTACACCGCTTCGTACAGCGGTGCGAGCATCCGCTCCTGAATCTCGGCCCAGTCCCGGGCACGGTTACCGGAGTCCACCGGGGTGTCCGTGTGCGCGTAGCTGTGGTGCCGGACGAGCGTTGGTGTCATGGAAGCGCCCCAATCCGCCGAGAGGTCGGTCATGTCCGATCGGTCGTGCCCCGAGTGGATGTCCCCCTGTGCGTGTGCGCCCGCACCCCCCGTATGTCAGAGAACTGCGCATCCGCGCCCGCGTCCAGGGGGCTGATGGCAATGCTTTCGTGCTCCGGTGGTGAGCCCGTGGGGACGGCCCGTGGAAGCAGGGCCCGTCGCCCTGTGTGGTGGGCGGTATCGCCGTACGATGCGCGCCATGGCAAAGGCACCCGTTCTCACGCCCCAGGCCGAGGACTTTCCCCGCTGGTACCAGGATCTGATCAACAAGGCCGAACTCGCGGACAACGGTCCGGTGCGCGGCACCATGGTCATCCGGCCGTACGGATACGGCCTGTGGGAGCGGATGCAGCAGGAGATGGATGCCCGTATCAAACAGGCGGGCGCCCGGAACGCCTACTTCCCGCTCTTCATCCCCCAGTCTTACCTGACACGCGAAGCCGAGCACGTCGAGGGCTTCGAGCCGGAGCTCGCGATCGTGACCCACGCCGGTGGAAAAGAGCTCGAAGAGCCCGTGGTGGTGCGGCCGACGTCCGAAACGATCATCAACGAGTACTTCTCGAAGTGGGTGCAGAGCTACCGGGATCTGCCGCTGCTGATCAACCAGTGGGCGAACGTCGTGCGCTGGGAGATGCGCCCGCGGGTCTTTCTCCGTACGACGGAATTCCTCTGGCAGGAGGGCCACACCGCCCACGCCACCTACGAGGAGGCCCGGGAGTACGCGGCGTACATCCAACGGGACGTCTACGCGGACTTCATGGTCGAGGTACTCGGCATCGATGTGGTCCTCGGCCGCAAGACCCCCGCCGAGCGGTTCGCCGGGGCCGTCAACACCCTGACGCTCGAAGGGATGATGCGGGACGGCAAGGCCCTGCAGATGGGTACGAGCCATGAGCTCGGCACCAACTTCGCCAAGGCCTTCCACACCAGCTACCTGTCCAGGGAAGGCAGGCAGGAACTGGTCTGGCAGACCTCGTGGGGCTCGTCGACCCGCATGGTCGGCGGGCTGATCATGGCGCACGGCGACGATCACGGCCTCCGGGTGCCGCCGCGGCTCGCGCCCGTCCAGGCGGTCGTCCTCGCGATCAAGGGCGACGAGGCGGTGCTGACCGCGGTCCGGTCCATCGGGGAGCGGCTGCGCGCCGCGGGGATCAGGACCGAGGTCGACGACCGCACCGACACCCCGTTCGGCCGCCGCGCGGTCGACTGGGAGCTGAAGGGCGTGCCGGTACGGATCGAGATCGGCCCGCGCGATCTGGAGAACGGCACCGCGATGCTGGCCCGGCGTATCCCCGGCGGGAAGGAGCCGGTCGCGATCGAGGCCCTGCCCGCGCTGCTTCCGGCGGTTCTCGAGGAGGACCAGGCGACGCTGCTGAGGGAGTCCCGGAGCCGGCGCGAGTCGTCCACCAGCGAGGTCGCGTCCGTCGACGAGGCCGTGGAGGCGACGGCCGCGGGCGGCTGGGCGCGTATCGACTGGTCGGCCCTCGGCGCGGCGGGGGAGGCCCGGCTCGCGGAGCACGGGGTGTCCGTACGGTGTCTGGTCGCCGAGGACGGGTCGGTGCCGGACGCGGACGACGCCCCCGGTACTGTCGCCCTGGTGGCCCGTGCCTACTGACGCGGAGCCGCTCGGCACTCCGGCGTACGGTTGCCGCCTACGCGTCCGGGCGTACGGGTCGCTACGTACCACCTTGGTGTGAGCTGTGAGACTTCTCCGCAGATCTGCGCACCCGCCCTCGTCAGGACGCATCAACGGCAACTGACTGGTACGTGCAAATTATTTGGGATGGCCCGGAATCGGAACACCTGGGCACTCGCGCTCGTTGTCACGACGTGAGCACGACACCACCTGTACTTGCCGCAGAGCTGGCGCAGGCGTGGGCCGACATTCAGCGGTACCACCCCGAGCTGCCGGATCTAGCCGCGCCCGAGTCCCTGATCGGAGAGTCCTCGTCCGCCTGTGGCGCCGAGCTCTCCTTCGAACGACTGCTGCACGAGGCAGTCCATGGCATCGCCGCCGCGAGAGGTGTCCGCGACACCTCACGAGCCGGCCGTTACCACAACCGTCGATTCCTCGCGATCGCCGAGGAGCTGGGCCTCGACCATGCCGAGGAGCCCCACCCCAGCAGTGGCTTCTCGCTGGTCACGCTCAACCCCGAGGCCAAGCGCAGGTACCGCCCGACGATCGAGCGGCTGCAGCGCGCCCTCAAGGCGCATACGGTCGCCACCGCCGCCGACACCAAGCGTTCCTTCCGTGGCCCGGCCGCCCGGCACGGCTCCTCCGGCGGAGGCGTCCGCGTCAAGGCCGTCTGCGACTGCGGACGCAATGTGCGCGTCGTCCCGTCGGTCCTGGCGCAGGCTCCGATCGTCTGCGGTGGCTGCGGAAAGCCGTTCCGCATCCCGGAAGCCGCGGTCGCGGTGGGGTGACCCGATGTGGTGTGGCACAATGGCTAGCTGTACTCGACAGTCGCACAGGACCCCTCTCTCCTCCGGCTGACGCGTCCATCGGGCACCCGAGTACCGCAACCCCACGTGGCATCTTCGTTGTGCCCAACCACGTCATAGACCAGGAGACACCACTTCCGTGGCAGTCAAGATCAAGCTGAAGCGTCTGGGCAAGATCCGTTCGCCTCACTACCGCATCGTCGTCGCCGACTCCCGTACCCGCCGTGACGGCCGGGCCATCGAGGAGATCGGCCTGTACCACCCGGTGCAGAACCCCTCGCGCATCGAGGTCAACTCGGAGCGTGCGCAGTACTGGCTGTCTGTCGGCGCCCAGCCGACCGAGCCGGTTCTCGCGATCCTGAAGCTCACCGGTGACTGGCAGGCCCACAAGGGTCTCCCGGCCCCCGCGCCGCTGCTGCAGCCGGAGCCCAAGGCCGACAAGCGCGCCCTGTTCGAGGCCCTGGCCAAGGACACCGGCGAGGAGTCCAAGGGCGAGGCCATCACGCAGAAGGCGAAGAAGGCCGACAAGAAGGCGGACGAGGCTGCTGACGCCGCCGCGCCCGCCGAGTCGACCGAGGCCTGAGCATGCTCGAGGAGGCTCTCGAGCACCTCGTGAAGGGCATCGTCGACAACCCCGACGATGTGCAGGTCGCCTCGCGCAACCTGCGCCGTGGTCGCGTACTCGAGGTCCGGGTCCATCCCGACGACCTCGGTAAGGTGATCGGCCGCAACGGCCGCACCGCACGCGCACTGCGAACCGTCGTGGGCGCCATCGGCGGCCGTGGCATCCGCGTCGACCTCGTCGATGTGGACCAGGTTCGCTGACAGAGTTGAACACCGGCACGGGCCGGGGAGGGCCAATGCGCCCGCCCCGGCCCGTCGTCGTATGACAGGAGAGACACAAGGTGCAGTTGGTAGTCGCGCGGATCGGCCGTGCCCACGGCATCAAGGGCGAGGTCACCGTCGAGGTGCGTACGGACGAGCCGGAGCTGAGGCTCGCGCCCGGGGCCGTACTCGCCACCGAACCGGCCACCGCCGGACCGCTGACGATCGAGACCGGCCGGGTGCACAGCGGAAGGCTGCTGCTCCGCTTCGAGGGCGTACGCGACCGTACGGCTGCCGAGGCCCTGCGTAACACGCTCCTGATCGCCGAGGTCGACCCGGCGGAACTCCCCGAGGACCCCGAGGAGTTCTACGACCATCAGCTCATGGACCTCGACGTGGTCCTCGCCGACGGCACCGAGATCGGCCGGATCACCGAGATCACGCATCTGCCGTCCCAGGATCTCTTCATCGTCGAGCGGCCGGACGGCAGCGAGGTGATGATTCCGTTCGTCGAGGAGATCGTCACCGAGATCGATCTGGAGGAGCAGCGTGCGGTGATCACCCCGCCGCCCGGTCTGATCGATGAGAGCCAGGCCGTGATCGACTCCTCGCGCGACGAAGAGGGCGACGGGGACGAGGCGCCCGAGCCCGGGAGGGATGCCTGATGCGCCTCGACGTCGTCACGATCTTCCCGGAGTACCTGGAACCGCTGAACGTCTCGCTCGTCGGCAAGGCCCGCGCGCGCGGTCGCCTGGATGTGCACGTGCATGACCTGCGGGACTGGACGTACGACCGGCACAACACGGTCGACGACACCCCCTACGGCGGCGGCCCCGGCATGGTCATGAAGACCGAGCCGTGGGGCGAGGCGCTGGACGACGCCCTGGCGGGCGGGTACGAGGCCGGGGCGCACTCCCCGGTACTCGTGGTGCCCACACCCAGCGGCCGCCCGTTCACCCAGGAGCTCGCCGTCGAGCTCTCCGAGCGGCCTTGGCTGATCTTCACACCGGCCCGCTACGAGGGCATCGACCGGCGGGTGATGGACGAGTACGCGACCCGCATGCCGGTCGTCGAGGTGTCCATCGGGGACTATGTGCTGGCCGGCGGGGAAGCCGCGGTGCTGGTGATCACGGAGGCGGTGGCCCGACTGCTGCCCGGCGTGCTCGGCAACGCCGAATCGCATCGGGACGACTCCTTCGCCCCCGGCGAGATGGCCAATCTGCTGGAGGGACCCGTCTACACCAAGCCGCCCGAGTGGCGCGGCAGGGGCATCCCGGACGTCCTGCTCAGCGGTCACCACGGGAAGATCGCACGCTGGCGGCGGGACGAGGCGTTCCGTCGTACCGCGCTCAACCGGCCCGATCTCATCGAGCGCTGCGAGGCGAGCGGCTTCGACAAGAAGGACCGTGAGATCCTCTCCATCCTCGGCTGGTCCCCGGAGCCCGGTGGCCGATTTTGGCGCAGGCCCGAGGCCGTGGAAGAATAGGCCGCTGCTGTACGTCCGGCGTGCGCCCCTGCCACAGGGGGAACGACGCCCGCCCGACGCGATCAGCACCCCCATCTCCTTACTATCTCCCGTCGATGACCTGTGGCATCGGCGAAGAAAGCAGACAACATGGCTTCCCTGCTCGATGGCGTCAACGCCGCATCGCTGCGTACCGACGTCCCGGCGTTCCGCCCCGGTGACACCGTCAACGTCCACGTCCGAGTGATCGAGGGCAACCGCTCCCGTATCCAGCAGTTCAAGGGCGTAGTCATCCGTCGCCAGGGTTCGGGCGTCAGCGAGACCTTCACGGTCCGCAAGGTCTCCTTCAGCGTCGGCGTCGAGCGCACCTTCCCGGTGCACAGCCCGATCTTCGAGAAGATCGAGCTCGTCACCCGCGGTGACGTCCGTCGCGCCAAGCTGTACTTCCTCCGTGAGCTGCGCGGCAAGGCCGCGAAGATCAAGGAGAAGCGCGACAACTGAGCTGACTCCGAGGTCCACAGGACGGCCGGATAAGCTCTGGCCCCGATGGACACGGAAGCCAAGCCCTCGGAGCGCGACCGCTCCTCCGCACCCGCAGCAGGGTCGGAGGAGAGGTCGCGCTCCTCGCGTATTCCGGACCGGTTGACCGCCTCGATCTCGTGGCGGCGGACCGCCGCACTCGGAGCGGTCTGCTCGGTCTTCGTGCTGCTCCTCAGCGCCTTCGTGGTGCAGCCCTTCCTGATTCCCAGCGGTTCGATGGAGCCCACACTGCGAGTGGGGGACCGGGTGCTGGTCAATAAATTGGCGTACCGTTTCGGCTCCGTACCGCAGCGCGGCGATGTGGTGGTCTTCGACGGCACCGGATCGTTCGTGCAGGAAGCTCCCCAGGTGAATCCCGTCACCGGGCTGCTGCACGGTGTGGCAGCGTCCCTCGGGCTGGCAGAGCCTGCCGAGACCGACTACGTGAAGCGGGTGGTGGGCGTGGGAGGCGACCGGGTGGTCTGCTGCGACAAGCGCGGAAGGGTCGAGGTGAACGGCCGGCCGGTCGACGAGGGCTACCTGTATCCGGGAGATGCGCCGTCCGGGGTGCGCTTCGACATCGTCGTTCCCGACGGCACGCTGTGGATGATGGGCGACCACCGCAGCAATTCCCGCGACTCACGTGACCACCTGGGAGAACCGGGCGGTGGCATGGTCCCGGTCGACATGGTGATCGGCAGGGTGGACTGGATCGGCTGGCCGCCGGCCCGGCTGGGCTCGCTGCCGGACAGTGCCGCCTTCGCCGGTGTGCGGGCGACGGGCGGGGCCCATGGGTAACCGCGGGCGGCGGCAGGGCGGGTCCGACCCCGAGATACCGGTGCCGACCGGCAGCCGGCCGACGGCCACGCGCTCACTGCCGACCAGGGCGGAGCGGCGCAAGCTGGCCCGCAAGGTCAAGCGGCGGCGGCGCAGGTCGGCGGTGCGGGAGATCCCCCTTCTCATCACTGTGGCGCTGCTGATCGCGCTCGTGCTCAAGACCTTCCTGGTGCAGGCCTTCGTGATCCCGTCGGGGTCGATGGAGCAGACCATCCGGATCGGCGACCGGGTGCTCGTGGACAAGCTGACGCCCTGGTTCGGATCCAGGCCCCAGCGCGGCGATGTCGTCGTCTTCAAGGACCCGGGCCGCTGGCTGAAGCAGGAGAAGACCGGCAAGAAGAACCCGCCCGTCGTCGTCAAGCAGCTGAAGGAGGCACTGACCTTCATCGGGCTGCTGCCGTCCGACGACGAACAGGATCTGATCAAGCGGGTGGTCGCCGTCGGCGGCGACACGGTGAAGTGCTGCGACAAGGACGGCCGGATAACCGTCAATGGCGTGCCCCTCGATGAGCCCTATCTGCATCCCGGTAATCCGCCCTCCCTCATCAAATTCGAGGTAAAGGTTCCGGCCGGCCGGATCTTTGTGATGGGCGACCATCGGTCCGATTCGGCCGATTCGCGCTATCACCTGGACGAGCCGGAACACGGCACGGTTTCCGAGGACGAGGTCGTGGGACGGGCTGTGGTGATCGCCTGGCCCTTCGGTCACTGGCGAGAACTGGAGGAACCAGCGACATTCGACTCGATCCCTGACGCGCGCGCCGGGACGGCTGCTGCGTCGGGCCCGTCGAATAGTGTGTTGTCCAAGGATCCCAACGGAATGATCCCTCTCCCGACCCCTGCGGAACTCCCGCTCGTTATGGGAGTGGTGGGCCTGCACCGGCTAGGGCGCAGGCGGTGGCACGGAGTAAGGAGTGGATGTGGGGGATTTGGCGGTCGGCGCACGATCCGGACACGAGGAACCCGAGGACCGGCCGGACCATTCGGGGAATGCCGAGTCTGCCGGGACGACGGGCCGCACGGGGAGTGACGGCGACTCTCCGGAGGGCGCTGTTGGGGCCATGAGGAAGCCGCGCTCCTTCTGGAAGGAGCTCCCCCTGCTCATCGGTATCGCGCTGGTTCTCGCGCTGCTGATCAAGACGTTTCTGGTGCAGGCGTTCTCGATCCCCTCGGACTCGATGCAGGACACGCTCCAGCGGGGCGACCGGGTGCTGGTCGACAAGCTGACCCCTTGGTTCGGCGCGGAGCCCAAGCGCGGCGAGGTCGTGGTCTTCCACGACCCGGGCGGCTGGCTGGAGGAAACCCAGACGCCCAATCCGAATGTGGTGCAGAAGTTCCTCAGCTTCATCGGACTGATGCCCTCCGTCGAGGAGAAGGACCTGATCAAGCGGGTCATCGCCGTCGGCGGCGACACGGTGGAGTGCAAGGAGAACGGCCCTGTCGTGGTCAATGGCAAGGCCCTGGACGAGAAGTCGTTCATCTTCCCGGGTAACACGCCCTGCAACGACGAGCCGTTCGGCCCGATCAAGGTGCCTGAGGGCCGGATCTGGGTGATGGGTGACCACCGCCAGAACTCCCGCGACTCCCGATACCACCAGGAACTGCCGGGCAGCGGCACGGTCTCCAACGACGAGGTCGTCGGCCGGGCCATCGTCGTGGCATGGCCGATCAACCGCTGGGCGACCCTGCCGGTCCCGAACACCTTCGACCAGCCGGGCCTGAGTGCCGTGGCGGCCGCGGCGCCCGGTGCGATCGGCCTCGCCGCCGCCGTGCCGATCGTGATCTGGCGCAGGCGGGCCGGCCTGAATTCCGGACGGCAGAATTGACTGACGGACTGTCATGATCTTTTGATTCGCGTTGATTTGGCAGGATGCCGCCGTGAAGTCGTGATCAAAGCAACAGCAAAATTAGGTAGATGTGGAGTTGCTCGCAGGACTGCTCTTCATAGGATCTTGAAGACCGTTCAGTACAGCTGCTCAAGGGGGAAGATGTGGCACGTATTTCTCGGTTGAAGGTCATGGGCGCTGTTGCCGCGGCCGTCGTAGGCGTGGCAGTTGCGAGCTCTCCGGCTACCGCCGACACGGGGCACTCCTACGGTTACGGCTCCTGCACCCACACGTCCGACGGCTGGTTCATCAGCAACGGGGACACGCTGTACCTCAAGGACACGTGTGCGGACGGCTTCTCCGCCGCTCTCAAGGTCGACGTGGCGCCCATCAAGACGGGCGAGGGCTACGACTTCATGGTGTGGAACAGCAACGGCAACGGCACCACGAAGAAGGAAGACAGTCACAATTTCCCGGAGGGCGTGAAGATCTGCATCAAGGCCGGCCTCGGCCACCCGTCCACCGGTGAGATCGGCGGGTTCGCCTCCGGCTGGGTGTGTGGCACGACCTGAACCCGGTCCCCCGTCTCCGCTGGTCGGAGATGGGCCGGACAGCCCAGGCCGTCCGGTACGCGATAAAGGATGCTGGTGCCCGTGACGCGGGTACCAGATGGCACGATGAACCGCCCTCCGGTTGCTCGACGAGCACGCTGAGCAACCGGAGGGCGGTTGTCGGTGGTGGGTGGGCCGGGATGCCAGGCAGCCCGCAGACGGCAAGGTGGTCGGACAAGCAGTAGCCCTGGGGAACTCCCGCTCGTTGTTCGGGGCAGTGGGTCTGTGAATGGACAGGGCCCAGAGGGCAGGTGTGGACGCAGAGTGAGGACTGGATGTGAGCGACGTGGCTGCCGGTGCACGACCTGGACATGGAGAGCCCACGAAGAGGCCCGAGCAGCCCGCTGAGTCTGCCGTCGATCCTGAAGGAGAGACACGGGATCCAGACGCGCTCGCGAATGCCCACGCTGCGGACGGGGGCGGCAAGGGAGTAGGGAAGCAGCGTTCCTTCTGGAAGGAGCTGCCCCTGCTCATCGGTATTGCGCTGGTTCTCGCGCTGCTGATCAAGACGTTTCTGCTGCAGGCGTTCTCGATTCCGTCGGACTCGATGCAGGACACGCTGCAGCGTGGCGACCGGGTGCTGGTGGACAAGCTGACACCGTGGTTCGGCGGGGAGCCCGATCGTGGTGAGGTGGTCGTGTTCCATGATCCGGACAACTGGCTGGACGGGGAGCCGACTCCTGAGCCGAACGTGGTGCAGGACTTTCTGAGTTTCATCGGTCTGATGCCGTCGTCCAAGGAGAAGGACCTGATCAAACGGACGATCGCGGTCGGTGGCGACACCGTGGAGTGCGCGAAGGGTGGCCCGATCAAGGTCAACGGGAAGGCGCTCGACGAGCCGTACATCTTCCCAGGTGACACGGCGTGCGACGACATGCCCTTCGGGCCGCTCAAGGTGCCCGAAGGCAAGATCTGGGTGATGGGCGACCACCGGCAGAACTCCTGGGATTCGCGCTATCACACCGAGGATGCGACCAAGGGCTTTGTACCCGTCAAGGACGTCGTGGGGCGGGCCGTAGTGGTGGCGTGGCCGATCAACCGCTGGGCGACGCTGCCGGTCCCGGACACCTTCGACCAGCCGGGTCTGAGTGCCGCGGCGGCCGCGGCGCCCGGTGCGATCGGTATCGCCGGCGCTGTGCCGATCGTGATCCGGCGCAGGCGGAGGCTGACCAGCAGGCGTACCGCCGGGTAGGGTGCCGACTCGGATCAGCGATTGTCGATCTCCGAGGTGGGGGACGCTGGGATGAGTGGAACAGGACGTACGGATGGCGGCCACGGCCGGCTCGGCAGCATGCTGTCGGGGCTGGCCGTGGCCGTCGGCTGTGTGCTCTTCCTCGGCGGCTTCGCCTGGGGAGCCGTGGTGTACAAGCCGTACACCGTGCCGACCGAGTCGATGACACCGACGGTGCACGCCGGTGACCGGGTGCTCGCACAGCGGATCGACGGCAGCGAGGTGCACCGGGGCGACGTGGTGGTCTTCACCGATCCGGTATGGGGTGACATGCCGATGGTGAAGCGGGTTGTCGGGATCGGCGGCGACAAGATCGCCTGCTGCGACAAGGGCCGGCTCACCGTCAACGGCAAACCCATTGAGGAACCGTATCTGCAGACCAAGGGCCTCGCTTCGGTGAACGACTTCACCGCCGATGTTCCCAAGGGGCAGCTCTTCCTGCTCGGGGACGAGCGCAGCGCCTCGCTGGACTCCCGGGTCCACCTGGACGACCCGGGGCAGGGCTCCGTGCCGCGCAGCGCGGTGCAGGCCCGGGTGGACGCCATCGCCTGGCCGCTGGGCGGCATGGTCGGACGGCCGCGGATCTTCGCCTCCTTCCCCGGTGGGGTGTCGTCGCCCGGACCGCTGCGGCTGCAGCTCGGGGCCGTGGTGGCGGGTGTGGCGCTCATCCTCGTCGGTGCCGCATCCGGCCCGATCGCGGCACGGTCCGCGCGGTCGGCACGGAACAGGCGCGAAAGGGTGCCTGCCGGTGCGCGTTGAGGAGCGGAAGGTCGCCAGGGTGGTGCTCCTGGACCCTGATGACCGCATTCTCCTGATACACGGGTTCGAGCCGGAGGACCCCGAGAGCACCTGGTGGTTCACCCCCGGCGGCGGTCTGGAGGGCGACGAGACCCGGGAACAGGCCGCGCTGCGGGAGCTCGCGGAGGAGACCGGGATCACCGATGTCGAGCTGGGCCCGCTGCTCTGGCAGCGGATGTGCTCGTTCCCGTTCGACGGGCGACGCTGGAACCAGGACGAGTGGTACTTCCTGGCCCGTACGACGCAGACCGACACCGATACCAGTGGGCTGACCGGGCTGGAGCAGCGCAGCGTCGCGGGTCTGAGGTGGTGGACCTCCGCCGAACTGTCGGTGGCGCGTGAGACGGTGTACCCGACCAGACTCGCCGAGCTGCTGCGCACGCTGCTCGACGAGGGTCCTCCGCGTACGCCACTGGTTCTGGCTCCCGAAATCGCCTAAGTGCCCAGGGGCACCGGAGCCTGGCGCACAATGGGGGCACGTACGGCTGAAGGGGAACATGCCAATGAGCGCCGAGGACCTCGAAAAGTACGAGACCGAGATGGAGCTGAAGCTCTACCGGGAGTACCGAGATGTCGTCGGTCTGTTCAAATATGTGATCGAGACCGAACGGCGCTTCTACCTCACCAACGACTACGAGATGCAGGTGCACTCGGTTCAGGGTGAGGTGTTTTTCGAAGTATCCATGGCGGACGCCTGGGTCTGGGACATGTACCGGCCCGCACGGTTCGTCAAGCAGGTACGGGTGCTGACGTTCAAGGACGTCAACATCGAGGAGCTCAACAAGAGCGATCTCGAACTTCCGGGTGGCTGAGCCCTTTTTCCGGGGGATTGATTCCCACTTCCGGGTGGCTGAGTTATCCACAATCCCGGAGTTGTCCACCAAGATCCACCAGCTGGGACCGGACGCGTCAGAGTCGGTGCCGGAGGTGGTGCCGATATGAACGCACGGGGGGCACTCGGGCGGTACGGCGAGGATCTGGCGGCGCGGCTGCTGACCGACGCCGGCATGTCCGTACTGGAACGGAACTGGCGCTGTCGTGCCGGTGAGATCGACATCGTTGCGATGGACGGCGACGCACTCGTGGTCTGCGAGGTGAAGACCCGCAGGGCAGGTGCCTTCGAGCATCCGATGGCAGCCGTCACACCGGTCAAGGCTGAGCGGCTGCGGAGGCTGGCCGGGATCTGGCTCCACCGGCACGGCGGTCCGCCGCCCGGTGGGGTCCGGATCGACCTGGTCGGCGTCGTGCTGCCCAGGCGCGGAGCACCCGTCGCCCAGCATGCACGGGGGGTGGCCTGATGGGGTTCGCTCGGGCGTGTTCGGTGGCGCTCGTCGGCGTCGAGGGTGTGGTGGTGGAGGTCCAGGCGGACCTGGAGGCGGGGGTGGCCGCATTCACCCTGGTGGGGCTGCCGGACAAGAGCCTGGTGGAGAGCCGGGACCGGGTCAGGGCCGCGGTTGCGAACTCAGGGGCCGAGTGGCCGCAGAAGAAGCTCACGGTGGGCCTGTCACCGGCCTCCGTACCCAAAGGCGGCTCCGGTTTCGATCTGGCGGTTGCCTGTGCGGTGCTGGGCGCGGCCGAGCGGATCGACCCGGCCTCCATCGCCGATGTGGTGATGATCGGTGAGCTCGGGCTGGACGGCAGGGTGCGGCCGGTGCGCGGCGTGCTGCCTGCCGTGCTCGCCGCGGCAGAGGCCGGGTACCGCCAGGTCGTCGTGCCCGAGCAGACCGCGGGGGAGGCGGCGCTGGTGCCCGGGGTCTCGGTCCTCGGGGTACGGAGCCTGCGGCAGCTGATCGCGGTGCTCTGCGACGAGCCGGTGCCGGACGAGCGGCAGGCACACGACGAAGGGCGCCCCGACACCATGCTGGCCGGGCTGATGGTGCCCGGCGCGGGTATCGGCACCGGGCTCGCCCGGGTGCCCGGGCAGGGTGATGGCAACCCGCCGGATCTGGCGGATGTGGCGGGGCAGGAGCGGCCCCGCAAGGCGCTGGAGGTCGCCGCGGCGGGCGGTCACCACCTGCTGCTCTCCGGACCGCCGGGCGCCGGCAAGACCATGCTGGCCGAAAGGCTGTCGGCGATTCTGCCGATGCTGACCAGGAAGGAGTCCCTGGAAGTCACCGCGGTGCACTCGGTGGCAGGCATTCTGCCGCCGGGGGAACCACTGGTCACCCGGGCGCCGTACTGCGCACCGCACCACTCGGCGACCATGCAGTCGCTGGTGGGCGGGGGAAACGGGCTGCCGCGGCCCGGTGCGGTCTCTCTGGCCCACCGGGGCATTCTCTTTCTGGACGAGGCGCCGGAATTCTCCGTGCGGGCGTTGGATGCGCTGCGCCAGCCGCTGGAGTCGGGGCATGTGGTGGTGGCACGCAGCGCCGGGGTGGTGCGGCTGCCCGCCAGATTCCTGATGGTGCTGGCCGCCAATCCCTGCCCGTGCGGCCGGCACACCCTCAGCGGTGCCGGTTGCGAGTGCGCGCCCTCGATGGTCCGGCGCTATCAGGCCAGACTCTCCGGACCGTTGCTGGACCGGGTGGATCTGAGGGTGGTTGTCGACCCGGTCAGGCGCGAGGACCTGATGGGGCAGGGCGGCAGGGGTGAGTCGACGGCCACCGTCGCGGCCCGGGTCCGGGAGGCCAGGGCGCGGGCGGCGGACCGGTTGGCCGGCACCGTGTGGACCACCAACAGCGAGGTGCCCGGCCATGAGTTGCGGACCCGGCTGGTCGTGGCGCCGGGCGCGCTGATGGAGGCCGAACGGGACATGGAACGGGGCGCGCTCACCGCACGGGGCCTGGACCGGGTGCTCAGGGTGGCGTGGACGGTCGCCGATCTGCGCGGTGCCGACCGCCCGGACGCCTCCGACATCGCGGTGGCGCTGGAACTGCGGACCGGGATCCCACGGGGCGCCTTGACGAAGGCCGGAGCGTCATGAATCCGCGGCCGGACCCTGGGCAGGGGCAGGAACCGGGGTGCCTTCCGGCGCGGGACCCGGAGCGGGGCACGCGGCCGGGGGCGGCGGTGAGCGATCGGGAACGGCTGGCGCGTGCTGCGCTGACCCGCATTCTGGAGCCGGGGGACGAGCGCGGCGGCCGCTGGCTGCGCGAGTGCGGTGCCGTCGAACTGTTACGGCGGATCACCACCAGGGACGGGGCCGCGGAGCGGCTGAGCGGAATGACTCCGAAACGTCTGGAGGGATACCGGTTACGGGCCGAGAGCGCCGAGCCCGAGCGGGACCTGGCGGTGGTCGCCGCGCTCGGCGGGCGGTTCGTCTGCCCCGGCGACCGGGAATGGCCCAGCCAGCTCGACGACCTGGCAGACGCCAGGCCGACCGGCCTCTGGGTGCGGGGGCCGCGCGATCTGCGGCTCTGGGCGCTGCGCTCGGTCGCCGTGGTCGGCAGCCGTGCCTGCACACCGTACGGATCCCATATGGCGGCGAGCCTCGGCGCGGGGCTCGCGGAGCTGGGATGGGTGGTCGTGTCGGGAGCGGCGTTCGGGGTGGACGGGGCAGCCCATCGTGGTGCGCTCGCCGTTGACGGGGCGACGATGGCGGTCCTGGCCTGCGGGGTGGACGTCGCCTATCCCCGGGGACATGCCGAGCTGATCGGACGCATGGCGGAACAGGGGCTCGTCATCGGCGAATTACCACCGTCCGATCATCCGACCAGCCGCAGATTCATTCTTCGGAACCGGGTCATCGCCGCGTTGACGCGCGGGACGGTCGTGGTCGAGGCCGAATACCGCAGCGGTTCGCTGGTCACCGCGCGCAGCGCGCTGCGGCTCGGCCGCTTCACCATGGGCGTGCCGGGCCCCGCCACCAGCGGGTTGTCAGCAGGAGTCCATGAACTCCTCCGGGGGGAGGGCATCCTGGTGACGGATGCCTCGGAAGTCGCCGAACTGGTGGGGGACATCGGCGAACTCGCTCCGGCCAGACGCGGCCCCGTACACCCCAGGGACCTGCTGGACGAGGTCTCCGCCAGGGTTCTCGACGCGCTGCCGTCCCGCGGCGCCGTCGGCGGGCGCGATGTGGCCCGCGGTGCGGGAACCAGCATCGATGAAGCGCTCGGCAGACTGTACGAACTGCACTCACTGGGGTTCGTCGAACGTGATGGCGATGGATGGCGGTTGACGCCGAGACCGACATGCAATGGCGACGCGCGGCGAGGCGGTACTTGACCTGGAGCATTCGGGTGAAAAGGTGATGCCGATGACCTCGGCGGATCCTTCAGTGACGCCTCCGGGGCCGGCGCACGTGGCGACGGCCTCGGACCTCAGTCATGTTCGATCGGCCGGAATCGCACAGCGCCGATCCACTGTCCTGCGCGGACCGCGACGCTTCAGTCACGCTACGCTCACATGAATTCCGACTCAGACATAAGTCCCCCAGCACTTCACAGCAGAACGGCTCAAGGCACCACATGCCCCAGCACACCTCCGGGTCTGACCGCGCGGCAGTACCACCGGCTGCGCGTGGCACTGTGCGCCCCCCCGCCCCCTCCTCGCTCGACGAGTTGTGGCGTTCATACAAGTCCACGGGCGACGAGCGGCTGCGGGAGCAGCTGATCCTGCACTACTCGCCGTTGGTGAAGTACGTCGCGGGCCGGGTGAGTGTGGGCCTGCCTTCCAATGTCGAGCAGGCGGACTTCGTCTCCTCAGGGGTGTTCGGACTGATCGACGCGATCGAGAAGTTCGACATCGAGCGCGCGATCAAGTTCGAGACGTACGCGATCACCCGCATCCGTGGCGCGATGATCGACGAACTCCGTGCGCTGGACTGGATCCCACGCTCGGTGCGCCAGAAGGCGCGGGCCGTGGAACGCGCCTATGCCACGCTGGAGGCGCAGCTGCGACGCACGCCTTCCGAGCCGGAGGTCGCTGCGGAGATGGGCATTGCGCTGGAGGAACTGCACGCGGTTTTCAGCCAGTTGTCGCTGGCGAACGTGGTCGCGCTGGAGGAACTGCTGCATGTCGGCGGCGAGGGTGGTGACCGGCTGAGCCTGATGGACACGCTGGAGGACACCGCCGCCGACAATCCGGTGGAGGTCGCCGAGGACCGTGAGCTCAGACGGCTGCTCGCCCGGGCGATCAATACGCTTCCGGAGCGCGAGAAGACGGTCGTCACGCTCTACTACTACGAGGGCCTCACCCTCGCCGAGATCGGCAATGTGCTCGGGGTGACCGAGAGCCGTGTGAGCCAGATCCACACCAAGTCGGTGCTGCAACTGCGCGCGAAACTGGCCGACGCCGGACGCTGATGCCACCAGTGGCCGCTGACGGCCATGGCTGCTTCGGCCACTGATCGGGGCCGCACCCGCCCTCCCGAACACCGGTCGCCGTAGAGTGGATGCGTGCCCAGGATTCGAGCGGCCTCGGTGGCCGAGCACCGGACCATGCAGCGCGGCGCCCTCCTGGACGCTGCCCGCTCCCTGCTGTCCGAGGGGGGGACGGAGGCATTGACCTTCCCCGCCCTCGCCGAACGCACGGGCCTCGCCCGGTCCTCCGTCTATGAGTACTTCCGCTCCCGTGCGGCCGTCGTCGAAGAGCTCTGCGCCGTCGACTTCCCCGTCTGGGCGGCCGAGGTCGAGAACGCGATGGAGCAGGCCGCCACGCCCGTGGGAAAGATCGAGGCCTACGTACGACGGCAGCTCGACCTCGTCGGAGACCGCCGCCACCGAGCGGTCGTCGCGATCTCGGCGAGCGAGCTGGACGCGGGCGCACGCGAGAAGATCCGGGCCGCGCACGGCGGGCTCATCGCCATGATCGTCGAGGCGCTCGGCGATCTCGGCCACGAGCAGCCGAGACTGGCGGCGATGCTGCTGCAGGGCTCGGTGGACGCCGCGGTGAGGCGTATCGAACTCGGCGTGGCGGAGGAGCCGGCCGTGATCGCGGACACCGCCGTCGCCATGGTCCTGCGAGGCGTACAGGGCGTACTGGACTGACGTCGGTGCCGCGCCGCGGCACCGACGAACAGAACGCCGGGGGCGGCGAGTCCGTCCCCCTCCCCGGCCCCCTCGGCCGAGGGCCGGGGCTCCGGCACGCCGAACACCGGCAGCAGCCGGGACGGGCCCCGTCGCAGCAGCTCCGGCGGCAGCAGCGACAGCGGATCCAGATATGCGTCAGCGCGCCGCAGTCCCCAGTGCAGACAGCCCGATGTGCAGTGGAAGGGCCCCGCCTCCACGACCGCCACTACTTGTCCTGCCGTCACCTTCTCGTCCTTCGCGACCAGCGCGCGCACCGGCTCGTACGTGGTCCGCAGCGGCGGAGCGCCGGTCCCGGCCACCTCGATCGCCATCACCCCACGCCCCGCCACACGCCCTGCGAACGAGACCCGGCCCGAGACCGCGGCGAGCACCGCCGTGCCCGGCTCTGCGGCAAGATCCACCCCGCGGTGGCCTCGTCCGTAGGCACTCGCCGGCGGCTCCCATCCCCGTACGACCGCAGGCCGCCCGGCAAGCGGCCACAACCGGTCACCGTCCGGCCGGGGCTCCGGTGGGGGCGCGGGCGCGGGAACAGGCGCGGGCGCCGACTCCTCGGCTGCCGCGACCGGCGCGCCGCACAGCGCTGAGAGAAGGACCAACAGCGCCACGAGCGCGGCGTCGCAGAAGCGGAATCTGTGCCTGAAAAGGGAAACGGTCGGATCCGTTGTGCATCGCATGGCAGAACCGTCCCGCACCGCCCGGGATCGCGGGGATCATGAACCGGATCTGTGGACTACCGACCGGTTGTGGACAGCGCCGTCACCCGGCACCCGACCTGTCCCGTACACTTCCTATGGCGATCCGGGTCACCGGGTCGACTTCGCACGCCCCGCCACCTCCCACTCTGCGGACGGTGGCCGCGCTCCTCGGTCCCTTGTGGCACGGCGCGTCGGGGCGTCAGGCGCGACAGCAATCCTGCGGTCGCGACAACCGAGCACCTCAAGGAGTACGGCCATGGCCGTCGTCACGATGCGGGAGCTGCTGGAAAGCGGCGTCCACTTCGGTCACCAGACCCGTCGCTGGAACCCGAAGATGAAGCGCTTCATCTTCACCGAGCGCAACGGCATCTACATCATCGACCTGCTCCAGTCGCTGTCGTACATCGACCGCGCCTACGAGTTCGTCAAGGAGACCGTCGCCCACGGCGGTTCCATCATGTTCGTCGGTACCAAGAAGCAGGCGCAGGAGGCCATCGCCGAGCAGGCGACGCGCGTCGGCATGCCGTACGTCAACCAGCGTTGGCTCGGTGGCATGCTCACCAACTTCTCCACCGTCTACAAGCGCCTTCAGCGTCTGAAGGAGCTCGAGCTCATCGACTTCGAGGACGTGGCCGCCTCCGGCCTCACCAAGAAGGAGCTCCTGGTTCTCTCCCGCGAGAAGGCCAAGCTGGAGAAGACCCTCGGTGGTATCCGCGAGATGCAGAAGGTGCCGAGCGCCGTCTGGATCGTCGACACCAAGAAGGAGCACATCGCCGTCGGTGAGGCGCGCAAGCTCCACATCCCGGTCGTCGCGATCCTCGACACCAACTGTGACCCCGACGAGGTCGACTACAAGATTCCGGGCAACGACGACGCGATCCGCTCCGTCACCCTGCTCACCCGCGTGATCGCCGACGCCGTCGCCGAGGGCCTCATCGCCCGTTCCGGTGCCGCCACCGGTGACTCGAAGCCGGGCGAGAAGGCTGCCGGCGAGCCGCTCGCCGAGTGGGAGCGCGACCTGCTCGAGGGCGACAAGAAGGCCGACGCCGAGGTGCAGACCTCTGCTGAGACCGAAAAGGTCGCGGACGCCGCCGAGACGCCGGCCGAGGCCGCTGCCGAGGCCCCTGCTGCCGAGGCCCCCGCTGCCGAGGCTCCGGCCGCGGACGCCGAGCAGGCCTGACACCTCCGTCACGGCTGAATGACGGCGGGGGCCGGTGCCACGAGCACTGCCCCCGCCGTCCACCCGTAGATCTTTCAGACTTCGAGAGAGAAACACAGACTCATGGCGAACTACACCGCCGCTGACGTCAAGAAGCTCCGCGAGCTGACCGGCGCCGGCATGATGGACTGCAAGAAGGCGCTCGACGAGGCCGAGGGCAACGTCGACAAGGCCGTCGAGGCGCTCCGTATCAAGGGTCAGAAGGGCGTCGCCAAGCGCGAGGGCCGTTCTGCCGAGAACGGCGCCGTCGTCTCCCTCATCTCCGAGGACAAGACCTCCGGCGTTCTGCTCGAGCTGAAGTGCGAGACGGACTTCGTCGCCAAGGGCGAGAAGTTCCAGACCGTGGCCAACACGCTCGCCGCCCACGTCGCCGCGACCTCCCCTGCCGACCTGGCCGCGCTGCTCGCCTCCGAGATCGAGGCCGGCAAGACCGTTCAGGCATACGTCGACGAGGCCAACGCCAACCTCGGCGAGAAGATCGTCCTGGACCGCTTCGCGCAGTTCACCGGCGGTTACGTGGCTGCGTACATGCACCGCACGATGCCCGACCTCCCGCCGCAGGTCGGCGTCCTGGTCGAGCTCGACAAGGAGAACGCCGAGGTCGCCAAGGACGTCGCGCAGCACATCGCCGCCTTCGCCCCGAAGTACCTCAACCGCGACGAGGTCCCGGCCGAGACGGTCGAGAACGAGCGTCGTGTCGCCGAGGCCACCTCTCGCGAGGAGGGCAAGCCCGAGGCCGCCCTTCCGAAGATCGTCGAGGGCCGCGTCAACGGTTTCTTCAAGGACGTCGTCGTCCTGGAGCAGGCGTTCGCCAAGGACAACAAGAAGTCCGTCCAGAAGGTTCTGGACGAGGCCGGTGTCACCCTGAAGCGCTTCTCGCGCATCAAGGTCGGCATCTGAGTCCGTCCGCGAACAACGGTGGACCCCGATAGGGTCTGGTGCAGTCGTCGGCCGCACACATGCCGTACGACCGCAGATCTTGACGAGGAGGCCATTGCCGCTGAGGGACACCAGACCCACCGGCAATGGCCTTCTTCGTATGTGCACGAGGAGAATCTCCATGAACAAGGGCGCGGACGCCGCAACAGGTGACCACAAGCGCGACGACGGCAAGGTACCCGGGCGCTTCATGCTGAAGCTGTCCGGAGAGGCGTTCGCCGGCGGCGGGGGTCTCGGTGTCGACCCCGACGTCGTACACGCCATCGCCCGGGAAATCGCGGCAGTCGTCCGCGACGGCGCGCAAATCGCGGTCGTCATCGGCGGCGGCAACTTCTTCCGCGGTGCCGAGCTCCAGCAGCGCGGCATGGACCGGGCCCGCTCCGACTACATGGGCATGCTCGGCACGGTCATGAACTGCCTGGCACTCCAGGACTTCCTGGAGAAGGAGGGCATCGACTCCCGCGTCCAGACCGCCATCACCATGGGACAGGTCGCGGAGCCGTACATCCCGCTGCGCGCCGTGCGCCATCTGGAGAAGGGCCGTGTCGTCATCTTCGGCGCCGGCATGGGGATGCCGTACTTCTCCACCGACACCACTGCCGCCCAGCGCGCCCTGGAGATCGACGCCCAGGGTCTGCTGATGGGCAAGAACGGGGTGGACGGGGTCTACGACTCCGACCCGAAGACCAACCCCGACGCGGTGAAGTTCGACGCCCTTGAGTACAGCGAGGTGCTCGCCCGCGATCTCAAGATCGCCGACGCCACCGCCATCACGCTCTGCCGTGACAACCAGCTGCCGATCCTCGTCTTCGAGCTGACCGCCACGGGCAATATCGCCCGCGCGGTCAAGGGTGAGAAGATCGGCACGCTCGTGAGTGACCAGGGCACCCGGGCCTGAGAACCGGGGGACCTTCCCGGGAAGTCGAGGGAAGGTCCGGGGCCTGCGGGGAACACCCCGGGACAGGTCCCGAAGGATGGACAACGGCCTGCCGGTCGGACACCGTGCAGGTGAGGACGCGACGCAGGACCCGCCGGGCCCGAGCACGCCGGGCCCACTCAAGACACGCAGGAGCACGTGGTGATCGAAGAAACCCTCCTTGAGGCCGAGGAGAAGATGGAGAAGGCCGTCGTCGTCGCGAAAGAGGACTTCGCCGCGATCCGTACCGGCCGTGCGCACCCGGCGATGTTCAACAAGATCGTCGCCGACTACTACGGCGCGCTGACCCCGATCAACCAGCTCGCCTCGTTCTCGGTGCCCGAGCCGCGCATGGCCGTCGTGACGCCGTTCGACAAGACCGCGCTGCGCAACATCGAGCAGGCCATCCGCGACTCGGACCTCGGCGTCAACCCGAGCAACGACGGAAATATCATCCGGGTGACCTTCCCGGACCTCACCGAGGAGCGTCGCCGCGACTACATCAAGGTCGCGAAGACGAAGGCCGAGGACTCCAAGATCTCCATCCGGGCCGTGCGCCGCAAGGCCAAGGAGACGCTCGACAAGCTGGTCAAGGACAAGGAGTCCGGCGAGGACGAGGTGCGTCGCGCTGAGAAGGAGCTCGACGACACCACCGCGAAGTACGTCGCACAGGTTGACGAGCTGCTCAAGCACAAGGAAGCCGAGCTGCTCGAAGTCTGATGAACGACTCTTCCTGGGGCGCCCCGCAGGGAGCCGGCCGCTGGGGTGCGCCCGAGATGCAGGCCGCCCCGGCGGGTCCTGCATACGATGTGCATGACGCCCAGCAGACTCGGCCCATGCCCATAGTGCCGGACGGTCCCGACGCAGGTAGAGACGCTGACGACCGTGATGACCGGGACCAGGGGGCCGCACGCCTGAGCGGCGGCCCCCTGTTCCGTGACGAGAAGCCGCAGGAGCCCATGTCCACCGCGCCACCGCCCCCGCAGAAGAAACGTGCGGGCCGTGATCTGCGATCCGCAATAGGGGTCGGTGTGGGGCTCGGCGCCGTCATCGTCGCCTCGCTGTTCATCGTGAAGGCCGTCTTCGTCGGTGTGATCGCCGTCGCCGTCGTCGTGGGGCTGTGGGAGCTCACCTCCCGGCTGGAGGAGCGCAAGGGCATCAAGGCGCCGCTCATCCCGCTGGCGGTCGGTGGCGCGGCGATGGTGGTGGCCGGATACGCACGGGGTGCCGAGGGCGCCTGGGTGGCGATGGCGCTGACCGCACTCGCGGTGCTCGTCTGGCGGATGACCGAGCCTCCCGAGGGCTACCTCAAGGACGTTACGGCCGGCGTCTTCGCCGCGTTCTACGTACCGTTCCTGGCCACCTTCGTCGCCATGCTCCTGACCGCGGACGACGGCCCTCAGCGGGTGCTCACCTTCCTCCTGCTGACCGTGGTCAGCGACACGGGTGCGTACGCCGTCGGCTGGCGCTTCGGCAAGCACAAGCTCGCGCCGCGCATCAGCCCCGGAAAGACCCGCGAGGGCCTGTTCGGGGCCGTCGCCTTCGCGATGGTCGCCGGTGCGCTGTGCATGCAGTTCCTGATCGACGGCGGTTCCTGGTGGCAGGGACTGCTGCTGGGGCTCGCGGTCGCGGTCAGTGCCACTCTCGGTGACCTGGGCGAGTCGATGATCAAGCGGGACCTCGGGATCAAGGACATGGGCACGCTGCTGCCGGGCCACGGCGGCATCATGGACCGGCTGGACTCGCTGCTGCCGACCGCCCCGGTGGTCTGGCTGCTGCTGGTGCTGTTCGTGGGTTCCGGCTGATCCCCGAGCTCTACCGTCCCTGACCTGGGCTTTTGCCGGTGAGGGTCCGTTGTCCACAGGGCGGCGGGCCCTCACTGTTCTGTCTGCGACACTGGATGAACCATGCCTAAGCCCGGAGAACTCACTTTCGTCGCGCCCCGCGGAGCCAAGAAGCCACCGCGGCACCTCGCCGACCTCACGCCCGCCGAGCGCAAGGAAGCCGTCGCCGCGATCGGCGAGAAGCCGTTCCGCGCCCAGCAGCTCTCACAGCACTACTTCGCGCGGTACGCGCACGACCCGGCCGAGTGGACCAACATCCCGGCCGGTTCGCGGGACAAGCTCGCCGAGGCGATGTTCCCCGACCTGATGTCGGTGGTCCGCCACATCAGCTGTGATGACGACACCACCCGTAAGACGCTGTGGAAGCTGCACGACGGGACACTCGTCGAGTCCGTCCTGATGCGTTACCCGGAGCGGGTGACGATGTGCATCTCGTCGCAGGCGGGATGCGGGATGAACTGCCCGTTCTGCGCCACGGGCCAGGCCGGTCTCGACCGCAATCTGTCGACCGCGGAGATCGTCCACCAGATCGTGGACGGCATGCGCGCGCTGCGCGACGGGGAGGTCCCCGGTGGTCCGGCGCGGCTCTCCAACATCGTCTTCATGGGCATGGGCGAGCCGCTCGCCAACTACAACCGAGTGGTCGGCGCGATCCGCCGGCTGACCGACCCGGAACCGGACGGGCTGGGGCTCTCGCAGCGCGGGATCACCGTCTCCACTGTGGGCCTGGTGCCCGCGATGCTCCGCTTCGCCGACGAGGGCTTCAAGTGCCGCCTCGCCGTCTCCCTGCATGCACCGGACGACGAGCTGCGCGACACGCTCGTCCCCGTGAACACGCGCTGGAAGGTGGGCGAGGTGCTGGACGCCGCGTGGGAGTACGCAGAGAAGTCCGGCCGCCGCATCTCCATCGAGTACGCGCTGATCCGGGACATCAACGACCAGGCGTGGCGCGGTGACCGGCTCGGCCGGCTCCTCAAGGGCAAGCGGGTGCACGTCAACCTGATCCCGCTGAACCCGACGCCCGGCTCCAAGTGGACCGCCTCGCGGCCCGAGGACGAGAAGGCGTTCGTCGAAGCGATCGCGGCACACGGAGTGCCGGTGACCGTGCGGGACACCCGCGGTCAGGAGATCGACGGGGCCTGCGGGCAGTTGGCGGCAGCCGAGCGCTGAGGCCGGAACGGCCCGTGTAGCCTGGGCCTGAAATCAACTTCATATTCCGACAGGGGAGCGCCACAGCGCTGAGAGTGCGGCACCGAGAACAGGTCGGCCGCAGACCCTCTGAACCTCGCCCGGGTCATTCCGGGTAGGAAGTTCGGTCATCAACTCATGCTGTTGCGCCCTGCCCGCTTCTCCAGGGGTGGGGCCGCGTCTCTTCCTGGCCAAAACCCAGGAGGAATCCACAATGAGCACCACACGCAGAACCAAGCAGCTTGCGGCGACGGCTGTCGCCGCCGCGCTCGGTGTCACGGCACTTGCCGGATGCGGGAGTTCCGACAAGTCGGACTCCGGTTCCGGCTCCACGAAGAGCTCCGGTTCGAAGACCGTGACTCTCGTCAGCCATGACTCCTTCAACGCCTCCAAGGATGTGCTCAAGGAGTTCACCGAAGAGACCGGTTACACCGTCAAGGTGCTGAAGAGCGGTGACGCGGGTGTTGCGCTCAACCAGGAGATCCTGACCAAGGGCTCCCCGCGCGGCGATGTGTTCTTCGGCGTCGACAACACCCTGCTCTCCCGCGCTCTCGACAGCGGTCTCTTCACGCCGTACGAGGCGAAGGGCCTCGACCAGGTGGCGGCCGGCACCCAATTGGACGCCGAGCACCGGGTCACCCCGGTCGACACCGGCGATATCTGCGTCAACTACGACAAGAAGTACTTCGCCGACAAGAAGCTCGCGCCGCCTCAGTCCTTCGACGACCTGGCGAAGCCCGAGTACAAGAACCTCCTCGTCACGGAGAATGCCGGGACCTCCTCGCCCGGCCTCGGCTTCCTCCTCGGTACCGTCGCCAGCTACGGCGAGAAGGGCTACCAGGACTACTGGAAGAAGCTGAAGAGCAACGGCGTCAAGGTCGTCGACGGCTGGGAGCAGGCGTACAACGAGGAGTTCTCCGGCTCCGCGGGCGGCAAGAAGGCCAAGGCCGACCGGCCGCTCGTCGTCTCGTACGCCTCCAGCCCGCCCGTCGAGGTGCTGTACGCGAAGCCGCAGCCGGCCGAGGCCCCGACCGGGGTCGCCACCGGGACCTGCTTCCGCCAGATCGAGTTCGCGGGTCTGCTGAACGGCGCGAAGAACGAGGCGGGCGGCAAGGCCCTGCTGGACTTCCTGATCAGCAAGAAGTTCCAGGAGGACATGCCACTCAACATGTTCGTGAACCCGGTCACCAAGAGCGCGGAACTGCCGGAACTCTTCACGAAGTTCGGCGTGACGGTGGACAAGCCGACGACCGTCGCCCCCGACAAGATCTCCAAGAACCGTGAGCAGTGGGTCCAGTCGTGGTCCTCGCTCGTAGTGAAGTAGCGAAGACTCCCGTACGCGGAACGGACGCGGGCGGGAAGAGCGAGCACGGGGAGGGGGCGCGCGGGAAGAGGCCGCGCGCCCGCTCCGGGCACGCGAACTCGGCGCGCGCAAAGGCCTGGCGTGCGAGCGCGGTGCGGCTCGGCCTGATGGCCGTGCCTGTCGCGTTCTTCGCGTTGTTCTTCGCCTACCCCGTCGCCGCGATCGTCGGCCGCGGGCTGAAGGTGGACGGTGTCTGGCAGTTCGGCCGGATCGGCGAGGTGCTGACCCGGCCGGACATTCGCGACGTCCTCTGGTTCACCACCTGGCAGGCGCTCGCCTCGACCGCGCTGACCATGCTGATCGCGCTGCCCGGCGCCTATGTCTTCGCCCGCTTCGACTTCCCCGGCAAACAACTGCTGCGGGCGGTCGTCACCGTGCCGTTCGTCCTGCCGACCGTTGTCGTCGGGACCGCCTTCCTGGCGCTGCTGGGACGCGGCGGCTTCCTCGACGAACTCTGGGGCGTACGGCTCGACACCACCGTCTGGGCAATTCTGCTCGCCCATGTGTTCTTCAACTACGCGGTGGTCGTACGGACCGTGGGCGGGCTGTGGTCACAACTCGACCCACGGCAGGAGGAGGCCGCCCGGGTGCTGGGCGCCGGGCGGTTCGCCGCCTGGCGGCGGGTCACCCTGCCGGCCCTCGCGCCCGCCGTGGCCGCCGCCGCGCTGATGGTCTTCCTCTTCACCTTCACCTCCTTCGGGGTCGTACAGATCCTCGGCGGCCCGGGGTACTCCACGCTGGAGGTGGAGATCTACCGGCAGACCGCCCAACTGCTCGCCCTGCCGACAGCCGCCGTGCTGACGCTGGTGCAGTTCGCCGCGGTCGGCGCGATCCTCGCCGTCCACGCGTGGACCGTACGGCGCAGGGAGACCGCGTTGAAGCTGGTCGACCCGGCACAGACTGCCCGCAGGCCGCGCGGCGCCGGGCAGTGGGCGCTGCTCTGCGGGGTGCTGCTGACCGTGCTCGTGCTGATACTGCTGCCGCTCGGGGTGCTGGTCGAGCGCTCACTGGACACACCCGGCGGCCATGGCTTCGACTTCTACCGCGCCCTGCGGTCCGCCGACGCCGGCGGCGGTACGTTCCTGGTCCCCCCGCTCGAAGCGATCTGGAACTCAACTCAGTACGCACTGGTCGCGACCGTCATCGCGCTGGTCATCGGCGGGCTCGCCGCCGCGGCGCTGACCCGGCGCGCGGGGCGGCTCGTTCGCGGCTTCGACGCCTTGCTGATGCTGCCGCTCGGGGTGTCCGCGGTCACCGTCGGGTTCGGCTTTCTGATCACCCTGGACAAGCCACCGCTGGACCTGCGGACGTCATGGATTCTGGTGCCGCTCGCCCAGGCGCTGGTCGGTGTGCCCTTCGTCGTACGGACCATGCTGCCGGTCCTGCGGGCGGTGGACGGACGGCTGAGGGAGGCGGCCGCGGTGCTCGGGGCGTCACCCCTGCGGGCCTGGCGGGAGGTCGATCTGCCGCTGGTGCGGCGGGCGTTGCTGGTCGCGGCCGGCTTCGCGTTCGCCGTGTCGCTCGGTGAGTTCGGCGCGACGGTGTTCATCGCACGGCCCGACCGCCCGACGCTGCCGGTGGCCGTGGCCCGGCTGCTGGGACGGGCCGGGGAGCTCAACTACGGCCAGGCAATGGCCCTCAGCACCATTTTGATGGTGGTCTGCGCCCTCTCGCTGCTGCTGCTCGAACGTATCCGCACCGACCGATCCGGGGAGTTCTAGAAATGCTGACACTGGAATCGGCCACGGTCCGCTTCGGTGAGCGGGCGGCACTCGACAGGGTGGATCTGGAGGTCGCCGAGCACGAGATCGTGTGCGTGCTGGGGCCGAGCGGCAGCGGCAAGTCGACCCTGCTGCGGGTGGTCGCCGGACTGCACCCGCCGGACGGCGGCCGGGTGCTGCTGGACGGCGCGGACCAGGCCGGGGTGCCGGTGCACCGGCGCGGACTCGGCCTGATGTTCCAGGACCACCAGCTCTTCCCGCACCGGGATGTCGGCGCCAATGTCGCCTTCGGGCTGCGGATGCGCGGGGTGTCGCGGCGCGATCAGGAGCGCAAAGTCGGTGAACTCCTCGACCTGGTGGGCCTGCCCGGCTCCGAACGGCGGGCCGTCGCCGCGCTGTCCGGCGGTGAGCAGCAGCGCGTCGCCCTCGCGCGGGCGCTCGCGCCGAGCCCGAAGCTGCTGATGCTGGACGAGCCGCTCGGCCAGCTCGACCGCGGCCTGCGTGAACGGCTCGTCGTCGAACTGCGCACGCTCTTCGGGCAGTTGGGTACGACGGTGCTCGCCGTCACCCATGACCAGAGCGAGGCGTTCGCCCTCGCCGACCGGGTGGTGGTGATGCGCGGCGGGCGGATCGCCCAGGTGGGCACGCCGATGGAGGTCTGGCAGCAGCCCGCCTCCGCCTTCGTCGCCCGGTTCCTCGGCTTCGACAACGTGGTGGAGGCGACGGTGGCCGGCACGGCCGCCGACACGGTGTGGGGCAAGGTGCCGGTGCCCACGGGCTCGCCGCAGGGGGCGTGCGATCTGCTGGTGCGCCCGGCCGGGGTCCGGATCGGTTCCCCGGACGGGGGGCTGCGCTGCACGGTCGGGGCGCGAACGTTCCGGGGCAACCACGTCGCCGTACAGCTGACGCCGGTGGTCGGTCCGGTCCTGGAGGCGGAGTGTGCGCTGCGGGAGGCCCCGCAGGAGGGCGCGACGGTCGGGGTCGGCTTCGACGCGGCGGAGACCGTCGTCCTGCCCGCCGTCTTCTGACCGGCCTCGCGCCTCCGGCAAAGGACGTGGCCAGGTTCACTTGACCGGCCGAGCCGTATCCGACGATCCCGCCCGCCGTCTCCCGGCCTCCGGAACTGCTGGAGCGGCCCGGACCGAATCACACGCGGCGGGTCTGCGCAGTGGTGTCCGTGCAAGCTGTAGGAGGACATGCGGCAGATCCGGAACGACTCCGAGAAGGACGGGAACAATGACTGAGTCAGCACGCGAGGGCATCGACATCACCCGCGTCCTCGACGCCCCGCGGGAACTGGTCTTCGAGGCCTGGACGACGCCCGAGCACTTCGCCGCCTGGTACGGCGGGGACGCCGAGGTGCCGCTCGAGCGGGTGTCGATGGATGTCAGGCCGGGCGGCGCCTGGAGCCTGGTCATCGTGGTGCCGGGCACCGAGATGCCCTTCCACGGGGTCTACCGCGAGGTCCTTGCCCCCGAGCGGCTGGTGTTCACGCTGAAGGACGCCACCGCACCCGCCGACGTCGAGGGCGAGACCGTCACCGTCACCTTCACCGACCGCGGCGACAAGACCACCGAAATGGTCTTCAAGCAGCGCGGCGGCAACCTCACGGCAGAGCAGTACGCAGCCGCCGAGGACGGCTGGGAGGCCTTCTTCGACGCGCTCGTGGCCCGTCTCGCGTCCCTCTGAACCGGCCTCGGCCTACCGCTTCGCAGACAACCGGGCGAGTGCCTCGGCGGCCTCGTCCACCGTGTCGACGAGCGCGATACGGGACTCCATCGGCCGGCTGTCGGCCAGTGCGCGCAGCAGTGGCCACGCGGGCAGCTCCCTCGTCCAGTGCGCGCGGCCGACCAGCACCATCGGGGCCGGCCTGCCTCGGGAGCCGTAGTAGTTCGGCGTCGCGTTGTCGAAGATCTCCTGAACGGTGCCGGCCGCGCCCGGCAGGAAGATCACGCCCGCCGAGGAGCGGGCGAGCAGCCCGTCCTCGCGCAGTGCGTTGGCGAAGTACTTGGCGATGTGATCCGCGAACGGGTTCGGCGGCTCATGTCCGTAGAACCAGGTGGGGATCGAGACCGAGCCGCCGCCACCCGGCCAGCGCTCCCGTACGGCGAAGGCGGCCAGCGCCCAGTCGGTGACCGACGGGGTGAACGAGGGGGTGGCGGCCAGGAGTTCGCAGGCCTTGTCCAGCATCGGATCGGGGTGCGGCGCCGCGTACGCCCCGAGGTTCGCGGCCTCCATCGCGCCCGGCCCGCCACCGGTGGCCACCGTCAGGCCGCTCCGGGCCAGCGTCCGGCCCAGCCGGGCCGCGGCCGCGTACTCCGCGCTGCCGCGGGCCGTCGTATGGCCGCCCATCACCCCGACGACAGAAGCGCCGACGAGGTGTTCGTCCAGCGCGTCGGAGACCGCGTCGTCGTGGAGCGCACGCAGCATCGACGCGAAGGTGTCGCCGCTCGCCCGGGTCTCCTGGAACCAGCGGTACGCGCGGGCATCGGGCGTCGCCGCGTAGCCGCCGTCCGTAAGCCCTTCGTAGAGCGCGTCGGGGGAGTAGAGCAGGCCGCGGTACGGATCGAAGGGCAGTCCGGGCACCGGCGGGAAGACGAACGCACCGTCGGCCCGTACCTTCGCGGCCGTTCCGGGCGTCATCAGACAGCCGAGGAAGACGGTACCGGCCGTATCGGCGGCCAGCAGGGCGGCGCCCCGGTCCGTCAGGTCGACGGACTGGACCCGGTGTCCGGCCAGCCTCCCGGAGGCGACCGCCGCGTCGAATTCGGCGAGCGACTCGATCTCCGGGCCGGGTACGGGATTGCTGTCGTCCGGGTTGTCCACGTTGTCATGCTACGTAGCGGCCGAGGTGCACGGGCGTGGCCGGGACGCGGTGCCCTCAGGCCGTCAGCGGCAGCGCCGCCAGCTCGGCGACCAGCCAGGTCAACGGGGCGAAGACGACCAGCAGCGCGGCGGCGCGAAGGGCCGTCGCGGCCCACAGCACCGAGGCCGGGGCACCCAGCCGCGACAGCGCCTGCGCCGTCCGGGTGCGGGCCTGCTTCGCCTCCAACGCCGAGGTCAGCAGCGTCGCCGACGTACAGCCGAGGACGAGCACCGCTCCCAGTGCCGTGAGCGGGCCGAAGGGGCGTGGCCCCGTCCCGTACAGCGCGTAGGCGGCGATCATCGCGGAGAGCACCGCGCAGACCACACCGAGCGGCCCGCCGATCCGGCGCGCCTCGCCCATCAGCACGCGGCCGGCCAGCAGCCGTACGGCGCCGGGGCGCACCGCCTGCAGCAGCCGCCCGCAGAGATATGCCAGGCCGGATCCGGCCACGGCCAGGCCGATCGCCGTCAGCATCCACCCCGCCAGCACTCCGGCCGGGGTGGCGTTGAACCTGCCGGGGAGCGGGAGCAGACTGCGCCCGTCGCCGCGGCTCAGGTAGGCCTCTACGGCGAGACCGGCCGCGATCAGCGCCACCCCCCACGGCAGCCCGGTCGGGGGCGCCGCCGGAGTGGGTGGCCGGTGCTCCGGCGCGTCGTCCGAGGAGACGTTGTCCGGGACCGCTGCCTGGACCGGCCGGGTGCGCAGCGCCAGCCCGCACGCCGTCGCCGCGGCCACCGGGACCAGGGCCAGCAGCATGAGCACGGCTGCGAGCGGCAGCGGGGCGTCCGCGTCGAGCAGCCCTGCTGCCGCACCGTCGAACGGCAGCCCGGACAGATCGCCGCGCAGATGCAGGAAGAACAGCAGCGCCACCATCGAGCCGAGGGTGCAGGAGACGGCTGTGGAGACCGCGGCGAGCGCCGTGAGCCTGACCGGCCCGAGGCCCACGGCGGACAGCCCGGAGCGTGGCCGGGTGCTCGGGTCCGTACGGGCCACCGCGACCGCGAGCTGCACGGTGGCGGCGAGCGGTACGAAGCACCACAGCAGCCGCAGCCCGGCCGCAGCGGAGTGCGCCGGGTGCCCCGATGCGTAGCCCAGGGCACACAGCAGCAGGAAGCCGACCCCGGCGGAGGCGGCCGCGACCAGCAGCCGCCGCATCAGGACCAGCGGATGGGAACCCCGGGCTAGACGGAGAGCGAGCACGCCGCCCTGCCCTCCGCATCGGATACTCCGGGCAGGGCGACGGTGGCGACGGGGCGGCCGTCCAGCAGCGGGACCGTACGGTCGGCGAGGGCGGCGACCTCCGCGTCATGGGTGGCGAGCACGACCGTGATGCCGTGCGAGCGGGCCGCGCTGGTGAGGGTGCGCAGCACATGCGTCCGGTCGGTGCGGTGCAGGGTCGCGGTCGGCTCGTCGGCGAAGATCACCGAGGGGGAGGCAGCCAGCGCGCGGGCCACGGCGATCCGCTGGCGCTGCCCCTGGACCAGCGTGTGCGGTCGCTTCTTGGCGCACGCGCCGATGTCCAGCCGCTCCAGCCACTCCAGGCCGGTCTTCTTCGCCTCCCGGTGCGAGGCGCCGCGAAGCAGCAGCGGAAGAGCCACGTTCTCCCAGGTGTTCAGCTCCGGTACGAGCTGGGGCTCGGGGGCGATCCAGCCGAACTTGTCGCGGCGCAGCCGTTCGCGCAAGCGGGGGCCCATGGTGTGGACGGGGACGCTGTTGAACCACACCTCGCCCTGCTGGGGCACCAGTTGACCGGAGAGGCAGTGCAGCAGGGTCGTCTTGCCGCTGCCCCTGGGGCCGGTCACGGCGAGGATCTCGCCGTCGTGGACACCCATGGAGACGCCACCGAGCGCGGGTGAGCCGTTGTGGGAGTGGTGCAGGGAACGCGCCCAGATCACGTCGTTGTCCGGCGGGGCCACCATGGCGTACACCTCGGTTCAGATCGTATGTCCCGTCCCCCTTACGGGGGAACGAAGAGGGGGCCGATCGGTCACTCGGCACCGTAAGGATTCGAACCGCGGTGTGGGCACAGCACACGGCCCGGGTGCGCTCCATCCCACTCGAATGGGCGCATCCGGGCCGTGTGGACCGTATGAAATGACCGCTGGAAGCCGGTCAAGCGGTGGTCAGCCGGTGGTCAAGCCACAGGGCCGTCCGGCGGATCACGGCCGGACAGATCCTGGCCCGTCGGGCGGACGGGCGGACAGGGGCGATCGGCCGGCCGGTCCGTGGCCGGTCAGCCGATCGAACCGCCGGTCAGAGCTTGGTCCACGCCTCGGTGAGGACGGTCCGCAGAATGCCCTCGATCTCGTCGAACGTCGACTGGTCGGAGACCAGCGGCGGCGCGAGCTGGACGACCGGGTCGCCGCGGTCGTCGGCCCGGCAGTACAGGCCGTTGTCGTACAGCGCCTTGGAGAGGAAGCCGTACAGGACGCGCTCGGTCTCCTCGTCGGTGAAGGTCTCCTTGGTAGCCTTGTCCTTCACCAGCTCGATGCCGTAGAAGAAGCCGTTGCCGCGGACGTCGCCGACGATCGGCAGGTCGAGCAGCTTCTGCAGCGTCGTGTAGAAGGCGTTCTCGTTGTCCAGGACGTGCTGGTTGAGGCCCTCGCGCTCGAAGATGTCGAGGTTGGCGAGGCCGACCGCCGCGGAGACCGGGTGGCCACCGAAGGTGTAGCCGTGCAGGAAGGTGTTGTCACCCTCGTAGAACGGCGCGGCGACGCGGTCCGAGACGATGCAGGCACCGATCGGGGAGTAGCCCGAGGTCATGCCCTTGGCGCAGGTGATCATGTCCGGCACGTAGCCGAACTTGTCGCAGGCGAACATCGTGCCGAGACGGCCGAAGGCGCAGATGACCTCGTCGGAGACGAGCAGCACGTCGTACTTGTCGCAGATCTCGCGCACGCGCTGGAAGTATCCGGGCGGCGGCGGGAAGCAGCCGCCTGCGTTCTGTACCGGCTCCAGGAAGACCGCGGCGACCGTCTCCGGTCCCTCGAAGAGGATCTCCTGCTCGATCTGGTCGGCGGCCCAGCGGCCGAAGGCCTCCGGGTCGTCGCCGTGGATCGGGGCGCGGTAGATGTTCGTGTTCGGCACCTTGTGCGCGCCGGGGACCAGCGGCTCGAAGGGGGCCTTCAGGGCCGGCAGGCCGGTGATCGACAGGGCGCCCTGCGGGGTGCCGTGGTAGGCGACCGCACGCGAGATGACCTTGTACTTGGTCGGCTTGCCCTGGAGCTTGAAGTACTGCTTGGCCAGCTTCCAGGCGGTCTCCACGGCCTCGCCGCCACCGGTGGTGAAGAAGACCTTGTTGAGGTCGCCCGGCGCGTAGTCGGCGAGGCGCTCGGCGAGCTCGACGGCCTTCGGGTGGGCGTAGGACCAGACCGGGAAGAAGCCCAGCTCCTGGCCCTGCTTGTACGCCGCCTCGGCGAGCTCGTGACGGCCGTGACCGGCGTTGACCACGAACAGGCCGGACAGGCCGTCGAGGTAGCGCTTGCCCTGGTCGTCGTAGATGTAGGTGCCCTCGCCACGCACGATGGTGGGAACGGGCGCGTTCTCGTAGTCCGACATGCGGGTGAAATGCATCCACAGGTGGTCGTACGCGGTTCGGCTGAGGTCCTTGCTCACGGCTATCGGGTTCCCCACATATAGGTCTGCTTCTTGAGCTTCAGGTACACAAAGCTCTCGGTGGAGCGCACACCGGGGATGGCCCGGATGCGTTTGTTGATCGTTTCCAACAGGTGGTCGTCGTCCTCGCAGACGATCTCCACCATCAGGTCGAAGGAGCCCGCGGTCATCACCACGTACTCGCACTCGGCCATGGCCGACAGCGCCTCGGCGACGGGATCGAGGTCGCCGTCGACATTGATGCCGACCATCGCCTGTCGTCGGAATCCCACGGTGAGTGGGTCCGTGACGGCGACGATCTGCATCACGCCCTGGTCGAGCAGCTTCTGGACACGCTGCCGCACGGCCGCCTCGGAGAGGCCGACGGCCTTGCCGATCGCGGCGTACGGACGACGCCCGTCCTCCTGGAGCTGCTCGATGATTGCGAGGGATACGGCATCGACCGCTGGGGACGATCCGCTCCCGGTCCTGGAGTCTGCGCTGCGACTGGCCACGCATCCACTGTGCACCGGGACTCGTCGGTCTGGCAACCCCGAATCGATGAAATTCGTTGTCTGAGGGTCCAGATCTCACTGAATCCGAAGTTCACGGCGGTTGGGCATGTCGAAAGCGATACCTGAGCGACTAGGCTGGTCATCTCATCCATTGGACGTGTCGACAGGAGGGGTGGTTGTGACCACCGAGGTGCGCCGTCTGCGCAACTACATCAACGGAGAGTTCCGGGACGCCGCTGACGGGCGGACCATCGACGTGGTCAATCCGGCGACGGAAGAGGTCTACGCGACCTCGCCGCTCTCCGGCCAGGCCGATGTCGATGCCGCGATGGACGCCGCCGCGGCCGCTTTCCCCGCCTGGCGCGACGCCACGCCCGCCGAGCGCCAGAAGGCCCTGCTGAAGATCGCGGACGCCTTCGAGGAGCGCGCCGAGGACCTCATCGCAGCCGAGTCGGAGAACACGGGCAAGCCGATCGAGCTCACCCGCACCGAAGAGATCCCGCCGATGGTGGACCAGATCCGCTTCTTCGCGGGTGCCGCGCGGATGCTCGAGGGCCGCTCGGCCGGCGAGTACATGGAGGGCCTCACCTCGATCGTCCGCCGCGAGCCGGTCGGCGTCTGCGCACAGGTCGCGCCGTGGAACTACCCGATGATGATGGCCGTCTGGAAGTTCGCCCCGGCGCTCGCCGCGGGCAACACCGTCGTCATCAAGCCGTCCGACACCACCCCGGCATCGACCGTGCTGATCGCCGAGATCATCGGCCAGATCCTCCCCAAGGGCGTCTTCAACGTCATCTGCGGCGACCGCGACACCGGCCGCGCGATGGTCGAGCACCCGACCCCGGCGATGGCCTCCATCACCGGTTCGGTACGGGCCGGCATGCAGGTCGCCGAGTCCGCCGCCAAGGACGTCAAGCGGGTGCACCTGGAGCTCGGCGGCAAGGCCCCGGTCGTCGTGTTCGAGGACACCGACATCGCCAAGGCCGTCGAGGGCATCTCCGTCGCGGGCTACTTCAACGCGGGCCAGGACTGTACGGCCGCGACCCGCGTCCTGGTCCACGAGTCGATCCACGACGAGTTCGTCACCGCCCTCGCCAAGGCCGCCGCCGACACCAAGACGGGGCAGCCGGACGACGAGGACGTGCTGTACGGCCCGCTCAACAACGCCAACCAGCTGAAGCAGGTCAGCGGCTTCATCGAGCGGCTCCCCGCCCACGCCAAGGTCGAGGCGGGCGGCCACCGGGTCGGAGAGAAGGGCTACTTCTACGCCCCGACCGTCGTCTCCGGCCTCCAGCAGGACGACGAGATCATCCAGAACGAGGTCTTCGGCCCGGTCATCACCGTCCAGAAGTTCACGGACGAGGCCCAGGCCGTCGAGTACGCCAACGGTGTCGAGTACGCCCTGGCCTCCTCGGTGTGGACCAAGGACCACTCCCGCGCCATGCGGATGTCCAAGAACCTCGACTTCGGCTGTGTGTGGATCAACACCCACATTCCGCTCGTCGCCGAGATGCCGCACGGCGGGTTCAAGAAGTCCGGCTACGGCAAGGACCTCTCCGCGTACGGCTTCGAGGACTACACCCGCATCAAGCACGTCATGACCTCGCTCGACGGCTGAGTCTTCGTCAGTTGCGGTGAGCGGCCCCGGGCATGAGTCCGGGGCCGTTTCCGTTCGGCATCGGCATCGGCATCGGCATCGGCATCGGCATCGGCACCGGCGACGGCATCGACAGGGTGTGCGGACGGAGCGTGTGCCGCTGGACGGTTGGTCCATTGCCCCCGCCGTCGCCCGACCGGCATCCTGCGCAGGTGCGAGCAACCCCGAAGAACCTCATGTCCCGCCGGTCCCTGCTGCGCGCCTTCGGGGCCACAGCGGCCGGCGTCACGCTGGCCGGCTGCGGAGTGCCCGCCGCCTATGTGGAGCCCGGTGACCGCGCCGGTCGCGACACATCGGCGCGTGACCACTTCCTGCACTTCGCGAACTGGCCCCTGTACATCGACACCGACGACGAGGACACGTCGAAGCGGCCCACACTCGACGCGTTCAGCAAGCGGACCGGGATCTCCGTCACGTACACCGAGGAGATCAACGACAACGACGAGTTCTTCGGAAAGATCAGCCCGGCCCTGATGAACCACCAGGAGACCGGCCGGGACCTGATCGTCATCAGCGACTGGATGGCCGCCCGGTTCGTCCGGCTCGGCTGGGTGCAGGAGATGGACCGGGCCGAGCAGCCCAACGTCGCCAAGTACCTGGATCCGCAGCTGCGTTCGCCCGCCTTCGACAAGGGCCGGATGCACAGCGTCCCCTGGCAGTCCGGGATCACCGGCATCGCGTACAACCGCAAGAAGCTCGGTCGGGAGATCAAGCACCTGAGCGATCTGTGGGCGGACGACCTGCGCGGCAAGGTGACGCTGCTGTCCGGGCTCGACGAGTCCTTCGCCCTTCTGATGCAGGGCAACGGCGTCGACATCACCCGCTGGAAGCGGGACGACTTCTACGAGGTGTGCGAGCAGGTGGAGAAGCTGGTGAAGAAGAGGCACATCCGCCGCTTCACCGGCAACGATTACATCAAGGACCTGTCGACCGGCGATGTGCTCGCCTGCCAGGCCTACTCCGGCGATGTCATCCAGCTCCAGGCAGACAACCCGGAGATCGAGTTCGTGGTGCCCGAGGAGGGCGCCGAACTCTGGGCGGAGTCCCTCATGATCCCCAACCTCGCCCGCCACAAGCGCAACGCCGAGAAGCTCATCGACTACTACTACGAGCCGGAGGTGGCCGCGGAGCTGGCGACCTGGGTGAACTACGTCTGCCCCGTCCCGGCCGCCCGCGAGGTGCTGGCCTCCTCCAAGGACGAGGAGGCCGCCGCGCTGGCCGAGGACCCGCTGATCTTCCCCGACGACGCGATGCGCAGACGGCTGGCGATCGCCCGCGACATCACGTCCGAGGAGCGCACCGAGTTCGCCAAGAAGTGGAACTCCGTAGTCGGCCTGTGAGCCGTATCGGGGGTGGCGTAAAGAGCCGGTAAATACGGGCGTACGCTGCAGACATGAGCGAGCGAAGCGCCCTGCTGAGGCACATACGCGTGTGGTTGGTCGCCTTTGTCGTCTGTCTGGCGCTGAGCGGGCTGACCGCCTTCCCGCTCGTCCATGAACTCCACTGGGCCGAGGACCTGTTGAAGTCCTCGGCCTCTCCGGTACCTGAGCACTTCCCGGCCCTGATGGAGTGGATCACCCGGGTCCGCACCGGTCTCGACGAGGCAGACGCGAAGTACCCCTTCGTGCTGTACGGCACCGACTGGCTGGCCTTCGCGCACCTCGTGATCGCGGTCGCCTTCTACGGCCCCTACCGAGACCCGGTCCGCAACATCTGGGTCGTCGAGTTCGGCATGATCGCCTGCGCGGGGATCATCCCGCTCGCCCTGATCTGCGGACCGATCCGGGACATCCCCTTGTGGTGGTCGGTCATCGACATGTCGTTCGGGGTCTTCGGGATGATCCCGCTGCTCGTCGTACGCCGCATGATCAAGCGGCTGGAGGCCCTGCCGCAGACACCGTCACCGGAACCGCTCTCCGCCGCGACGGCCGTCTGAGTCACTCCCGCGCCGGGGCTCCGAAGGCGCTGACGATCAGGCCCACCACGACGTCGTTGGTGCCCTGCCCCTTCGCGTCCGTGGAGTTCACGCTGTGGACGAGGGTGCGGGAGAGATCGCGGGTGCCCCCTGTTCCCGCGTTGTAACCCCAGCGGCCACCGGTCTTGCCCCAGACCTCGTGGCCGCCCAGCCGCCACGACGCCGCCACACCAGCGGCACCACGGTGAGGGTGGTCAGCAGATACGCCGTCGCCGGCTCCAGACGGGGGATCCCGGGGGACGACCCACGGCATCGACAGGCGGCCTGCACCAGCGGGGCCACCCCGATGTCCGTCGCCCAGGGGCCGGTGTTCCACAGCTCCCGGGCGCGCGCCCACACCCCACGTATGTCCATTACGGCTTCCGCGCCACCGCGCCGAACTGGGCGACCTCCATCGCACCGGGCTCGGCGCGCCAGCGTGCGCACGACACGATGCCCGGCTCCACGAGTTCGAGCCCCGTCAGGAACGCGGCGAACTCGGCGCGGCTGCGCGCGGTGATCGGCGGGGTGGCGTTCTCGTTCCAGAACCGCATCGCCGCCTCGTTGCCCTCGCCGCCCAGCTCCAGCGTGGGGTGGGTGAGCACCAGATGGCTGCCGGACGGCATCGCGTCCATCAGCGTCCGGACGATGCGCTGCGCCTCGTCCGCGTCGAGGACGAAGTTGAGGATGCCGAGCAGCATGACCGCGACCGGCTTCTTCAGGTCCAGCGTCGGTTCGACGGCCCGCAGGACCTGCTCCGGGTGGCGCGCGTCCGCGTCGATGTACTCGGTCGCGCTCTCCGGTGAGCTGGTGAGCAGCGCGCGGGCGTGCGCCAGCACGATCGGGTCGTTGTCGACGTACACGATGCGGGAGTCGGGGGCGGTGTGCTGGGCGACCTCGTGCGTGTTGTCGGCGGTCGGCAGGCCGGTGCCTATGTCGAGGAACTGGCCGATCCCCGCGTCACCGGCGAGATACCGGACGGCCCGCCCCAGAAACGCCCGGTCGGCGCGTGCCACTTCACCGATGCTCGGATACATGCCGGTGACCTGGTCGCCGACGGCGCGGTCCACGGGGTAGTTGTCCTTGCCGCCGAGCCAGTAGTTCCAGACCCGCGCGTTGTGGGCGATGTCGGAACGGATGCGGTCGTTGTGAAGGGTGGTGCGGGCTTCGGTCACGTCTCTGCTCCTCTGGCTCCCGGCCTGGCATCACGGCGGATGCGGCTGTCCATGATGCCGGACCGATCAAGTGGAGCCGGTGGCCGAGGAGTTGGTGAGAACGCTCTGCAGGGCGTCGACCCGGTTGGTGGTGATCGAGTCGACTCCCTGCCGGACGAGGCGGCGCATGGTGCGCTTGGTGTCTGCCGTCCAGGCGGAGACCAGCAGTCCGTCTTGGTGGAGACGGTCCGTCAGCTCCCGGTCCACCAGGCCGAACCGGTAGTTCAGCCACCTCGGCCTCACCGCGTCGAGCAGCGCGGCGCGTGGTGGCGCGAGTGTCGTCCAGGTCAGGGCGATCTCCGCGGACGGATCGGCGGCGCGCACCCGCAGCATGGCATCCGGGCCTGCGCAGTAGTACGCCCGCTCACCTGCCCCGCACTCGCGCACCACGCCGACGATCCTGCGTACCGAATCACCGGTGGAGCCGGGCAGATCAACCATGACGCGGTGCGTCCCCGCGGCGAGCAGCGCGTCGCGCAATGTGGGCACACCGCCCGCGGTCAGCTCGATGAGCTCCTCGTGGGTCAGTCGGTCGAGACGCACGTCATGGCCCCACAGCCGCTCCAGCGTGGAGTCGTGCAGCAGGACCGGTACACCGTCGCGGGTGACACGCACATCGACCTCGACCGCGTCCGCCCCCCGTTCGAGGGCGGAGCGGATCGAGGGCAGCGTGTTCTCGCGGACACGGTACGGATCGCCGCGATGGGCTACGGCGGTGACAGTGGTGGCCATGGGGCCATTGTGGCCACCGGGGTCAGCGGCCGGTGCGCTCCAGCCAGTTCGTCGTGTACGTGTCGATCTCGGCGGCCAGCGTCCGCTTGCCGGCCGCGTCGAGGTACGACGCCTCGACCGCGTTCTTCGCCAGCGCCGCGAGACCCCGCTCGTCGAGACCGAGGAGACGGGCGGCCACCCCGTACTCGTTGTTGAGGTCCGTGCCGAACATCGGCGGGTCGTCGCTGTTGATGGTGACCAGGACGCCCGCCTGCACCATCTCCCTGACCGGGTGCTGCTCGATGTCGGCCACCGCGCGGGTCGCGATGTTCGAGGTCGGGCAGACCTCCAGCGGGATGCGGTGCTCGGCGAGGTGGGCCAGCAGGTTCGGGTCCTGGACGGAGTTGGTGCCGTGGCCGATGCGTTCGGCGCGCAGATGGGTCAGCGCGTCCCAGACGGTCTGCGGCCCGGTGGTCTCCCCGGCGTGCGGTACGGAGTGCAGGCCCTCGGCGATCGCCCGGTCGAAGTAGGGCTTGAACTGCGGGCGCTCCACGCCGACCTCCGGGCCGCCGAGCCCGAACGAGACGAGCCCCTCGGGACGGAGGTCCACGGCGAGCCGGGTGGTCTCCTCGGCTGCTTCGAGCCCGGCCTCGCCGGGAATGTCGAAGCACCAGCGCAGAACGACCCCGAGCTCGGCCTCGGCGGCCTTGCGGGCGTCCTCTATCGCCTCCATGAACCCCTGCTCCGGGATGCCGCGCCGGGTCGAGCTGAACGGGGTGACGGTCAGCTCCGCGTAACGGATGTTCTGCCGGGCCATGTCACGGGCGACCTCGAAGGTCAGCAGCCGGACGTCCTCCGGGGTGCGGATCAGGTCCACGACGGAGAGATACACGTCGATGAAGTGGCTGAAGTCCGTGAACGTGAAGTAGTCGGCCAGTGCCTCGGGGTCGGTGGGGACCTTGGAGTCGGGGTGGTGCGCGGCCAGCTCGGCGACGATACGGGGCGAGGCGGACCCGACGTGGTGGACATGCAGTTCCGCCTTGGGCAGCCCCGCGATGAAGGGGTGCAGATCGGTCATCGGATACTCCGGGGGCGTGGGACGGTTCGGGTGCCGGGCGCGGTCGGCCGGGCAGGGGACGGGGATCATCGTAGGCCGGGTCCTGCCGGACGGTGGTGGGCCGTAGCATGACGGGATCACGATGGGGGAGGCCCATGTCAGACAACACAGAGCAGCCCGCGGGCGGGGCCGCGCCGCGCGATCCGTGGGCTCCGCCGGACAGCAGGGTGCCGCTGGAGAAGCCGGCCGGTGATCCCCGGCCGCCTGCTGTGCACGGTCAGCCGACGGTGACCTCGATGCCGGGTGTGGGGGACGGCCCCACGCCGGCCACGGGACCGGGGTTCGGCCCGGGAGGGCAGACCGGGCCGGTGTCCGGCTCCGGGGCCGGGTTCGGCCCCGGGGAGGTGCCGCCGCCGCCGATCGCACCGAACGGACCGGGCCAGCAGGTCCCGCCGGCCGCGGGGCAGTACGGCTACCCTGCCGCGCCGGCTCCGCAGTACGGCAGCTACCCGGGGTACACCGGCTACAACCAGGCACCCTGGGGCGGAACCACGCCGTCCAACGGCATGGGTACGGCAGCCATGGTGCTCGGCATCCTGGCCATCTGCCTGTTCTGCATCTACGGGATACCCAGCCTGATCCTGGGCGTACTCGCCCTGATCTTCGGCATCCTGGGCCGCAAGCGGGTGCAGCGCGGCGAGGCGACCAACAGCGGTCAGGCGCTCGCCGGGATCATCATGGGGTCAATCGGCATCGTTTTCGGTGTGGCGATCATCAGCTTCTTCATCTGGCTGTTCGCCACCCACGCCGATGAATTCAACGACAACTCGTACAACGACGACCCGTACTCCACGTCTCTGGTCGTCGACGTCACGCGATAGCCGACGTCGAGCGCCGGTGCCGGATCCCTTGCGGTGCCGGTGCCGTATCCCACCCGATGGCCGGGCGGGCCGGACTGCGGCCCGCCCGGCCATCGGTCATCCCGGCCGCCTCATGGAGCGCGCAGCTCCGCCCGCGCGTCCATCAGCGCGAACCCCAGCAGATTCAGCCCCCGCCAGGTCGCCGGATTCTCCGCCCGCGGGTCGTCCGCCGCCAGCCCGATGCCCCAGATCCGGTCCATCGGGCTCGCCTCGACCAGCACCCGGTCCCCGGTGTTCAGCAGGAACTCCCGCAGCTCCGGGGCCTGGGCGAACTTGTGGACGCTGCCGGCCACCACCAGTGCGTACCGCTCGCGCTCCCACACCGCCTCGTCGAAACCGCGGACCAGCCGGCCCACCTTCTTCGCCTGGGCCGGGCTCTTCGCCTCCACCGCCTTGGCCTCCGACTCCGTGTCGCCAAAGAGCCGCGCCTTGGCGGCCATCATCCAGTGCTCGGCCGACGCGTACGTCACCCCGTCGACCGTGAAGGGGGCCGGCCACCACTGGCTGAGACAGCTCGCACCGATGCTGCCGTCGGGCCGCGGGCGATGCCCCCAGAAGTGCAGGTACTTCACCTTCTCGCCGCGCTCGGTCCGAGCCAGGAGATCGTGCATGTGTTCCATGACACGCGAGTCTGGCATCCGCCACTGACACTCCGTACGGGGAATTCCGCAAGAACGCGACACATGGTCGACAGATTCCGTTGCGTAACCAAAAGGCAACAACGGAATCACTTGTTGGGGTCGATCCGCTCTGTCAGGATCGGCACTCAAATCGAGCAAAGGCTACGCCGCCCCACATTCCAGGGACTGCGGCGGAGGAGAGCGTCATGGGCAACGGCATCCAGGTGCGGGACCGCTTCGCGGACGGCGCACAATTCATCGGCGGAAAGCTGCGGTCCGGTACATCGGGACGTCATCACGAGGTGGTGAACCCGGCGACGGGCGAGACCGTCTACACCTACGAACTGGCGGGCACCGCCGATGTCGACGCGGCCGTCGCCGCCGCACGTGAGGCGTTCCCCGGCTGGTCGGGTGCGACTTTGGCGGAGCGGGCCGAGGCGATGCACCGCTTCGCCGCCGTCCTCGCCGAGCAGGCCGACGACTTCGCCTACGTCGAGTCCCTCCAGTGCGGCAAGCCGATCAAGCTCTCCACCGAGTTCGATGTGCCCGGCACCGTCGACAACACCTCCTTCTTCGCGGGCGCCGCCCGCCATCTGGAGGGCAGGTCGGCCGCCGAGTACGACGGCGACCACACCTCCTACGTACGCCGTGAGGCGATCGGCGTCGTCGGCTCCATCGCACCCTGGAACTACCCGCTCCAGATGGCCGCCTGGAAGATCCTCCCAGCCATCGCCGCGGGAAACACGATCGTGCTGAAGCCCGCCGAGATCACCCCGCTGACCTCGCTGATGTTCGCCCAGGCGGCCACGGAGGCGGGCATCCCCGACGGTGTGATCAACATCGTCACCGGGGCGGGCAAGGAGGCCGGTGAGCATCTCGTCGGCCACCCGGACGTCGTCATGACCTCATTCACCGGCTCCACCGCCGTCGGCAAGCGGGTCGCGGAGATCGCCACCTCCACCGTCAAGCGCCTCCACCTCGAACTCGGCGGCAAGGCTCCCTTCGTGGTCTTCGACGACGCCGACCTCGAAGCCGCGGTTCACGGCGCGGTCGCCGGAGCGCTCATCAACACCGGCCAGGACTGCACCGCCGCCACCCGCGCCTATGTCCAGCGCCCGCTCTACGACGCCTTCGTGCAGGGCGTCGCCGAGCTGATGGAAACGGTCCGGCTCGGCGACCCCTTCGACCCGTCGACCGACCTCGGCCCGCTGATCAGCCACGCCCAGCGGGACCGGGTCGCCGGATTCGTCGAGCGAGCCCGCGCATACGCCACCGTCGTGACCGGCGGCGAGGCCCCCGGCGGCGAACTGGCGGCAGGTGCCTACTACCGGCCGACCCTGGTCGCCGGTGCCGCCCAGGACAGCGAGATCGTCCAGTCGGAGATCTTCGGCCCGGTCCTGGTCGTGCTGCCCTTCGACACGGACGACGAGGGCATCCGCCTCGCCAACGACACCCCGTACGGCCTCGCCGCCTCCGCCTGGAGCCGCGACCTGTACCGGGCGAACCGTGCCACCCGCGAGATCAAGGCGGGCTGCGTCTGGATCAACGACCACATTCCGATCATCAGCGAGATGCCGCACGGCGGATACAAGGCCAGCGGCTTCGGCAAGGACATGTCGGTGTACTCCTTCGAGGAGTACACGCAGGTCAAGCACGTCATGTACGACAACACCGCGGTCGCCCGGAAGGACTGGCACCGCACGATCTTCGGGGACCGATAACCCGGCCGACCCCGGCCACACACCCGAAAGGGCAACGCGCATGGAGCAGTACGAGCCCGAGCGTCTCTCCGCGGCCCAACTGGCCGCGATGCGACGCAGTCTGACCAGCGGCCGGGGCGCCCTGACCCGCCGATCGCTGCTGCGCGCCTCCGGCATGGGGGCGCTCGCGATCGGCGGTCTCGGCACGCTGAGCGCCTGCGGCATCCCGCCGGCGAAGCGGGAGGGGGACGCCGCGGCGGCTTCCGACGACCACTCGGCGACGGAGAAGCAGGTCAACTTCTCCAACTGGACCGAGTACATGGACGTCACCGACGACGGCAAGCACCGGCCCACCCTGGAGGCGTTCACGGAGCGCACCGGGATCAAGGTCAAGTACACCGAGGACATCAACGACAACGTCGAGTTCTTCGGCAAGATCAAGCCGCAGCTCGCGGCCGGCCAGGACACCGGCCGCGACATCATCTGTGTCACCGACTGGCTCGCCGCCCGCATCGTCCGACTCGGCTGGGCGCAGAAGCTCGACCCCTCGCACCTGCCGCACGCCTACGCCAACCTGTCGGCGCAGTTCCGCTCCCCGGACTGGGACCCCGGCCGCGCCTACTCGTACCCGTGGGCGGGCATCCCCGCCGTCATCGCCTACAACTCCAAGGCGACCGGGGGCCGCAAGGTCGATTCCGTCAGCCAGCTGCTCGACGACCCGAAGCTCAAGGGACGGGTCAGCTTCCTCTCGGAGATGCGCGACTCCGTCGGTCTGACCCTGCTCGACATGGGCAAGGACCTCGGCACATTCACCGACGCCGACTACGACGCCGCGATCGGCCGGCTCCAGAAGGGCGTCGACAAGAACCAGATCCGGCGGTTCACCGGCAACGACTACACGGCCGATCTCGACAAGGGCGACATCGCCGCCTGTGTCGCCTGGGCCGGTGACATCATTCAGCTCCAGGCCGGAAACCCGGACATCAAGTACGCCGTCCCGGCCGCCGGATACGTCATATCCAGCGACAACCTGCTCGTCCCGGTGAAGGCCAGGCACAAGACCAACGCCGAGAAGCTCATCGACTACTACTACGAGCCGACGGTCGCCGCCCAGCTTGCCGCGTACATCAACTTCGTCTGTCCGGTCGACGGGGTCCGCGACGAACTGGCGAAGATCGACCAGGCGATGGCCGACAACGTCCTGATCCTTCCGGACAAGGAGATGGCGGCCAAGTCGCACGCCTTCCGCTCCCTGACGGCCGAGGAAGAGACGGCGTACGAGGAGAAGTTCGCCAAGCTCATCGGTGCCTGACCGCCGCGCGTTTTCCTTTTTCCGATCTCCCCTGACACCAATGGGACCGCGATCCATGACACAGCAGCAGACAGGCGGCGACGTCCGCCTCACCGGGATCAGCAAGACGTACGGCTCCTTCGCCGCCGTCAAACCGCTCGATCTGACCGTCCCGCAGGGCTCCTTCTTCGCGCTGCTCGGCGCGTCCGGCTGCGGCAAGACCACCACCCTGAGGATGATCGCGGGCCTGGAGGAGGCGACCACCGGCACCGTCTCGCTCGGTGGCCGGGACATCACCGACCTGCCCCCGTACAAGCGGCCCGTCAATACGGTCTTCCAGAGCTATGCGCTCTTCCCGCACCTCGACATCACCGAGAACGTCGCCTTCGGTCTGCGCCGGCGCGGCATCAAGTCGGTGAAGAAGCAGGTCGACGAGATGCTGGAGCTCGTCCAGCTCGGCGACTTCGCCAAGCGCAAACCGCACCAGCTCTCCGGCGGCCAGCAGCAGCGCGTCGCCGTCGCCCGCGCCCTGATCAACCACCCGCAGGTACTCCTTCTCGACGAGCCGCTCGGCGCCCTCGACCTCAAGCTGCGCCGCCAGATGCAGCTGGAGCTCAAGCGCATCCAGACCGAGGTCGGCATCACGTTCATCCATGTCACCCACGACCAGGAGGAGGCCATGACCATGGCCGACACCGTCGCGGTGATGAACGGGGGCCGGGTCGAGCAGCTCGGCGCCCCCGCCGATCTGTACGAGAACCCCAAGACGACCTTCGTCGCCAACTTCCTCGGCACCTCGAATCTCATCGAGGGCGAGATCGTCTCCGCGGGCACGGACATCGTCGTGGCGGCTGGCGGCGGAAAGCTGCGGCTGCCCACCGAGCGATGTTCGGCCCCGACCGCCGACGGCGGCAAGCTGCTGCTCGGCGTACGCCCGGAGAAGATCTCGCTCGCGCACGCCGACGACGCGGACGCGATAGCCGAGGGCCGCAACCGGGTCACCGGCCGGATCGTCGACTCCAGCTTCATCGGAGTGTCCACGCAGTACGTGGTGGAGAGCCCGGCCGGCAAGGCGCTGCAGGTGTACGAGCAGAACGTCGAGAGGCGCGCGGGACTCACGGCCGGTGCCGAGGTCGTCCTGCACTGGAACCCGGCCCACACCTTCGGCCTGGACGCCGCCCAGGACATCGACGCCGGTGTGGAGACGGTGGAGGACGCGGCGTGACCGTCACCCAGGCGCCACCTGTCGCGCCGCTCACGGAGCCGAAAGTACGCAAGGCCTCCACCCGCAAGCGCCTCGTCCCCTACTGGCTGCTGCTTCCCGGCATCCTGTGGCTGGTCGTCTTCTTCGCGCTGCCGCTGGTCTACCAGGCATCGACCTCCGTACAGACGGGATCCCTGGAGAAGGGATTCGAGGTCACCTGGCACTTTCAGACCTACTGGGACGCGCTGAAGGACTACTACCCGCAGTTCATCCGGTCCCTGCTGTACGCGGGCACCGCCACGCTCCTGTGCCTGCTGCTCGGCTACCCGCTCGCGTACCTCATCGCCTTCAAGGCGGGCCGCTGGCGCAATGTCGTCCTCGTGCTGGTCATCGCGCCGTTCTTCACCAGCTTCCTGATCCGTACGCTCGCCTGGAAGACGATCCTCGCGGACGGCGGCGCGGTTGTGGACGTACTGAACACGCTGCACATCCTGGACGTCACCAGCTGGCTCGGCTGGACCGAGTCGAACCGGGTGCTGGCCACGCCGATGGCGGTGGTCTGCGGTCTCACATACAACTTCCTGCCGTTCATGATCCTGCCGCTCTACACCTCGCTGGAGCGGATCGACGGCAGGCTGCACGAGGCGGCCGGCGATCTGTACGCCACCCCCGCCACCACCTTCCGAAAGGTGACCTTCCCGCTCTCCATGCCGGGTGTCGTCTCCGGAACTCTGCTGACCTTCATCCCGGCCAGCGGTGACTACGTCAACGCGGAACTGCTGGGTTCCACCGACACCAAGATGGTCGGCAGCGTCATCCAGACCCAGTTCCTGCGCGTCCTCGACTATCCGACGGCGGCCGCGCTCTCCTTCATCCTCATGGCGGTCGTCCTGATCATGGTCACCGTCTACATCCGCCGCTCCGGGACGGAGGACCTGGTCTGATGCCCGTACTGCGCTGGATACGCCGGAATCTGATCGTCATCGCTGGTCTGCTGACCCTGGCCTACATGATCCTTCCGAACATCGTCGTGATGGTGTTCTCGTTCAACAAGCCGAAGGGGCGCTTCAACTACGCCTGGCAGCACTTTTCGCTGGACGCCTGGAAGGACCCCTGCGGCGTCGCCGACATGTGCGGCTCGCTCTCCCTGTCCCTGCAGATCGCCACCTGGGCCACCGTCGGCGCGACCGTCCTCGGCACGATGATCTCCTTCGCGCTGGTCCGCTACCGCTTCCGGGCGCGCGGCGCGATCAACTCGCTGATCTTCCTGCCGATGGCGATGCCCGAGGTCGTCATGGCCGCCTCGCTGCTCACGCTCTTCCTCAACATGGGCGCACAGCTGGGCTTCTGGACGATCCTGATCGCGCACATCATGTTCTGCCTGAGCTTCGTGGTGACGGCTGTCAAGGCGCGTGTGATGTCGATGGACCCGCGGCTGGAGGAGGCGGCCCGCGATCTGTACGCGGGACCCGTGCAGACCTTCCTGCGGGTGACGCTGCCGATCGCCGCCCCCGGAATCGCGGCGGGAGCGCTGCTGGCCTTCGCGCTCTCCTTCGACGATTTCATCATCACCAATTTCAACGCGGGCTCCACCGTGACCTTCCCCATGTTCGTCTGGGGATCGGCACAGCGCGGCACGCCCGTGCAGATCAACGTCATCGGTACGGCGATGTTCATCATTGCGGTGCTGGTGGTTGTCGTCGGTCAGCTGATCGCGAACCGGCGGAAGAACACCGCACGATAGAAAGCCCTGAAGGAGTTGGAAACCATGGCCCCAGCTGCCATGCGTACTGCTGCACAATCACTCTCCGACGCCAAGCCGGTCTCGTTCTGGCTCGACGACCCCGGCAGGCTCGAAGCGCTGCCCGCGCTCACCGGTGACGAGCACTGCGATCTCCTCGTCATCGGCGGCGGCTACAGCGGACTATGGACCGCGCTGATCGCCAAGGAACGTGACCCGGAGCGTGACGTCGTACTGATCGAGGGGCACGAGGTGGGCTGGGCCGCCTCGGGCCGCAACGGCGGATTCTGCGCCGCCTCCCTCACCCATGGCCTGCCCAACGGGCTGGAGCGCTGGCCGGACGAGATCAGGAAGCTGGAGGAGCTGGGCGAGCGGAACCTCGACGCCATTGAGGCCGCCGTCGCCCGCTACTCCATCGACTGCGAATTCGAGCGCACCGGCGAAATCGATGTCGCCACCGAACCCCACCAGCTGGCAGAGCTTCAGGAATGGCACCAGGAGGCCGAAAGGCTCGGCTTCACGGGGGTGGAATTCCTGGACCGGGACGCGCTGCGCGCCGAGGTCGACTCGCCCACGTTCCTCGGCGGGCTGTGGGACCGGCGCGGGGTCGCCATGTTGCATCCCGCCAAGCTGGCCTGGGGCCTGAAGCAGGCATGCCTGGACCTCGGGGTGCGGATGTACGAGCACACCCGAGGCCTCGAACTGGCCAGGTCCACCACGGGAATGGCGGTCCGCACGCCGTACGGGAGGGTCTTCGCACGCCGTGTCGCCCTCGGTACGAACATCTTCCCTTCGCTGGTCAAGCGGGTGCGCCCGTACACCGTGCCGGTCTATGACTACGCGCTGATGACCGAGCCTCTCACTGCCGACCAGCTCGCCTCGATCGGCTGGAAGAACCGGCAGGGACTGGGCGACAGTGCCAACCAGTTCCACTACTTCCGGATGTCGGCCGACAACCGGATTCTGTGGGGCGGGTATGACGCGATCTATCCGTACGGGGGTCGGCTGAGCGCCGATCTCGATCAGCGACCGGAGACCTTCCTCAAGCTCGCGGGCCAGTTCTTCGACTGTTTCCCGCAGCTGGCCGGTGTCCGTTTCAGCCATGCCTGGGGCGGGGCGATCGACACCTGTTCCCGCTTTTCCGCATTCTTCGGTACGGCCCATCAGGGCCGGGTCGCCTATGCCGCCGGATATACCGGACTCGGCGTCGGAGCCACCCGGTTCGGGGCCGATGTGATGCTCGATCTGCTGGCGGGCGAACAGAATGAGCGGACCGCTCTGGAAATGGTCCGCAGCAAGCCGATGCCGTTCCCGCCGGAGCCCTTCGCCTGGGCCGGGATCGAGCTCACCAAGCGGTCCCTGGCCAGGGCGGACAACAATGGCGGCCATCGCAATCTGTGGCTGCGGACGATGGACCGGCTGGGGCTCGGCTTCGACAGCTGAGCACGGCGTGCGCCCGCCCCGGCGGGGGGCGTGAACCAGTTCACTGCCAACCGGTGGCCCGAACCCGCGTAATGATTCGGCGTCGCCCCTCTCTTCCGTGTGGACGCACCGGCAACGCATGGCCGGTACACACGGAATGGAGGTCGGTCATGGCTGGCGCGGGGGCCAAAGCTGCGGTCGAGTGGCTCGCATCGGTGGCACCGGAGCCGGACGCCTGCCGGCGGGAGTGGGAGCGCGATCCCCAGGGGGTCGCGTTCCTTCCCGCCGGTCGGCGCTGGGACGTACTGATTCTTCCGGGGGAGCTGGGCTGTCCCACGCGCGATGCGCTCACCCGTCTCATCGACTGCCCCGGGCCGGTTCTCTCCGACTCGGCGATGCCCGCATGGGCTTCTTCGTGCCGCCGGGCACCGTCACCCGCTGGGTCGGCACCGGTGTACGGGGAGCGGGGCGGGGGACCTGGAGAGTCGTGCCGTACCCGGGGCGGGAGGCCGCGGGAGGGGTGCGCCGGCTGATACCGCCGGACGGCTCGGGAACGCTCACCGACGCGACACTTCTGGAGCTTGCGATACATGAGGCGGCGGAGGGAAGGGCCGGGAGCGGCGGGAACTGACGGGGAACGGCGGGGCCGGAGACAAGGGCCGCGGGGATCGGGCGTCGGGAACGGCGGACGCCGCCGCCGGCACCCCGGCGGGCCGGGGTGCTGCCAGAGGTCTTGACAACCTGATTGGTCTGGACCATGTTGTGGCCGCCGCACTCAATTCCCCCATGCACGGAGGCCGTTGTGGAACGCACGGGACCCCCCGCCCGATTTACCGGACTTCTGGCCGCTTTCTCGGCGGCCCTGCTCGCCGCCGGCGGCCTGGCCGCCACCGCACCGTCCGCCGCCGCTGCCGACTCCGATCTGGCGCGCAACGGCGGCTTCGAGGCCGGCCTGGACGGCTGGAGCTGTACCGGCGGCAGCGGAGCCATCGTCAGCATGCCGTCCCACAGCGGAACTTCGGCGCTGAAGGCGACCCCGGCCAGCAGCGACAACGCCAAGTGCTCCCAGTCCGTGACGGTCAAGCCGGACTCCACGTACACGCTGAGCGCCTGGGTGCAGGGCAGTTACGTCTACCTCGGAGCGGACGGCACCGGCACGACCGACGTGTCCGCCTGGACGCAGTCGGCGGCCGGCTGGCAGCAGCTCACGACCACGTTCAAGACCGGCCCGTCCACCACCTCGGTGACCGTCTACACCCATGGCTGGTACGGCACACCCGCCTACTACGCCGACGACCTCACGCTGGTCGGCCCCGGCGGCGACCCGGTCGCGCTTCCGGCCGCCCCCACCGGACTGAAGACCGGCACGACCACCGCCTCCTCGGTCGCCCTCTCCTGGACCGGCTCCACGGGGGCCACCGGCTACAACGTCTACCAGGGCGGCACAAAGGTCCTCTCGGTCACCGGAACCTCCGCCACCGTGACGGGCCTGGCCGCGTCGACCGCGTACAGCTTCCAGGTCGCCGCAGCCAACTCCGCCGGCGAGTCCGCCAAGTCCGCCGCCGTCTCTGCCACCACCACGGCGGGCGGCGGAGGCGGCTCCGGCCTCCCCACCCACGCACTGGTCGGCTATCTGCACTCCAGCTTCGCCAACGGCTCCGGCTACACGCGGATGGCGGACGTCCCCGACTCCTGGGACGTCATCGACCTGGCCTTCGGTGAGCCGACCTCCGCCACCTCGGGCGACATCCGGTTCTCGCTCTGCCCGATCGCCGAGTGCCCGAACGTCGAGTCCGTGGCCGAGTTCAAGGCGGCCATCAAGGCCAAGCAGGCCGCGGGCAAGAAGGTGCTGATCTCCATCGGCGGCCAGAACGGCCAGGTGCAACTCTCCACCACCGCCGCCCGTGACACCTTCGTCTCCTCGGTCAGCAAGATCATCGACGAGTACGGTCTGGACGGCCTGGACATCGACTTCGAGGGCCACTCGCTCTCGCTGAACACCGGCGACACCGACTTCCGGAACCCCACCACCCCGGTCATCGTCAACCTGATCTCCGCGGTGAAGACCCTCAAGGCCAAGTACGGCGACAAGTTCGTCCTCACCATGGCCCCCGAGACCTTCTTCGTACAGCTCGGCTACCAGTACTACGGCTCGGGCCCCTGGGGCGGTCAGGACCCCCGTGCCGGTGCCTACCTCCCGGTCGTCCACGCGTTGCGCGACGACCTGACCCTGCTGCACGTCCAGGACTACAACTCGGGCTCCATCATGGGTCTGGACAACCAGTACCACTCGATGGGCGGCGCGGACTTCCACATCGCCATGACCGACATGCTGCTCGCCGGTTTCCCGGTGGCCGGCGACCAGACCAAGGTGTTCCCCGGGCTCCGTCCCGACCAGGTCTCCATCGGTCTGCCGGCCTCCACCCAGGCGGGCAACGGCTACACCACGCCCGCCGAGGTCACCAAGGCGCTGAACTGCCTGACGAAGAAGACCGACTGCGGCTCGTACGCCACCCACGGGACGTGGCCGGGGCTGCGCGGACTGATGACATGGTCGATCAACTGGGACCGCTTCAACAACGGGGAGTTCTCGAAGAACTTCGACGCCTACTTCGGCAGCTGAGGCCCAGCGGCAGGAGCAGCAGCCCGCACAGGAACCAACTGCCCAGCACATCCAGCGGCCAGTGATAGCCGCGCAGCACCAGACCGATGCCCGTCGCCGCTGTCAGTGAGACGGCGGCGACGGGCATCATCCACGACCGCCTCGCATACGGCGAGGTCAGCAGCGCCGCCGCCCCGTACGCCACCGCGGCCGTCGCCGCATGGCCGGACGGGTAGTAGCCGGTGGCGTCGGTCAGGGGGCCCGGGCGGGCGATCCAGTCCTTCAGCGGGACGACCAGCAGGGGCACCGCCACCATGGTGAGCGCCGCGTACAACGGCTCACGGCGGGCGCCGCGCACCAGAGCCCAGACGATCGCGCAGCCCAGCACCGGGAGTGCGAGCTGCATATTGCCGAGGTCGGCGAGGAATTCGGTCAGCCGGGCGGGGCCGTGTCCCACGACGGCCCGGCCGGTCCGCTCGTCCAGCGAGCGCAATGGACCGTCGGCCGCGACCTGCCAGGTGGTGAGCGCGAGGAGTGCCAGGAGGGACGACACCAGAGAAATGAGAAGAGCCGGCCGCCCGGGAACAGGGGGGGTGGTTCCGGGGCGGCCGGTCGGATCGGTTTGCCGCGCGCCCCGGGGGGTTTGGGGCGAGCGGCCATCCGATCGGTGAGGAGTTCCGGAGCCAGAGGCTCCAGTGGTGTGCGCGAAGGCACGGCCAGGACGGTGCTGGGGAAGCTCCGGCCCGGCGTCGCCGGCAGTCCCCTGCGGGCGGGGTGTTTCTCTCATCTGCGGAAACCGTACGTCAGCCGACGGGGGACCGACAGACGGAAACGGATCCCGCCATCGGCCCCCCACACGTTCTTCACAGGCCGTCACGCGGGCCCCCTGCAGCCCCGGCGAAAACGTCTTCCGCCACCGCCGGGGTTCGCACAGGTCAGATCTGGCCGAAAGCCTGCTCGATGACGTCGAGAGCCTCGTTCAGCAGGTCCTCGCCGATCACCAGCGGCGGCAGGAAGCGCAGGACGTTGCCGTACGTGCCACAGGTCAGGACCAGCACGCCCTCCGCGTGGCAGGCCTTGGCGAGCTTCGCGGCGGCCTCCGGGTTCGGGTCCTTCGTGCCGGACTTCACCAGCTCGATCGCGATCATCGCACCGCGGCCGCGGATGTCACCGATGAGATCGCCGTTCGGCAGCTTCGCCTGCATCTCGGCGAGGCGGCCCTTCATGATCTCCTCGATGCGCTTCGCCTTCCCGTTCAGGTCCAGCTCGCGCATCGTCTCGATGGCGCCGAGCGCACCCGCGCAGGCCACCGGGTTTCCGCCATAGGTGCCACCGAGGCCACCGGCGTGGGCGGCGTCCATGATCTCGGCGCGGCCGGTCACGGCGGAGAGCGGCAGACCACCCGCGATGCCCTTGGCGGTGGTGATCAGGTCGGGGACGATGCCCTCGTCCTCACAGGCGAACCACTGGCCGGTGCGGCAGAAGCCGGACTGGATCTCGTCGGCGACGAAGACGATGCCGTTGTCCTTGGCGAACTGCGCGATCGCCGGGAGGAAGCCCTTGGCCGGCTCGATGAAGCCGCCCTCGCCGAGCACCGGCTCGATGATGATCGCGGCGACGTTGTCCGCGCCGATCTGCTTGGTGATCTGGTCGATGGCCTGAGCGGACGCCTCGGCGCCGGCGTTCTCGGCACCGGTCGGCCAGCGGTAGCCGTACGCCACCGGCACCCGGTAGACCTCGGGTGCGAACGGGCCGAAGCCCTGCTTGTACGGCATGTTCTTGGCGGTCAGCGCCATCGTCAGGTTGGTGCGGCCGTGGTAGCCGTGGTCGAAGACGACGACCGCGGTGCGCTTGGTGTACACGCGGGCGATCTTCACGGCGTTCTCGACGGCCTCGGCGCCCGAGTTGAACAGCGCGGACTTCTTGGCGTGGTCGCCCGGCGTCAGCTCGGCGAGCTGCTCACAGACCTCGACGTACCCCTCGTACGGCGTGACCATGAAACAGGTGTGGGTGAAGTCGGCGAGCTGCGCGGACGCACGGCGTACGACGGCCTCGGCGGAGGCGCCGACCGACGTCACGGCGATACCGGAACCGAGGTCGATCAGACGGTTGCCGTCCACGTCCTCGATGATCCCGCCACCGGCGCGGGCGGTGAACACCGGCAGGGTGGAGCCCACACCTGCGGCCACCGTCGCGAGACGGCGGGCCTGCAGCTCCACCGACTTCGGGCCGGGAATGGCAGTGACGACGCGGCGCTCCTGCGGAATTGCGGTCATGAGGGGCTCCTGTGGGGTGTTTCGGACGCTTCTCTTTCTGCAGGCTATGGGCGAGGCCCGGGGTCCGGCATGTTCCGTTCGGGAGTGGTGGCCGGACGCGGTTGTCCGCCAAGGACATAGCGACGGGGTGCGGGGGCCGGGCCGAGGCGGTGCGCGGGCGGGACGAAGGGCTCCGGGGCACGGGCGAAGACTTCCCGCCGTACCGCGTCCGACGGGGTGGTACGGGGCACTAGATTGATGACTTCGGGCGCCTGCGCCCGGAGTTACCGGTCGGCGCTGGTCAGGGGACGAGGGACAGCACATGGACACCGAGGGCACGTACGACTCGCGGGGCACCCGCTCCGGTCATCCGGTGCCGCGCCCGGCCGGCCCGCCACCGCCCGAACTGCCGCCCAGGCCTGGCTACGCCCCCGCGTCCGGCCCCTCCCTCGGGGACTGGCTCCGCACCCCGAGGCCCGTCGCGGATCCCGGTGTCTGGCGGCTCGGCCATGCCCCCCGGCCCGCCGAGGAGAAGGAGCGCACCCCGGACCGCACGCTGGTGAGCGGCGCGGTGATCTCGCTGCTGGCCTGCATCCTCGTCTGGTCGCTCTGGCGCAACAACTACATCCCGTACTGGCGGGTTCCGCTGAAGCTCTTCACCCCCGGCGACTGGTGGGGGCCGTTCGGCGACGAGCCGCAGACCCGGGGCGCGGTCCGTGCGCTCGACATCTACCGTCTGCTGATCATCGGGGGCCTCGTCTACGGATTCGGCCGGCTGGGCAACTGGCCCGCCGCATTCGAGCGGTGCGTCGCCGCCAAGGGGGCCGCCGCACGGGCGGGCGGTGCGGCGATCGGTGCGCTGCTGGTCTGGCTCCTCGTCTGGAACGGGACCGTGCCGGGGATGGGACTGGTCTTCGGCCTGGTGCCGGATGGCTGGCTGGGCCACGACCGCACGCAGTCCACGCTGATCAGCTACGGGCTGTACACCCTGCTCACCCTGGTGATCGTGTGGCCGTTCGCCAGGCTCGGGCGCTGGGCCGAGCTGTGGCGCCGCAGCCGCTCCGGGCAGCCGGCTCCCGGCCGGGACGGCCGCGACCCGGCGAAGCCGCACGCGCCCGACGGTGCGGACGTCATCGTCGAAGGCAGCGAGGAGGACCCGGCCGAATGGCCCGATCTGCGCGCCGCCGGACAGCACCAGGCCGCCGCCGCGCTCGCCAGGGAAACCCGGTCCGGGCGGATGAACGATGTCGACTACGCCCGCATCCGCCGCGCCTGGACATCCGTGCGCGCCGACCACTCCAGGCTCTCCGCCTTCACCGACACCGTGCTGCGCAACGGCTCCGCCGCCTGTACCCACCCCTCCGGCGCACGTGACCTCCCGGTACGCGCCGCCCGGCACGATCTGCTGGTCCAGCAGGTCAGGCTCGGCACCGTCGAGGGCGGCGAGCGCAACCCGTACGCCCGCCGCGGCAGCGGCATCGCCCTCGATCCCGGGCTGCTGGGCACATCCCTGCTCGCCGTCGGCCCGCCCGGCGCGGGCAAGAGCCGGGCACTGATCCGGCCCGTCGTCGAATCCCTCGCACTGCAGGCGCTCGCCGGACAGGCCGCCGTCGTCGCCGTGTGCGCCGCCGGTACCCAGCTCGGCGGCGACCAGGGGTTCGACGTCGTCATCAAGGTCGGCGACCCGTCATCCGTGCACGATCTCGATCTGTACGGCGGCACCACCGACCCCGACGAGGCCGCGACCGTCCTCGCCGACGGCCTGGTCGGTGACCTCCCCGAGGTGGACGGCAGACGCGCCGCCACGGCCCTCGCCCAGCTCCTCGGCCCCTTCCGGGCCGCCCACGGCCGTTTCCCCTCCGTACCGGAGCTGCGGGAACTCCTGGACGGTGTGCCCGGCGCCCTCGCCGCTCTGCGAGAGGCGCTCGACGCGACGGGACACCCCGGCATGCAGCGCGAGCTCGACGGCCGCGCCCGCCAGTCCGGTGCGCCCGGCGACCCGGGCCCGGCTCTCGCCGACCGCGTCGCCCTGCTCGACCGGCCCGCCTTCACCGAGTTCTTCGACACCACGGGCAAGGCCCGCCCCTTCTCGCTGCGGGCCCTGGAACACCCGCTCCGGGTCCGTATCGATCTACCCGAACGCGGCCACGCCGAGGCGTCCCGGGTACTGGCACGTCTGGTACTCGCGCAGTTCACCGCGAGCGCCGCGGCCCGCACCGACCGTTCCCTCTTCGCCTGTCTGGTCCTCGATGACGCGACCCACACCCTGACCCCCGACACCGTTCGCGGAATCCAGCGGCTGCGCTCCGCGCACGCCGGGGCCGTACTCACCCTGCGCACCCTCGACGACGTACCGGAGCAACTGCACACGGCGCTGCTCGGTGCGGTCGGCTGCCGGATGGCGTTCTCCGGAATCACGACGTGGGACGGGAAGAAGTTCGCCGAGGCCTGGGGAACGGAGTGGGTCGAGACCCGCGACGTCACCCAGCGCACCGTCTTCGCCGACCAGCCGATGACCCGGGCCATCCACGCCTTCCGCAAACTCGTCACAGGCAAGGCGGTCACCACGGACGCGGTGACCGTGCGCCAGGTCGAGCGGGAACGCTGGTCGGCCTCCGAACTGGCCCACCGGGTACCCGCCGGACATGCGGTGCTGTCCCTGACGACCGTACGGGGGGAGCACGCGCCGCCCCTGCTGGTGGATCTGAACGGCTGAGCGGTACGCAGAGTGGCCCGCGGCGCCGGAGCGGTTACGGCAACCCTGCCGCCCTGGCAGAATCGGTAGGAGTCGTTCGTACGGGACGGCGAAAATCGAACTCCCTGAGGTCCCGCGGTCCCCATGCCCCCCACTCTCGCCTCGCTCGTCCAGCATTCGGCGCTCAAACTCACGGTGCGTGCGGGGGCGGACCGGCTCGACGCGCCCGTCCGCTGGGCGCACGCCAGCGAGCTGACCGACCCCGTCCCGTACATGGAGGGCGGTGAGCTCCTGCTCGTCACCGCCACCAACCTCGACGCCGGGAACCCCGAGGCGATGCGGCGGTACGTGCGGCGGCTGGCCGGGGCCGGAGTCGTCGGGCTGGGCTTCGCCGTCGGCGTCCACTACGACGACGTACCGCAGGCGCTGATCGACGCCGCCGAGGAATCGGGACTGCCGCTTCTCGAAGTGCCGCGCCGCACCCCGTTCCTCGCCATCGCCAAGGCCGTGTCGTCGGAGATCGCCGCAGATCAGTACCGGGCGGTGACGGCGGGGTTCGAGGCCCAGCGGGAGCTGACGAAGGCCGCACTCGCGGGCGACGGCCCCGGCGAAATCCTCACCCGGCTCGCCGCCCATGTCGACGGCTGGGCGGCGCTGTACGACGCCTCCGGCGCGGTCGTCGCCGCGGCCCCCGACTGGGCCGCCCGCCGGGCCGCCCGGCTCACCCCCGATGTGGAACGGCTGCGGGAGCGCCCCGCCCCGGCCAGCATGGTCGTCGGCGACACCGAAGACCGGGTCGAGCTCCAGTCCCTGGGCACCGGCCGCCGGGTCCGGGGCGCGCTGGCCGTCGGTACCGGCGCGGCACTGGGCACCGCCGAGCGGTACGCCGTGCACTCGGCGGTCGCGCTGCTGACCCTGACCACTGCCCGCTCCCGGTCCCTCCAGGGTGCGGAGCAGCGACTGGGCGCGGCGGTGCTGCGCATGCTGCTCGCCGGCCAGCCGGACCACGCACGGGCGGTCGCCGGGGATCTGTACGGCGGGCTGCTCGACGCCCCGTTCCGGCTGCTCATCGCGGAGGCGTCCGCCCCCTCGACACCGGCCCCGCTCGGCGAGGCGATGGAGGCGGCGGCCTTCCGGACCGGAGAGACCCTGCTGGCCGTGCCCGAGGGCGAACGGCTCGTCGTCCTGGCCGCGGACGGCGGAGCGGCGGTCGCGGCCTGTGCGGCGTACGCGGAGGCACAGGAGGCCCAGCAGGCGCGGGCCCCGCGCGAACCGGCGACGGCGGAGGAGGGCCAGGTGGTCATCGGCCTGTCCGCACCAGCGGGCCCCATCGCCGTCTCCGCCGCGTATAAGCAGGCGGAGCAGGCCCTGTCGGTGGCCCGCCGCCGGGGCAGGGCGCTGGTCGAGCACGAGGAGCTGGCGACCGGCTCGGTGCTGCCGCTGCTGGCGGACGACGCCGTACGGGCCTTCGCCGACGGAATGCTCCGCGCCCTGCACGAGCACGATGCCAAGGGCCGCGGCGACCTGGTCGCCTCGCTGCGGGCCTGGCTCTCCCACCACGGCCAGTGGGACGCGGCAGCGGCGGACCTGGGCGTGCACCGCCACACCCTGCGCTACCGGATGCGCCGGGTGGAGGAGATCCTGGGCCGCTCACTCGACGATCCGGACGTGCGGATGGAGCTGTGGCTGGCGCTGAAGGCCACGAGCTCCCCGTCGACGCCGGAGCCGTAGCGGTTGCCGTCGTCGTCGGCGGAAGGGCAACGAACTCCCCGCCGACGCCGGTGCCGTAGCCGCTGCCGGAAGGCCGTGCGCCCCTGCTCACGCCGACGCATCCGACAAACCGGCGTGTACCCGCCGTGCTCTGCTCCACGCCGGACAAACGCCAGGTCGGCCGCACGGCCCTACGGTGGGGGCAACACACCCCACGACTCCGAAGGGCCGGAACCTCCATGACTTCCACCCACGCCTTCTGGCTCGCCGGCCGCCAGGCCACCGGCGAGGACAGCTTCGACGTCACCAACCCCTGGGACGGCCGTCTCGTCGGCACCGTCAGCGTGCCGACCGACGCGCAGATCGAGGAGGCCGTCGCGGCCGCGCACGCCGTGCGCGAGGAGTTCGCCGCGACCCCGGCCCACGTCCGGGCCGCCGCGCTCGATCACGTCGTACGGCGCCTGGTGGAGCGCACGGAGGAGATCGCCCAGCTGATCTCCGCCGAGAACGGCAAGCCCATCAAGTGGGCGCGCGGCGAGGTCGGCCGTGCCGTCTCCGTGTTCCGGTTCGCCTCCGAGGAAGCCCGCCGCTTCAACAGCGGTGACGCCCAGCGCCTCGACACCGACGCCGGTGGCACCGGCCGTCTCGGCCTGACCCGGCGGTTCCCGCGTGGCACGGTCCTCGGCATCGCACCGTTCAACTTCCCGCTGAATCTGAGCGCCCACAAGGTGGCCCCGGCCATCGCCGTCGGTGCCCCGATCATCCTGAAGCCCGCCCCGGCCACCCCGATCTCGTCGCTGATCCTGGGTGAGCTGCTGGCCGAGACCGACCTGCCGGCCGGTTCGTGGTCCGTGCTGACGGTCCCCAACGACCGGATGCCCGCCCTCGTCCAGGACGAGCGGCTGCCCGTGATCTCCTTCACCGGGTCCGCCCCGGTCGGCTACTCGATCATGGAGTCGGTGCCGCGCAAGCACTGCACCCTGGAGCTCGGCGGCAACGGCGCCGCGGTCGTCCTCGGCGACTACGCCTCCGACGAGGACCTGGACTGGGCCGCGACCCGTATCGCGACCTTCTCCAACTACCAGGGCGGCCAGTCCTGCATCTCGGTGCAGCGCGTCATCGCGGACGCCGCGGTCTACGACCGGCTCCTCCCGAAGATCGTGGCGGCCGTCGAGGCCCAGGTCACCGGCGACCCGTCCGACGTCGCCACGGACGTCGGCCCGCTGGTCAACGAGGATGCCGCCAAGCGCGTCGAGTCCTGGGTCGACGAGGCCGTGGAGGCCGGCGCCCAGCTGCTCACCGGCGGCAAGCGGGACGGTGCCACCTACGCGCCGACCGTGCTCGCCGAACTCCCGGACAACGTCACCCTCTCCTCCGAGGAGGTCTTCGGACCGGTGCTGTCCGTGCAGAAGGTGGACGGCGAGGCCGAGGCCTTCGCAGCCGTCAACTCCTCCAAGTACGGCCTGCAGGCAGGTGTGTTCACGCACGACCTGCAGACCGCCTTCCGTGCCCACCGCGCCCTCGAGGTCGGCGGCGTGATCATCGGCGACGTCCCCTCCTACCGCGCGGACCAGATGCCGTACGGCGGCGCCAAGCAGTCCGGCGTCGGCCGTGAGGGCGTCCGCTACGCCATGGACGACTACACCTACGAGCGCGTGCTGGTCCTCACCGGCCTTGCCCTGTAGGTCCATGAACAGGATCGAACCGATCCACCAGCGTCGCCTGTGATCCGCCTGGACAGCACGACAGCAGGCGGCAGATGAACGGCCGGAGCCCACTGTGCGGGGGCTCCGGCCGTTCCTGTCGACGTCGCCCCGTACGAGGTCGGCCCACGCGGTGAGGAGATGCCGTTCTGTTGCACCCCAGCGCTGTGCCCCCGCCCACCGCGGCCGTACCCGTCGGTCAGATCAAGCCCTGGCGCATCGCGAACGCAACGGCGTGGCTCCGGTTGCGAAGCTGGTAGCGGGTCATCACCCCTTGCAGCGCGTTCTTGATCGTGCGCTCGGAATAGGCGAGCTTCGTCGCGATGACTTCGGTGTCGTGTCCTTCGGCGACGAGGCGGAGCACGTCGATCTCACGGGCGGACAGACCGCTGAAGTGCCGTCCCTGCGGGAGGAGCACGTTCTCCTGCAGCGTGCCAACTTCCGACATGAGCGCCCCCAGCAGGTTGGGGGGCATGTAGCCGTCGCCCGCCGCCACGGTCTCTATGACGTGGACCAGATGTTCCGGCGTGGCCTCGCTGCGGGGCACGAGCCCCGCTCGCGGGTCGGCCAGGACCCGGTCGGGCATGGCCTTCGCGTGGTGCCCGCCGACCATCAGGGCGATGGCCGGGTCCAGGCTGGCCGCGATGCGCGCGGACATTTCGTAGGTTGGGGCGAGGAGGTTCATGGCCGCCCACCGGGGCCGTGCTGCGTTGACGAGCTCCGCGGTCTCGACTATGCCCAGTCCGTGCGCCTCGGCGTCGAGCACCCCTACGTTGAAGCCGGCCTTCTGCGCGTACGTGGCGATGTAGGCCATGCCCAGTACCGGCAGGGTGTAGTCGTTGGTTCGCGGGCGCTGGTCGTAGTCGCGCAGTGGTGCGTTCACGAACAGCGCGTCGAGCGAATGGGCCGGATCGGAACCTGTGATCAGCGATAACTGCGGCATTGATCCTCCTGGTCAGCGGGCATGGGAGCCCCAGGTGAGGGTGGAGAGGGTCAGGGTGTGCAGAGCAGTACGGTCGGGGCCGGCCATGCCGGTCCACATCGGGCCGAACGCCTTGTCCTTCTTGTCCGGCCAGGGGTAGGCGGGCGCGATCTGCGCGGCCCAGGTACGCACGGCGAGGTCGTCGTGCGGGTAGACGCTGAAGTCGCCGGTGACGTCGGCTGCGGCTGCCGCAGCGGTCCACGGGCCGATGCGGGGCACGCTCGTCAGCGCGGCTGCCAATTCGGGGGCGTCCATACAGAGCCAGTCGACGGCGTGCAGCTCGTAGTGCTGGGCGGCGGCCTGCAACACGCTGCGGTGAAACTTGGCTCCGACGGCTGCGAACTGTTCATCACCCAGCGCCAGCACCTGCATGGGCGTGGGAGCGACGGCAAGCTCACCAAAGGGGCTGGCGAGGGTGGTTCCGTAGGTCTTGCACCAGGCCCGGTAGAGCTTGCGGGCCTGCCCGGCGCGCACGACCTGACGCAGGATCGCCGTGGTGATCGCGTCCCACAGCCACGGGTTGGCGAGCCGCCGCGTGAGACCGAGGTCATCGAGCCCCGCCTTGAGTTCGGCGGGGACGCTGCTGGGCAGGCGAGCGGGATCGGTGGTGACGAACTCCGGCTTCACGTCCTCGGTGCCGTCCACACAGTTCATGTGCAGGCCGCTTCGGTCCCACGACAGGACCCAGACCCCGGTGGCCGCGTGCACGGCTCGCGCGCGGCCACCGGCCTCGGTCTCGATCCAGGCGGGGTGATCGGTCGTCAGGACGCTCATGGGGGTGCTCCTCATGTGGTGCGGTTGTTGCGCCGTAGCCTCTCGCGTCGAGGAAGGTCTGTGCGCGCGGCCACGGGAAGCGGAGCGAGTTCAGTCGATGAGACGGCGCCGGACCAGATAGCTGCGCATCATGCGGAACTCGCCCAACGCTGCGGGCCTGGACTTGGTGGGCCCTCTTGCGCGTCGGGGGAGGGGCGGAAGTTGGTCAGCCAGAGCGGCGGGGCGCGCACTCGGCGGCGGTGACGATGAAGACGATGGCAGTCAGGAAGGCTGCTGCCTGGTACACGCGACGGGACATGGGCCCTCCAGGACGTTCAGGCATACGAGTCGGGCGTCGTGAGGTCGTCCAGGTCGACGACCGTGAAGTCCTGCAAGCAGCGAACGAGCTGTGAGGCCAGGAACCACCTCAGCTTTGACGTTCGGTACGGAATGGGCGTGTCGTCCCCGGGCAGTGCCTTGATCCCCTGGGCAGTCCACTGGTAGGGCGTGCCGATGACCCCGTAGAGGGGGGCGCTGCGCACCATCAGGGCGGTGTAGCCCTTCTGAAGATGCGGACACTGCTTGACTGCGACGTGCCGGTGCGCCAGGCAGACCGGGGGCTGAGCGGTGCGGAGAATGTCCCCAGGCCGTGCAACGCCGCTGGCGGCGCGTGGTTCCAGGAACAGGTGTCCCTCCGGTGTTCTGGTAGGGCCTACACAGATCTGGCAGCGCAGCTGTGTCATCGTTTCGCGCTGCCTGGCGGGGTGGACGAGCCGCCACTGTGGCCGCCCGGACGGCAACCCGTCCCGACCGATCAACTGCGAGCACCGGCCCCACAGCACACCCCGCGGATCGCGGTCCTCTCGGCTCTCGTCCCAGTAGCCCAGGGCTGACCGGCCGGCGCGGTCAAAGGTGGCGCGCAGGGCCAGGATCGATTCGGGTTCCTCGCCTTCGCGGGCTGTGATGTACGGGACGAGGCGGCTCACCGTGCTCATGCGGCTGCTCCTGTCAGCGCAGTGGGGCGGCGCGGGGGAATGATCTTGCCGTCGGGCAGCAATTCACCAGTGTCGTCAAAGAGCAATACGCCGTTGCAAAGCAGGGTGTAACCCAAGACGTCGTCTCGTGCCACGGCTCTGGCCGCCTCGCGATCCGATGCGTCCGTGCTGGGGCAGGGAGTCTTGTGCTGGCACATGTGCGTCGCATTCCTCTCGGACGTGCTGCGGTGGGGGCCCTCTCCGGCTGAACCTACGAACCGCGGGGGAGCGGAGTTGGATCGCCGGAGAGGGAGTTTTCGGGGGAGGAACTGTTGGGCGGCCCGGCCGCCCTACTTCATCCACAAGCAGGGCGGCCGGGGCTCACACCCGTGGTTGGCGGGGGAGTGTGAGCCGGTCCTCCGTTCGCGCAGTTCCGCCGACCAGCGCCCGCCGGTGCAGGGGCGGGGCGATCGAGGCGGAATCGGAGGACCCCGATGGAAGGTCGTCTCCACGGAGCGACAACACAGCGGCGTGGAGACGACCAGCTCTGAGGCGTCATGCGACGTCCTTGATGTACCGCCCCTCGATCAGTTTCTCGACGAGGTCGGAAGTCACGAAAGCCATGCACCGAGCCATCCCGACGGCCTCCTGATGGTCGTCTGGCAGACGCGCATCCTGCATGGAGCGTCCTCGCTCGATGAGCTGCGCCATTTCATCGGTGGGCGGGAACTTGGTGTCGGCTACCGCGATTGTGCTGAGCCGTTTCAGATAGCTACGCAAGCGTTCGACAAGCGCCGGGATCGCGGCCTCGGGCGGCGGCTGGTTTCCGATCGTCGTGTCCAGGTCGTCGAAGATCGCCTCGACGTCGAGCGGAGTCCACGCAGCAACCCGCTTCAGGACATGCCTCAAGGCGTCCGGGTCGAGCGGAGGTGTCCACTTCGGGACGTTGGCCATAGGACGAACGACGCGCTTGTCCAGAACCGGAGCGGTGAGAGAGATCGTCATGCCGCTACCGGCCCTGGTGTCATACGTGCGCGCACCGTCTTGCCGACGCGTTCGTGGCACAGGAACCACGACAGTTCACCGCCGAGCCGACGGAGTGTCCAGAGACCGCGCCCCTCCTGACCGGCCGCGGCTTGCTCGAAGTCCCGGAACTGCGGGATCGGATCACGGACGTCGATCGTCAGCTCGTGGGCCTCGGTGACGGCGAGCCTGAGCCGCACCTGCCGGTTCTCTGCCGTCGGGCCCGGGTCGGCATGGTCCACGGCGTTGCGGACGAGGATTCCTACGACAGCCGTTGCGCCTTCGACGTTCCCGGCCCACTTGAGCATGGTCAGCCGTGTCCGCGTGTGCAGGCGAGCTAACTGGGAAGCCGGCAGTAAGAGATCAAACGTCCTCGACCACTCCTGAGTGACCAGTGAAGCGGCGAGTAATGGTGCTCGGGCGGGTACAGCAGCGCCTCGACTGGAGCGGTGCTGGGCCGCGGATTGCTGTGTAGTCGTCATGGTCGGCTCCATGTCGAAGTGGCAGTGACGACATGGTGGCGGCACGACAAGGCCCCAACTGACAGTGAATTACTGTCAGTTGGGGCCAAGGCTTTACTTAGAGCTCGCGCAGATAGGCGGCGTGGGCAGCCCCGGCAACAAGGTGGGAACAGGTCCCGGTGATCATGGAGTTGCGACGCTCTGTGACCACTGGGGAGATCTGTGCCCGTCCTTCCATCATGGCTGACCGACCCGCTCTGGGATCAATTCGTGGCACTGCTGCCCGGGCGCCCTGCGGTCGATCCGGCCCACCCGCTGGGTTGCCACCGCCGCCGTATCAGCGACCGGATCGTGTTCGACAAGCTGCTCCAGATCCTGCGGTTCGGCTGCTCCTACCAGGCGGTCTCCGACACGACCTGCTCGGCGACCACGATCCGCAACCGCCGCAACGAGTGGATCCGGCTCGGCGTCTTCGCCCGGCTCAAACAGATCGCGCACGTCTGGCAGAACGCTTTCCACCGGCTCCGATCGGCGGTGGGCTCGGAAAGGGAGGCATGCTTCACCGAGCCCGGCGGCGTCGGCGGGGCGGAGACTGGAGCCCCGCCGAGCCGGGCGGGCCTTTGGTGTCAGCGGTCGTGTTGTTGAGGCCGGATGAGGAGCAGGGCGATGTCGTCGTTGCGGGGGGCGGACCGTTGGGCGTGGTGGATGAGGGTGTCGGCGAGGGCGTCCAGGGTCTGGCCCTGGGCCTGTGCGAGCTGGGCGGCGAGGTCGGCGGTGGCGTCCTCGATGTCGATGCCGGGGGTTTCGACGAGTCCATCGGTGTACAGGGCAAGCACGGCCCCGGGCGGTAGGGGGATGTCGGTTTCCGGGTAGTCGGCCGCGGGGTCGATGCCGAGCAGGAGCCCGGGCGTCAGCGGAAGGATCTCAGTGTGTAGGTCGGGGTGGCGCAGGAGTGGGGGCGGGTGGCCGGCGGTGGCCAGGCAGGCGCGGTGGCGTGCCAGGTCGAGCTGGACGTAGAGGCAACTGGTGAACAGGCCGGGGTCAAGGTCGGTGAGCAGGCGGTTGGTGCGGGCGAGGACTTGGCCGGGCGATGCGCCGGCGGTGGCGTGGACGGCGGTGCGGACCTGCCCCATGAGGACGGCGGCGTTCACGTTGTGGCCTTGGACGTCGCCGATTGTTGCGGCGGCTAGGTCGGTGTCGAGATGAATGAGGTCGTAGAAGTCGCCGCCGACGTCGATGCCGTGAGCGGTGGGGAGGTAGCGGGTGGCCACGTCCAGGCCGGGGACGTGGGGTAGTGCTTGGGGCAGCAGGCTGGCTTGCAAGCTGTGGGCGAGAGCCTGTTTGGCGTCGTAGAGGCGGGCGCGGTCCAGGGCCTGGGCGATCAGCCCGGCGGTCGAGGTGAGGACAGCTCGTTCCTCGGGCGTGAAGGGATGCGGCCGGTCGTACGCGAGGACCAGCGAGCCGACGGGGCGGCCGGAGGTGATCAGGGGCAGGAAGGCCCAGGCGGCCTTGCCGTCCTGCAGGACGGCGGGGGGATGAGCGCGCTTGAGGTCCGCGAAGGTGGCGTAGAAGCTGGGGACGCCGCTGGTCAGGACACGCACGGCAGGGGTGTTGGAGGCCAGGGGGGTGCCGTCGAAGCGGTCCATGAGTTCGGCGGGGTAGCCGCGGTAACCGATGATCCGCAGCCGGCCCTCCTCGGCGATCATCAGGGCGAGGGCTTGGGCCTCGAAGGCGGTCGGGACCAGGTCATCGATCCGGGCGATCACGTCCATGACCCCGACGGCCTCGGTCAGCGTGGCGGCGAGGTGCATCAGGAGGTGGTGGGCGGTCGACCGACCCGGTGCGGCCGACGGTGCGGGGTGCAGAACCTCTGACGTCTCCGAGGCAGGGGACGGGGAGGCCGGGGCGATGCGGACGCTGATGCCGCAGACGTCCGGGTACAGGTGGAAGGACAGCCACCGGTCCGGTGGGCGCAGGGCGGTGAAGGAGGTGGCCTCCTGGCTGAGCACCGCGGCCCGGTAGCGGTCTTCGACGACTGGGTCGTCCAGCCACGGCAGGACCTGCCGGGGCAGGACGCCCAGCAGGTCGACGGCGCTGGCGCCGAGGAGGTCGGCGGCGGTGGTGGTGATGAAGGTGATCCGGCCGTCAAGGTCCAAGGTGCAGCATCCTCCGGGCAGGCGCTCGGCGAAGTCCGCCGCTGCCGCCTCCTGGGTTGGCCCGCGAGCGCGGGCACGCAGGGGGGCCAGGACCTGCGGCTCGGACCCGGGCAGCAGCGGGTGGCCGCTGTCGGCTGCCTGCCGCAGGAGAAGGCCCAGGCGGCGGCAGGAGGTACGGACCGCGTTGCGTTCGTGTCGGGTCAGCGGCGATGGATGCGAGCTGGGCCACCGCGCAACCAGGGCGCCCCAAGCGGTGGTGCCGGTGGTGATCGGGGCAGCGGCCGCCGAGAAGGGGTAGGGCAGCGCGAGCGCCATCTGCGGGTAGTGCCGCGCCATCTCTTCCTGGCCGCCTATCCACACCAGACGCCGCTCGCGCACGGCGTCGGTCGCCGGGGTGCGGGCCGCCAGCGGCACCTGCGTCCAGTGCGCGGCGATCTGCCGGGGAACCCCCCTCAGCACCGCCAGCCGCAGCACCCGCTCGCCCGGCGGCAGCAGGTATACCAGGCCCCCGGAGGCGCCTGTCTCCCGCATGAACTGGTCCAAAGCGGCGCAGAGCATATGCGTGCCGGAGCCTGTGCCGGTGCCGAAGCCGGCAAGGTCCCTCGTGCTCTCGCCCTCCCGAGCGGCACCAGGCAGGGATTCCTGCAGGCGCCTGAAGCGGCATCTGGCCGCCTCCGCGCTGATGCCCAGGCCAGCACCGATCTGCGCCCAGCTGGCCCCGGTTCGTCGGTCCGCCAGCACCGCGGAGCGCATCAACTGCCCGGCCAGCCCGGGTACCTCCGCCACGGCGGCAACATGGCAGCTCTCCGCTCCTCGCCCCGGGCGCGAGTCGCTCGCCTGCTGGGTTGCGGCCTGCACCTGTGTCAGGAGATCCGCTTCCGCGAACGCCAGCGCCTGCCGCGCATCCGCCGCCGCCTGCCAGCGACGCCTGGCTCGCCAGGCCGCCTGCCGATGCGCCTGACCGCAATACCGCCGACCCGGGCCTGCCGACTCCGGCAGTGGAGCTTCGCACCAGCCACACCGATCGTCACCCATATACCGATCGTCGCCCATATAGGGGAAATATGCTCTACTGCCGTGACGACGTGCTGCACACGTCCACCGGGGCGGTGGCGGCCGTACCTATACGTCGGCAGGCATACGTACCGATCATGTCGGCATCAAGATGCCCAAACTGCTGCACTTAGACGCTGCGTAGATCGGCACTCGCTCATGGGCGGCGGTTCGGACGGTTGTCCCAGCGGTGGGTCGTCCATGCCCTGCGGAGCAGGCTACGGACGGTGATGATCGTATCGGCGAGGTCGAAGAACGCGTCGATGACCGCGACACGGCGTTCGTAGCATCGGGCGAGCCGGTAGAAGGCGTTCTGCCAGGCGTGGGTGCGCTCGACGTGCCACCGCTGGCTCGCCTGGATCGGTACCTTCTCGCCCTTGTGCGCGATGCGGCCGTGCAGACTGCGCGCGGCGAGTTCGGCGCGGGTCTTGTCCGAGTCGTAGCCGGCGTCCAGGTGCACAGTGATGGCCTCGGGCAGCGGTCCCAGGTCCACCAGCAGGTCCAGGGTCGGAGCCAGCAGCGGAGAGTCGTGGCGGTTCGCTCCGGCGAGGACCCTGCCGAGCGGGATCCCATAGCCATCCGTCATGCCGGAGCGTTTCAGGCCCTGTTTGCCGCGGTCGACCGGCGAGCGCCCGGCCGCTTCACTGCCGCCGGGGGCCTTGGTGATGGAGCCGTCGACGGCGATCTGGTCGAGCACGAGCCCGACGATCCGGTCGTAGGACTCAAGCGCGATCTGTTTGAGTCGGGCGAAGACGCCGAGCCGGATCCACTCGTTGCGGCGGTTGCGGATCGTGGTCGCCGAGCAGGTCGTGTCGGAGACCGCCTGGTAGGAGCAGCCGAACCGCAGGATCTGGAGCAGCTTGTCGAACACGATCCGGTCGCTGATACGGCGGCGGTGGCAACCCAGCGGGTGGGCCGGATCGACCGCAGGGCGCTTGGGCAGCAGTGCCGCGAATTGATCCCAGAGCGGGTCGGTCAGCCATGATGGAAGGACGGGCACAGATCTCCCCAGTGGTCACAGAGCGTCGCAGCTCCATGATCACCGGGATCTGTTCCCACCTTGTTGCCGGGGCTGCCCACGCCGCCTATCTGCGCGAGCTCTTAGAGCAACTTAGCGTGAGGAGCTGAGCCAGGAGCCGTAGGAGAGGAAGCTGTCAGGAAGCTGGCGGTGGGCGGCTTCCAGGCCCTCGTACGTTTCCCTGACGGTCGGGTGATACTTCGCCTGCTGTGGTGCGATCTTCCGTGCCATCAGCAGGTTGCTGAACGCCCCGTCCAACTTGCCCGTCCACATCTGGGCGCGGGCCACCTCGGCGAGGTGGTGGCTTGTGCGCGACTTAGGCCAGTCGCGCGGAATGGCGATGTCGGCTGACGCCTCGACGGCTTCGCCGTACTTGTCCAGCTCGGCGAGAACCGCGACCCGATGCACCTTGACGTTCGTCGGCCCGTACGCGAGCCAGTGAACCTTCACGGCCTCGCCAGTCTCGCCAGCGATGTGTTCGGAGCTCAACAGGTGTCCCTGGGCGCGGTCCTCATCGTGGGCGCGGCCGGCCATCACCGCGGCCCCGAGGTGGAGCTGCCCCGTGAGGATCTGGCGTTCACGGCTTGCATCGGATTGTTGCAGAGTCGAGAGCCCCATGGAGATGAGGCGGTCGCCTGTGCGGTACTGCCCCTCCCGCAGGTAGGTGAGGGCACGTAGGTAGTGGAACATGCCACCGAGTACCGCATCCGAGCCCATTTGTGCGGCCCAGTCCAGACGTGCGAGGGAGAGAGCGGCCAGGTCAGGGAACCCCAGCTTTGCGGCAACGTCGTAGGCGGTTCGGTAGAGACTCGCGAGGGTGAGCCACCCTTCGTGCGCCCCCGCTGCATGCGCTGCGGTCGTCGCTTCCTGGATGAGGCCGGCGACTTCACTTGCGGCCATCTTGATTTCGCCGCCGCGAACGGCGGCACACAAGCGCTCGGCTTCTGTGTTCAGATCAGCAATGCTTCGTGCGTTGATCTCGGGGTCTACGCCGAGGTCGTAGACGTCCAGAGCCTCGCGAATGGGCCTTATCAGTACGTCTAGTTCATCGGCTCGAAGTTCGTCCACGTATGGCTGGCCAACGATGGTTGCTACCGACACACCCAGGGCCCGCGCGAAGCACGCGGAAACGTGCGGAGTGAGGGGGAGTACGCCCCGCTCGGTCTTCGTCACGAGACTGGCTGACACGCCTGCCAGTTGAGCAAGTGCCGTTTGTGTCAGGTGGCGCTCTCGACGGAGGCGCGCGATGCGCGTTCCGGTGTGGTCGTGCGGCAGAGCATGCATACTGGCTCCTGTTCTGACTCGACAACAGAACAGTACTCGCGGTCGGCTCCGGGGGTACACGATCGGCCCCGCCCCTGATATGGGGTGGGGCTTCGTGCTTGTCTGGGGGCTGACCCGCACAGTCCCCGGATCCCGCATTGCGGTCGGCGTAGTGCCGACCACGGAGCGCGACCGTGGGCAGCCATCCACGTGGATCTTTTTGGCCAGCTTGGGTCCTGGCGCAGGCTCGTGGAGCCCGGGTGTGGATAGCGCAGGTCTGGGCACTTCGCGTTCGCCGCATTCCCATGGTTTTCCCGCGGGAAAACGGCGGCGGGCCGAAACGGCTGGAGACGGGCCAGGACGGGCCAGGACGGGCCGAAGCGCTGAGCATTCGTGCAGGTCAGGGGAAAACCGCAGGTCAGGGCGCTGTGGGGGGCCCACTGTGCGGGGGCTCCGGCCGTTCCTGTCGACGTCGCCCCGTACGAGGTCGGCCCACGCGGTGAGGAGATGCCGTTCTGTTGCACCCCAGCGCTGTGCCCCCGCCCACCGCGGCCGTACCCGTCGGTCAGATCAAGCCCTGGCGCATCGCGAACGCAACGGCGTGGCTCCGGTTGCGAAGCTGGTAGCGGGTCATCACCCCTTGCAGCGCGTTCTTGATCGTGCGCTCGGAATAGGCGAGCTTCGTCGCGATGACTTCGGTGTCGTGTCCTTCGGCGACGAGGCGGAGCACGTCGATCTCACGGGCGGACAGACCGCTGAAGTGCCGTCCCTGCGGGAGGAGCACGTTCTCCTGCAGCGTGCCAACTTCCGACATGAGCGCCCCCAGCAGGTTGGGGGGCATGTAGCCGTCGCCCGCCGCCACGGTCTCTATGACGTGGACCAGATGTTCCGGCGTGGCCTCGCTGCGGGGCACGAGCCCCGCCACCCCGCACCCCACTGCCCTGAACACCGCCTGCTCCGTGAGTTCAGCCAGGATGAGGAGGACGCGGGTGGTGCTGGTACGCCGGGTCTTGCGCAGCAGCACCAGTACATCCTCGCTGACGGTGTCGGCCACTATGACTGTCACCTGCGGGTCATCGGATGGATCTCCGCCTACTGCGAGGGCGATCTCGGGGCGTGTCCGCAGGTGTGTGCGAACTCCCGCTTCAGAGACAGGGTCTCCGGCAAGAACCTTGACCGTGGTCCGGGTGCTGCCAGCGGGAGATTCGATAGTTCTCATTGGTGGCCCAGCTCCAGTTGTGCCTTGGTTTGACGCTACAGCTCCGGGCCGGCGCTGTAGCACCCGCTGGAGGCGACCGACTCAAGTTGCTGCACCGTTCCGGATTGGAGATGAGCGACTGCGCCGATCGCGAGTGCCTGGAGACCGATGAGCGCTCGTGCCCGCGCATCTTCCGGGAGTTCAGCGATGGCCCGGACGGTGGGCAGGGCGCGTAGGACGGCCCGCGGGTCGCGGTAGCTGAGGAAGGCGGTGTCCTCGCGGGTGATCGGGCCAGTCACCAGGATGTGCGTGATGATCTTCCGGCGTCGCATCTGGACTTCGTCCACGGCGACCCGCCGCAGGATGGGGAGACCGCTCGGCACGCCGGCCAGTACGTGCTGAGCTGCCTGCTCCGGTGTCTTACCGTCCTCTACGGGACCGACAGGGAGCACGAGGTCACCGTGACCAGTCATGTCGGCGAGGAGCAGACCGTCGCCCCCCACGGGGACGAGTAAGGACACTCCGATCACTGGTGGTCGCCAGTTCTCGTACGGTGCACGGGCCCGCAGTGCACTTTCTCGTGCGGCTGGTATCGCCGGGGTGGTCCGCATCAGGACCAGCCCCCGGCCGTTACGGCTCTCACGATCTCTTCGAGGTGTTTCGGCTGGCTCGTGCTGGGGATGGGCGCCACGATATCGCCGAGCTGGAGAAGCCAGTTGAGGGCGGCGAATACCCCGTGAGCTTTCGCCAGAGTGCCCGCGTCGAGTGGCCGGTAGGGCACGTAGGGGATGCCGAGGTCTCGGCAGAGTTCGAGGGCTGGATCGTGGCGGTCGGTCATGTTGAGCACGTTCTGGACCGCCGCGATGGTCACCTCTTTCCCGGCTCTGCGGATGTCTTCGGAAGTGACCTTCGAGAGGCCGATGTGCCCGATCTTGCCTTCGTCCTTGAGCGCGTGGAGGGTGCCGAGCTGGTCCGCGAGCGGCACTTCCGGGTCGATGCGGTGCAGGTAGCACAGGTCCAGCCGCTCTGTGCCCAGTCGGCGGAGGCTGGCTTCGACGCAGGCCCGCAGATAGACGGGGTGGCCGTGTGGCGCCCACAGGTTGGGGGCCGGTCGCACCATGCCGACCTTCGTCGCGATCAGCAGTTCCTGGGGGTACGGGTACAGCGCATCGTGGATCAGGTGCTCGGCGGTGTGTGGGCCGTAGGCGTCCGCGGTGTCGATGTGCGTGATGCCGTGGGTGTGGACGGCCTGCCGGAGGACACGCACCGCCTGGTCGCGGTCGACGGGGTCGCCCCAGGTGCCGGGCCCGGTCAGCCGCATCGTCCCGAATCCGAGGCGGGACACGGTCTTTCCAGCGAGCCCGATCACGCCCCCGGGCCGCGCGGCGTTCATACGGCGGCCGCCTTGAGGTAGATCTCAAGTGCCTGTGCGACGGCGTTCGCCTGGCTGGCGGGGTCGCTGGTGACGCGCAGGTGGGGAATCGTCTCGGCGGCGAGGAGCGCGTGTACGTGGTGGTCGACCAGTACGCGGTACCGGGGGTCGTAGTCGTGCTTCTGCTCGACCGGAATCGTCTTGTCGAGCACCGTCGCCAGGAGCAGGTCGTACTTCGGCAACTGTGTAGAAGCCAATAGCAGCAGCCGCTCCCGCTCCAAGCGGTGGATCTGCTCACCGCGGAACTGAAGAGCGGCGTTGAAGTAGGCGAGGGCGTCGTGGGCAGCGCGGTCCGCCAGGATGACGTCCGCGCCCTGGGCGGCTGCGGCGATCTCGTCGGCGATGCCCTGCGTAATGATCCACTCGGTGGACGCCACGGTGTGCTTCTGCATCTTGGGCAGCCCGTTGAGGGCGGCACGCTTCCCGATGCTGCCGGTCCTCGCCGGGGTCACACCGTTGCCTCGCAGCTCCATCTCGATGCGCTTGAGCAGCATGGTCTTGCCAGTGGAATGAGCGCCGAGCACGCCGATACGAATGGGCGAAGTCGTAGTCACCACAGGGTGGGTTCCTCTTCTGGTTCGGGGGCTCCGGGCGGGCCGGGCGGCACAGCCGCGGCGACGAGCTGGTCCCAGGTGTCGTAGTGGGCGGCCATGGCGATCAGAAGCTGCGCCGTGGCATAGGCGTCGAACGTGGCGCGGTGCCGCTGTGCGGAGGCCGCGCGCAGGTCCGGCTGGACGTGCTCGATCAGGGCGTCGAGCGAGTATTTCGGCAGGCCCGGGTAGGTGGCCTTGGCCAGACGGAGCGTGTCGAGCACTCCGGCCGGCCGCCATTGCGGAAGGTGCGCCGACAGCACCTTGTAATCCACATGCGCGTTGTGGGCGCAGATCCACGAGTCACCCAGGAGCGTGTGGACCTTGTCGGCGATCTCCTCCCAGCCCGGCTCGCGCTCCAGCCGCAGATTGGTCAGGCCATGGACGCGGGCGGCGAACGGCGTGACGGGGCGGCGCGGCTTGGTCAGCCACGCCCCTGCCGTACTCGTGTCCGGCCGCCCGTCACGTACGGGAAGCGCGGCGACCTCGACCAGGTCGGGCGGGTTGGTGCCGTTGCCCTCGACATCGACAACGAGGAGTGAGGGCCAGGAGGAGAAGTTCATGCGGCTCCGGTTCCGTTCCCCGCCTTCCAGCCGATGGGAGCACGGCCGTGCTGGCGGTGGTGGTGAGGCTTGCTTCGGTCGTGGCACTGGTAGCCGAAGCCGTGCTGGAGGAAGTAGCGCGGCGGTTCGTCCAGTCCCTCCACGACGATGGCACGATCGTTGATCTCAATCTCACCCGTTGCGCCGAGGACTCGGGCTTCCTGGGTGACTGTCGCCAGATCCGGCTTGACCCACGCCGCCTGGCATCGCGCGATCTGGTCCTCGGGACAGATGTCGCACAGCTCGCGGACGCCGTAGTGGCCGTTGTAGTCGGCCTCTTTGTGGGCGTAGGCGACACCGCAGCTCGTCTTGCGGAACAGAGCCCCCCAGGCGCTGTCTTGGAAGGCGGCGAGTATCCGCTCTTCGGCGGCCTCCGGCGTGATCTTCCGCCGTGCCGTCTCGTCGTACGGCATCGGCAGGCCGTGCGACTCGTAGTAGGAGGCGATCTCCTCGCGGAAGAACAGGCCAGTGAAGACGGTGGCGTGTGCGTGCTGGGACAGCTCCCGGGCCCGCTCGATGTCGGTGTCGGAGTCGTTCAGGCCGGGCACGATCGGCCGCCAGTACAGGACGGTGCGGTACCGCTCGGCGTGCTCGTACAGGGTGCGCAGGCTCTCTGCGGCGATGCGGGAGTCCACGGGCTCGATGGCCGGGTCGGCGATGTTGGAGTGCGTGACCAGCACGGTCAGACGCAGGTTCGTGAAGCTGTTGAGGACGGCGCAGTCCTTGGGGGTCACCCGCCACCGAGTGATGATCAGGACGTGATTGGTCAGGCCCTGCTCGTCCAGGTTCCGCAGCACGTTGAAAACATGCGGCTTGACGATCGGCAGCATGGGGTCGGTGGCCCGGTTGAGAAGCTGGATGGGCGTCTTGTGGGCCCGGAAGTACGGGTGGCTGACGAGGCGGGTGACGGCCTCCTCGTCGCTCATCAGGCGGCGGGGAACCTTCATCTCGAAGTTGTCGAAGAGGTGCCGGACGCAGTATCCGCACTCCAGCGGGCAGCCGACGATCCAGTTCAGCGACAGACCCGACTTGCGGTACTCGATCACGTCGGCCCCGCCAGCGACTTCCCTACCTGGCCACACGCAAGGCCAACCCGGTCTTCCAGTTCGCTGAAGCCCTTTGGTACCTGGCCGACGCCGTAGCCTCTCGCGTCGAGGAAGGTCTGTGCACCCCGATGTACCGACGTTCGACTTGGAAGCCGAGATCGCAATGACCGCACATGAAGCACAGGACGATGCTGGCGCCGCTGCCGCATCCTCCGTCTCCGACCTGACCGTCGACCAACTGCGTGACGACGTACACGCGCTGGCCAGGAACTACGGCAACTTGACGGCTCTCGACGTCTGGCAGCAAGCCAAGAATCTGCGGGAGGACGTGCAGAACAACCGCGACCGCACCGCCGTCCCCGCTCAGCAACAAGCGCTGCTCATTCTCGCGGGCGAGGCATCCGCGCTGCTGGCTACCGCTGCGTTCGACCTGGGCTCTCTCGACGCAGCCAAGCGTCTGGCACGCACGGCTGCACTCTACGGCGAGACCGCGCGGTACGAGCCGCTACGTGCCTATGCCGCAGGCAGCCTCGCTTACATCGCCTACTACTCCGGCGATCTGTCGCTGGCCCCTGTCCACGCCCGACACGCGCTCACCTACGGAGGTCTTGGAGACGTAGCGGCGCGGCGTCTTCACTCGATCGAGGCTCGGGCCTATGGACACCTTGGGCATACAAAGGCAGCCCGACGTGCACTGAGCATGTCGGAAGAGGTGGACACCGACACCACGGACGAACTACACGACTGCGTTGGCGGCGAGTTCGGGTTCGCCGACGACCGGTTGGCCATGTCGAATGCCTCGACCGCTTTGCTCCTGGGCGACGGCCGCACCGCGGAGGTGTCAGCCCTGCGGGCGCTTGAACTTGTGGCGGCCAAGCCGGCTAAGCACCGATCCTCCATCGTTTCCGGAAAGGCATCAGCCGACCTCGCCACGGCCCGGCTGCTGACGAATAATCTGGACGGGGCAGCAGAAGCCATTGAGGCGATGCTGTCGATCAACAGCACGCATCGGGGGACCGGGCTCGTGACCAGGGCTATGAGTCTGCGGCGCGCTCTCACCCAGCAGCACCTGCAGGGGACGGCCCTCGCCGCCGATCTCGGCGAGCGGCTGGAGGAGTTCACCCGCTTTCCAGTCCAGCATCAGCTCCTCCCCCCGTACGGAATGCCCGCGCTGGACGCCTGATCAGAGCGAAGCGAGAATCTTCTCCTCCTTCTCAGGGCTGATCCCGTGTTCCGCCCACCGCGGGTGGTCCACGGGACAGCCGTCGTTCTGCAGCCAATTCCAGGTGTCGCGAATGGTCTCGCGCAGCGGCCGGCAGCGGAGTCCTGCGGCAACAGCGTGACTCGAATCCACTGACCAGACACCGCCGTGGGTACGCCACAGGGGAAGTTCGGTCCACTGCTTCACGCCGTTTTCGATGAGGATGGCGGGGTCCACCCATACGGGGCGCCCGGCTCCGCCCGTGGCTTCTAGGCAGGCCGCCACGAAGTCCTCGAAAGTGATGCCTTCCGGGTGGGTGACGTTGTAACTGCTGGTCTCATCGCTTGCGGCCTGATGGAGCGCGAAAGCAGCAACATCGCGGACGTCCACCGGCTGGATCAGCTGCTTTCTAGGTGCGGGCGCCAGGACGTGACCTCCCTGATGTGCACGGCGCAGCCACCACGGCAGGCGTCCGACGTACTCGCCAGGGCCGAGGATCACGCCAGGGCGAAGGATTACGGATCGGCCGGCGAATGACTCGGTCACGGCTCGCTCGCCACCCGCTTTCTGGTAGCCGTAGACCGTCGGGCTGCCGTCCTCGCCGGTATAGCCGTAACTTTCATCCGCGTCCGCCGGGCACTCCAAAAGCTCTGAGCCGTCAGTCAGGTGGTGGTGGGGCCAGCCTCGGTAAACGGACACGGTAGAGACGTGAACCCAGCGGGCAGCACAGTCCTTCAGCGTCGAGGCCGCCAGCAGCACATCGCGTGGCGGCAACTCGGAACTCGATGTGTCGATGACGGCATCCCACGGACCATGCGCTGCGAGCCCCCGCACGTCGTCGATGACGGTTCGGTCCCCGTGAACAAGCTTGACTCCGGACACGTCCTTGCCGGTCCGACCCCGGTTGAAGGTCGTCACGTCCCAGCCCCTGGCCAGGGCCTCTTCGGCAATGTGCCTGCCCAAGAACCAAGTGCCACCCATCACGAGGAGTCTCATAGCTACGGATCCTCCCCTAAAAGCTGTACCGATGTTCCCTGAGACCGGCGAATCACCTCAGAACTGTGCTCACTACCTGCGCGGTGTGCTGATCAGTCAGCTCGTGCGCCGGATGAACGGGGTCACCGTGGTCGACCTCGACCAGGAGCTGACCGCAGACCCGCAGCGCGCCGGTACCGAGACCTGCCCCGGCGGGCAGCTCGCGCGGTGAACCCGTAAGACCACCTTGGTCGGCCACCCTCTTTGGCCGGCTGAGGCCTCTACTCCCGCTCGCAGCTGATGATTGCGCCGACCAGCTGCGGGCGGGGCACGCCCGTACCCGGGGCTGGCGGTGGCGAGGCGCGGCCGACGACCCGGCGGTGAGCGCGGTGGTGGCCGCCTCTGTCACAGGCGTAGGACGACCAGGGCGGTGTCGTCGATGGCACCGGCAGGTGGGGTCAGGTCAGCCAGGAGGGCGTCGGCGAGCGTTTCGGGATCGGCGCCCTGGTGGCGGGCGAGGGAGTCGGCAAGTCGGGTCAGGCCGACATCGATGTCCTCGCTGCGGCGCTCGATCAGCCCGTCGGTGTACAGCACAAGGGTGGCCCCCTCGGTGAACGCGGTCTCGGCCTGGGGGCGGGGGATATGTTCGGGGCGGGCGCCGAGCGGGGGGTCGGTGGCCTGGTCGAGGAAGTCCACGGTGCCGTCAGGGTGCAGCAGAGCTGGTGGAAGGTGGCCGGCGCTGCTGTAGGCGATGGTGCGGTTGGTGCCGTCGATGACGGACAAGACGGCCGTTGTCGATTCCGCGCCGTCGACCGAGCGGGCGTACAGGCCGAGGGCTTCCAGGGCCTGGGCGGGGCCGTCGGCGACGCGGGAAGCGGCGCTGAGGGCGCTGCGCAGCTGGCCCATGACGCAGGCGGCGGCCAGGCCGCAGCCGACGACATCGCCGACGGCCACCGCGATGCGGTCGCCAGGCAGGTCGACGAGGTCGTACCAGTCCCCGCACACGTTCAGCCCCCCGACCGCCGGGCGGTAGCGCACTGCTGCGCGGTGATGCCTCACAGGCCCGGGGGCGGGCAGCATCGCCTCTTGCAGGCTCAGGGCGACTTCGTGTTCGCAGGCGTGCGCCTCACGCAGCCGTTCGTTGACCCCCTGGAGTTCCCCGGCCCGGGTGTACAGCTCGGCTTCCAGTACCGTCGGCCGGTCCCCGCTGCCTCGGCCACTGAGGGTGCGGACCAGCTCGGTGATGTCCTCCTCCCGGTGCAGCAGCAGCGCCACCCGCCCGTCCGGGCCGAAGACGGGGACGTTCACCGGACTCCAGTACCGCTCCTCCCACACCCCGGGCCGGTCCGGGAGCTCCACGTCGTAGCGGTGCAGCGTCATGGCGTCGCGCTTCCCTGTGGCAGCCACCCACCGCAGCGATGCCTGCAGCTTGCGCATACCGGTTACGGCAGGGTCCTTGGGGTCGTCGGGGAAGGCATCAAACAGGTAGCGGCCTACCACCTGGCCACGGGTACGCCCCATGCTGCTCAGGAACGCCTCGTTGACGTCGACGTACACCAGGTCCGTGGTGAACAGGGCTACCGCGCTCGGCAGCGCCTGGAATACCGCCTCGTAGTCGATCCCAGATGCGTTCACGATGCCACCTGCCCACGACGCTATGTCGATCACGTGCACTTTCACGATAGGCACCAGCGGCGCTCCGGGCAGGTCAGCACTCCAGGGCTCCGCGGCCGCTAGGTGTGGGCGCGGACTGCTCCTATGTGCACGAGCCGCGCACCAGTGAGCCCCGGCTCACGGATCATTCCGCGCTGTCGCGGAATCTGGCTCTGCGGCCGGTGGCGCCGCTGCCGGTCACTGTCCCGGCCCATGCCGCTGACGCGGTCACGTGAGGCCGGATGCCCACCTGCCGCGCTCGCCCACACCGTCGACCGCCTATCACCGCAGCGGTCGTGCTCGTGCTCGTCTACGTGGTGATCGTGTTTGCTGCCATGCACCGCCCGATCTGACGGGACAGGCGAGGAGTTTACGATCACCACCAACACCGACGAACTCGCACGCTGTGGACGGGTGTCCCAGTCTGAACCGAGGCTTTCGGTCACGCTTGGCGGCCAGTGCGGGCTCGTGGGGCACTGGAGCGGATACCCGCAGGTCAGGGCGCACTTCGCTTTCGTGGCTTCCGTGGTGCTCCCGTGGGAGCACGAGGGCGGGCTGAAACGGCTTGAGACGGGCCAGGACGGGCCGGGACGGGCCGAAGCGCTGAGCATTCGTGCAGGTCAGGGGAAAACCGCAGGTCAGGGCGCTGTGGGGGGCCACTGTGCGGGGGCTCCGGCCGTTCCTGCGTATCTGCACCCTGACCTGCAAGTATCGCTAGATCTTGGCTAGTTCAAATGGGTGGCAGTGCGAGCGCTTCGACAACGAGGGCTCGGCCAAGGTCTTCAAGGATGCCGTTGACGAGGCCGGGCAGCACTGGCCCCCCGGCTGGGTGAAGGGCAACGGCTACATCGCCCCGACGGCTGCGGACGAGCTGCGCTACCGCTGGTCCGTTGAGTCCGTCGGGAACCGCACCGCGAGCAAGGGCTACAAGCAACAGCGCATCCGTGCGCTGGAGATGTACATGTTCTCCTCGCGGCCCCGCTGCCGGGCATCCGCGAAGCGCTCGGCGCCGCAGCCACGTACATTCCGCGGCCCGACACCGCCCGCTGGGTCGGCGAGATTCGCCGGTTGTCTCATCCGGCGACCTGCGTTGCGGCGTCAGCCAGGGCTACAGCTCACGCCGGTGCCCTCGACTACCCGGGAAATCTCGCCGAGTTCGGGGCCGCGTGCCTCAGCCTGCGAGCCCGTAAACCCCCGACGCTCGGCAGCGCGCGCCGCCGATGAGCGCAACGGCGGGTGGCTGACCGTCAGCGGGGGCGCGGACGTGTTCGCCGTGGTACCCGATGGATACCGCGAGGTCAGCGAGGCCGAGTTCAACAAGGCGGCCGGCACGATCATTCTGCCTGCTCCCCAGTAGGGCCAGCCCGCCCCGGACTGCGCGGTGCAGTCGGCTCGTCCCGGCGGCACCGCGCACCGTCTCCGTAGGTGGGCGTCTGATGGATACCCCGCGGTCGGGGGCGAGCCATCGTCATGGCGTGGCCGTTGCGCCCCGCCACGGGGGTGTGAACGACGTTGAGACGGGGCCGGGCTCCGGGGGCGGCCGATTCTGAAAGCCCATCAGGCGTGAATCACGGACACGGCGACTGCACTGATGATCAGGAGCCCCAGGGCGGTCTGAGCCCCACCCAAGATGCGTACGCGCCGCTGCTGGTGCTCTGTATTGGCGAGAAAGACCATCCCGGGGTGGTCGACGCCCCGTCGCTTGAGGCGGCGGAGATGGTAGGGGTCGAAGAAGGCGGGGTTCAGATAGATGTTCACGACTCGGTGTGCGAGGCCGCGGTAGTTCGCTGCCAGGGCGAGGCCGAAGAGGAACAGGCCAGCTCCGAGCAGCAGAGGCACAACGAGTTTCATCTGACCCTCCGAGGTGAGAGTTGCCGGATCCGGTGACAATACGCGGCGGCCTACGTGGGCCGACATGGCTGGAAACGGCAGTCTGCGGCCCGGCATACTGCCGGGCCGACACGGGGGTGCGAGGTCTCTTGCCGACCCCGCTGGCGAGAGCGCAGCGACCGAGATATGAGGCCGCAACTGCCGTGTCAGGGGTGTAAGTGCTGCGCCCCCACTGGGCGTTGCGCCCCCCCGTGCTGCTGTGCCCCGATCAATGCGGTCCTGCGGATAGCTACGGTGAAGGCAGCAAGAAGCCCGCAGCGGAGGCTTCCCAACCAACACGCTGCGGGCATCCACCCAGGCAGAACCTGAAAGGTGGTCCCTGTGACCGTACCGCAGTCAATCCCTCTTCCCCACGGCGCTCAGTGGGGGTACGAAGTCGTCGTCATTGTGTTGGTCATCGTCGTCGTGCTCGCCTGCGCGGGTGTGAGCCCTGAATGGGTGACGGCAGCTACGTCGCTCGTGGTTGCTGTGGCGGCAGCGAACCGAGCGAGCCGATAGCGGCACACGCCACACATACCGTACCGGGCGGGGGTGCTCAGCCAAGAGTGCCCCCGCTCCTGCACGGCTGGACTTCCCGTGCAGCCGCTGGTTCTGGGCCGGGCCGACCAACCCTTATTGGAGGCCCCGTGTCCGGCCCGCTCCTCGCCCATGCGAGCACCTTCCGTACAACGCGTATCGATGGCTGTGGGCGCCCTGTCTGCGGACCCGATAGCGCCTACGTCACCGACTGCTTCGCCTCCCTCGCGATGAACGCCAACATCGAGGACGGCGAGGACATCACGTTCAAGGCGGCGAACGGCCGCCAGTGCGGTTACAAGAAGGGCTGCCCGACCCCCAACGGGTGCGACATCGAACTCGTCTTCTACCAAGCGTCGCCCGAACTGATCGAGATCACGACCGGCAGCCCGGTGCTCTACGACTATGCCGGCAAGCCGATCGGGTTCTCCGACGGCTACGCGAGGCGGACCGCTACACCCGCCATCCGGTCTCGCAGTACATCGTGCGCAAGAAAGACCAGTTCAGGCGAGGGATACGACGGGTTCCGGAGAAGGTCATCACCCTTACGCCCGCGATACTTCAGTAGCTCAAGCAACGGCGTTGCGACAACGGCATCAAGTGGCGGGCGATGCCAGCGGACTTCCCACCGTGGGACCGGGTATACGCGTTCTTCCGCCGCTGGCGCGCGGTGTACCACTACTTCGGCCTGTGGCGGGACGACGGCACCGACCAGAACCTCCATGACCTGTCGGTGCAGCAAGTCATGGAGGTTCTGCCCCCATTTTCGGCAATGCAACGGGTCAGCCGACGGCACCGAGGATCAGCGCCCAGGTGGGACCGGTGAGTGCGGCCACCGCCTGCTTCTGGGAGAGCGGGGGAGCGTCACGGGTCGGCTTCAGCCTGTTTCCGCTACCGAAGTCGTCGGCGGTGTTCCACTGCACCATCTGAAGCTGGGCGCCGGTCGACTTCAGGGTCACCGTCGTCGTCCAGCGGTGAGCGATGTCGGAGTCGGGGACGGGGTCGGCACCAATCGGCTGAATTTCCGCGATCTTCTCCGACATCACCAGGGCTCCGCCGGGAAGCGCGGCGCTGCTCGGCAGCTCGCTCAGCTCGCAGGTGTCGCCAACCTCAGCACGCCCGGCCGTATTGTCGCAGTTCAGCCCTTCGCCGTCCCTGAGCGGCAGCTTGAGCCGCAGGGCCGAGACACCGACGTTGGCGGCGCCGTGCCCGTCGTTGACGTCCACTCCGCCGTTGGCGACCCACCCGCTGGACGGATTCGAGGGGTCGTTGCTCTGTCCGTCCTCGTGGCCGAACCGGCTCCCGGGGAACGTCTTCTTCACAGCGTCGATCATCTGGGTGCCGCTGATCGCGGAACGGGGCATCGCCAGCGCCACCGTTTCCATGCCGGATCCTGCGGAGCGAGTCCCTGCGAGCGCGCCGGGGAGCACCAGGCCGGCTGCCGCGATCGCGGCGCAGGCGCCGACCCCGGCGATGACGGCGGCGCTGCGCCGACGCCGACTGCGGCTCCGCCCGCGCTCGACGGCTCCGCTCGTGAGCGTGGTGAGATCGGGTTCGAGGGAGTCGGTCGTGCGGTCCAGGGCGTGTGCGAGGTCTGCTTCGAACGGCATGCTGGCGTCACCTTTTCTGTCGCTGATGGGGATTTTGCGGTGGGTTCGACCTGTGTGCACCGGTGTTCAGTGCGGAACCAGGTCGGACAGGCTGTCGCCGAGCAACGCACGCACCCTGTTGAGTGCCCGGGTGCCCTGGGAGCGGACCGCGCTGCTGCTCAGCTTGAGCATCTGGGCGGTCTCCTCGATGCTGCGGTCCTCCCAGTAGCGCAGCAGCAGCACCGCCCGGCCTCGGGGTGGCAGTTGGCCGAGCGCGTCCAGCAGGGTGAGCCGCAGTGCGGCGTCCGGGCCGGCCGCCGCGCTGTCGGGCATCTTCCCGATGGGGCGCTCGCCGGTGCTTCGCCGACGCCGCAGGGTGAGGGAGGTGCGGACCAGAACCGTCTGGGCGTAGGCCGCCGGGCTGTCCGCTCTGGCCACCCGCTTCCAATGCACGTACACCCGGCTGAGGGTTTCCTGGACCAGGTCCTCGGCAAGATGTGTGTCGCCCGCCGCGAGAACGTACGCCGAGCGGTACAGCGCCTTCGCCCTCGCGGCCACGAACTCCAGGTACTGATCCTCCTGTGCTGATTTCACTCGGCCCCCGCTTGTTCTCTTGTTCCGTGATCCCCGTGCATACCCCTCTTGACTACGTGAGACGGCAGGATGTCGCGCGGCAGGAGCACCTTCTTTTCCACCGCTGCCGCGTCCGCAGTGTTCCGCGGGGGGCGGAGGCGCGATGCCCGGCCCGGCGGGGGCCGACTGGGGTGCGTTGTCGGTACCTCTCAAGTCTTCGCCGAAACCGGCCGATCGATGCGGGCCCGGGACCTGTGCGAGGCGAGGCCCTCGACCTGCCCATCCTGCCGAAGAACACCGAGGGCATCCGCTTCAAGTTCAAGCGCATGGTCAGCCGGGGGATCCTCACCGAGCCCGAACCCGGCTTGTTCGCCCAGCCCCAGCCGTAACGCCGGCTACGAACCCGCGACCAGCGAACCTCACCCAACCCCAAGAATGAAACCGACATCAAACCTCATAACGCCCTCCGAGAAAGCTCGGGCCTCTCGCAGCCACCGCCTTCGACCGCTCTCCTCCCGTCGCCTACGCCCAGGGCGCCGGGCGCGTGGAGTTCGCCGAGTTCGTCGCAACTACGCCGCGAACGAGGCCGTGCTCTGCCCCATCCGCACCCGCTGTCAGGGAGGACGACCGGTGGACGTCGTCCTTTTTGGCAGCATGGAGCACGTCGAAGGGTTTCGTCCCGGAGACGCGATCGACGCGGGTCGGGTCTCGTCCGCGGCCCCGGCGATCGAGGAGCGTCGAGGGCCTCCAGCGTGATCAGTTCCTTTCCCCCGTGCTTGTGACCTGCGGCGACCAAATCAGCTGAGACAAGCAGCGGCTCGAAATCTCAACTGATCTGGTCCGGTGCGTGTGGATGCTGCACGTCGTCCCGGTCGATCTGGTCTGCTGGTGCTCAGCCCCTCAACTGGGTGACCTTCCCGGGGCGTCAGCAGTGGTGGGCAAAGGCTGCGGACATTGCCTTATGCAGGACGGGGGCGGGCTCTGGGCGTGCGGGAGGGGGCGGGAAGACGGTCCTGCCCTCCTTAATGGTCTCCACGACGGTGATGTCCTTGATCTTTTGCTCGGGGATCGTCAGCGGGTTGTGGCTGAGGATCACAAAGTCGGCGAGCTTGCCAACCTCGATGCTGCCCTTGGTGTCCTCTTCGAAGTACTGGCGGGCGGCGTTGATGGTGATGGACTTCACCGCGTCCAGGACCGACACGCACTGGTCCGGGCCCAGGACGCTTCCTGAGGTCCGGGTGACACGGGTGACCTGGCTGGACAGGATGGCGATCGAGTTGGGCAGGGCGACGGGGGCGTCGTGATGTGAGGTGTAGGCCATGCCGCGGTCCACCGCCCACCGGGCCGGCGAGATGTTGACAGCCCGTTCGGGGCCGAGCACGGTCTTGCGGTACCAGTCGCCCCAGTAGTAGGTATGCATGGAGAAGAACGACGGGATGATGCCGAGTTCCCGAAACGCCTCGACCTGGTCCTCGCGGGCGGTCTGGCAGTGGATGGCAGTCGTGCGCCGGTCCTGCCCGGCTTCCTTGGTGGCCGCGCGCACGCACTGGAGGAGTTGGTCGATGGCGGCGTCGCCGTTCACGTGTGCGATGACGTGCCAGTTGTTGGCGAAACCCGCCCGGACCTGGGCCAGGACGTCCTTGTCCGGCAGGGTCGCATAGCCGCGGTAGTCCTCGTCCTGACCGTCGGGCGGCGTGAGGTAGGGCTCGGTGAGCCAGGCGGTGCGCCCCTGCGGCGAGCCATCCAGGACCAACTTCACCCCGGCCGCACGCAGGCCCTTGGTGTACTCCCGGCTCGCCTGGACCGTGTCAGGGGATTTCATGGCCTGGTCAGCCTTTACGTAGACGACCACATCGGTGGGCAGGCCGGCGGGGTGGGCGTCCGCGACCTGCCGCAGGAGGCCCAGGACCTCCAAGCTCGCTGCCCCCTCCTGCACGGTCGTGAAGCCGAAACTCGCCGCCGACAGGAGGCCCACGGGCAGGAACTGCCCGCTGTCGATGGGGTCCATTCCGGCGACGGCCAGGTCGGCGGCGGGGTTGAACGCAGTCTCCTCCAGCACCCCGTTCGGCTCCCCGTACACGGGCCCGGATTCGGTCCCGCGCTCCAGCCTCCGCCGGATCACCCCGCCCTCCGGGTCCGGTGTCATGGCGGTGTACTGGAGCCGTTCGAGTCCCAGGCTGTTGACCACTCCCAGATGGAAGGACTGGTGGATCGCCAGGACAGGCTTCTCGGTGGATACCACGTCCAGGTCGTGGCGGGTGGGGTGCTTGCCCTCGGTGAGCATGGAGTCGTCGTAACCGAAACCGACGATCCAGTCCGAGCGTTTCCCCACCGCGCTTTCGGCGAACTCGCGCAGCTTGCCCTGGAGGGACGCGATGTTGGTGACGTTGCCGTCGGGAGCGGCCAGGAGGTTGGCGATCGTGGCCTGCAGGCCGGTGCCGACCACGTGGCCGTGCGCATCGATGAAGCCCGGCAGCAGGGCCTGGTCCGGCAGCAGGTCGTGCAACCGCGTGTCCGGCCCCCGCCACTCGGCTTGCGCCTGGGACAGGTTGCCGACGAAGACGATCCGGCCGTCCTTGACTGCCACCGCCTCGGGCGCCACCGACTTCTCGTCGGTAACCGTCACGATGGAACCGCCGGAGAAGATGATGTCGGCATCTCCAGACCGCGTTCCCGGCAAGTTTTCCTGGGACATCACGCACCGCCTGTTCCCCTGAGAATGATCAGCTTTCACTGCGAAGAGTAGCCTTTTGTGCACGGAACGTAATTGATTGAGGTCGGCCAGTAGCCGGATGAAGCCGACTTGACGCATCGCACACGAAACTCACAGATCTACATGACCGACACGATGTTCTTGGCTTCGAGTAGATCCCCATCCGCGTTGACCATGGCCGAAGCCTGGGTGTACGGGGAGGTCACCGGCTTCGGGGCCGCGTGGGCGGCCGGAGCGAGGGCGGCCGTCAGGGCGACGGCGAGCAGCAGAGCGGCAACGATGCGTCGCATCATTGTCCTTTCGACTCGTGCGCTGAAGATGCGCGTTAACTTCACGAGCCGAGAAGTGCCCCCTCACTCCTCCGCGGACATGCCGACGGTCCCCTGGTTCCGCCGCAGTCCACCCACAAGGGGCGCAGTGAACCCGCCGGATGGGCGGCACACCCAGCTAGTGAGCCCCGTGCCGCGCCGCCATCTCGCCCCGAGGATGAAGGTCCCACTGCCGCGTCTCCTGGCGTGGGGCGAGACTCGGATGGTGGCCGGCCGACAGCGGCCACAGATGCGCTGGCACTGCCTCCAAGCGAAAGCCGATTCGGCCGAGCCGGGTCGGTGCCGTACAGTTCACCGTACCGACGCGGGGTGGAGCAGCTCGGTAGCTCGCTGGGCTCATAACCCAGAGGTCGCAGGTTCAAATCCTGTCCCCGCTACTCAAACGTGAAGGCCCGGTGGATACCGGGCCTTCACTGCGTCTGGCCCCGCTCGAACCTGGTCCTTAGTAGCTCATGACGCGCCGCCTGGCCCGGCCACGCCCTGCGCGAGCGTGAACCGGCCCGGTGCCGGCTCGGCCAGCCAGCCGCGCGCGACCAGGCGTTTCGCCTTCGACCGCAGGGCTTCCACCCGCGCCGGCACTACCTCCATGCCGAACATGGCAGCCATCTCCTGGCAGGTCAGCGGACCTTGCCCGAGCCGGAGACGGTCCGCGAGGGTCTGCAGGATGCGCTGGTAGTCCACCGAGAGCACCGACCAGGAAAGGCCCTCACGCCACACCGGCACCTGCGACTTCGGCTTCGCCGCATCCCCCGGACCCGGGGCGTCCTCCGTGTCGGCGGTGCCGCCGCCATCCGGAGCCAGCACCGTATCGACTCGCCTGCGAGCGATCGCCCACTCCTGCCATTCCTGCTCGGCCACGGCCAGCTCGGCCTGGATGCGGTCGGCCTCCTCACGCAGCCCGTCGACCCGACGGCGAGCGGCGAGCTCGTACTGTTCCAGCAGTCCAACAACCGACGGCATCCGCGATCTCCCAGGGAGCGACAACACGACAGGCCACGACTCCCACGGAATCACCACCCCTATGCCTGACCAGTGAAAACGCCGTCCTCAAGTCCGGAAAGACAACAGCTTCTAAAAGACGGCGTCCTGTTTATCTGGTGCGGCGGCCTCTTTCGGTCGCTGCACGGCCACCGGGTTTGCCCCCCCCTATGCTTAGGGCTATTTTCCAGCGCTGACGCGAGGTCCTCATGAAGTTCCTGCATCACATCGTGGCTACGACCGCTGTCTTAGGGATGGCAGCAGGCGCCGCTCCCGTCGTTGCCTCAACCTCGACGGGTACCGATCACGCTCCGACTGAGGCCGCAGCGGCCGGCCGGCCGCTGGCATATGAGGCGGACTCCAAGACAGGGCGCTACGTCCCCCTGGGGTTCGTAAGTCCAAACGGCCAAGTGGTGCCGTTTTCTGCAGGGCAGCAGGGCTACATTGCTGATCCGCGTACCGGCAAGCTCGCGCCCGTAAGGGAGGGGCAGCTCTCCTCCCCGGCGCCGGCCGACTACACCCAGCAGCCAAGGTGAAGAGCGGCAATGCCCCACCGTCGGGTGGGGCGTTGCCGTTTGTGGCGCGTGCCAGACGTCCTGAAGTGCTCCAGGTGCTCAGGGCAATCGCCGTTGGGCGGAACCGGGCTCGTCCCTACGACGCGAGGGCGCTCCCTAACAGCGCGGACGAACGTGCGGTGCTGTGTCTCCGAGGCCCGGCCGGGGGCTGTCCAGGATCCGAGGTCAAATCCCAGGTTCGTACGCCCAAAGGCTTCACGGAGATCCGGCCGGGTGCCGATGTTGTACCTGGTGCCGCGCGGATCTTCCGCAGGGCCTGGGGGGAGCACAGTGTCTTTCGGCGGTCGCCGAAGTGCCTGACGTAATGGCGTCTGCCTTTAAGACGGGCCAGGACGGGCCAGGACGGGCCGAAGCGCTGAGAGTTCACGCAGGTCAGAGGAAAATCGCAGGTCAGGGCGCTGTGGGGGCCCACTGTGCGGGGGCTCCGGCCGTTCTGCGTGTCTTCGCCCTGCCCTGCAAGTACCGCTAAATCTTGGCCGGTTCAAACGGGTGGCTGGGAAAACGGTGGGAATACGGAGCTTGTGGCTCGTCACGCAGCCTTGGCCGGGTTGGAGGGCGGCGAGCATGTGCCGCACGCCGTCGTACCGGTTGTAGGTGGCCCACAGCCTGCGCGGACGCCTTGCCGGTCCCCACACCTTGCCCTTGTGGGGCATCAGGTTCAGCGGTCCGAACTCGTCGACGCGTATCACCCGCCCGTCGGGGGCGGGGTCTTGGGGTGTCCCTCGCTCCATCTTGGGTCCAGCGCGTCGAACCCCCGCTCGTTGAAGGCGTGGATGACATCGCGGACGTAGTCCTCGCCAACCCGCATCAGCGTGGTGATGTCCTTGACCGTCTGCCCCCGGGCGGACATCAGCACCAGCTACGTGCTGGCAGTGCCGCCGTCGCGGATCACGTGGACGCGCACCACCAGCTGGGGCACGAAGTACACGGACCCCGCTGCGGATTCCACGTGGCGGGGTCCGTATGTCGGGGTGGAGAAGGTAGAAGGAACCGACGAGGGGAAGAACGGTTACCAGGGGAATGTTCCGCAGCATCATCTACACCGCAGGATAGGGAAATCGCATGGCAAACCCGATGTCTGCTGCTCAGGTCATATCTGCTTTGCGTGCCGAGGGAGTGCGCGTGGTGGAGGTCGGTAACTGGCGTACGCACAACCGGAACTCGAAGGGTGCATGGGGTCCGGTCAACGGCAGCATGGTGCACCACACGGTCACCAAGGGGACCGCGGCGACCGTGGCCATGGTCCGGGACGGGTACGCGTCCCTGCCCGGTCCGCTGTGTCACGGGATGATTGCGAAAGACGGCCGGGTGCACCTGGTCGGCTGGGGCCGCGCGAATCACGCGGGCGGCGGTGACCCACGCGTTCTGGAGCAGGTGATCGCCGAGTCGTACGGCAGCCGGCCGACCCCGCCCACGAAGGGCAATGCGAACGGAACCGACGGCAACGCGCGCTTCTACGGCTGGGAGTGCGAGAACCTCGGCGACGGCAAGGACCCCTGGCCCAAGGCGCAGTACGACGCGATCGTCCGGGTGCAGGCGGCGTTGTGCCGGGCGCACGGCTGGTCGGCGAAGTCCGTGATCGGCCACCTGGAGTGGTCGAACGACAAGGTCGACCCCCGTGGTTTCACCATGGCCGAGCTCCGCGCCGATGTGGCTGAGCGGCTGAAGCACCCCGCGAGCTGGAACCCGAATGAGGAGGACCCCATGGCAGGGATCACCAAGCGCGACATTTTCGACGCCGTCTGGAAGACCGACGCGATCGGCGGCCCGACAGACGCGGCAGACCACGGGACGAATCCCACGTGGCAGCCGCAGTCCATCTTGAAGGACATGCAGGCCCGCATCCGTTCCATGGACAAGCGGATGGCCGCCCAGACCGCCGCGATCACCGCGCTCGCCGGTCAGGTCGGCACGGGCGCCGACACTCAGACCATCGTCGCCACGGTGGAGGCCGCGATCGAGCGGGCCGTCATCGACGTCGACATCAACACCAGGGAGACCTGATGACGTCGATCTCCACTGCCACGTTCTGGGGCGCGACGGCGGAGCGCACTGTGCGGACCGCGCAGACCTTCATCGCAACGCTCGGCCTCGACACCGCCGGTGTCCTCGACGTCGACTGAGGCCAGGGCCTCTCGCTCGCCGGCAGCGCCGCACTCCTCACCGTCCTTACCGCGATCACCGCGATCACCGCGTCCGGGAGATCTGGCCCGAGGGCGGCTGACGCTTCGGGCTTCAGGGCCGGTAGACGCACTCCGCCATGGTCGCGTGCTTCTTCCAGCCCAGCGTCTCGTACAGCGCGCGCCCGGCGGCGGTCGCGCCGAGGACTCCGAGGCCGGCACCCTCCTTCAGGGCATGGTCGGCGAGCGTGCGCATCACCAACTGCCCCAGCCCGCGCCGACGGTGGGCATCCTCGGTCCGCACTCGGTCCACGACTGCCGCATCCCCGAGCAATGCCATCTGCCCCTGGGCCGCCTGCTCGCCCGCCGCGTCCAGCACCCGCGCGAAGACGACGGCTCCGACGGTCTCCACCGTCACGGTGTATCCCTCTGGCTCGACCCGGTGGGCGGCCATGAGATCGGTGACCATCAGGTGTCCGGTCTCCTCGTACGCCACCACCCACCCGGGGGACAGCCACGGCTCGATCACCTCTGGCTCCACGGGCATCTTCATCCAGGTCCGCGGCACGGCCACTGAGGCACAGGCGCTGCGGACCCGCAACTCATCGGCTTCGGGCAGGACATGGCGTCCCACTTCACCCGGGCTGTCGGCCACCGCGATGTAGAACCCCCAGGGCATCTCGACCGGCGGCGGCGTCCGCCGCGATACGGCCCAGCCCGCCACCCAGGTCTCGACCAACTCCGCAACCATCAAATCCTCCCGTGCCACCAGCAGTTGAGTAATAGTTACTCGCCTGGTGTGCACGTTACATCTCCGTATGCGGTGGCGGCACCCTTCTGGCGAACGCCGCAGGTTGACACGTCGGCCGCGACCGAGATCGGCAGCACGGTCGGCGCTTTGCATGCAGGGAGACCGGAAGCCGGCCTCGGTGACGGCTCCGCGTCCGCGCACCGTCGAGGAACTGGTCGATGGCATGGTGCTGCTCGCCCGACACCGACTCACCGGCAAGGGCCGCCGCCGATCGCTCGCCCGTTACGCCTGCGCCGTTGAGAGTGTGCGCGACCCGGAGCTGCGCGAAATCCTTGCGCCCCGCGAGAACGCCGGCCGGGAGGCCGTTCGACTGTTCCTCGCAGGCCACGGTGTGACGGACGTCGAGAACCGTACGCACACCCTGCTGACCTGCATGGACGGACTGGTCTTCGACGGGCTGGTCAGTGGCGGCGAAGTGCCACGCCAGGCCCTCGAAGACCTGGTCGCCGCCGCCCTGCGTTAGGAGCCGGCGGTCCACGGTTCCAGCCTGAGCGATATGTGGCCGTCGCCGCCCAGGAGCGGGCTCACTACACGCCATACGTGCGTTCCTCGTGGGACCAGCCGGGCAGGTCCTGGCCCGCCAAATGAACTTCCGCTCGCAGCTGACAATCGCGCCGACCAGCTGCGGGCGGGGCGCACCCGTACCCGAGGCCGGCAATGGCGGGGGTGCGGGGTGCAAGGCGGGCGGGATCTCAAGATCTTCAGGACGCTAGTCGGGCAGGTGGTAGATGGCGAGGGCCGCGGTGTCGTCGTCGAGGTGGTTGTTGCTGTAGATGAGCAGATCGTGGTGGAGGCGGTCGAGGAGTTCCCGGGGCTGGAGAGGACCCCAGGAGAGGACACGCTGGGGGAGGGGGTAGAAGGCCCCGGTGTGGTCGCGTGCTTCGGTGACGCCGTCGGTGTAGAGCAGCAACTGGTCGCCGGGACCGAAGGGGTACTCGTCGACCCGGTAGGCCTCCGTGATGAGCATGCCCAGGTTGAGGGGCGGTGCGGGGTCGGCCGTCTCCAGCTCGGTGACCCCGTCGGAGCGGATGAGGAGGGGCGGGGGATGGCCGCAGTTGACGATGCGGACCACGTGACGGTGGGGGATCTCCGCGAAGACAGCGGTGACGAAGCGCTCGCCCACGTCGTTTCCGGCCAGGCGGGCGGCCCTGCGATTCATGCTCGTCTCCGCCCGGCGGGCAACGGCGGCGAGGTCGGGTTCGTCGTGGGCGGCCTCGCGAAAGGCGCCGAGGAGCGTAGCGGCCGTCTCGACGGCGGGGAGTCCCTTGCCGCGGACGTCGCCGATGACAAGGCGGAGTCCGTACGTGGTGGGGACGGCCTCATACAGGTCACCGCCGATGCGTGCTTCCGCGGCGGCGGACAGGTAGAGGGCTTCAACCAGAATGGGGCCGACGCGGTGAGGGACCGGGCTGAGCAGGACACGCTGCGCGATCTCGGCCACGAAGCGCACGTTGGCGAGGGTGCGTTCCCGGCGCACGCGGTGGGCAGCCAGGATTGTTCCGAGGACGCCGACCACAGCGGTGCTCAGGTAGGTGGCCACGTAGTGGCGCTCCCACACGTAGCTCACCGGTCGGCCCGCGCAGCACGGGGTGCCGGCCAGGACCCCTTCGAACGCGATCGCGAACACGGTGACGCCGGCGACGGCGGCGGGGCCGTGGGCGAAGGCGGCGATCACGGGGAGGGCGATGAGCAGGAAGCTCACCGGCCACTGCACGGGCGTAAGGGGTTCGAGCACCAGGATGCCCGCGATATAGAAGGCGGGCAGCCAGCGCATCCATGCGGGCGCGGCCGGCACCTGCGGCCCCCCATCGCCGGGCCGCGCTGCCCAGTCGCTCGCCGCCCCGGGGCGGCCCGGCCACCTCACTGCTCACTCCGTCGCAGAGCGAGCGGCGCGAGCACGGACGCTGCCCAGTCGCAGGACGGAGCCGCCGCGTGGGCCTGCATGCGGACGGTGCTCCTGGCGGCTCCACTCAAACAGCCTGTACACGCGGGACTCCTGGCACATGACGTGGTCAAGACGTCCATCCTGCTGCCCTGCAACGCTTCGGACCGGCCATTGCTCCAGCCAATGGCATGTCAGGGCCTTCGCGCGGGGTTGGTCCGCCGGGACCGGGGGGAAGGCCGTGTATGTCAGGATCGCGCCTCAGTCCTGCCTGGTCGGGCCATGACCATCGTGTGGCCGCACCCGTGTGGCCATGGCCGCACCGGCGCGGACGCGCACGCGTACCCGCAGGTCAGGACTGCTTCGTGTGCGCGGTTCCCATGAGGTGTTCCCGCGGGAACATGACGGCGAGCTGAAGCGGCTCAAAGCGGGCCGGGACGGGTCGATACGGGCCGAAGCGCTGAGCATTCGTACAGGTCGGAGGAGAACCGCAGGTCAAGGCGGTGCGAGGGGCCCACAGTGCGGGGGCTCCAGCCGTTTCCGCTTCCCCCGCTCACGACCTGGCCGCCGTGTCACTGCGGGGCTGGCCAGTGGAGTGGCTCCCGACCCGATCGGCGTCCGGGGGATGGTGGGAGTGCCGGTAATCGGGTACATCAGGACAAGTAGCACCGGTTGGTACGGCTCGGCAGGCGCCCATGCGCGCTCCGCGCGGACCGGCCGCGTCCGCCCACCCCACAAAGCGGCGAGGTGAGCTCCTCATGTCCGCACCATCCGCTCCGAAGAACACGCCCAAGGTCACCGAGCGTGAAGCGCGCCAAGTGGCCGAGGCCGCTCGCGAACAGGACTGGCACAAGCCCAGTTTCGCCAAGGAACTCTTCCTCGGGCGCTTCCGGCTCGACCTGATCCATCCGCATCCGCTGCCGGCCGCGGACGACGTCCGGCGCGGCGAGGCGTTCCTCGCCCGGCTGCGCGATTTCTGCGAAACCAGGATCGACAGCGCCCTCATCGAGCGTGAGGCGAGGATTCCCGACGAGGTGATCAACGGCCTCAAGGAACTCGGCGCGCTCGGGATGAAGATCGACCCGAAGTACGGCGGCCTCGGCCTCACCCAGGTCTACTACAACAAGGCCCTCGCCATGGTCGGCTCCGCCAGCCCCGCGATCGGTGCACTGCTCTCCGCCCACCAGTCCATCGGCGTACCGCAGCCGCTGAAACTCTTCGGCAGCCAGGAACAGAAGGACACCTTCCTGCCCCGGTTGGCCAGCACCGACATCTCGGCGTTCCTGCTCACCGAACCGGACGTCGGCTCCGACCCGGCCAGGCTCGCCACCTCGGCGGTTCCGGAGGGACCGGACTACATCCTCGACGGTGTGAAGCTGTGGACGACGAACGGTGTCGTCGCCGACCTCCTCGTCGTGATGGCCCGCGTCCCGAAGTCGGAAGGCCACAAGGGCGGCATCACGGCCTTCGTCGTCGAGGCGGACTCCCCGGGCATCACCGTCGAGAACCGCAACGCCTTCATGGGCCTGCGCGGCCTCGAGAACGGCGTCACCCGCTTCCACAGGGTCCGGGTCCCGGCCGCGAACCGCATCGGCCCCGAAGGCGCAGGGCTCAAGATCGCCCTCACCACGCTCAACACGGGACGGCTCTCCCTGCCCGCCATGTGCGTCGGCGCCGGGAAGTGGTGTCTGAAGATCGCCCGCGAGTGGTCGGCGGTCCGTGAGCAGTGGGGCAGGCCGGTCGCCCGGCACGAGGCTGTCGGCGCCAAGATCTCCTTCATCGCCGCAACCACCTTCGCGCTCGAAGCGGTGGTCGACCTCTCCTCCCAGATGGCGGACGAGAACCGCAACGACATCCGGATCGAAGCGGCCCTCGCCAAGCTGTACGGCTCCGAGATGGGCTGTCTGATGGCCGACGAACTGGTCCAGATCCGGGGCGGCCGGGGCTTCGAGACAGCCGCGTCCCTCGCCGCCCGCGGCGAACGGGCCGTCCCTGCCGAACAGCTCCTGCGCGATCTGCGGATCAACCGGATCTTCGAGGGCTCCACCGAGATCATGCATCTGCTGATCGCCCGTGAGGCCGTCGACGCCCATCTGAAGGTCGCGGGGGACATCATCGACCCCGACAAACCCCTTTCCGCCAAGGCGAAGGCGGGCGCGAACGCGGCCGGCTTCTACGCCCGATGGCTTCCCAAGCTCGTCGCAGGGCCAGGACAACTCCCGCGTACGTACGGGGAATTCAACCCATCCGGACACCCGGACCTGTCCACCCATCTGCGCTACGTCGAACGCTCCGCCCGCAAGCTCGCGCGCTCCACCTTCTACGCCATGTCGCGCTGGCAGGGCCGGATGGAGACCAAGCAGGGCTTCCTCGGCAGGATCGTCGACATCGGTGCGGAACTCTTCGCGATGAGCGCCGCCTGCGTCCGTGCCGAACTGCTGCGCTCCTCCGACGACCACGGCCGCGAGGCCTACCGGCTCGCCGACACCTTCTGCCGCCAGTCCCGCGTCCGGGTCGAGGAACTCTTCACCCGCCTGTGGTCCAACACCGACGACCTGGACCGGCGCGTGGTCGACGGCGTCCTGTCCGGCGCGTACACGTGGCTGGAGGAAGGCATCATCGATCCGAGCGGCGAAGGCCCGTGGATCGCCGACGCCACTCCCGGGCCGTCCGTCCGGGTCGACGTCCACCGCCCCGTTCGCTGAACCACGGACCGCCGGGCGGGCGCACGTCCACTCACCGGACGTACCCCGCCCGGCCGTGCGGGGTACGGCAGGATGACGGCCCGTGACCGTCATCCACATCCCCGGCTCCAAGTCCGTCACCGCGCGTGCCCTGTTCCTGGCCGCCGCCGCGAACGGCACCAGTACCCTCGTACGGCCCCTGCGCTCGGACGACACCGAGGGGTTCGCCGGAGGCCTCACGCGCCTCGGCTACCGCGTCGGGCAGGAAGCGGACCGCTGGCACATCGAGGGCAGCCCCTCCGGCCCCGCCGTCACCGACGTCTACTGCCGCGACGGCGCCACCACGGCACGCTTCCTGCCGACCCTTGCCGCGGCCGCCGCCTCCGGCACGTACCGCTTCGACGCCTCCGCCCAGATGCGCCGCCGCCCCCTCGCCCCGCTCACGGAGGCCCTGCGCACGCTCGGTGTCGACCTGCGCCACGACGCGGCCGAGGGCCACCACCCGCTGCGGATCAGCGCATCCGGCATCAGGGGCGGCGAACTCACCCTGGACGCGGGGGAGTCCTCCCAGTACCTCACCGCGCTCCTGATGCTCGGACCGCTGACCGCTCAGGGGCTCCGGATCACCGTCACCGACCTGGTCTCCGCCCCGTACATCGAGATCACCCTCGCGATGATGCGCAGCTTCGGCGTCGAGGTGACCCGCGGCGGCCACGACAACAACGTCTTCACCGTGCCACCCGGCGGCTACCGGGCCACCACCTACGCCATCGAGCCCGACGCCTCCACCGCGAGTTACTTCTTCGCCGCGGCGGCCCTCACCGGCCGTGAGATCACCGTCCCCGGCCTCGGCACGGACGCACTCCAGGGCGACCTCCGGTTCGTCGATGTGCTGCGCCGCATGGGCGCCGAGGTGCACACCACCGCCGAAGCCACCACCGTCCGCTCCAGTGGCGCTCTCTCGGGCCTCACCGTCAATATGCGCGACATCTCCGACACCATGCCGACGCTGGCGGCGATCGCCCCCTTCGCCTCGGGGCCGGTACGCATCGAGGACGTGGGCAACACCCGGGTGAAGGAGTGCGACCGGCTGGAGGCCTGCGCCCAGAACCTCAGGCGGATGGGCATCACGGTCAAAACGGGCCGGGACTGGATCGAGATCCATCCCGGCGCACCCCGCCCCACCGAGATCGCCACCCACGGTGACCACCGCATCGTCATGTCGTTCGCCGTCGCCGGCCTGCGGGTGCCGGGCATCACGTTCGACGACCCCGGTTGCGTACGGAAGACGTTTCCCGGGTTCCATGAGGCCTTCGCCGGGTTCGCGGAACTCACGAACCGTTAGGGTTCCTGGGCCCACGCCGTCTCCGGGAGTTCTCATGTCCACGCCGCCCCACCACCCGCCGACCTCCTACGGATCCGTTGCGTCGTGCCATATCTGCGGCGCGATACCGGCGGTCCACGCCGTGGTGCGTGGACACCGCGGGCTCGTCGTCACACTGCGCTTCCTGACCGAGGAGGGCGCCTTCTGCCGGACCTGCGGAACGGCCACATACCGCCGGATGACCTCGGACACCCTCTGGCAGGGCTGGTGGGGTCTGCTGTCGGTGTTCGCCGCACCGGTCACGATGGTGATGAACATCGGCGCCCGCTCCCGGATCCGCGCCCTGCCCCACCCGGTGGGCAGTCTGCGGCCCCAACTCGCCCCGGGGCGCCGGGTCCTGGCCCGGCCGCCCGCGCTGGTCATCCTGGCCGCCCTGGTCGTGGCCCTGGGCGCGGTCGTGGTCCCTAAGCTGATTCCGCACACCCAGCCCACGTTCACCGCCGGTGACTGCATCCGCAACCATGCGAAATGGCCCGAGCAGGACCTCGAAGAGGTCGGCTGCAGCTCCCCCGAGGCCGAGTACTGGATCTCCGACGGGGACAAGTGCTGGGGCAAGGACTGGCTGCTGTACCTGGAGTACAGCGCGGAGAAGAAGACCCTGTGCGCTCACCCCATGTCGAAATGACCGCCCCGGCGACTCCAAGGATTACGGCGGCCCGGTGGGCGGTTCCGCGCCAGGACGGCTGAGATCGGCCCCGGGCGGACCGCGCCGGCCCGGCGTGGGGGACGCACTGTCCGCACCCACAGCCGATGCGGCAACAAGTGGGGGACGCACTGTCCGCCCCCACAGCCGATGCGGCAACAATGGGGGGCATGAGCGACAGCCCTGCCCCCCTCGCCGACCCGCACGTCGTCTTCGATGCCACGGAAGGACCCCGGGATCTCGTCATCCTCGGCTCCACCGGCTCCATCGGCACCCAGGCCATCGACCTGGTGCTGCGCAACCCCGACCGCTTCCGCGTCACCGCGCTCTCCGCCGCGGGCGGCCGGGTCGCACTCCTCGCCGAGCAGGCGCGGCAGCTGCGGGTGCGTACCGTGGCCGTCGCCGCACCGGACGCCGTACCGGCCCTCCGCGAGGCGCTGCGCGAGCAGTACGGGACCGGCGAGCCGCTCCCCGAGATCCTGGCAGGGCCCGAAGCCGCCACCCAGCTCGCCGCCGGCGACTGCCACACCGTGCTCAACGGAATCACCGGATCGATCGGTCTCGCCCCCACGCTCGCCGCACTCGAAGCGGGCCGCACGCTCGCCCTGGCCAACAAGGAGTCGCTGATCGTCGGCGGCCCGCTGGTCAAGGCGCTGGCCGCGCCCGGCCAGATCATCCCGGTCGACTCCGAGCACGCCGCCCTCTTCCAGGCGCTCGCCGCCGGGACCAGGGCCGACGTACGCAAGCTCGTCGTCACAGCATCCGGCGGCCCCTTCCGGGGACGAACCAAGAGCGAGCTCGTGAGGGTCACCCGCGAGGAGGCCCTCGCGCACCCGACCTGGGCCATGGGGCCGGTCATCACGATCAACTCCGCCACCCTGGTCAACAAGGGACTGGAGGTCATCGAGGCGCATCTCCTCTACGACATTCCGTTCGACCGGATCGAGGTCGTGGTCCACCCCCAGTCGTACGTTCACTCCATGGTGGAGTTCACCGACGGCTCCACCCTCGCCCAGGCCACACCCCCGGACATGAGGGGCCCGATCGCCATCGGCCTCGGCTGGCCCCAGCGCATCCCGGACGCCGCACCGGCCTTCGACTGGTCGAAGGCGTCCAGCTGGGAGTTCTTCCCCCTCGACAACGAGGCCTTCCCGTCCGTGGGACTGGCCAGACACGTGGGCACGCTCGGCGCCACCGCCCCGGCCGTGTTCAACGCCGCGAACGAGGAATGCGTCGACGCATTCCTGGCAGGACGGCTGCCGTTCAACGGAATCATGGATACGGTCACGGCGGTGGTGGCCGAACACGGCACCCCCGCCACGGGAACTTCGCTCACGGTCGCAGACGTCCTCGAAGCGGAGACCTGGGCACGCGCCCGGGCCCGTGAACTCTCGGCGAAAGCGACAGCGGAGGCGCGCGCATGAGTATTACGACGGTCCTGTTGACGATTCTGGGCATCGTCGTCTTCGTCATCGGGCTGCTGTTCTCGATCGCCTGGCACGAGCTGGGGCACCTGTCGACCGCGAAGCTCTTCGGCATCCGCGTCCCCCAGTACATGGTCGGCTTCGGACCGACGGTCTGGTCGCGGAAGAAGGGCGACACCGAGTACGGGATCAAGGCCATTCCGGCCGGCGGCTACATCCGCATGATCGGCATGTTCCCGCCGGGTCCGGACGGGCGCCTGGAGGCGCGTTCCACGTCGCCGTGGCGCGGCATGATCGAGGACGCCAGGTCCGCGGCCTTCGAAGAGCTCGAACCAGGTGACGAGAAGCGGCTCTTCTACACGCGCAAGCCGTGGAAGCGCATCATCGTGATGTTCGCCGGACCGTTCATGAACCTGGTCCTCGCCGTCGCGATCTTCCTCGGTGTGGCGATGACCTTCGGGTTCCAGACCCAGACCACCGAGGTGGCGGGTGTCCAGAAGTGCGTGATCGCCCAGAGCGCGAACCGCGACACCTGCAAGAAGTCCGACCCGGTCTCGCCCGCACAGGCCGCAGGACTCAAGAAGGGCGACAAGATCGTCGCCTTCGACGGCCAGAAGGTCGACGACTGGGCCACGCTCTCCGACAAGATCCGCGACACCATCGGCCCCGCCACGATCACGGTCCAGCGCGACGGCCGGGAGCAGACCCTCCACGCGGTGCTGAAGAAGAACGCGGTGGCGAAGAAGGACTCCAAGGGAGAGGTGGTCCCCGGTCAGTACGTGACGGCCGGCTACCTCGGCTTCGCCGCCCAGACCGAGATCGTTCCGCTCTCCTTCGGAGACTCGGTCGTCCGCATGGGAGACATGATCGAGAACGGCGTCGACTCGATCATCGCCCTGCCCTCCAAGATCCCGGACCTGTGGAGCGCAGCCTTCGGCGGCGGTGAGCGCGCAGCGGACTCCCCGGTCGGTGTGGTCGGTGCGGCCAGGATCGGCGGCGAGGTGATGACGCTCGACGTCCCGGCGACGAACCAGATCGCGATGATGCTGTTCCTGCTGGCCGGCTTCAATCTCTCGCTGTTCCTCTTCAACATGCTGCCCCTGCTGCCGCTCGACGGCGGGCACATCGCCGGAGCGCTCTGGGAGGCCCTGCGCCGCAATGTGGCACGGGTCTTCAGGCGCCCCGACCCGGGCCCCTTCGACGTGGCCAAACTGATGCCGGTCGCCTATGTCGTCGCAGGTGTATTCATCTGCTTCACACTGCTGGTGCTGGTGGCCGACATCGTCAACCCGGTCAAGATCTCCTGATCTCCCGACCGGCCCGGTGAACCATGGGTGACGGCCCGGCACGCAGCGTGTGTACGGGCCCGCCCCGTTGCGCGGCACTCCCGGACGCGGTGTGCTCCGGGGTCACCGGTGCCGTAACCTCGAAGCCCGGAGCCCGCCGATCTCGGGACCTTGATCCACACCTTGGGGATGCTCAGCGCATGACTGCGATTTCTCTCGGAATGCCGTCCGTTCCGACCAAGCTCGCCGACCGGAGGGTCAGCCGCCAGATCCAGGTCGGGTCGGTTGCGGTGGGCGGGGATGCGCCGGTGTCGGTGCAGTCGATGACCACGACGCGTACGTCGGACGTCGGTGCGACGTTGCAGCAGATCGCGGAGCTGACGGCGTCGGGCTGTCAGATCGTGCGGGTGGCGTGTCCGACGCAGGACGATGCGGACGCGCTGGCGACGATCGCGAGGAAGTCGCAGATTCCGGTGATCGCGGACATTCATTTCCAGCCGAAGTATGTGTTCGCGGCGATTGATGCGGGCTGTGCGGCGGTGCGGGTGAATCCGGGGAACATCAAGCAGTTCGACGACAAGGTGAAGGAGATCGCGCGGGCCGCGAAGGATGCGGGTACGCCGATCCGGATCGGTGTGAATGCCGGTTCGCTGGATGCGCGGCTGCTGAAGAAGTACGGGAAGGCGACTCCGGAGGCTTTGGTGGAGTCGGCTCTGTGGGAGGCGTCGCTCTTCGAGGAGCACGGTTTCCGGGACATCAAGATCTCGGTGAAGCACAACGATCCGGTGGTGATGGTCAATGCGTACCGTCAGCTGGCGGCGCAGTGCGATTATCCGCTGCATCTGGGTGTGACGGAGGCGGGGCCGGCGTTCCAGGGGACGATCAAGTCGGCGGTGGCGTTCGGTGCGCTGCTGAGCGAGGGGATCGGGGACACGATCCGGGTGTCGCTGTCGGCGCCGCCGGCCGAGGAGGTCAAGGTCGGGCTGCAGATTCTGGAGTCGTTGAATCTGAAGCAGCGGCGGCTGGAGATCGTGTCGTGTCCGTCGTGCGGTCGGGCGCAGGTGGATGTGTACAAGCTGGCGGATCAGGTCAGTGCGGGTCTTGAGGGCATGGAGGTGCCGTTGCGGGTGGCCGTGATGGGCTGTGTCGTCAACGGTCCGGGTGAGGCCCGTGAGGCGGACCTGGGTGTCGCTTCCGGGAACGGCAAGGGGCAGATCTTCGTGAAGGGCGAGGTCATCAAGACCGTGCCCGAGTCGAAGATCGTCGAGACGCTGATCGAAGAAGCCCTGAAGATCGCCGAGCAGATGGAGAAGGACGGCATCGCCTCGGGCGAGCCCCAGGTCTCCATCAGCTGAACCAGAACCCGCACCACCGCGCCCCGCCGGACGAACACCGCCCGGCGGGGCGCGGTCGTGAGCGACCTCACGAGCCCCCGCAGCCGCTGTTCCCGGGCACGGGCGGCGCCGATGAGCCTCTTTCGGTACAGTGCGGAAATCAGCAGACCGCATGGTGAGGCCCCCTCGTGTTGACGCAGACCACCACCCGGGTCCTCGAACCCAGCGACCTCGGCGCCGTTCTCGCCATCCTGGAGAGCGAACCCGTCGCCAATGCCTTCGTGACGTCCCGGGTCCAGATCGCAGGTCTCGATCCCTGGCGCCTCGGCGGCGAGATGTGGGGCTGGTACGCCGATGGACGGCTGCGCTCGCTGTGCTACTCGGGCGCCAACCTCGTACCGATCTGCGCCACCCCCGAATCTGTCAGGGCCTTCGCCGACCGGGCCCGCCGGGTCGGCCGACGCTGCTCCTCGATCGTCGGCCCCGCAGAGCCCACCACCCAGCTGTGGCGGCTCCTCGAACCCGGCTGGGGCCCCGCCCGCGAGGTCCGGGCCCATCAGCCGCTCATGGTCACCCAGAGCCCGTCCGCCGACGTCACACCCGACCCCCTGGTCCGCCGGATCCGCAAGGACGAGATGGACGTCCTGATGCCGGCCTGCGTGGCCATGTTCACCGAGGAGGTCGGCATTTCCCCGCTCGCGGGCGACGGCGGACTCCTCTACCAGGCACGCGTCGCCGAGCTCATCGGCGCCGGCCGCTCGTTCGCCCGGATCGAGGACGGCCGGGTCGTCTTCAAGGCGGAGATCGGCGCGGCCACCTCGCAGGCCTGCCAGATCCAGGGTGTCTGGGTCGCCCCCGAACACCGCGGCCGAGGACTCTCCGAGACCGGCATGGCGGCGGTCCTGCGCTACGCACTGGCCGATGTCGCACCCGTCGTCAGCCTGTACGTGAACGACTACAACACTCCTGCGCGCAAGGCCTACACCAGGGTCGGCTTCCGCGAGGTCGGCGCGTTCATGAGTGTGCTGTTCTGACCGGTCGGCGGCCGGTGCCACAGACCCGTACCACCCACCCCACCCGGGCCAGTAGGGTCGGCGCATGGCAGCAGTTTCCGGGGACGGCCCCCACACTCCCAGCGTCCGGATCGGACCGATCGATCTTGCCGCGCGCGTGGACGAGGCGCTCGCGGTGCAGGCTGTCGCCTTCGGCCTGGGACCGGAAGAGATCGAAGTACGGCGCCACATCGTCCTCAGACACCTCGACCACCCCTGCGCCCGCGCGCTGGGCGCCACCACCCCGGGCGGCCGGCTCGTCGGCTTCGTCTACGGCCTGCCGAACGAACGCGGCCAGTGGTGGTCCACCGTCGTCGAGCCCTACCTCCGCGCCACCGGCTGTGCGCACTGGCTCGACGACTCGTTCGTCATCACCGAGCTGCACGTCCTGCCGAAGTTCCAGAACCGCGGCATCGGCCGCGCGCTGATCACCGCCATCACGGACGCCGTCGACCAGCCCCGGTCCATCCTCTCCGCGATCGACACGGAGAGCCCGGCACGTGGTCTCTATCGCAGTCTCGGCTACCAGGACCTGGCCCGGCAGGTGCTCTTTCCCAGCGCTCCCAAGCCGTACGCGGTGATGGGAGCCCCGCTTCCGCTGCGTCGCAAGGGCTAGGACGGAAGCCAATGGATTTCCGCCCACCCGTACGACCCGGCTAACCTCCTGCACATCACCCTTCCGAGCAGGAGTTCATCATGGCCCAGGTCCAGCGCATGTCCCGATTGATGATCAAGACACTGCGCGATGACCCGGCGGACGCCGAGACGCTCAACCACAAGCTGCTCGTCCGGGCCGGATACGTACGCCGCACGGCGGCCGGAATCTGGACCTGGCTGCCGCTCGGCAAGAAGGTCCTGGAGAACATCACCCGCGTCGTGCGCGAGGAGATGGACGCCATCGGCGGCCAGGAAGTGCTGCTGCCCGCGCTGCTCCCCAAGGAGTCGTACGACGCCAGCGGCCGCTACCACGAGTACGGCGATCTGCTCTTCAAGCTCAAGGACCGCAAGGGCGCCGAGTACCTCCTGGGCCCCACCCACGAAGAGATCTTCACCCAGGTCGTCAAGGATCAGATCACGTCCTACAAGGACCTGCCCGTGATCCTGTACCAGATCCAGACCAAGTACCGGGACGAGGCCCGCCCGCGCGCCGGTGTGCTGCGCGGCCGCGAGTTCCAGATGAAGGACTCGTACTCCTTCGACACCACGGACGAGGGGCTCATCGAGGCGTACCAGCTGCACCGCGCCGCCTACATCCGGATCTTCGAGCGGCTCGGCCTCGACCACCGCATCGTCTCCGCCGTCTCCGGTGCGATGGGCGGCTCGGCCTCCGAGGAGTTCCTGGCCCCCGCCCCGGCCGGTGAGGACACCTTCGCCGACTGCCCCGCCTGCGACTACGCCGCAAACACCGAGGCGGTGACCTTCAGGACCACCCCCGTGGACGGCTCGGCGCACGGCCCCGTCGAGGAGCTGGACACCCCCGACACCCCGACCATCGAGACGCTCGCCGCGCACTTGGGCGTCCCGGCCTCCGCGACCCTGAAGAACCTGCTGGTCAAGGTCGACGGCGAGATCGTCGCCGTGGGCGTGCCCGGCGACCGCGAGGTCGACCTCGGCAAGCTCGGCGAGCACCTTGCCCCCGCTGTCGTCGAACTGGTCACCGCGGAGGACTTCGAGGGCCGCGCCGACCTGGTGCGCGGCTACGTCGGCCCGCAGGGTCTGGAGAAGGTCCGCTACATCGCCGACCCACGCATCGCCGCCGGCACCGCCTGGATCACCGGCGCGAACAAGCCCGGCACCCACGCGAAGAACGTCGTCGCCGGCCGTGACTTCGAGGTCGACGACTACCTCGACGTCGTCGTCGTCGAGGCGGGCGACCCGTGCCCCAAGTGCGGCACCGGCCTCAGGCTGGACCGCGCCATCGAGATCGGCCACATCTTCCAGCTGGGCCGTAAGTTCGCGGACGCCTTCCAGCTCGATGTGCTCGGCCAGAACGGCAAGCCGGTCCGGGTCACCATGGGTTCCTACGGCATCGGCGTCTCCCGCGCCGTCGCCGCGCTCGCCGAGCAGACCGCCGACGAGCAGGGGCTGTGCTGGCCCCGCGAGATCGCCCCGGCCGATGTCCATGTCGTCGCGGCGGGCAAGGCGCTCCAGACGGAGCTGGCCCTCGACGTCGCCGAGAAGCTCGCCGCCGCCGGTGTGAGGGTCATGGTCGACGACCGCGCGGGCGTCTCGCCCGGTGTGAAGTTCACCGACGCCGAGCTGATCGGCATCCCGAAGATCCTGGTCGCCGGCCGCCGCTCGGCAGAGGGCGTCCTGGAGCTCAAGGACCGCCGTACGGGCGAGCGCGAGGAGCTCACGGTCGACGAGGCGATCGCCCGCTTGACCGCTCAGGGCTGACACCGCGACGCAAAGCCGTAGGCCCCCGCGCACCGCGGGGGCCTACGGCTTTGCGAGGGCATTCACAGCCAGCCCGCGAACTCCAGCGTCAGCTCGCCCTCCTGGCGACGGCCGACCGCCAGCGCCCGGGTTCCCGACTCCACCGCGCGGAACAGCGTCCAGCCGTGCAGCCGCTCCCGGTCCACGTCCAGCGAATCGGCGAGCTTCTTGATCCGCCGACGGGCCGTCACCGGGCCGCCGGGGGAGGCGATCAGATCCTCGACGCGGTCACGCACCAGGCGCGCCAGATCGTAGGCCCGCTCACCGACCAGCGGCTCCGGCCCGACCGTCAGCCAGGGCACCCGCTCGCCCGCGAGCACCTTGCTCTGACGGAAATTGCCGTGCAGCAGCAGGAGTTCGGGGGAGTGGGCGACAAGCTCCTCACGCGCCGCGAGCGCCGCGGAGACCAGCGGCTCCAGGCTCGGGTCGGCTGCGGCGTAGGCGCGCATCGGCTCCGTACGGCGCCCGGTCCGCTCGGCGACCGTCTCGAATCCATGGCCGGCCGGCGGCTCGACCCAGAGCCGGCGCACCGTCCCCGCCGCCTCCAGCAGCGCCTTCGCCTCCGGCAGTGAGCGCAGCGACACCTCGGGATGCAGTCGTTCGAGCAGCAGTGCGTTGGGGCCGCCGTTGAGGAGCTGCACCGCGCCCCAGCCGTTCCAGTGAGCGAGCGCCGCCTGCTCCAGCTCGGGCGCGGCCCCGGACGGAGCGATCTTCAGCGCGGCCGGGGTGCCGTCGGAGCATGTCACCAGCAGGACCAGACTGCTGCGGCCCCCGGGGGCCGCGACCCGTTCCACGGTCAGCTGCTGCCCGGTCGAGGACAGCGCTTCCTCGGTCAGTGCGGGAAGCTGCGCGAGCCAGTCGGCGGCGGCCGCATCCCCGTACGACTCGCCGAGCGCTCGCACCAGACGCTGCGGCGGTTCGAAACCCATACGTGCTTTGTTCCCTTTCAGAGGTTCTTCAGTGCGTCGCGCCGGTCCGGTTCGTCACATCGGTCCCGTGGATCGCGTCGGACCCGGCGTTCGCATTGGTCCCTGCCGTCGCGCGGGTCCCGGCGGCGGTCCGCTCGGCGAGCCCGGGAAAGGGTACGCCGCTGCCCCGCCAACGGACCGCACGCACCGCGGCCTCCCGCAGCGCATCCGCGGCCTCGCGCCTGAGCGGACCCGCGGCGGCCCGTACGAGATCGGAGTACACGTCCGCGACCCGGTCCTCGAGCAGGGCGGCCAGTCGCACCGCCGCAGCCTGGTCCGGCACCGCGAACGGCAGAGCGTAAGCGGCCTGGGCCGCCACAGGTTCACCGCCCAGGTCGCGCACGGTCCGTGCCAGCGCATCGCGCCGGGCCCGGTGCGCGTGGTAGGCCGCAGTGGCCTCGGCCCGTCGGCCGTCGGCGACCCGGCCGCCGACCACCCCGTACGCGTACACCGCCGCGTGTTCGGCGGCCAGGGCCGCCTGAGCCGCCTTCTGTGTTCCGGCGCTCATGACGAGGTCTCCTTGGCCAGTTCGGTCAGCAGATAGGCATGGGCCGCGCCCGCCGCCGCGATCGACGCCAGCAGCCGGGCCAGCTCCGGCGGCGCTTTCAGCAGCGTCGCCGTGTGGGCGTCCGCGGTGCGGCGTTCCGCCGCGGCCAGCTCCTTGAGGGCGGCCTCGGCGTCGGTCGCCCGTGTCCGCGAGAACACGAGCGTCTTGCCGCCATCAGGCACCAGTGCCTTGGCATGGGCCCGTACGGCGTCCTGCAGCGGCGAGAGCCCGGCGGCGGTCGCCGGATAGGCCCTGACCACCTGTTCGTACCGGGCGAGCAGCTCCCTGCTGGTACGCGCGGCACCCGCCCGCAGCGTCTTCTCCGCCCGTGCGGCGGCGGCCTGCTCGGCCGCGGTCGCCGCGTCGGCCCGTGCGGAGCCCTTCCGGGGCCCGGTCCCGTCGCCGCAGCCGGCCAGCACCGCCGCCATGGCGATCGCCCCCGTCGCGGTGAACGCACCTCTGCGCGTCGTCCCCGTGCGCCGCACTTGTTCTCCTTCGGGCTTGGACCTGTCTTGACTGGATCTGTCCTGAAGTGATCACCGCAGGCGAGCGTACCCGCGGCAGCGGAGCAGGCGGACGGCAACACCCCTCGGGACCGGATACCCTTTGACCTGACACGCGAGATCCCCACAACAGCACACGCGGCCGAGGAGTCACCCGGATGAGCACCACCCAGAGCGAGAGGCTGCGCGGACTGCTCGAACCGCTCGTCAGCGCCGAGCAGCTGGATCTCGAAGAGATCGAGGTGTCCCGGGCGGGCCGCCGCCGGGTGCTGCGGATCACCGTGGACTCCGAAGAAGGCGTGGAGCTGGACACCTGCGCCGAGCTGAGCCGCGCGATCTCCGAGAAGCTCGACGAGACCGACGCGATGGGCGAGGGCGAGTACGTCCTCGAAGTCAGTTCCCCCGGTGCCGACCGACCGCTGACGGAGCACCGCCACTACGTACGTGCCACGGGCCGCCTGGCCAAGCTGCACCTGCGCGAGGGAGACGAGCTGGTGGCTCGCATCCTCGCCGTGGACGAAGAAGGACTCGACCTCGAAGTGCCGGGCGTCAAGGGCCGCAAGCCCACGTCCCGCCGGGTCGCCTTCGACGAGATCGCCAAGGCGCGCGTGGAGATCGAATTCAGCCGCAAGGACAAGAAGGAAGAGGAGGCGTAGCCGTGGACATCGATGTGAAGCTCTTGAAGGGCTTGGCACAGGACAAGGAGATCCCCTTCGACGTGCTCGTCGAGGCGATCGAGTCGGCCCTCCTCATCGCCTACCACCGTACGGACGGCAGCCACCGCCGCGCGCGCGTGAAGCTCGACGAGCGCGGCCATGTGACGGTGTGGGCGAAGGAGGACCCGGCCGACCTCGAACCGGGCCAGGAGGCCAAGGAGTTCGACGACACCCCGTCCGGCTTCGGCCGGATCGCCGCGACCACCGCCAAGCAGGTCATCCTGCAGCGACTGCGCGACGCCGAGGACGACAGGACGTTCGGCGAGTACGCGGGCCACGAGGGCGATGTCGTCACCGGCGTCGTCCAGCAGGGCAAGGACCCGAAGAACGTCCTGGTCGACATCGGCAAGCTGGAAGCGATCCTGCCGGTGCAGGAGCAGGTGCCGGGCGAGGAGTACACCCACGGCCTGCGTCTGCGTACGTATGTCGTACGGGTCGCCAAGGGCGTGCGCGGTCCGTCCGTGACGCTGTCGCGGACCCACCCCAACCTGGTGAAGAAGCTCTTCGCGCTGGAGGTCCCGGAGATCGCGGACGGTTCCGTCGAGATCTGCGCGATCGCCCGCGAGGCAGGTCACCGCACCAAGATCGCGGTCCGTTCGACCCGTTCCGGGCTGAACGCCAAGGGCGCCTGCATCGGCCCGATGGGCGGCCGGGTGCGCAATGTCATGGCCGAGCTGCACGGCGAGAAGATCGACATCGTGGACTGGTCGGACGACCCGGCCGAGATGGTCGCCAACGCCCTGTCGCCCGCGCGGGTGAGCCAGGTCGAGGTCGTGGACCTCGGCGCACGGTCCGCCCGGGTCACCGTTCCGGACTACCAGCTGTCGCTCGCGATCGGCAAGGAGGGACAGAATGCCCGCCTCGCCGCCCGCCTCACCGGCTGGCGCATCGACATCCGTCCGGACACCGAGACCGACGCCGAGCGCGACGTCGCCGACCGGGAGCGGGCCGAGCGGGCCCGCGAGCGTTCGGAGCGCCGCTGACCGACCCGGCGGTCGCCGGGCTGCGGCCCGCGCCGGACTCCTGGCGCCTCCCCGGAAGGGGTGCCAGGGGGCTCGGTCGCGCGGGCCGCAGGGAATACATCTGGGCGGCATACCGCTGAGAACACGACAACATCCGTTCGATTTTTGCCCCAAAGGGGTGAGGTCGGCGCGGGGAGGTAGACTTAAGCGTGTCTGGCCGGACGCACGCCCGCGCTTGCCCTGAGCGAACCTGTGTGGGATGCCGGGAGCGGGCGGCCAAGAGCGAGCTGCTGCGCATCGTCGCGGACGAGGACGCCTGCGTCCCTGATCCTCGCGGTACGCTGCCCGGCCGGGGTGCATACGTACACCCCGTCTCTGTCTGTCTGGACCTGGCGGTTCGCCGCCGGGCGTTCCCCCGGGCCTTCAAGGCCAAGGGGCCGTTCGACCCCGCCGCAGTGCAGCGGTTCGTCGAGCGGGTGACACCGTAAGAAGTGAACGGCACGGGACCCCGTGCGGTCAGGTACCTCGCGAGTTGGAAGTAGGTCGAGATTGCGATGAGCACTCGATGAGTACGCGATGAGTACGCCCATGAAGTAGCGACGGTCCGGCGGTAACCCGGACCTAAAAGGAGCGAAGTGGCTAAGGTCCGGGTATACGAACTCGCCAAGGAGTTCGGCGTCGAGAGCAAGGTCGTCATGGCCAAGCTCCAAGAACTCGGTGAATTCGTACGTTCGGCGTCCTCGACGATCGAGGCGCCGGTTGTACGCAAGTTGACTGACGCACTGCAGGGGCCCGGCGGCAACGCCGGCAAGTCCGCTGCAAAGCCTGGCGCGCCCCGCAAGGCGACGCCCGCAAAGCCCGCAGCGCCCTCCCCGGCCGCTGCGGCACGTCCCGCTGCCCCGAAGCCCGGCGCCCCGGCCCCCAAGCCGGCCGCAGCCGAGGCCCCCAGCAGTACCCCTTCCGCTGCCGCGCCTTCCGCGCCGTCGGCGGGCCCGCGTCCGGGTCCCAAGCCCGCGCCGAAGCCCGCTCCGGTCACCCCGGTGCCCGTAGCGGAGTTCTCCGCTCCGGCTCCGGCCCAGCCGGCCGCGCCGCAGCAGGCCCCGCGTCCCGCGGGTGCCACCCCCGGGCCCCGTCCTGCCGGTGGTCATGCCCGTCCGGCTCCGGCCGGCGGTCAGCGTGACGGCGGCCGTGGTGGCGAGCGCGACGGTGGCCGTGGCGGCGACCGTCCGGCCCGTCCCGCAGGCCAGGGTGCCCCGCGCCCCGGCGGCGCCCGTCCGGCGGGTCCCCGTCCGGGCAACAACCCCTTCACTTCCGGCGGCTCGACGGGCATGGCCCGTCCGCAGGCGCCCCGTCCCGGCGGCGCACCGCGTCCCGGTGGCGGTCAGGACCGTCCGGGCGCCCCGCGTCCCCAGGGCGGCCCCGGTGGTGCCCCGCGTCCCCAGGGTCAGGGCGGTGCCCGTCCGACCCCGGGCGGCATGCCCCGTCCGCAGGCTCCCCGTCCGGGCGGTGCCCCCGGTGGTAACCGGCCGAACCCGGGCATGATGCCGCAGCGTCCCGCTGCGGGCCCGCGTCCCGGTGGTGGCCCCGGCGGTGGCCGTGGTCCCGGTGGTGGCGGTCGTCCGGGTGGCGGTGGCGGCGCAGGCCGTCCCGCCGGCGGCGGCTTCGCAGGCCGTCCGGCCGGTCCCGGTGGTGGCGGCGGCGGTTTCGCCGGTCGTCCCGGTGGCGGCGGTGGCGGTGGCGGTGCGGGTCGTCCCGGTGGTGGCGGCGGCTTCGGCGGTCGTCCCGGCTTCGGCGGACGTCCCGGCGGCCCCGGTGGCCGTGGTGGCACACAGGGTGCGTTCGGCCGTCCCGGCGGTCCCGCGCGTCGTGGTCGCAAGTCGAAGCGGCAGAGGCGCCAGGAGTACGAGGCCATGCAGGCCCCGTCGGTGGGCGGCGTCATGCTGCCTCGCGGCAACGGACAGTCCGTCCGTCTGTCGCGCGGTGCCTCCCTCACCGACTTCGCGGAGAAGATCAACGCCAACCCGGCGTCGCTCGTCGCCGTGATGATGAACCTCGGCGAGATGGTCACGGCGACGCAGTCGGTCTCCGACGAGACGCTGAAGCTGCTCGCCGAAGAGATGAACTACGTCCTGGAGATCGTCAGCCCGGAGGAGGAGGACCGCGAGCTGCTCGAGTCCTTCGACATCGAGTTCGGCGAGGACGAGGGCGGCGAAGAGGCTCTGGTCTCGCGTCCGCCGGTCGTGACCGTCATGGGTCACGTCGACCACGGTAAGACCCGACTTCTGGACGCGATCCGCAAGACGAACGTCGTTGCGGGCGAGGCCGGCGGTATCACGCAGCACATCGGTGCGTACCAGGTCTCCTCCGAGGTCAACGGCGAGGACCGCAGGATCACCTTCATCGACACCCCGGGTCACGAGGCGTTCACCGCCATGCGTGCCCGTGGTGCGAAGTCCACCGACATCGCGATCCTCGTGGTGGCGGCGAACGACGGTGTGATGCCCCAGACGATCGAGGCGCTGAACCACGCCAAGGCGGCCGACGTGCCGATCGTGGTCGCGGTCAACAAGATCGACGTCGAGGGCGCGGACCCGACCAAGGTGCGCGGCCAGCTCACCGAGTTCGGTCTGGTGGCCGAGGAGTACGGCGGCGACACGATGTTCGTCGACATCTCCGCCAAGCAGGGCCTCAACATCGAGGCTCTTCTGGAGGCCGTCGTCCTCACCGCCGACGCCTCGCTCGACCTGCGGGCCAACCCGGAGCAGGACGCGCAGGGTATTGCGATCGAGTCCCACCTCGACCGCGGCCGCGGTGCCGTTTCGACCGTCCTGGTCCAGCGCGGCACGCTGCGCATCGGCGACACGATGGTGGTCGGCGACGCGTACGGCCGTGTCCGGGCGATGCTCGACGACAACGGCAACAACGTCGAGGAAGCGGGTCCGTCGACCCCCGTCCTCGTGCTGGGTCTCACCAACGTCCCGGGTGCCGGCGACAACTTCCTGGTGGTCGACGAGGACCGTACGGCCCGTCAGATCGCCGAGAAGCGTGCCGCCCGTGAGCGCAACGCCAACTTCGCCCGCAAGGGTGTCCGGTTCTCCCTGGAGAACCTGGACGAGGCGCTCAAGGCCGGTCTGGTCCAGGAACTCAACCTCATCATCAAGGGCGACGCGTCCGGTTCGGTGGAGGCTCTCGAGTCCTCGCTGCTCCAGCTCGACGTCGGTGACGAGGTCGACATCCGGGTCCTGCACCGCGGTGTGGGTGCGGTCACCGAGTCGGACATCGACCTGGCGACCGGCTCCGACGCCATCGTGATCGGCTTCAACGTGCGCGCCGCAGGGCGTGCGCAGCAGATGGCCGAACGCGAAGGCGTGGACGTCCGGTACTACTCGGTCATCTACCAGGCGATCGAAGAGATCGAAGCGGCCCTCAAGGGCATGCTCAAGCCGGAGTACGAAGAGGTCGAGCTCGGCACGGCGGAGATCCGCGAGATCTTCCGCTCGTCCAAGCTGGGCAACATCGCCGGTGTGCTGGTCCGGTCCGGCGAGGTCAAGCGCAACACCAAGGCGCGCCTGCTGCGCGATGGCAAGGTCATCGCGGAGAACCTCAACATCTCCGGTCTGCGCCGCTTCAAGGACGACGTCACCGAGATCCGCGAAGGCTTCGAGGGCGGTATCAACCTCGGAAACTTCAACGACATCAAGATCGACGACGTCATCGCGACGTACGAGATGCGCGAGAAGCCGCGAGGCTGACCCGTACCTCAACAGTCGGGGCCGGTCGACGGGTCGTATTTCCGTCGATCGGCCCCGGCCGTTCCGTGTACGGTTCTTGTGTCCCTGCCAAGCGCTGGCAGGGCACGAACCCGAACCGGCGGGACATCCGGACATACATGTATGTGGGGACACTGTCCTTCGATCTGCTTCTCGGCGACGTACGGTCGTTGAAGGAGAAGCGCTCCATCGTCCGTCCGATCGTCGCCGAGCTCCAGCGCAAATACGCGGTGAGTGCGGCGGAGGTGGGCGGTCAGGATCTCCATCGCAGGGCCGAGATCGGCCTCGCCGTGGTCTCCGGGGACACCGGACACCTCACAGACGTACTCGACCGGTGCGAGCGGCTGATCGCCGGCCGGCCCGAGGTGGAGCTGTTGTCCGTACGACGACGGCTGCACAGCGACGAAGACGATTGAGCAAGGCAAAGAAGGAGACGGACCAGTGGCCGACAACGCGCGGGCGAAAAAGCTGGCGGACCTCATCCAGGAGGTGGTCGCCGAGAAACTGCAGCGCGGTATCAAGGACCCGCGTCTGGGTACGCACGTGACCATCACGGACACCCGGGTCACCGGCGACCTGCGGGAGGCCACGGTCTTCTACACGGTCTACGGCGACGACGAGGAGCGGGCGAGCGCGGCGGCCGGCCTGGAGAGCGCCAAGGGCATCCTGCGTTCGGCGGTCGGAGCGGCGGCGGGGACGAAATTCACCCCCACCCTGGCCTTCGTGGCGGACGCCCTCCCGGAGAACGCCAAGGCGATCGAGGACCTCCTCGACCGGGCACGGGCCTCGGACGCACGGGTGCGCGAGGCGTCCTCGGGCGCGACGTACGCCGGTGGCGCGGACCCGTACCGCAAGGCGGAGGACGAGAACGACGAGGACACCGCCTCCGAATGACATCGCAGAACAAGACGCCGGACGGCCTTGTCATTGTGGACAAGCCGTCCGGCTTTACTTCGCACGACGTTGTCGCCAAGATGCGCGGCATCGCCCGGACCCGCCGCGTCGGCCATGCCGGCACGCTGGATCCGATGGCGACGGGCGTTCTCGTGCTCGGTGTGGAGAAGGCCACCAAGCTGCTGGGCCATCTCGCGCTGACCGAGAAGGAGTACCTCGGCACGATCCGGCTCGGCCAGAACACCATCACGGACGATGCGGAGGGCGAGATCACCTCGTCCACCGATGCGTCCGGTGTGACGCGTGAGGGCATCGACGCCGGGGTGGCGGCCCTGACCGGACCGATCATGCAGGTGCCGTCCAAGGTCAGCGCCATCAAGATCGACGGTAAGCGGTCCTACGCACGGGTGCGCGGCGGCGAGGAGTTCGAGATCCCGGCCCGGCCGGTGACGATCTCGTCCTTCAACGTCTACGACGTCCGCGAGGCGGTCGCCGAGGACGGGACGCCGGTTGTCGACCTGGTCGTCTCCGTCGTCTGCTCCTCGGGTACGTACATCCGCGCGATCGCCCGCGACCTCGGCGCCGGGCTCGGCGTCGGCGGGCATCTGACCGCGCTGCGGCGCACCAGGGTCGGGCCGTACGGCCTCGATGTGGCGCGGACGCTCGATCAGCACCAGCAGGAGCTCACCGTGATGCCGGTGGCCGAGGCCGCGGCCTCGGCGTTCCCCCGCTGGGACGTGGACGAGAAGCGCGCCAAACTGCTGCTGCACGGGGTGCGGCTCGACATGCCGGCCTTCCCGCCGGGACCGGTCGGGGTCTTCGGGCCCGACGGGCGGTTCCTGGTACTCGTCGAGGAACAGAAGGGCAAGGCCAAGAGCCTCGCCGTCTTCGCCTGACCGGCGACCCGGGTCCTGAGACCCCATCGTGGAGCGGGCGGGGCCCCTGTGCCCGCTCCACGATCCCCCAAAGGTTTCTGTCCATCGGACGCCATGAATTCACCCCAACGAGCAGGCGCTCGGAGTGAATCAGGGGTGCATTCGGGGGCGCTTTTACTCCGAGTGGTATTCGCGCCGATCACCGTCGGCCTAACGTCGGACCATGGGAAGCGGGGACCGGACAGCGCTGGTACGTATCTGCGATTCGGCCGGCCGGCCGCGGGGGACCGGATTCGTCGCCGACGACCGGGGCACGGTGGTGACCAGCCACGAAGCGGTCGACGGCCTCGCCCGGCTCGTCCTGTACGGAACGGACGGTCGCAGCTGCCCCGTCGAGGCCGCCGATGTCACCGCGCTGCCCGAGCTGGACCTCGCCCTGCTGCGCACCTCAGGGCTCTCCACGCTCGGCGTGGAGCCGATGCCGATCGCCTTACGGGACCGGATCGGCGCCGGTACGTATGTGACGATCGCCGCCCACGGCTGGCGCGAGGCGCGGGTGCTCGGCACCGCCCCGGTGACGTACACCGCGAACGGCAGCTCCCATCGGATCGGCGCAGCATTGGAGCTGGCGCTCGGTACGGACGGCAGAGACGCGCTGCGGCTCGGTGGCGCGGCGGTGGGCGGGCCCGTCCTCGATCCGGAGAGCGGCGCGGTCATCGCCGTGCTCGGCACCGCGCTGCGCGTCGGCCATGCTGCCGCAGGGTTCGCGGTGCCGCTCAGTTGCGCGGGCAGCGACGGTCCGCTGGGCGAGCTGCTGCGGCGCAACGCGACGAGCGTTCCCGGATACGGACGCGACCTGAATCTCGCGGGCGCCCTGCACCTCACCGCGACATCGCTCGGCTCGGCGGGCGGGCCGGCCGGCTGTTCCGATCCGGTCGAACGCCCGGACGTCATCGCGGAGTTCAGAGCCTTCTCGACCCCCGGCCCCTCCTCGTCCGCACCGCACGGCCCCGCCGTGCTCCTCGGTCTCGTCGGAGCGCCGGGCACCGGCCGCACCACCGAACTGGCCGCACTCGCCGCCCGCCGTACCCGCGGCGCCGTACCCGCGCCCACCCTCTGGCTGCGCGGCGCCGATCTGCTGGCCGACGACGCCTCGGTCGCCGACGCGATCGCCCGTACGCTCCGGCGGGCCGGGCGGATCGTCACCGCCGCCGGTGCGAGGGGCGACATGGCGAGCGCCACCCCCGAGCGGGTGGCCGGGCTGGCCGAAGAGTCCGGGAGCCCGCTGCTCGTCCTGCTCGACGGCCCCGAGGAGATGCCTCCCGTACTGGCCCACGGGCTGGCCCGGTGGACCGCGGGCACCGTCGACTGGCTGCGGGAGTGCGGGGCGCGGCTCGTGGTCGCGTGCACGCCCGAGCACTGGGAGACGGCCGGTGCGCTCTGCCCGCCCGGTTCCCTGCACCGCCCCGCCAGGCCTGCGAGGCGGCTTCCGTCCGCGGTCCGTCTCGGCGACCTCACCGCGAGCCAGGCCGAACAGGCCCGGGATCGGTACGCCATCCCGCCCGATGCGCTCGCCCCGGGCCACGGCCGGCACCCGCTCACCCTGCGTCTCCTCGCGGAGGTGCGCGAGGCACTGCCCGAGGACGTCGCCGGGCAGCCGGCCGCGGAGGACGTCTTCGGCGCCCACCTGGACCTGATGTGCCTGCGCATCGCGGTCCGCATCGCAGCCGGATCGGGCCCGGCGCCCGGCGGCACCGCGGTCCGCCGGCTGGCCGCGCAGGTGGCGGGGCAGGTCCACGAAGCGGCGCGGCGTTGTCTGGGTCCCGGACAGGGGGAGCTGGACCGGGCGGCGTTCGAGGAAGTGTTCCCCTGGCGCGCGGGCTGGGCGTCGGCGGTTCTCACCGAGGGGCTGCTCGTCCCGGCGGGAGCGGGCTACCGCTTCGCGCACGAGGAGCTGGGGGACTGGGTACAGGGCGCCCACCTGGACCTGGACGCGGCGCTGCACGCGCTGGTCCACCGCTGGCATGCGGAGAAGGGACCGGGAGCGATGGCGGCGGAGCCACGCGTTCCGCAGCCGAGGAGTCCGCGTACCGGGCGCAGCCGGGCGTCCGTGCCCGAAGTGGCAGTGGAAGCCGCGGTGACGACGGGGCCGCGCACCCTGCCCGTCCCGCGCCATCGGACCGGCCCGGTGATCCAGGCCCTGCTGCTCCTGGGCCGCCGCCAGGGCCCTGCCGCGCTGGCGCACCGGCTGGCCGATCTGATCGAGGCCCTGGACCGGATGTCGCCGGGGCCGGGGGCGCGTGCCGAGGCCGGCCATGACGCCCGCTGGTGGGCGGTGCACCTGCTCTCGGAGACGCTGCTCCGGGTGCCCGATGCCCGGCCCCATCTCGGGGTGCTGCGGATGCTCGCCGGCCATATCGTCCGGCGTGCGGCCACGGCCGGGCCGGGGAGCCAGGGGGCGGGGGTGTACGCCGAGTTCGGGCCGTGGTTCTGGCGGCGGCTGAGGCTGCCCGAGGCGGACCGGATCGATCTGTTCCGGCGTCTCGTCCCCGCCGACGGCCCGCGCCGTGCCGACCCCCGTGGTGATGACGGTGACCGCACCTGCGACCCGTACCCCGACGGCAACAGCGGCGAGCGGTTTCTGGATGCGGTCGCGCGGCGGCTGGTTGCGCAGCCCCGGACCATGCAGCCGCTGCTCTGCGGCTGGTTCACCGACGAGCGCCCTCTCCCTGGCGATGAGGGCGTCACGATCCGTCCGACCGTGGCCGCCGCCGCTCAGGCGCTGCTCTACGCCCGTCGGGACCTGGCCGTCGACGATCTGACCGACGCACTCGTCTCGACCGCCCACCCCCGGGCCGGGGAACTGCTCGCCGCGCTGGCCGAGGACGAGCCCTCCGCGCTCTGCCGGGCCGTCGACAGATGGGCCCGTGACGAGGGCCGGCCCGCACGCCGGACCGCCGCCGCCTCGTACGCACTGGTCACCGCGGCGCACGTCACCCTCGACGCCGACCGCGAGCTGCTGCGCCGAGCCGCCCGCGCCCTGCTGGCCCACCCGGCCGACGCCTCCCTGCACGGGGCCGCGCTCACCCTCCTCGTACAGGATCCGCAGACCAGGGACCGCTATCTCCCGCAGGCTCTGCGGGCCTTCGCCGCGGGCGAGCCGCAGCTGCCCGCGCACGCGCTCACCATCGCGCTGCCCTCCCATGCGGAGCAGGTGCTCACCGCGTTCCGGGAGCGGCTCACCCGGCCCGACGAGGGGGCGGGCGAGGTGCTGTGCTCGCTGGCCGGGATCGACGCCCCCGCGCTGGCCCTGCACGCCGCCGGGCTCGTGCGGGCATACATCGACAGCCACCCGGACGACGCCGTGCACGCCGCCTCGTACATCGACCGGAGGCTGGAGCACGGACCCGCCGCCCGCGCCCTGCTGCTGCCCCTGGTGACCGGACTGCTGCGGGACCGTCCCGTGCCGCCGCCGGTGCGCGGCGGGCTCGCCGGGGTGCTCGCGGCGCCCGGCAGCCCCGCCTCCGGGCAGCTGAGGGGCGAGCTGCTGGAGGTCCTGCTGGAATTCGAGCAGGACGCCCACCGCGACCCGGCCGTGCTCGACGCCCTGCTGCGGGCTGCCGCGACCGGCTCCTGCCAACGTGCACCGGCCCGCACCCGCGCCCTGGTCCACCGCACCGGGATGCTGCTGGTCCGTACCCCAGAGGGCGCGGTCCGCTTCGACCGCCGACTGGTCGAACTCGCTCGTGACGTGCCCGGATTCGCGGCCCTGGTCACCGGGTGGCTGGCAGACGCCCCGCAGGAGTGGGCGGCGCTCGTCGGCCCGAGCGCGCGGCGGACGGTGGAGGCGCTGGGAAGCCCCAAGACGATGCCGGTGCAGGCCGCGGGGCGTGAGCATGGCAGTCTTAGACCTGCGTAACAGGCAATCTCACGTACACGGGTTCGGGCGAGGAGCGGTCACAGTGCAGCGCTGGCGTGGCTTGGAGGACATCCCCCAGGACTGGGGACGCAGCGTCGTCACCATCGGCTCCTATGACGGGGTGCACCGCGGACACCAGCTGATCATCGGGCGGGCCGTGGAACGGGCACGCGAGCTGGGTGTGCCGTCGGTCGTGGTGACCTTCGACCCGCATCCCAGCGAGGTCGTACGGCCCGGCAGCCACCCGCCGCTGCTCGCCCCGCACCACCGGCGCGCCGAGCTGATGGCGGAGCTGGGGGTGGACGCGGTGCTGATCCTGCCGTTCACCACCGAGTTCTCGAAGCTGGCGCCGGCCGACTTCATCGTGAAGGTGCTCGTCGACAAGCTGCACGCGCAGCTGGTCATCGAGGGCCCCAACTTCCGCTTCGGTCACAAGGCGGCCGGGAATGTGCAACTGCTCACCGAGTTCGGCGAGACGTACGACTACGGCGTCGAGGTCATCGACCTGTATGTGAGCGGTGCGGCGGGCGGCGGCCAGCCGTTCTCCTCCACCCTCACCCGACGGCTGGTCGCCGAGGGCGATGTCGCGGGCGCCGCCGAGATCCTGGGCCGGCCGCACCGGGTCGAGGGCGTCGTGGTCCGCGGCGCACAGCGCGGCCGTGAGATGGGCTTCCCCACGGCCAACGTGGAGACGCTGCCACACACCGCTATCCCCGCCGACGGCGTCTACGCGGGCTGGCTCAATGTGAACGGCGAGGCGATGCCCGCCGCGATCTCGGTCGGCACGAACCCGCAGTTCGACGGCACGGAGCGGACGGTGGAGGCGTACGCGATCGACCGCGTCGGCCTCGACCTGTACGGGCTCCACGTGTCGGTGGACTTCCTCGCGTACGTACGCGGGATGCTGAAGTTCGACTCGATCGACGACCTGCTCGTGGCGATGGCCGCCGATGTGAAGCGGTGCAGCGAGCTGATCTCCGCGTACGAGCGCGGCTGAGCCTTTCCTCGTACACGACCGGGGCCGGGACCGTGGAGAACGGTCCCGGCCCCGGTCGTGTCGGAATCAGCTGTTCAGCTCCTCCAGCGTGCGCCCCTTGGTCTCCACGGCGAACCATGCGACCACGGCACCGGCCACCGCGACGCAGCCCAGCTGGGTGAGGACCATCGCGAGGCTGCCGCCCGAGCCGATGATCGCGCCGACCACGATGGGCCCGAGGATGACGCCGAGCCGGTTCCACACCCCGCCGAACGACGCTCCGCGCGCCCGGCTGCGGGTCGGGTACAGCTCGGGTGTGTACAGGTAGAGGCTGACACTGGTGGCGAACACGAAGAGCGTCGCCACCGAGGCCCAGACCGCGACCTGGCCGTCCGAGGTGGCGCCTGAGACGGCCGGCGAGAGCAGCGCGACCGCCGCGCCGCCGAGCCCGACGGTGAGTGAGATCCGGCGTCCCACCTTGTCGATGACCAGGGCGACCAGCAGACAGCCGATCAGCCCGGTCACATGGGACAGCAGCGAGTAGTTCAGGGCGGTCCGCAGATCCAGGCCGAACGTCTTGGGAAGCGCCTAGTGGTCAGTATCTGACCGCTAAAGCATCGTTTATGGTGAGGCCGCATCGAGCCGGACCGCATCCGGCCGGGAGGAGGTCCGTGCCGTGCGTGAACTGCTGTCGGAACTGCGTGCCTGGCACGACGCCGGCACCCCCTTCGCCCTGGCGACCGTCGTCTCCGTACGCGGCAGCGCCCCACGCGCACCCGGCGCGATGATGGCCGTGACCGCAGAGGGCGCGGTGGCGGGCAGCGTCTCCGGAGGCTGCGTCGAGGGCGCGGTGTACGAGGTGGCGGGCGAGGTCCTCGCCACCGGGAGCCCTCAGCTGCAGACGTACGGGATCAGCGACGACGAGGCGTTCGGCGTGGGCCTGACGTGCGGCGGCACGATCGAGGTGTTCGTCAGGTCCTACGCGTCGGCGGCCGACCGGGCTCGGCTGCGGGAGGCCGTCGACAGCATCGGCAGGGGTGAGCCCGTCGCCGTCGCCACCGTCATCTCGGGCGAGGCGGAGACCGGCGCCTGCCTGGTCGTCCGGGCACGGACCACACAGGGAACGCTCGGCGACGAAGGGCTCGACTCGGCCGTCACCGACGACGCCCGGGGACTGCTCGCCCAGGGTGCGACCGGCGCCCTGCGGTACGGGGCGCACGGCGAGCGCCGGATGCAGGAGGTGTCCGTCTTCGTCCAGACGTACGCGCCACCGCCCCGGATGCTCGTCTTCGGCGCCATCGACCATGCGGCCGCCACCGCACGCATGGGTTCCTTCCTCGGATACCGGGTCACCGTCTGCGATGCCCGCCCGGCCTTCGCGACCCGGGAACGCTTCCCCACCGCCGACGAGGTGGTCTGCGCCTGGCCGCACACCTATCTGGGGGCGACGGACATCGACGAGCGGACGGTCATCTGTGTACTGACGCACGATCCGAAGTTCGACGTTCCGTTGCTGGTGGCCGCGTTGCGCACACCTGCCGCGTACATCGGGGTCATGGGCAGCCGGCACACCCACCTGGACCGGGCCGCGCGGCTGCGGGAGGCCGGGGTCGACGCGGCCGAACTGGCGCGGCTCGCCTCGCCCGTCGGGCTGGACCTCGGTGCGCGCACACCGGAGGAGACCGCCGTCTCGATCGCCGCGGAGATCATCCAGCACCGGTGGGGCGGGACGGGCAGGCCGCTCGGCGAGCTGACCGGGACGATCCACGGCCGGGCAACCGGCAGCCCGCCCGGCGCCTGACGGCGCGGCGTCCGCCGGCCGAGCCGGGGCCCGTCCGAGGGTGATCCGCCGGACAGGCCCCAGGTCACCCCGCTACGCCCGCGCCTTCGCAGCCGCGCCCGCCCAGTGGCACGCCACCTGTGTCTGCCCGCCGCCCGCGAGCACCGGCAGGTCCTTCGTACGGCACGCGCCCGCGACACCCGCCCTCTCGGCCTCGCCCGAGGCCAGCACCTGGCAGCGGGCATGGAACCGGCACCCGGACGGCACCCTGGACGGGTCCGGCGGCTCACCGGTCAGAATCACCGGGTCGCCCCCGGCCTCCGGCAGGACCGACAACAGCGCCTGGGTGTACGGGTGCTGCGGAGCCGTCAGGATCTGCTCCACCTCGCCCGTCTCCACGATCCGCCCGAGGTACATCACCGCGACGCGGTCGGCGATGTTCCACGCCAGGCCGAGGTCGTGCGTGACCACCAGAGCGGACAGACCCAGTTCGTCCCGCAGCCGCAGCAGCAGGGCCAGGATCTCGCCGCGCACCGAAGCGTCCAGCGAGGCCACCGGCTCGTCGGCCACGATGAGTTCCGGCTCCAGCACGAGCGCGCCCGCGATCACGACCCGCTGGCGCTGACCGCCCGACAGCTCGTGCGGATAGCGCAGGAAGAACCGCTCGGGAGGCCGCAGCCCCGCCCGCGACAGCGCCCCGGCCACCGCCGCCCGCTCGTCACCCGCGTACCCGTGGATCCGCAGACCCTCGGCGACGGCGTCGTACACCGTGTGCCTCGGGTTGAGCGAACCGCTGGGGTCCTGGAGCACCAGCTGGACCCGCTTGCGGTACGCCTTCAGCGCCCGGCTCGCATAGTCGAGCGGCTGCCCGCCGAAGGTCACCTGCCCGGACGTCGGCGGGACGAGGCCCAGCAGCGAACGCGCCAGCGTCGTCTTGCCGCAGCCCGACTCGCCGACCAGGGCGACGATCTCGCCGGGCCGGATATCCAGGTCGACGCTGTCCACGGCACGCGCCGGGGCAGCCCCGCGCCGACCGGGGAAGGTGACCTTCAGCCCCTGGGCGCTGAGCAGGGGAGTGGTGGTCGTCATGATGTGCTCCTTGCTTCCTCGGCACCCGGCCGGGCCGGGACCGCGGCCACTCCCGGCTCCACCAGCACACAGGCGGCCCGCCGCTGTGGCCCCGCGTCCCGCAGCTCCTGGTCCTGCGTCGTGCAGGAGTCCAGGGCCACCGGGCAGCGCGGGTGAAAGGTGCAGCCGCCGGGCAGCGCCGACGGGTCCGGCGGATCGCCGGGCAGCCCGCGGGGCGCGAACCGGGAGGCCGGGTCGCCGATGCGCGGAAAGGCGCCGGACAGGGCTTTGCCGTACGGGTGGTGCGCGTTCTCGTAGACCTCGGACGCCGGGCCCTCCTCCACGACCCGGCCCGCGTACATCACCGCGAGCCGGTCGCAGGTGTCCGAGAGCACCGCGAGGTCATGGCTGATCATGATCAGGCCGAGGTCCTGCTCGGACACCAACTGCTCGATCAGCCGCAGGATCTGGGCCTGGATCATCACATCAAGAGCCGTGGTCGGCTCGTCCGCGATGATCAGGTCCGGATCGCAGGCCAGCGCCATCGCGATCATCACGCGCTGCCGCTGCCCGCCGGACAGCTCGTGCGGATAGGCGTCCGCGCGGGCTGCCGGCAGCCCCACCTGTTCCAGGAGTTCGCCGGCCTTCCTCGCCGCCCCGGCCTGCGTCGCCTTCTTGTGCAGCAGGATCGGCTCGGCGATCTGCTCCCCGATGCGGTGCACCGCGTTGAGCGAGTGCATCGCGCCCTGGAACACGATCGATGCCCCCGCCCAGCGCACCGCCCTGACCTGGCCCCACTTCATGGTGAGGACGTCCTCGCCGTTCAGCAGGATCTCGCCGGAGACCTTCGCCCCGGCGGGCAGCAGCCGCAGCAGCGCGAGCGCCAGCGTCGACTTCCCGCAGCCGGACTCACCGGCGATGCCGAGCTTCTGCCCAGCGTCGACGGTGAGGTTCACGCCACGGACGGCCTGCGCTCCACCGGCGTACGTCACCGTGAGGTCCCGTACGTCGAGAAGTGGCGTCTTCTGGATGCTCGTCGTACTCAACGGGCCACCCCCAGCTTGGGATTGAGGACGGACTCGATGGCGCGGCCGCACAGCGTGAACGCCAGGGCCACCACGGCGATGGCGATCCCGGGCGGTGCCAGGTACCACCAGTCGCCCGCGCTCACCGCGCCCGCCTCGCGGGCGTCCTGGAGCATGCCGCCCCAGGAGGTGGTGGTCGGGTCGCTGAGGCCGAGGAAGGCCAGGGTGGCCTCCGTGAGGATCGCGCTGGAGATCACCAGTGTGGTCTGCGCGAGCACCAGCGGCATCACGTTCGGCAGCACGTGCCGGACCATGATGTGCCCGTGGCCGCCGCCCAGGGCGCGGGCGCGCTCGATGTACGGGCGGGACTCCACGGCAAGGGTCTGGGCACGGACCAGCCGGGCCGTGGTCGGCCAGGTCGTGACGCCGATCGCGATGATGACCGTCCACATCGAGCGGTCCATCACGGTGGCGAGCGCGATCGCGAGGACCAGGGTCGGCATGACCAGGAACCAGTCGGTGACCCGCATCAGGACCGTCGAGTACCAGCCGTGGAAGTGCCCCGCGACGATGCCGACGACCGTACCGATGGCGACGCACAGGAACGCCGCGAGCAGGCCGACCGTCAACGAGACCCGGGCGCCCCACACCAGCAGGGCCAGCACGCTGCGTCCGAACTGGTCCGTACCGAGCGGGAATTCACCGCTCGGCGACTCCAGCGCACCTCCCGGCGCGCCGGTGACGCTCTGCGAGTCGGCGCCGACGAGCTGCGGCGCGAACACGGCGATCAGCGCGATCAGGACGAGCGCGGCCAGACCCCACAGTCCGCTCCTGTGGCTGCGGTACTCCCGCCAGAAACGGGCGACGGACCGGCGCTTACGCGCCCGGGCCAGAGCGCGCGGGTTCTCGGCCGCTTCGGCCTTCGTGGGCGTGGGCATGGATTCGGTCGTCATCGGCCCACCCGGGGATCGAGCAACGGATACAGCACATCGGCAAGGGTGTTCGCCAGGATCACCGCGGTGGCGAAGACGAAGAACAGCCCCTGCACGAGGGGGAGATCGGGCACGCTGAGCCCCTGGTAGAAGAGACCGCCGAGGCCCGGCCAGGAGAACACCGTCTCGACCAGGATCTGCCCGGCGACCACCTGGCCGAGGTTCACGAACATCAGCGTGAACGTCGGCAGCATCGCGTTCGGCACGGCGTGCTTGCGGCGTACGACATCGTCCCGCAGCCCCTTCGCGCGGGCCGTCGTCAGATAGTCGCTGCCCATCTCGTCCAGCAGCGAGGAGCGCATCACCAGAAGCGTCTGCGCGTACCCGACCGCGACCAGCGTGATCACCGGGAGGACCAGGTGATGCGCCACATCGAGGATGTACGCGAATCCGCTCTCGCCGCCCGATTGCATTCCGCCCGTCGGGAACATCCCGGGGATCGGTCCGATGCCCACCGCGAAGACGATGATCAGGAGCAGGCCCAGCCAGAACGACGGCACCGAGTAGAGCGTGAGCGCGAACGCGGTGTTGAAGCGGTCGCTCATGGAGCCGTTGCGCCAGGCGGTACGGGTGCCCAGCCAGATGCCGAGCGCGGTGTACAGGACGTACGACGTGCCGGTGAGGAGCAGGGTCGCGGGGAGCGCCTCGGTGATCTTGTCGATGACGGGCGCGTGGAACTGGAACGAAGTGCCGAAGTCGCCCGTGAGGGCGTCGCCGACGTAGCTGGTGAACTGCCGCCACATCGGCTGGTCGAGGCCGAACTGACGACGCAGCGACTGGAGCTGTTCGGCGGAGACGGGACGGCCGCCCGTCATCTGCTTCACCGGGTCGCTGGGAATGAGCCGGAAGAGGAAGAAGCTGGTGACCAGGACCGCGAACAGGGAGACGGCCGCTCCCACGATCTTGGCCGCCACGTACTGGAGGTAGGCCTTGGTGTTACGCGCCCGTGGGCCGCGGGCGGCCGACGGCCCGGCCTGAGCCGGACCTTCGGTGTCCGCGTCCGCGACCTGCACGAGCGCCGGAGTGCTTTCAGCTGTCATGGGGAACTCTCGTTACTCGTCCTGCACTTAGAGGAACCGGCGGGGCGGCTGCGCGCCGCCCCGGCCGGCCCCTCTCAACCCTTCCGTGTGATTACTCGCGGTCGTCCGCGGTGGTACGACGGCGCTTCGCGATGAACAGCCCGCCACCGGCGAGTACCACGACCGCCACGATGATGCCTACGACCACTCCGGTGGAGCCGGACCCGCCGGAGCTGTCCGAACTGCTGCTGCCCGCCGGAACGGCCGACCACCAGCTCCAGTACCCGTCCTGGCCGTAGATGTTGCCTGCCGCCTCGGGCATGGTCTTGATCGACTTGATCTGGTCGGTGCGGTAGGCCTCGACCGCGTTCGGGTACGCGATGATGTTCATGTACCCCGAGTCGTACATCCACGACTGCATCTGCTTGACGATGTCCGCGCGCTTGGCCGGGTCGTACTCGGCGAGTTGCTTCTTGTAGAGCTCGTCGTACGTCTTGTCGCAGATGAAGTTGTCGGTGGTGGCGCTGTCCTTGGCCTTGACGGGCAGCGCGCCGCAGGTGTGGATGCCGAGGACGAAGTCCGGGTCCGGGTTGACCGACCAGCCGTCGAAGGCGAGGTCGTACTCACCGGCGTACCACGGCACCGAGACGTTGTCGAGACAGTCGACCTTGAGGCCGATGCCGAGCTTGCCCCACCACTCCTGGAGGTACTTGCCGATCGCCTTGTCGTTCGGATCCGTGGCGTGGCACAGGATGCGCAGGTCGAGCGGCTTGCCGTCCTTGCCGACGCGCTGGTCGCCCTTGAGCGGGTAGCCCGCCTCGTCGAGGAGCTTGGCGGCCTTGGCCGGGTCGTAGGCGAGGCTCTGGTCGGCGGAGGGCTGCCAGAAGTACGTGGAGAAGCGCGGCGGGATGTAGCCCTGGCCCTCGACGGCGTGGCCCTGGAAGACCTTGTCGATGATGGTCTTGCGGTCGATGGACAGGAAGAGGGCCTGGCGCACCTTCTGGTCGAGAAGGGCCTTGTTGCCGTTGCCGAACTTCTTGCCGTCCTTGGTCTGCGCGCCCGGGTTGGTGGCGAGCGCGAAGAAGCGGCGGCCCGGACCCTCGTTGACCTTGACGTTCTTCTCGCCCTTGAGGGAGGCGGCCTGAGCGGGCGTCAGGGCGGGGGAGCCGGCGACGAAGGAGACCTCGCCCTTGCGCAGCGCGGCGACCGCGGCGTCCTGGTCCTTGTACGTCTTGAAGACCAGCTCGTCGAACTTCGGCTTACCGCGCCAGAAGTCCTTGTTGGCCTTGAGCTTCACATACTGGTCGACCTTGTAGTCCGTCAGGATGAACGGCCCGTTGCCGACGATCGGGAACTTCGTGTCGTTGTTGAACTTGGAGAAGTCACCGACCTTCTCCCAGACGTGCTTCGGGACTATCGGCACATCGAGTGCGGCCATGGTGGCCTGCGGCTCCTTGAGCTCGATGACCAGCTGTGTCGGGCTCGGAGCCGTCACCTTCTTGAAGTTCGCGACGAAGTTGCCGTTGGCCTGCGCGGCGCCCTCGTCGGTCATCATCTTGTTGAACGTCCACGCCGCGTCCTCGGCGGTGGCCTGCTGGCCGTCCGACCACTTGGAGTCGGACCGGATGGTGTACGTCCAGGTCAACTTGTCCGCGGACGGCTCCCACTTGGTGGCGAGGGCGGGGACCGCGTGGTTGTCCTTGGGGTCGTAGTTCGTCAGGAAGTCGTACATGAGCCGGCTGACGCTCGTGCTCATCAGCTTCTGAGCGAGGAACGGGCTCAGGGAGTCGACGCTCTGTGCGACGGCGACGGTCAGCGTCGACTTGCCGCTGTCGGCGGCCTGCGCCTGCTGCGGCGCGGCACCGAGGGGCACGCCCGGGACGATGGATCCGGCGGCCAGCGCCAGAGCAGCGGCCCCGGAGGCCAGGAGGACACGCAGACGTGAGCGTGGCTGGGCAGGGGGTGGTGGAACTCTTTCGACCATCGTCAGGGACCTCGCGTCATGACTCGCACGGAGAAGGCGGGTTGATCTGTGGTTCGCCAGCTGGTGAAGCGAAGGTTTATCAGCGGGGGTCGAGCCGCGTCAACGGTCACCGAAACGGCGTGTGGTCTGCGGGAATGCGCAGAGGGCCCGCACCGTGGAGACGGTGCGGGCCCTCATTGGTTTAGACCTCTGTTGCCTTACTGCTGAGGCGCTGGCGGCGGCTGCTGCGGCCAACCCGCGGGCGGTACGGGACCCTGCAGTTCGGGCGGGATCGGCTGTCCGGGTTGACCCGGCTGACCGGGCTGCAGCTGGTGAGGCGGCGGCGGTCCGGCCGGGCTCGCCGCGGACTGCGCCTGGGAGGGCAACGACTGCTGCCAGCCGTTCTGTTGCACTCCGGGACCGGGCTGAGGGGGGTACGGCTGAGGGGGGTGCTGCTGCCCGCCGTACGGCTGTTGCTGCGGCGGGTACGGCTGCTGCGGGGAGTACTGCTGCTGGCCGGGCATCGGTGGGGCGTACTGCGGGGGCGGGTTGGAGCCGCTCGACGTCCAGAGCCCCTGCTGCTGCTGGGCGCGCGCGAAGTCCTCCGCGACCATCGCGGAGAGATTGAAGTACGCCTCGCGGGTCTTGGGCCGCATCATGTCGAGGTCGACCTCCGCACCGGCCGACAGGTGCTCGTCGAACGGTACGACCACCACGCCCCGGCAGCGCGTCTCGAAGTGCTGCACGATGTCATCGACCTTGATCATCTTGCCGGTCTCGCGGACACCCGAGATGACGGTGATGGAGCGCTGCACGAGTTCCGCGTATCCGTGCGCCGACAGCCAGTCCAGCGTGGTGGACGCGCTTGACGCACCGTCGACCGACGGCGTCGAAATGATGATCAGCTGGTCGGCGAGGTCCAGCACTCCGCGCATCGCGCTGTAGAGCAGGCCGGTGCCCGAGTCGGTCAGGATGATCGGGTACTGCTTGCCCAGCACATCGATCGCGCGCCGGTAGTCCTCGTCGTTGAACGCCGTGGAGACCGCCGGGTCCACGTCGTTGGCGATGATCTCCAGGCCGGAGGGCGCCTGCGAGGTGAAGCGGCGGATGTCCATGTACGAGTTGAGGTACGGGATCGCCTGGACCAGGTCACGGATGGTGGCCCCGGTCTCCCGGCGCACCCGGCGGCCGAGCGTGCCCGCGTCCGGGTTGGCGTCGATGGCGAGGATCTTGTCCTGCCGCTCGGTGGCCAGGGTCGAGCCGAGGGCGGTGGTCGTCGTGGTCTTGCCGACGCCGCCCTTGAGGCTGATGACCGCGATCCGGTAGCAGGACAGCACGGGCGTACGGATCAGGTTGAGCTTGCGCTGCCGCTCGGCCTCCTCCTTCTTGCCGCCCAGCTTGAAGCGGGCCGCGCTGGACGGCGTACGGCTGCTCTTCGCCTTCTGCTTGTTACGGAGCAGCCGGTCGGAGGAGAGCTCCACGGCCGCCGTGTACCCGAGCGGGGCGCCGGGCACGGAGCGCTCGCGCTGGTCGTGGGTGACCGGGGTCGGCCAGGCGGCGCCGGTCCGCGGGTCGACGGGCTGTCCCTGCTGCTGCGGCTGGGGGTGGGCCGGCTGCTGGTGCGCGGGCGGCTGCGGGGCGACCTGCGCGGGCAGATCGGGCGTGCCCCGGACCGGCTGCTGGGGCGCCTGGGGGACCTGCGGCGGCAGCGGCACGCCCCGCTGCGCGGGCCACTGGGGCTGCTGGGGGGCCTGCGGCGGCTGGGGGAAGCCGTAAGCACCCTGGGGCTGCTGGGGGGCCTGCGGCGGCTGGGGAGTTTGCGGTGTGTACGGCGTCTGGGGTGGCTGCGGGAACCCGTAACCGTCCTGCGCCGGTCCCTGCTGCTGCGGGGGAGCGGGCTGCTGCGGGAATCCATAGCCACCGTGCGGAGGCTGTGGTGCCTGAGGCGGCTGAGGCGCTCCGGCGTTCGGGAATCCGTAGCCGCCGGACGCCTGGTCGGCCGGAGTCCGGGCGGGCCACTGCGGCGCCGACTGGGGCGCGGAGGGCTGCGGCGTGGCGGGCTGGAAGGTGGGTGGCAGCGGCGGCAGACCGCCCTGCGGCGGCGCCGGGGTCCAGGGGGTCGGCATGGCGGGCGCCGGTGCGTCCTGGGGTACGTTGGAGGGCGGTACGTCCTGGGGTGCCGCGTCCGTGACGGCGTCCGAGGGCGCGGCGCCCTCCGGTCCGTCGGCAGCACCGCTCGTGGCGTCGTCCGGAGTCTCGGCAGTCGCCTCTGCATCGGCACCGGAATCCGTGGCGGCAGCGCCGTTCGGCTCATCAGCCGAGTCCGTCGCCTGCGCGGAACCGGAACTGGGGGTCTCGCCCTCGTCAGCACCGTCAGCACCGGCCCTCACGGAACCGGATCCCGAACCCGAGACGTCCCCGTCCGCGTTCCTCGGCGCCTCCTCGCGCTCCGCGATCTCCCGCTTCAGCGCGGCCGGTGAGAACCGCATGGTCGCGCCACTCTCCACATCACCGCCCCCGAACGGGTCCGTCATCCCGTCGGGAGCCCCTGCTCCTGCGCCCTCTGCAGGAGCAGGAGAAGGAGCGGAGTCCCCCGCCGCGGAATGAACAGGAGCCGGAGCCGTAACAGGAGCCGGGTCCGGTGCGGGAGCCGGTGCCGGAATCGGAGCTGGTGCCGGAGCCGGCGCGGGCGGCGCCGGAGCCCAGTTGGGATCGAAGCCGCCCCCGACCGGCGGCGCGGGCACGGACAACGGCGCACCGTTGGGCGGCGGAGGCGGCGCCAGGTGCGATCCGGCACCGCCCGACGAGTCACCCGGCGCGTTCTGCGTGTACCAGGCGGGCGGGGTGTAGTCGATGGTGAACTCACCCGTCATCTCGGCGGGCTCCGCGTCGGACGACTCGTCGACGGGCTTGTTCCAGCCCCCGCGGATCTCGTCCCGATCGCCGTTCACTTTGCCTCCTGGTGTGGTCGAGCACCCTTGTGCCGTGGTGGGTGGGGGCGACCGTTTCCGTCTTCCTAACCGCCCGGCTCTTCCCCCGGGACACGCATCGCCTGCCCGCAGGTTCTTCTGCCGCGCCCGGACCCACCCTAATCGTCATGGGGCCCGCTCCGGCAGGCCGTACCGCACTGCAAGAGCTGTCCCGTACATCACGTACTGCCCTCAAGTGAACCGAGTACGGCAGGGCACACAGACCGAAGCGGTCAATTCGATACATGTCCAGGCGTGGTGAAAGGGTGGCCGCCGTGTTCGGACAGCCACCCTTTCACCCGACCCTTGCCTACGTGAGGTCGAACTCACCGTCCCGTGCGCCCAGTACGAAGGCGCGCCACTCGGCCTCCGTGTACCGCAACACGGTCTCCGGTTCCAGTGACGAGCGCATGGCGACTGCACCGCCTGGCAGATGCGCGATCTCGACCCGTTCCTCGACGTTCTCGGTCCCTGGTGCGCTCAGCCACTCCACATCCGAGATGTCGAGAGCGTAGAGCTCTTCCTTTTCCTGCTGGGTGCCCATGCCGGCGTCCCTTCGATCGAACCGTGTCGTTCCCCGGTCATCCTCCCTGGAAGCGGCAGGCCCGGGGTCGCGAACGAAACAGTATTCAGTCCATCCGGCGAGCAGTGCCCAGCAGGCCGTTCTCGATGTCGGTCGCGCTGGTCATCACCCAGTGGCGCTCGCGGCCCGCCACCCAGAGCGTGACACCGTCCGCCAGGGTGGGCAGGGCCTCGCTCTCGGCCCGAGCGAGCCCCAGGATCCGGCCGATCTGGTCCGCCTCGGCGGGCGAGACCCGCTGGATACCCACGAGCGTCGACGCCCGCATCAACCGGGGCGCCACAGGGCTCAGATAGGGCAGCAGCGTCAACACCGACTGCCATGGCGAGGACACCACCCGGCCACGGGGCGGGCGCATGCCACAGTCGCGCACCACCACCACCGGGCTGCCCACGGTCGCTCCGGTCGGTGGAACCCGGCCCACGTCATGGAGGGAGACGCACTCAAGACCGGCACCCGCGGCTTGCGCCAGAGTGGTCCAGGCCTGGGTCCGCCCGGTCTCGACCGCTACCCGCGCACCCGTGGCCGCCACGCGCAGCGCCAGCACCTGCGCGGTCCACAGGCCGCCGATCAACAGGACGTCGTACGGTGCCGGGCGGTGGAACCCGATCATCTGCGTGCGTCCGTCGGCATCGCTGCCGATGATCACGCCGTCGTCCCCGACCGGCAAGGACAGCGCGCCCAGGTGCTCCGCCGCCAGGGTGTGCCCCGCGTGGCGAGGGCCGCGCAGTCCCCGCCTCGGCTCGATGCGATTCGTCATTGTGCGCCTCCCAGCGGGAGCGTCGCCAGCACGCCCGGCAGCTGCTCGCGGTCCAGCCGCACCAGGCCGACCTTGGCGTGCCGTGCGGCTTGCTCCAATGTCCTTCGTACCCCGACCAGTTCGGTATCGGATCCGCCAGTGATCCGTACGTGACCGGACACGGACACAGCGCCCTGGTGGGAACCACGCCGCACCGTCAGGCTGAAGGTCGTCGCATACGCGGGGACCGAGGTCAGCAGCGATACGAGGCGCGGGAGAGGAGTCGCCCCCCGGCCCAACTCGGGCCAACGGTCCACCGCATAGGCGGTGTGCCAACGGTCGTCGCACCGCCAGACCCTCGATGTCTCCATCGTCCGCCGCTGCGGCGCGGCATTCTGACGTCCGACGCGGGCCGACAGGATGGGATTGGCACACGCGGATGTCGCCACGGCGGAGTGCAGCTCTTCCTGATCCAGCACCACGGCCCGGAATCCGGCGCCGGTGATCCGGCTCGCCACATGGTCCGCAACCCGAACCAGACAGCGCTGAGCTCCGCCGATTCCGCCCCCGCGCGCCTCGACCGCCTCCCGGCACAGTTCCGGATCCAGTTTCACAGCCACCCAGGTCATCCGCAGCGCGGGCGCCCCGGCCTGCTCCTGAAGGGGGGTGTAGGAGAGCCGCGCCGCCGACTGCTGCGGCAGATGCTGCGCCGGAGCGGGGCGTACCTGCTGCACGAGCTGCGCGGACTCCAGCACGATGTCGTCCACCGAGAGGGCATCGCCCAGGAGGGACAGCGGAAGCGCCCGCGCACCGAGCGCCTGGCGGAGCGATTCACCGCCGGCCTCGACCCGTACGACAGCGGTCAGGAACGTGCCGTCCCCGAGCATGCCCACCGTGCGGCGGTCCCGGTCGACGTAGATGTACGGAGCGAATCCCGGCACACTTTCCGCGACCGGCGCCAACTGAGGCTCCGCATCCGCGGCGGATGCCACGGCGGTCCGCCTGCGATCGCGGAGGGAGAGTGTCGTCGACAGCCAGTCCTGCACGGCGCGGCCCCGGCGACGTACCACCGCGAGAAGCACCAGCAGGCAGGCGACCGCGACTGCGGGCACCAGCCAGGGACCGCCGAGCGCGGCACCCACCGCGGCGACCGCCAGGGCCGCCTCGACGAGCACCATCTGGCGGAGCAGGGGACCGAGGCGACCGGTCCGCGAGATCGGCCGCAGAGTCGTCGCCGCGGGGGCGTTCACCGACGGGGCGGGTGCTGCGCCGGCCGGCTCGTTGCCGTGTTGCCTTCGAGAAGGGCTGGACGCTCGATGGGTAGACCGCCCCGTGCGCTCGCGCGTCGCTGCACCCATCGCCGCATTGCCCCCTCGTATCCCTGTTTACCGCTTCGTTTCACGGGCGTTGACCGGGCGATCACCCTACCTGAGCAGTGACGGTCAAGTGCCAACAGGCATAGTAGGGGGCCCAGTCGACGGCAGTGGCGACGACGTGTGTGGGAACCTGGTCGCCCACTGGGGAAAAGGGGCAGCGGACAGATGGCATCACGGCGGGACGAACTCAACGCCTACACCTTCGCGAAGCGGAGGTTGATCGCACAGTTCCTGCAACCCAACCCGAGCGGATCGGAGGAGGGTGCGCCGCGCCCCCTGCGTGCGGTGATGCCCGGTGCGATCGTCGGCGTCGTCATCCTCGCGGCGTTCGGAGCCTGGGGGATGTTCAAACCCGTAGCACCCCAGAAATGGGACACTCCCTACGAGAACGTCATCATCGCCAGCAAATCCACCACGCGCTATGTGGTGTTGAAAACCGATGGCAAGACGCAGCTCCACCCGGTGCTGAACATGTCCAGCGCCAAGCTCCTCCTTGACCCGGACAAGGGCAAGGTCATCAACGTCGACGAATCGATCCTCGACAGCGGTAAGATCCCGCACGGTGCCACGCTTGGCATCCCGTACGCCCCCGACCGGCTGCCGGACAAGAACGAAGCCGGCTCGAAGAAGCGGTGGGCCGTCTGCGAGCGGCCCGGCGAGGGCGGCAGGGCCATCCAGAAGGCGGCGTTCGTCTTCGCGGAGCGCGACCAGAAGAAGACCGAGGGCGCGGGCCGGCTGCACGGCGGTGAGCTGATGTACGTCGAGGGACCGGGACCGGACAGAACCCGCTACATCGTGGACGCCGCGGGCAAGGCGTACAAGGTGAAGAAGGACGAACTGCTGCTGCGCGCCCTGCTCGGCGACGGCCGCGCCCCCCAGCGGGTCTCCGCCGCGTGGCTGGACACCCTGCACTCCGGAGACGCGGTCGACTTCCCGACCGTCCCCGGAACCCCCGGCGCCGACGCGGGCATTCCGGGGGAGCTGCCGCCCAAGGCGAACAAGGTGGGCATGGTCCTCGCGGCGACATCCGGCACCAAGACCCAGCAGTACGTGGTCCTGCCCGGCCGGGTCGCCCCCGTATCGGACTTCGTCGCCAAGCTCCTGCTCAGCAGCCGGCCCCTGGTCAACCTTGGCCAGGACGGCAAGGAGAGGCATGTCAGCGCCGGAGCGTTCGAGCCCGGCGAGGCCTTCGGGCAGGACATGGACTGGCCCACGAGCGAGCCGACGCCCGTCAACTCCGCGAGCGCCGCGGCCGGCAGTCGCAACACCGTGTGCAACGTCCTGCGCGGTGTCGCTACGAAGGACGGGGCCAGCACGCTCAGCACGTGGGCGGGCACGGGCTTCCCCGCAACGCTCCCCACCGGCTCGAGCAGCGCCTACGTCACCCCCGGATCCGGACAGCTCTTCCGGCAGTTCAAGGGGGCCAGCGCCGACTCCGGCCCCCTCTTCCTGGTCACCGACACCGGTCTGCGCTATGCCATGCAGTCCAACGGCGACAGCGTGCAGGACGACTCCGGCATCGGTGAATCAGGCTCGAAGGAGGAGAAGGCGCAGCGGCAGCAGGAGGCGCAACAAGCGCAGAACCGGCTCGGATACAAGGAAGTCACGCCCGCGCCCATCCCGGCCGCCTGGTCCTCGTTCCTGCCCACGGGACCACGCCTGTCGACTGGCGCGGCCCGTCAGCCGCAGGGTTCCTGAGGAGCGTATCCACATGACGACGCACTCCTTTCCGTACCGGCGCCCGCTGACAGCCGCAGCCGCCACCGCCGTCCTCTTCGTCACGCTGCCCGTACTGCCCGCCGCCGCGGACGACTCCACCCAGTGCACCTTCCACGGGAAGAAGTACGCGGGCCGCCCCTGGTCGTTGCAGCGCGTCCTGATGGACGAGCTGTGGAAGCAGTCCACCGGCAAGGGGGTACGGGTGGCCGTCATCGACACGGGCGTGGACGTCAAGAACCCTCAGCTCAAGGCGGCCGTGGATACCAGGAGCGGCCACAATTTCCTGGACAAGAACCTCAAGGACGAGAACGGCAACAAGATCGAGCGCGGCAACGAGAACGGCACCACCGACACGGTCGGTCACGGCACCAAGGTCGCCGGAATCATCGCCGCGCGAGAGGCGAAGGGCACCGGCTTCACCGGCCTGGCTCCGGACGCGACGATCATTCCGATCCAGCAGAACGACGCCGAGGGCCACGGAACAACCGAAACGCTGGCCGCCGCCATCCACTACGCAACCGATGTCGCCCACGCGAACGTCATCAACATCTCCCAGGACACGGCCAACGCGGTGAAGCCCGCGCCCGCCCTCAAAAAGGCGGTGGACGCCGCCCTGGCCAAGGAGATCGTGGTCGTCGCCTCCGCAGGCAACGACGGGCTGGGCGGCAACGTCAAGGAGACCTACCCGGCCTCGTACGACGGTGTCCTGGCCGTGGCCGCGTCGGACCGCAACAACGAGCGGGCGGCCTTCTCCCAGTCCGGCGAGTTCGTGGACGTGGCCGCCCCCGGCGTGGACATGATCTCGACAGTGCCCGGCGGCGGACACTGCGCCGACAACGGAACCAGCTTCTCTGCCCCGTACGTCGCAGGAGTCGCCGCCCTCATCAAGGCCAAGCACCAGGACTGGACACAGAAGCAGATCGTCGCCCAGATCGAGCAGACGGCGGAACGCTCGGTCGCGGGACACGACCGTCTGGTGGGCTGGGGCGTCGTCGACCCGGTGCGTGCTCTGACCGAGGACGACAAGCCCATCGAAAGCCCGGTGGCGAACGAAGGTGTGAGCAAGGGCGAAGCGCCGACACCGGCGTCACTCCACCTGGGCGAAACGGCGGACGAACGCAACGAACGCCTGGCGACCTACGTGGTGGTGGGCGGAGCAGTGCTGGTCGCCGCGATTGCGGGTATCGCCGTGGCCGTGCGCGACACCCGACGGCGGGCCAGGCGCCTGGGAAGAGCCGGCAATGCCTGACGAGGCCATCAACAACGGAAGGGTCTGCGGAAGTTACGTGATGGATAAGAGGGTTGGTCCTCTCGTAGCCAGTGGATAGAGTTTGTGGAATGAGGTCAGACTTGTTCACACGGGTGCGATAGCAACGAGTGAACAAGTCTGAGCAAACGGGGAATCGGGGAGGGGCGGGATCGTGACCGATCCAGGTGGTGGCGGGGGAGGCCGGGGCGACCTCCGGCGTGGTGTTGGCGCGCTGGAGACGTTCAGGGGGCGTGTCAATACGCTCCTTGCGGACCTCGAGGGTTCGGCAGCCGGCAAGTCGAAGATTGCGGCGCAGACGGTGTCGCGTGCTGCCCTGAGTGGTCAGAACGCGTGCTTCGCGGAGGCGGACGGGCTGTACGCGCAGTACAACCGCGTCCACGAGGCGCTCGTCTCGCTCTCCAAGTCTCTCGGTGACCAGATCGAGTACTTGAGCCTCGGCGTGCACGCGGCGGCCGTCGGCTTCGACAACGTGGACGACGACGTGCGGCGCCGGTTCTACGAGATCCAGGTCCGCCTGGACAAGGAGCAGGAGAAGGTGCAGGCGGAGAAGACCGACAAGCCTGAGCAGCCGCGCTCCGACAGCAAGGCCGGCTCTGCCTACGACGACCTGGGTGATAGCTGATGAGTGACGACAAGCAGCCGGAACCGACCCCCAAGGAACAGCAGGCGCAGGACCAGCAACGCGTCCAGGCCCAGCTGATCGTCACTGACGTCAACCGGCAGGTCCAGAACGTCATGGAGTCATTCGGCTTCGGGCGTTCGGGCTCCTCAGGACGGACTTCGTTCGAGGGCCACGAGCTCAACGCGATGATCGACCTGATCGAGAACTCCAATCCGGAGCACCTCGAAGACGCGGGTGAGGCGCTCCTGACGGCAAGGTCGGCCATCAACAAGGCCGCGGATGAGCTGAGCGACTTCATCAAGGCTGTCGACTGGGAGGGCGAGTCCGGAATTGCCTTCCGCGACTGGGGCAACGGCCTGGTCGCCCACGCCATGAAGCTGGGCGATTTCGCGGAGACGGCCGGGACACAGATCACGGTCGCGGGCACGGGCCTCGCCTCGGTGCGCAAATCCCTGCCGCCGCGCGACAACCGCCTGGACCGCAAGTCCGTGGAGGACATCGAGGCCCCGAAGCGGATCGATGGCAACCCGGAGTACGCCGCGGCGGTGAAGGTCGAGAAGGACCGCCAGGAGGCCATCAACCAGGCGAACCGACTGGCGTCGTACTACTCGGTTTCGGAGGAGACGCTGGCGGCGCAGGAGCCGCCGCGGTTCGAGAAGAAGCTTGATGTTGCGATGCCGCGGCCCCTGAATCGCATCGAAAGGACATCTGATTCCGGCAGCTCGTCAAGAAGCGCCGAGCCGTCGGTCAGCAGCACGACGCGGGGTGCGTCGGAGCCCACCGCGAAGCATGAAGTCAGCAGTTCAGGCAATACCAGGCACAGGACGTCCGCTGAGGAACTCGGGTCGGCCTTGCCTGTTCCCGACAAGGGCACATCGACTGAGATCAACAGTGTTGCTGCTCCGCCAGCCCCAGTGACCGATTCCGGTCCATCCCCCACGCCTTCGACCACAAGTCCTGCAGGTCCGGGCGGCGGTCCGACCCAGCCCACGGCGACTCCCTTGCTGAACCCTGTGACAGGGAACTCGCGACGACCCACGATGTCGACCGGCATGCCCAGAGCGATCGGCCAGCCCGGAAACGGCGTGGTCAGACCTGGCGGCTCCACACATAGTGACCCTGGGGTGAATGGACGCACCGGAGCACCAGTTGGACGCCCAGCCCCCGTGAGCGATGGCTCAGGCACGACCGGGCGCGCCGGTGGAGGCCAGGCACCCGTTGCCGGTCGGTCCGGTGTGACTGGTGGAAGGCCGACGGCAGGAGGCCATGCAGGCGCGTCCGGACCCTCCGGTCCCCGCGTCGGCCGAGGAAGCGGCATCGTGGGCGGGACACCTCAGCGTGCGGCTACGAATACAGGCACACCTGGCGGGGCTCGTGCTGTTCCACGCGGAACGGTCATCGGCGCCGGGGAAGCAGCGCAAGCGCGCGGCGGCCTTGCCGGTAGCGCCGGTCGGCGAGGGGTCATCGGAGCCGGCGGCGCGAGCGGCGTGCCCCGTCCCGGTGGGCGCGGCACTCCCAGCTCGAACGGAGTCGTGGGTACGCCTCGTGGTGGTGCAGCCGGGACCGGCTCGGGCACAGAGGGCTTCACGGCTGGGGGAGCAGGCCTCGTGCGTGGGCCCGCAGGCCGGGGTGACTCCGACCGTGAGGGCCACGATGGCGGAACGGCGCGTCCGGACTACCTGACTGAGGACAGAGAGACGTGGGAGGCCGGACGGCGTGGAGTCGCACCTCCGGTGATCGAGTAGATACAGGGAAGGTTCGGAAGTCAGGATGACAGCAGGAATGAGCCAGACCCGGAAACGCCGCATGCCTGTCGGATTGCGTGGGCGTCTACTCGGCGCGATGGCTGTGACTGCTGCTTGGAGCGTGGGATTCGCAGGAGCGGCAACCCCAGCGGTTGCGGCGGACGTGCAGTCCAAGCAGTGGTATCTCGGCCCGATGCATGCGGAGGAGATGTGGCAGGTCACCACAGGCGAAGGCATCAAGGTTGCTGTCATCGACTCCGGCGTCAACCCGTCGACACCATCCCTGAAAGGGCAGGTCCTGAAAGGATTCGACGCCACAGGAGCTGGCGGCGATGAGTACGATGACTATGACGGGCACGGCACAACCATGGCCGAGCTGATTGCCGGAACGGGTAAGGGCGGGGGGCTTCAAGGCCTCGCTCCGGGCGCGAAGATCATCCCTTTTCGAGTCACCGATACGGAGTTTCAGAACAAGCACTCCGTGAACGCCCATGACACCGAAGACGCTATCCGGGCCGCAGCGGACAGCGATGCGCGGATCATTAGCATGTCGATGGCGAGCGATTTCCCAGGCCGGGGAGAACGAGAAGCAGTCAAGTACGCGGAAAGCAAGGGGAAGCTCTTCTTTGCTGGGGTTGGAAACAATGCCGGGGAGGGAAACAAGGAACAGTTTCCCGCTTCGTATCCGCAGGTGGTAGGCGTCGCCGCAACTAACAGTACTGGCAAGGCTTCCACGTACTCTCAGCACGGAAGCAGCGTAGACATCGCTGCTCCCGGAGACGGCATTCCAACCTGGTGCGATGCGAAGTTTCAGCGTTACTGCGACTCCGAGGGCGGGACCAGCCAGGCCACTGCCATCACGTCAGCCTCCGCCGCCCTGATCTGGTCCGCCCACCCCGACTGGACGGCCAATCAGGTTCTCAGCGTCCTGTTCGATACGGCTGGACGAGGGGACTGGGAGAAGGGCACCCTCAGTAACTACCTCGGCCACGGCATCATTCGTCCGGCCGTCAACATCCTCAAGGGCAAGGGCAACCCCGGCGCCCCGGACATCAGCCCCCTCACCAAGGAAAAGACGTCCGGCTCCTCGGCCTCCCCCGCCCCGTCTGCACCAGCTTCGTCACAGCCCGAGAAGAAAGAAAAGGCTGACGACGTCGTCGTGGCAGGCTCCAGCAAGGAGAAGGACGACGGCAGTTCGCTCGGCCTGATCATCGGCGGAGCGGCAGCGGTAATCGTGCTCGGCGGCGGAGCCTTCGCGCTCGTCCGTAAGCGCCGCACCGCCTGACTGACCGTAGGTTCTTCACCCGTACCCACCGGCGAGTAAAGCCGGACCGAATAAGAGCACCAGAAAGGAAGCCGAAAACATGGCCGATCAGAAGCTCTCAGATGCCGCTCTCCTCAAGCTGGAGGGTGAGCTCTCCACGCGGTTCGACTCCGTGAAGGGCCAACTGAAGACCCTACAGGCGACGATCGACAGCCTGGAAGGCGCCTGGAAGGGCATCGGCGCCGGCGCCTTCAACACGAAGCAGGAACAGATCAACCTGAAGATGGTCAGCATCGCCCGTCGGCTCCTCAACTACCAGGAGGCCATCAAGGCGGCGCGAACCATTTCGGGCAACACCGAAGACGAAGTCAGGCAGGCCCTCCAGGGCATCGACGTCGTCGACGGTTACTCGGGTGACGCGACCGCAGAGGCCAGGATCTCGAACCTCAACAAATTCTGACCTTGCCGCGCCCGTACCACGTACGAGGCCTTCATACCAAACCTAGATAACACGGGAGGACCGCATGCCGAACAACAACGACGGCACGATGGTTGTCACTTACTCGAGCCTGGATCTCGCAGCCGGTGCCATTGACCGGCAGAGCAAGCAGCTCCAGGAGGACCTCGCGTCCATCAAGCGGATGATCGCCAATGTGTCCGAGCTCTGGGTGGGCGAAGCCAAGAGCGCCTATGACACTGCTCAGGCCGGCTGGGACGAGGACGCCAGGCAGATTCACACCGCGCTGAGCGAGATCTCCCGCAAGGTGCGCGAAGCTGGTGCTGCTTACCATGCCGGCGACAAGCGGGCGAGGGCCAACTTCGAGTAGAACTCGGCAGAACACAGGTCAGGGTGGGCACGCGCGGGAGGTGCCCACCCTGACCTGTGTCCCGAACACCAAGCCAAGCACAACGCGGCGCCCCTGCCACGAGGCAGGGGCGCAGTAACCAGACCCCGGAGCAGCCCCATTACCCGTCTCGGAGGCTCAGCAGGTATGGGGCGCTCACCAGGCCTTCAGATTCCTGTTGCCGGCGTAACGGCCGTTGCACGGCGTTTTACTGCCACAAGTGATCAGCTGCCGAGTGTGGCGGAGGGCCTGTCGCCCTTCTGCGCTTGCTCGGCACGCACGCTGAACAGCGAGGTCATGTCTTTGATGAGAGCGTCGTCGATGTCGCCCTTCCGGGCGCCCGTGAGTCGACCCGCACCTGAGCCACCGCACCCGGCTCGGACTTGAAACCCACAGTGCCGAAACGAGCGTTGCTCTCTTCCCCGAGCCCGCCGTCTGTGGCCGCCTCAAGGGACGGCCACAGGGTCTGCGCTGCATGCGGCGTCGCCCCCACGGCCATCTCCCGGGAGAGCGGGCCGTGGGGCGTGGGTGTCAGGCCGTGCAGCCGAGAGCCTTCTTCACCTTCGGTACGAAGTCGAGGGTGAAGGCCTTGATGTGCTTGCGACGTTCGGCAACGTCGCCGCTCGTCTTGAGACTTATGGTGACCAGTACAACGAGGTGGTCCGCCGTCGGGGCCGCGCAGCCCGTACTGACCATGGCGTTGTAGTCGCCCATCGCCCCCAGGCCCTCGGATGGCAGGTCCTTGATCTTCTCCCGATTCCGGAATCGGAAGCTGTCCAGGTCCGCAGCCGCGCGAGCCACCGCCCCATTCCCGGCGCGGAGAGCGCGCGGAGTACGAGGCAGGCGGGAACAGCCGCACAGGCCGTCCCGACTGCCCCGTCCGCCCCGCAGGCAGCCCTACCGCTCCCCAGCCATGAGCCCGGACTGCACCAGCGGATTTCCGCGCCGCCGCGTGACGAAGACCCCGCGCCCCGGGGGCATCGGGCGCGGCCGTACGTTGCCGAGGACGTCCCCCTCGATGGGGTCGCCCGAGAGCATCAGGCCCTGCGCGCCCAGCTCCATGATGCGCTGCATGAACGGCTCGTACAGGGCCCGTCCGGCGCCGGCCGTGCTACGGGCGATGATGAACCGGACGCCGACGTCACGTGAGAACGGCAGCATCTCCGTGAGCTTGGCCAACGGGTTCCCGCTGGACGTGGAGACCAGGTCGTAGTCGTCGATGACCACGTACACCGTCGGGCCGCTCCACCAGCTGCGCTCGCGCAGCTCCTGTGCCGTGACGTCGGGCGACGGCGTACGGCGCTTCATCAGGTCGTACAGCGCGTCCATGTGGTGCTCCATGTTGTTGGACATGGGCACGTACTCCGCCAGGTGCGTCGCAGGGGTGACGTCCAGGAGCGCTCGCCGGTTGTCGATGACGAAGAACTTGCAGACGTTACCGTCGTACCTCTCGGTCAGCTGCTTGATGAGCAGCCGCAGCAGGTTGGACTTGCCGGACTCGCTCTCGCCGAACACCAGGAAGAACGGGTCGCGCTCGAAGTCGAGGAAGACCGGCTCCAGGTTGTTCTCGTCGATACCGAACGCGATACCCCGCTCCGGATGCGCGTGGCCCGCGGGCAGTTCGTGCACCGGGAGTTCGCGGGGCAGCAGACGGACCGCCGGGGCGGGTGCCGCGGTCCAGTGCCGGGCGACCTCCTGGTTCATGGCCGCCGTCGCCTCGGAGAGGTCGCTGTCGGAGTTGATGCCGTCGATCCGCGGTACCGCGGCCATGAAGTGCAGCTTCTCCGGTGTGAGACCACGACCGGGCACGCCGGCCGGCACGTTGACCGCGGCCTTCCGGTCCAGCTCGGAGTCCATGACGTCACCGAGCCGCAGTTCGAGCCGGTTCATCAGGTGGTCCTTGAGATTGGCCCGGACCTCCATGGAGCGCGACGCCGTGACGATCAGGTGGATGCCGTATCCGAGGCCGCGTGCCGCGATGTCCACGGCCGCCGCTTCCAGGCCCTCGTAGTCCGTACGGAAGTTGCCCCAGCCGTCGATGATCAGGAAGACGTCGCCCCACGGCTGGTCCGTGACCGAGATGTCGCCGCGCGCCCGCAGCCTGCGGAAGGTGGCGATGGAGTCGATGCCCGCGCTGCGGAAGTACTCCTCGCGCCGCGCCATGATCCCGTACACCTCGGAGACCGTACGCCGCACCCGCTCCGGGTCGAGCCGGGAGGCGATCCCGCCGACGTGCGGCAGACCGGAGACCGAGGCCATACCGCCGCCACCGAAGTCGAGTCCGTAGAACTGGACCTCCTGGGGCGTGTGGGTGAGTGCGAAGCCCGCGATGAGTGTGCGCAGCAGCGTGGACTTGCCGGACTGCGGACCACCGGTGATCTGCATGTGGCCTGCCGCACCGGAGAAGTCCCGGTAGAGCGTGTCGCGCCGCTGTTCGTACGGTTTGTCGACCACACCCAGCGGTACGACGAGGCGGCCCGAACCTTCGAATCCGGGCTGGGTCAGCCCACGGCCTTCGACCGCGGAGAGTCCCGGCAGGAGCTCGTCCAGCGACGGCGGGTTGTCCAGCGGAGGGAGCCACACCTGGTGCGCGGAGGCTCCCCGGCCCTCCAGCCGGCGCACGATCACATCGAGCACCGTGTCGGCCAGGGCGTCATCCTCCGGTGTACGCGCCTCGGGCACCGAGGCCCCGGTCTGCGGGCTCGGCTGTACGTACTGCACCGGCACCGGAGCCGCCGTGAACACCACCGGCCTGCGGTCCACCGGCAGAGGGCCGGAGGATACGGCCGACTGGGCGCCCGAGCGGTACACCCCGGAGACGTACGCGGCCTTGAAGCGCACCATCTCGTCCGTGCCGTACTTCAGGTAGCCGGAACCGGGGACATTGGGCAGATGGTAGGCATCGGGCACACCCAGCGCCGCCCGGGACTCGCCCGCCGAGAACGTGCGCAGGCCGATCCGGTAGGACAGATAGGTCTCCAGACCGCGCAGCCGCCCCTCTTCGAGGCGCTGCGACGCCAGCAGCAGATGGACGCCCAGCGAACGGCCGATGCGTCCGATCTGCACGAACATCTCGATGAAGTCGGGCTTGGCGGTCAGCAGTTCGCTGAACTCGTCGATGACCAGGACGAGGGAGGGGATGGGCTGCAGCGGAGCGCCCGCGGCACGCGCCTTCTCGTAGTCGTGGATGTTGGCGTAGTTGCCCGCGTCGCGCAGCATCTCCTGTCGGCGGTTGAGCTCACCGCTGATGGAGTCACCCATGCGGTCAACCAGCGTCAGATCGTCCGCGAGGTTGGTGATCACGGCTGCGACGTGGGGCATCTGTGCCATACCGGCGAAGGTGGCACCACCCTTGAAGTCCGCGAGGACGAAGTTGAGCGTCTCCGAGGTGTGGGTGACGGCAAGGCCGAGTACGAGCGTACGCAGCAGTTCGGACTTTCCGGAACCGGTGGCGCCGACGCACAGGCCGTGTGGCCCCATTCCCTCCTGCGCCGCTTCCTTGAGGTCCAGCATCACGGGGCTGCCGTCCTCGCCGACGCCGATCGGGACGCGCAGCCGCTCCGCCTGGGAGCGGGCCCGCCAGGTCCTGCTGACGTCGATCGATGCCGCGTCACCGAGGTTCAGGAGATCGGTGAATTCGAGATTGGCGAGCAGCGGCTCGTCGTCGTCCCCGCCCGAGGCGACATGGAGCGGAGCCAGTTGCCGGGCCAGTGCTTCGGCGGCCTCATAGCTGAGCAGGTCGGGAAGGCCGTCGTAGACCAGACCGTGGCCGGACTCCAGCCGCAGCGAATGGGGGTGAACCGTGACGGACAGGCCGCCGCGTGCCCCGTTGACCTCACCCGGTACGACCTCGACGACCGTCACACCCTGGAGGCCCTCGGCCGCAGCGAGCGCCGACACGGGCGATACGGACTGGCCGTCGAGCACGACGACGACATGAGGCTGGTCCATGAGCGGCTGTCCATCGGGCTGGAAGCGCGGCCGGCCGTCGAGCCGGCCCGCGAGCATTTCCTCCAACTCCGCCATGCTCGTGCTGATCAGCCGGCGGCCGCCGGCACCGTCGATGAAGTCCGGGGCCTGGACGTGCGGAAGCCACTTCGCCCATTCCCAGCGCGGCGCGGCGTCCCGGTCCGTCGCGACGGCGATGATCAGGTCCTCGGGGGAGTGCAGCGAGGCGAGTGCACCGACCATCGCACGGGCCGTGGAACGGACGGACTCCGCTTCGCCGCTGATCGTCAGGTGGTAGAAAGCGCGCAGCGAGACCGCCATGGGCAGGCCGTCCAGTGTGCTGTGGGTCGTCAGGAACTGCTGCATCGCCCCAGCGGTCAGCGGCTCCAGCTCATCGACCGGCGCGGTCTCGGGCGCGATGAGCGGTGTGGCGAGTTCCTGACTGCCCAGGCCGATGCGTACCTGCGCGAAGTCGGCGTCACCGACGCGGCGCTCCCACACTCGGCTGCCCTCGGCGACAAGCGCCCACAACTGCTCCGGCGACGGGTGGAGATAGAACTGTGCGTCGCGCTGTTTGCGGGCTGTCTTCAGCACGGCGCGTCTGGTCTGCGTCAGATACTTCAGATAGTCACGCCGCATGTCGGCGAGCTGTCCCTGGGTGCCTCGCCGGAAGCGGACGAGCATCGCAACGGCCATGGCGACCGTTGACGCGATCATGATCATGCCCATGATCCGCATGATCGGGTTCGGGGTCATGAAGAAGAAGACGACGGAACCACCCATGCCGAGCATCGGCAGCAGCTGCATCATCACCCCCTCCTGCTGACCGCGAGGAAGTTCGGGCGGAGGTTGCAATTGCACCTGCTCGCCCGGTACTTCGGAGGGCAGGGCCCGCGGTGGGCGCTTGACGACGATCTGGCTCACAGCTCACCAATTCCCTTGCCGGACAGAACGGTTCGTATCGGCGCCCCCGTGGCGACGGGCTCCATCCGCGGGAGGATCCTACTGGCGTACGAGATGACACCGGGAGCGATAGGGTGTCGCGACGCGTGTAAGCATTCGCTAACTACCGCACGGAAACGGTCATTCGGGGCGCGAGCGAGGCCCGCGATCCTGGGGTTCGTTTCAGTGGAACGATGAGGGGGAGCAGCAGGTGACTATGACGGCCCAAGCGGCGGCCACCGGACAAGGTCGGCCGGGTCCCGGAGTTCCGGCCGGCAACGGAACCGGATTCTGCCGGGTCACGGTCGTCGCACCCGACAGTCGCGTCGACGTGGCGCTGCCCGAGGACATCCCGGTCGCCGACCTGTACCCGGAGATCCTCCGGCTGTCGGGGCAGAGCCCCGCCCAGGGCGCTCCGGTCGGCTATCACCTGGTGCGCCGCGACGGCACCGTCCTCGACGGCGGGCGCACCCTGGCCGGCCAGCGCATCCTCGACGGTGAACTACTGTCCCTGCGCCCCTTCTCCGAGTCCCTGCCCCCCGCGGTCTTCGACGACGTCTCCGACGCAGTCGCCTCCGCCGTCGTCCGGGACCGCACCCTCTGGGGCGACAGCCTCATGCGCGGAGCCGGGCTCTTCGGCGGTTCGGTCCTGCTGGTCCTGCTCGGTTTCGTGCTGTGGACCTCCGACGTCCGGCACGACATGCACGGCCTGCCCGGCGTTCTTGCTGCTGTCGTTGCCGTACTCGCTCTCGCGCTCGCGTGCGTACGTGCGCGCGTCTATGACGACCGGGGATCGTCGACAGCTCTGGGGATCGGCGCGCTCGCGAACGCGGCGGTCGCCGGTGCCGGGCTGCTGCCGCTCGGTGAGGGCCAGGGCATCGGCAGGCTCCAGTTCCTGCTCGCCTGCGCCGCCGTGCTGGTGGCGGCGGTGATCCTCATGATCGCCGCCCCTGGCGGGGACGGTCTCTTCGTCGCGTTCGTGTTCGCTGCCGCCATCGGTCTGCTGGTGACCTTCATCGCGATCACGACCGGCATGGAGCCTGCCGAGACCGCGGCGGTGTGCGCCCCGCTCTCCGTGGGTGTCCTCGCCTTCCTGCCCGGTCTCTCCACCCGTTTCGCCCGCCTTCCCATCGGCTTCGAGCCGCCCCGTACCACCGCCGGTGACTACGGGACGTCCGAACCGGCGCCGCAGGGCCCGGTCGACGCCGACCGCATCGCCGCCCAGGCGCGGCGCGGACACGAACTGCTCGTCGGCCTGGTCGGCGGATGCGCGCTGGTGGCCGTGGGCGCCGCAGCCGTCCTGGGGTTCTCGGACAACATCTGGGGCCAGTTGTTGGCGCTCGCCACCGGAGTCGCCATGCTGATGCGTTCCCATCTGTTCCGTTACACGGCCCAGGTCGGCTGCGCCCTGGCGGCGGGTCTCGGCGCACTTGTGCTCCTGGGCCTCGGCCTGTCCCTCAATCCGCCGACCGAAATGCTGCGCGAGGCTGTCATGGGGGACAGCACCGCGCTCGACATCCATACGATCTGGATCACCGCAGCCGTTGCCGGCGCCGCCGCCCTGATCACTGCCATAGGGCTGATCGTGCCGCGCAAGGGAGTCACCCCGTTCTGGGGACGCTTCCTGGAGATCGCCGAGGCGTGTGTGCTTCTGACGCTGATGCCCCTGTGCCTCGCAGTCTTCGATCTGTACCACTCGATCCGCGCCCTCACCAGCTGACCCCGGGGGCCCGCCCGGCCGAACCCGGCTCAGCCGGGCAAAAGAGCCCGTCCAGCGATCGAGGACAAGGCGGCTCCCCGGCCGCTCCCGGGCCATCGCACCCCCGACCGAACCGGCTCCGCCGGACTGGTACGCTGGGTGACGGCCGTTTGTGTACGCGCTCCCGGATCATCCTGGGAGCTGCGCTCATCGGACCTTCGCCCCCGAGTAACGGAAGAACCCCTGCGATCAAGACCAGGGGCACTCGTGGACGCATCGAACATCAAAGAGGAGTACGCGTGCCGCTCGACGCCGCTACGAAGAAGCAGATCATGTCCGAGTTCGCCCAGAAGGAGGGCGACACCGGCTCCCCCGAGGTCCAGGTCGCGATGCTCTCCCGCCGCATCTCGGACCTGACGGAGCACCTCAAGACGCACAAGCACGACCACCACTCCCGCCGTGGTCTGCTGATCCTGGTCGGCCAGCGTCGCCGCCTTCTGCAGTACCTGGCCAAGAAGGACATCCAGCGCTTCCGTGCCCTGGTCGACCGCCTCGGCATCCGCCGCGGTGCGGCCGGCGGCGCCAAGTAATACGCCGTGAAGGGAGCGGTTCCCACTACTGAGGGGGCCGCTCCCTTTGTTGTACGTACGATTGTGCGTACGTATGTATGTACGGGATGTGGCGGGCCCGCCCGCACGACCGGAATGCCAAGCTGAGCCGAATCTCAGTAACCTGGTCGCAGAACGTCCCACAGACGAGCGAGAGGAAGACTCCCCGCCGCCGGTCCTCGGTAGTGGCCCCCGGACACAGCAACCCGGGTGCTTCGATCGAAGACCGGCCCGCCGATGGAGCGCTTCTCCGCAACCGTCCCCCGCCACACGGGCGTGGGGGCGAGAAGACGATATGTATCGGAGAAAACGCTAGTGGAGAACGAGACCCACTACGCCGAGGCCGTTATCGACAACGGAACCTTCGGCACCCGCACCATCCGCTTCGAGACGGGCCGCCTGGCCAAGCAGGCCGCCGGCTCCGCCGTTGCGTACCTGGACGACGACACCATGGTGCTGTCGGCCACCACGGCTTCCAAGAAGCCCAAGGACCAGCTCGACTTCTTCCCCCTGACGGTGGACGTCGAGGAGCGGCAGTACGCCGCGGGCAAGATCCCCGGCTCCTTCTTCCGTCGTGAGGGCCGGCCCTCCGAGGACGCGATCCTCACCTGCCGCCTGATCGACCGCCCGCTGCGCCCCTCCTTCAAGAAGGGCCTGCGCAACGAGATCCAGATCGTCGAGACGATCATGGCGCTCAACCCCGACCACCTGTACGACGTGGTCGCGATCAACGCCGCCTCCTGCTCCACGCAGCTGGCCGGCCTGCCCTTCTCCGGCCCGGTCGGCGGCACCCGTGTCGCCCTGATCAAGGGCCAGTGGGTCGCCTTCCCGACGCACACCGAGCTCGAGGACGCCGTCTTCGACATGGTCGTCGCCGGTCGCGTCCTGGAGGACGGCGACGTCGCGATCATGATGGTCGAGGCCGAGGCCACCGAGAAGACCATCCAGCTCGTCAAGGACGGCGCCGAGGCCCCGACCGAAGAGGTCGTTGCCGCCGGTCTCGAGGCCGCGAAGCCCTTCATCAAGGCCCTCTGCAAGGCCCAGTCGGACCTCGCCGCCAAGGCTGCCAAGCCCACCGGCGACTTCCCGGTCTTCCTGGACTACCAGGACGACGTCTTCGAGGCACTCGCCGCCGCCGTCACGTCCGAGCTGGCCCAGGCGCTCACCATCGCCGGCAAACAGGACCGCGAGGCCGAGCTGGACCGCGTCAAGGAGATCGCCGCCGAGAAGCTTCTCCCGGCCTTCGAAGGCCGCGAGAAGGAGATCTCCGCCGCGTACCGTTCGCTGACCAAGAAGCTGGTCCGCGAGCGCGTCATCAAGGACAAGGTCCGCATCGACGGCCGTGGCGTCACGGACATCCGTACGCTCGCCGCCGAGGTCGAGGCCATCCCGCGCGTGCACGGCTCGGCGCTGTTCGAGCGTGGCGAGACCCAGATCCTGGGCGTCACCACCCTCAACATGCTCCGCATGGAGCAGCAGCTGGACACCCTCTCCCCGGTGACCCGCAAGCGCTACATGCACAACTACAACTTCCCGCCGTACTCCGTCGGTGAGACCGGCCGCGTGGGCTCGCCCAAGCGCCGTGAGATCGGCCACGGCGCGCTCGCCGAGCGCGCCATCGTGCCGGTGCTGCCGACGCGCGAGGAGTTCCCCTACGCGATCCGCCAGGTCTCCGAGGCGCTGGGCTCCAACGGCTCGACGTCCATGGGCTCGGTCTGCGCCTCCACCATGTCGCTGCTGAACGCCGGTGTGCCGCTCAAGGCCGCTGTCGCCGGTATCGCCATGGGCCTGATCTCCCAGGAGATCGACGGCAAGACCCACTACGTGGCCCTCACCGACATCCTCGGTGCGGAGGACGCCTTCGGCGACATGGACTTCAAGGTCGCCGGCACGAAGCAGTTCGTCACCGCGCTCCAGCTCGACACCAAGCTCGACGGCATCCCCGCCTCGGTCCTGGCCGCCGCGCTGAAGCAGGCCCGCGACGCCCGCCTCCACATCCTCGATGTGATGAACGAGGCCATCGACGTCCCGGACGAGATGTCCCCGAACGCCCCCCGGATCATCACCGTCAAGATCCCGGTGGACAAGATCGGTGAGGTCATCGGCCCCAAGGGCAAGATGATCAACCAGATCCAGGAGGACACCGGCGCCGACATCACGATCGAGGACGACGGCACCATCTACATCGGTGCCGCCGACGGACCGGCCGCCGAGGCCGCCCGCGCCACGATCAACTCGATCGCCAACCCGACCATGCCGGAGGTCGGCGAGCGCTACCTGGGTACGGTCGTCAAGACCACCACCTTCGGTGCGTTCGTGTCCCTCATGCCGGGCAAGGACGGCCTGCTGCACATCTCGCAGATCCGCAAGCTCGCCGGTGGCAAGCGCGTGGAGAACGTCGAGGACGTGGTCGGCGTCGGAGCCAAGGTTCAGGTCGAGATCGCCGAGATCGACTCCCGCGGCAAGCTCTCCCTGATCCCCGTCATCGAGGGTGAAGAGGACGAGAAGAAGGACGACGCCGCCAAGTGACGTCCCGTAGTTCCGTGACGACGGCCCGCGCCTCCTCGAAGGCGCGGGCCGTCGCCCGTACCCAAACGCTTCTCAAGGGCACCAACGGCATCGGTACGGTCCGCCGCACCGTCCTTCCCGGCGGTCTCCGGGTCGTCACCGAGACGCTGCCCTCCGTCCGCTCCGCCACCTTCGGGATCTGGGCCAACGTCGGATCACGCGACGAGACCCCCACCCTGAACGGTGCGACGCACTACCTCGAACACCTCCTCTTCAAGGGCACCGCCAAGCGCAGCGCCCTCGACATCTCAGCCGCCATCGACGCGGTCGGCGGCGAGATGAACGCCTTCACGGCGAAGGAGTACACCTGCTACTACGCGCGGGTCCTCGACACCGACCTGCCGCTGGCCATCGACGTCGTCTGCGACATGCTGACCGGCTCGCTCATCACCGCCGAGGACGTCGATGCCGAGCGCGGCGTCATCCTCGAAGAGATCGCGATGACCGAGGACGACCCGGGCGACTGCGTGCACGACCTGTTCGCGCACACGCTGCTCGGCGACACCCCCCTCGGCCGCCCGGTCCTCGGCACCGTCGACACCATCAACGCGCTCGACCGCGGCCGGATCGCCCGCTTCTACAAGAAGCACTACGACCCCACGCACCTGGTCGTCGCCGCCGCGGGCAACATCGACCACGCCACGGTCGTACGCCAGGTCCGCAAGGCCTTCGAGCGCGCGGGCGCCCTGTCCCGCACCGAAGCCGTCCCGGTCGCCCCGCGCCAGGGCTCCCGCACCCTGCGCACCGCGGGCCGCGTCGAGCTGCTGAACCGCAGGACCGAGCAGGCCCATGTCGTTCTCGGCGTGCCCGGCCTGGCCCGCACCGACGACCGCCGCTGGGCGCTCGGCGTACTCAACACCGCCCTCGGCGGCGGCATGAGCTCACGCCTTTTCCAGGAGGTACGGGAGAAGCGCGGCCTCGCCTACAGCGTCTACTCGTACACCTCGGGCTTCGCCGACTGCGGACTCTTCGGCGTGTACGCGGGCTGTCGTCCCAGCCAGGTCCACGATGTCCTCAAGATCTGCCGGGACGAACTCGACCGGGTAGCGTCCGAAGGGCTGAGCGACGAGGAGATCGGCCGCGCCATCGGGCAGCTCTCCGGCTCCACGGTTCTCGGCCTGGAGGACACCGGCGCGCTGATGAACCGTATCGGCAAGAGCGAACTGTGCTGGGGCGACCAGATGTCGGTCGACGACATGCTGGCCCGGATAGCGCGGGTCACCCCCGATGACGTCCGCGCGGTGGCGGGCGAGGTCCTCGGACACCGCCCCTCGCTCTCCGTCATCGGCCCGCTCAAGGACAAGCAGGCCGACCGCCTCGACGAAGCGGTCTCCTAACTCCACCGTTAAGGAAGCAGACCAATGAGCAAGCTGCGCGTGGCCGTTCTCGGCGCCAAGGGCCGTATCGGATCCGAGGCGGTACGAGCCGTCGAGGCCGCCGACGACATGGAGCTGGTGGCCGCCCTGGGGCGTGGCGACAAGCTGGAGACCCTCGCGGAATCCGGCGCCCAGGTCGTCGTCGAGCTCACCACCCCCGCGTCGGTGATGGGCAATCTCGACTTCTGTATCCGGCACGGCATCCACGCCGTCGTCGGTACGACGGGCTGGTCCGACGAACGGCTCGCGCAGCTGAACACCTGGCTCTCCGGCTCCCCGGAGACCGGTGTGCTCATCGCGCCGAACTTCTCCATCGGCGCGGTCCTCACGATGAAGTTCGCGGAGCAGGCCGCCCGCTACTTCGAGTCCGTCGAGGTCGTCGAACTGCATCACCCCAACAAGGCCGACGCCCCCTCGGGCACCGCCACCCGCACTGCCCAGCTGATCGCAGAGGCCCGGAGGAAGGCCGGCTGCGCCCCGCAGCCGGACGCCACCACCACAGCCCTGGACGGCGCCCGCGGCGCGGACGTGGACGGAGTCCCGGTCCACGCGATCCGGCTCCGAGGTCTCCTGGCCCACCAGGAAGTGCTGCTCGGCGGTGAGGGCGAGACGCTCACCATCCGCCACGACTCCCTGCACCACAGCAGCTTCATGCCGGGCATCCTGCTCGGCACACGCCGCGTGGTGACCACTCCCGGCCTCACGTTCGGCCTGGAACACTTCCTCGACCTGAACTGACTGAGCCCTGCCATGCGCGCAAAGATCACTTACTTCGTCACCGCTGCCGTCCTGGTCTTCTACTTCGCCCTGGTCGGCAGCCGTGGCGTCCTGCTCATCCGGCACGGCACGCTGCTGACGGTCACCTTCGGGGTCGCGGTGCTGATCCTGCCGGTGATCGGTATCTGGTTCCTCTGGAAGAACACCCAGTTCGTGGCGCGAGCCAACGCGCTGGCCGCGGAACTGGACGCGGAGGGCGGCCTGCCGGTCGACGAGCTGGTCCGCACCCCGTCCGGACGCATCGACCGCGCCTCGGCCGACGCCGTGTTCGCACGTCGCCGGGAGGAGACCGAGGACTCGCCGGGCGACTGGCGCTGCTGGTTCCGCCTGGCCGTCGCCTACCAGGACGCCAGGGACACCCCCCGCGCCCGAAAGGCCATGCAGCGCGCCATCGCCCTGCATACGAAGCCCACCCGGCCCAGCACGCCCTGACCCGGGCCGACGGGCTGTCCGACCGAATCATCGAGCCCGTCCGGCGCCTGAGGACAAAACGGCTACCGGGCGGCCCCGGTAGCCGGACGCCTCAGCCCCGCCGATACTCGTCCCCCCACGCCTCGACCGTGTCGGCCGCACGGTCGAACGCCTCACCCCGCGCCAGGAAATCCGCGTTGCTGTCGGTGAGCAGGGGCGGAATAGCCTCGCCCCCCTGGCGTACGACGATCAACGCCTGCCCCTGCACGGTGCGGGGAAACCCGAGCCACCTCACCGGCTGCTGCACCGTACGGACGGCCTCGACACGGTTCCACGGCACGGTCGTCGTCGTGAAGAAGGAGATCCGGCGCACGCCGTGACGGCTCACCCAGGCGCCGACCCGCAACAGCCGCAGGGCGCAGCCGATGACCACGACGGCGAGCACCAGACATGCGGCGGCGCCCGGCACCGCCCCGGCGAACACGATGATCATCCCCGCGAGCAGGATGAACGACGCGAGCAGCAGCAGGGAGGCCGCAGCCGCAACCCGCCAGGGTCCTGGGCGGTACGGACGCCGCCAGCTGTCGTGGTCGTCGAACGGCAGCGCGATGTCCTCAGCGCTCGCGTCAAACGCGCGGTCGGCCGTCAGAAAGGGCAGGGGCACGACTGATCCTCACTCACAAGCACGCTCGATTGCTGTGCCCGGTGAGGCTACCGAGGAGGCCGCCGACCAGACCACCCCAGGGGGCCCGTAGGAGTCAGCGCCCGTGGGCAGCTTCGGTCTGCTGGGCGTGCGACGGCCCCTGGGTGGGGCTCAGAGCGGGCAGGCCGAGGATCAGCGACCCGACGAGACCTGCGACGACCGTCAGCCCGACAAGGGAACGGCCGGCCAGCTGGGAGACGGTGGTGCGCTCCCGCGGGGGCGGGGTGACGTTACTGCGGAATCGGTCGGCCTCGGCTACGAACGAGAACGGGACGGATTCACGCCGGCGGAACATGAGGAAGCTCTCCTTGAACTCTGTTACGGATGCTGCTACCGGGTCAGACGTACGGCAGACCCGTTCGGTGCCCCGAATCGCCGAATTCGTCGAAGAAATCCCTGCACGACCCTTCCGGCCCTCGTTGTCAGCGGCGGCCCGTAGAGTGGGCGCCGCCCGAGCGACGCAATTGGAAGGACCCCGCCGGTGACCGAGACCCCCGAGCCCGTAAAGCCCAGCTTCCGCAGTGATGTCACCGTTGACCTGGTGAAACACGCCGCAGGCGACTCCGACGTCCTGTTCGCGGCCCGTGTCTCCACGGCCGGTGAGCAGTCCCTGGAGGAGGTCACCAAGGACCCTGAGCGCTCCAAGGGGCTCATCAACTTCCTGATGCGCGACCGGCACGGCAGCCCGTTCGAGCACAACTCGATGACCTTCTTCATCAGCGCCCCGATCTTCGTGTTCCGCGAGTTCATGCGCCACCGCGTCGGCTGGTCGTACAACGAGGAATCGGGCCGCTACAGGGAGCTGGAACCGGTCTTCTACGTTCCGGGGGAGTCCCGCAAGCTCGTCCAGCAGGGCCGCCCCGGCAAGTACGAATTCGTCGAGGGCACCCAGGCCCAGCAGGAGCTCACCGGCCGCATCATGGAGGACTCCTACCGCCAGGCGTACGAGGCGTACCAGGAGATGCTCGCCGCAGGAGTGGCCCGTGAAGTCGCCCGCGCGGTGCTCCCCGTCGGCCTGTTCTCCTCGATGTACGCCACATGCAACGCCCGCTCGCTGATGCACTTCCTCGGCCTGCGCACCCAGCACGAGCTGGCGAAGGTGCCGTCCTTCCCGCAGCGGGAAATCGAGATGGTCGGCCAGCAGATGGAGGAGCACTGGGCCCGGCTCATGCCGCTCACCCATGCAGCCTTCAACAAGAACGGACGTGTAGCCCCGTAAGCGGTGTCCGTATTGCGGCGTTTCGTGAAGTTCATCTAGGCTGATCAAACGGACCCGGCACTGCTTGAACCCCCGAGCAGGCAGTGCCGGGCTCCTAATGTGTGTCCCCCCGAGGGGGCATTGGGCGCTGAGCAACGAGTAGCGTGTTACCCATGGCTCCGATCTCCACTCCGCAGACCCCCTTCGGGCGGGTCCTCACCGCTATGGTCACGCCCTTCACGGCGGACGGTGCACTCGACCTCGACGGTGCCCAGCGGCTCGCCGCCCATTTGGTGGACGCAGGCAATGACGGCCTGATCATCAACGGCACCACCGGCGAGTCCCCGACCACCAGCGACGCGGAGAAAGACCAGCTCGTAAGGGCCGTACTGGAAGCAGTGGGAGACAGGGCCCACGTCGTCGCCGGCATCGGCACCAACGACACCCGCCACAGCATCGAGCTCGCCCGCACGGCCGAACGCTCCGGTGCTCACGGCCTCCTCGCGGTGACGCCGTACTACAACAAGCCGCCGCAGGAAGGCATCTTCCGCCACTTCACGGCCATCGCCGACGCCACCGGTCTGCCGGTGATGCTCTACGACATTCCGGGCCGCAGCGGTGTGCCGATCGACACAGAGACGCTGGTACGGCTTGCCGAGCACCCGCGCATCGTCGCCAACAAGGACGCCAAGGGCGACCTCGGCCGCGCCAGCTGGGCCATCGCCCGGTCCGGCCTCGCCTGGTACTCCGGCGACGACATGCTGAACCTGCCGCTTCTCTCGGTCGGGGCCATCGGATTCGTCTCCGTCGTCGGCCATGTCGTCACCCCCGATCTGCGCGCCCTCATCGAGGCGTATCTCGGCGGCGACGTTCAGAAGGCCACGGAGATCCACCAGAAGCTCCTGCCGGTCTTCACCGGCATGTTCCGTACCCAGGGCGTCATCACCACCAAGGCCGCGCTGGCCCTCCAGGGCCTCCCCGCAGGCCCTCTGCGACTTCCCCTGGTGGAACTCACCGCACAGGAAACGGCGCAGCTCAAGATCGATCTCGCCGCCGGTGGGGTAGAGCTGTAACCACAGACTTCACAACTGAATAAGCGAAGAACACTCGCAAGAGTGACAACACAGACAACAGCAAGTGCACGAATGACATGCGCGCCACGTGCCCAAGCGGTACGTGGCGCGCGTGGTAAGGAGAGTCTTTTGAGTCATCCGCATCCCGAACTCGGCACCCCGCCGAAGCTCCCGAAGGGCGGCCTCCGGGTCACCCCGCTCGGCGGCCTCGGCGAAATCGGCCGCAACATGACGGTCTTCGAGTATGGCGGCCGCCTGCTCATTGTTGACTGCGGAGTTCTCTTCCCGGAGGAAGAGCAGCCCGGAATCGACCTGATCCTGCCGGACTTCACCACGATCCGGGACCGTCTCGACGACATCGAGGGCATCGTCCTCACGCACGGTCACGAGGACCACATCGGTGGTGTCCCGTACCTGCTGCGACTGAAGCCGGACATCCCCCTCATCGGCTCCAAGCTGACCCTCGCGCTGATCGAGGCGAAGCTCCAGGAGCACCGCATCCGCCCGTACACCCTCGAAGTCGCGGAAGGCCAGCGCGAGCGCATCGGCGTCTTCGACTGCGAGTTCATCGCGGTCAACCACTCCATCCCGGACGCTCTCGCGGTAGCCATCCGCACGCCTGCGGGCATGGCCGTCGCGACCGGTGACTTCAAGATGGACCAGCTCCCGCTGGACGGCCGGCTCACCGACCTGCACGCGTTCGCCCGGCTGAGCGAGGAAGGCATCGACCTTCTCCTCTCCGACTCGACCAATGCGGAGGTCCCCGGTTTCGTACCGCCCGAGCGGGACATTTCCAACGTTCTGCGCACGGTCTTCGCCAATGCCCAGAAGCGCATCATCGTGGCGAGCTTCGCCAGCCATGTGCACCGCATCCAGCAGATCCTCGACGCGGCACACGAATACGGCCGCCGGGTCGCCTTCGTCGGACGCTCGATGGTCCGCAACATGGGCATCGCCCGTGATCTCGGCTATCTGAAGGTGCCGGCGGGCCTGGTGGTCGACGTCAAGACCCTCGACGACCTGCCGGACGACGAGGTCGTGCTGGTCTGCACGGGATCCCAGGGCGAGCCGATGGCCGCACTGTCCCGTATGGCCAACCGCGATCACCAGATCCGCATCGTCCAGGGCGACACGGTGATCCTTGCGTCGTCCCTGATCCCGGGCAACGAGAACGCGGTGTACCGCGTGATCAACGGCCTGACCCGCTGGGGCGCCAACGTCGTCCACAAGGGCAACGCCAAGGTCCACGTCTCGGGCCATGCCTCGGCCGGTGAGCTGCTGTACTTCTACAACATCTGCAAGCCGAAGAACCTGATGCCGGTCCACGGCGAATGGCGCCACCTCAGGGCCAACGCCGAACTGGGCGCCCTCACCGGTGTACCCAAGGACCACATCGTCATCGCCGAGGACGGCGTGGTCGTCGACCTCATCGACGGCAAGGCCAAGATCGTCGGCAAGGTCCAGGCGGGCTATGTATACGTCGACGGCCTCTCGGTCGGCGATGTCACCGAGACCTCCCTCAAGGACCGTCGCATCCTCGGCGAGGAGGGCATCATCTCCGTCTTCATCGTGGTCGACAGCTCCTCCGGAAAGATCACGGGCGGACCGGACATCCATGCCCGCGGCTCCGGCATCGACGACTCGGCATTCAGCGCCGTCGCGCCGAAGATCGAGGAAGCGATCAACAGGTCCGCCCAGGACGGCGTGATGGAGCCCCACCAGCTCCAGCAGCTGGTCCGCCGTACGGTGGGCAAGTGGGTCTCCGACACCTACCGCCGGCGACCGATGATCCTTCCCGTCGTCGTCGAGGTCTGACCCCGACAGTCGCGAACTCCGGAGCGGGGCCCCCGATTTGCATCGGGGCGCCCCGCTCCAGTACGTTTACGGCTCCGCCTGACCGGGAAGCACCGCGCACGCTCATGTGCAGTGGGCATCCCGAACGGAGCGGGAATTCCGACTCGGAACTTCTGATAAAGTCGGATCCGCCGAAAGGCAAGGCCACTCCAAAGGCCATCGGAATTCAAATTCGGACCGGAAACGGAACGAAAAGGAATCTGGTAAGGTTGGAACCGCCGGAAAGGGAAACGCGAAAGCGAAGAACTGGAAAGCGAAACCCGTTTCGACCGGGAATCGGACACGAAAGAGTCTGATAGAGTCGGAAACGCAAGACCGAAGGGAAAGCCCGGAGGAAAGCCCGAGAGGGTGAGTACAAAGGAAGCGTCCGTTCCTTGAGAACTCAACAGCGTGCCAAAAGTCAACGCCAGATATGTTGATACCCCGGCCTGTTTCGGCAGGTTGGTGGTTCCTTTGAAAGTCCTGCCGGGCCTCACGGTTCCGGTAGGCAATTTACACAGCGAGGACGCTGTGAACGATCGGTCTTATTCCGGCTGATCGTTCCGCTCTCGTGATGTGTGTCCCGATTACGGGAAAACATTCACGGAGAGTTTGATCCTGGCTCAGGACGAACGCTGGCGGCGTGCTTAACACATGCAAGTCGAACGATGAAGCCCTTCGGGGTGGATTAGTGGCGAACGGGTGAGTAACACGTGGGCAATCTGCCCTTCACTCTGGGACAAGCCCTGGAAACGGGGTCTAATACCGGATAACACTCTGTCCCGCATGGGACGGGGTTGAAAGCTCCGGCGGTGAAGGATGAGCCCGCGGCCTATCAGCTTGTTGGTGGGGTGATGGCCTACCAAGGCGACGACGGGTAGCCGGCCTGAGAGGGCGACCGGCCACACTGGGACTGAGACACGGCCCAGACTCCTACGGGAGGCAGCAGTGGGGAATATTGCACAATGGGCGAAAGCCTGATGCAGCGACGCCGCGTGAGGGATGACGGCCTTCGGGTTGTAAACCTCTTTCAGCAGGGAAGAAGCGAAAGTGACGGTACCTGCAGAAGAAGCGCCGGCTAACTACGTGCCAGCAGCCGCGGTAATACGTAGGGCGCAAGCGTTGTCCGGAATTATTGGGCGTAAAGAGCTCGTAGGCGGCTTGTTGCGTCGGTTGTGAAAGCCCGGGGCTTAACCCCGGGTCTGCAGTCGATACGGGCAGGCTAGAGTGTGGTAGGGGAGATCGGAATTCCTGGTGTAGCGGTGAAATGCGCAGATATCAGGAGGAACACCGGTGGCGAAGGCGGATCTCTGGGCCATTACTGACGCTGAGGAGCGAAAGCGTGGGGAGCGAACAGGATTAGATACCCTGGTAGTCCACGCCGTAAACGTTGGGAACTAGGTGTTGGCGACATTCCACGTCGTCGGTGCCGCAGCTAACGCATTAAGTTCCCCGCCTGGGGAGTACGGCCGCAAGGCTAAAACTCAAAGGAATTGACGGGGGCCCGCACAAGCAGCGGAGCATGTGGCTTAATTCGACGCAACGCGAAGAACCTTACCAAGGCTTGACATACACCGGAAAGCATCAGAGATGGTGCCCCCCTTGTGGTCGGTGTACAGGTGGTGCATGGCTGTCGTCAGCTCGTGTCGTGAGATGTTGGGTTAAGTCCCGCAACGAGCGCAACCCTTGTTCTGTGTTGCCAGCATGCCCTTCGGGGTGATGGGGACTCACAGGAGACTGCCGGGGTCAACTCGGAGGAAGGTGGGGACGACGTCAAGTCATCATGCCCCTTATGTCTTGGGCTGCACACGTGCTACAATGGCCGGTACAATGAGCTGCGATGCCGCGAGGCGGAGCGAATCTCAAAAAGCCGGTCTCAGTTCGGATTGGGGTCTGCAACTCGACCCCATGAAGTCGGAGTTGCTAGTAATCGCAGATCAGCATTGCTGCGGTGAATACGTTCCCGGGCCTTGTACACACCGCCCGTCACGTCACGAAAGTCGGTAACACCCGAAGCCGGTGGCCCAACCCCTTGTGGGAGGGAGCTGTCGAAGGTGGGACTGGCGATTGGGACGAAGTCGTAACAAGGTAGCCGTACCGGAAGGTGCGGCTGGATCACCTCCTTTCTAAGGAGCACTTCTTACCGGGCTTGCTCGGTCAGAGGCCACTACGTCGGCAAATGTTCGGCGGTGGTTGCTCATGGGTGGAACGTTGACTATTCGGCACGACAGGTTGTTTTTCACTAGTACTGCTTCGGCGTGGAACGTGGGAAGGGATCGGTTGTGTCGGGCACGTTGTTGGGTATCTGAGGGTACGGCCGCAAGGTTGCCTTCAGTTGCCGGTCCCAGTGAACTCGCCTTTCGGGGTGGGGTGATGGGTGGCTGGTCGTTGTTTGAGAACTGCACAGTGGACGCGAGCATCTGTGGCCAAGTTTTTAAGGGCGCACGGTGGATGCCTTGGCACCAGGAACCGATGAAGGACGTGGGAGGCCACGATAGGCCCCGGGGAGCTGTCAACCGAGCTTTGATCCGGGGGTGTCCGAATGGGGAAACCCGGCAGTCGTCATGGGCTGTCACCCGCTGCTGAACACATAGGCAGTGTGGAGGGAACGAGGGGAAGTGAAACATCTCAGTACCCTCAGGAAGAGAAAACAACCGTGATTCCGGGAGTAGTGGCGAGCGAAACTGGATGAGGCCAAACCGTATGCGTGTGATACCCGGCAGGGGTTGCGCATGCGGGGTTGTGGGATCTCTCTTTCACGGTCTGCCGGCTGTGAGACGAGTCAGAAACCGTTGATGTAGGCGAAGGACATGCGAAAGGTCCGGCGTAGAGGGTAAGACCCCCGTAGCTGAAACATTAACGGCTCGTTTGAGAGACACCCAAGTAGCACGGGGCCCGAGAAATCCCGTGTGAATCTGGCGGGACCACCCGCTAAGCCTAAATATTCCCTGGTGACCGATAGCGGATAGTACCGTGAGGGAATGGTGAAAAGTACCGCGGGAGCGGAGTGAAATAGTACCTGAAACCGTGTGCCTACAAGCCGTGGGAGCGTCGCTGTTGTTCTTCGGAGCAACGGTCGTGACTGCGTGCCTTTTGAAGAATGAGCCTGCGAGTTTGCGGTGTGTTGCGAGGTTAACCCGTGTGGGGAAGCCGTAGCGAAAGCGAGTCCGAATAGGGCATTTCAGTAGCACGCTCAAGACCCGAAGCGGAGTGATCTAGCCATGGGCAGGTTGAAGCGGAGGTAAGACTTCGTGGAGGACCGAACCCACCAGGGTTGAAAACCTGGGGGATGACCTGTGGTTAGGGGTGAAAGGCCAATCAAACTCCGTGATAGCTGGTTCTCCCCGAAATGCATTTAGGTGCAGCGTCGTGTGTTTCTTGCCGGAGGTAGAGCACTGGATAGGCGATGGGCCCTACCGGGTTACTGACCTTAGCCAAACTCCGAATGCCGGTAAGTGAGAGCACGGCAGTGAGACTGTGGGGGATAAGCTCCATGGTCGAGAGGGAAACAGCCCAGAGCATCGACTAAGGCCCCTAAGCGTACGCTAAGTGGGAAAGGATGTGGAGTCGCAGAGACAACCAGGAGGTTGGCTTAGAAGCAGCCACCCTTGAAAGAGTGCGTAATAGCTCACTGGTCAAGTGATTCCGCGCCGACAATGTAGCGGGGCTCAAGCGTACCGCCGAAGTCGTGTCATTCATACATTAAGGGCTAACGCCTGTGTGGATGGGTAGGGGAGCGTCGTGTGCCGGGTGAAGCAGCCGCGGAAGCGAGTTGTGGACGGTTCACGAGTGAGAATGCAGGCATGAGTAGCGATACACACGTGAGAAACGTGTGCGCCGATTGACTAAGGGTTCCTGGGTCAAGCTGATCTGCCCAGGGTAAGTCGGGACCTAAGGCGAGGCCGACAGGCGTAGTCGATGGACAACCGGTTGATATTCCGGTACCCGCTTTGAAACGCCCAATACTGAATCAGGCGATGCTAAGTCCGTGAAGCCGGCCCGATCTCTTCGGAGTTGAGGGTAGTGGTGGAGCCGACGAACCAGACTTGTACTAGGTAAGCGATGGGGTGACGCAGGAAGGTAGTCCAGCCCGGGCGGTGGTAGTCCCGGGGTAAGGGTGTAGGCCGTGTGGTAGGTAAATCCGTCACACGTTAAGGCTGAGACCTGATGCCGAGCCGATTGTGGTGAAGTGGATGATCCTATGCTGTCGAGAAAAGCCTCTAGCGAGTTTCATGGCGGCCCGTACCCTAAACCGACTCAGGTGGTCAGGTAGAGAATACCGAGGCGTTCGGGTGAACTATGGTTAAGGAACTCGGCAAAATGCCCCCGTAACTTCGGGAGAAGGGGGGCCATCACTGGTGATCCGATTTACTCGGTGAGCTGGGGGTGGCCGCAGAGACCAGCGAGAAGCGACTGTTTACTAAAAACACAGGTCCGTGCGAAGCCGTAAGGCGATGTATACGGACTGACGCCTGCCCGGTGCTGGAACGTTAAGGGGACCGGTTAGCTGACTTTCGGGTCGGCGAAGCTGAGAACTTAAGCGCCAGTAAACGGCGGTGGTAACTATAACCATCCTAAGGTAGCGAAATTCCTTGTCGGGTAAGTTCCGACCTGCACGAATGGCGTAACGACTTCTCGACTGTCTCAACCATAGGCCCGGTGAAATTGCACTACGAGTAAAGATGCTCGTTTCGCGCAGCAGGACGGAAAGACCCCGGGACCTTTACTACAGTTTGATATTGGTGTTCGGTTCGGCTTGTGTAGGATAGGTGGGAGACTTTGAAGCAGCCACGCCAGTGGTTGTGGAGTCGCCGTTGAAATACCACTCTGGTCGTGCTGGATGTCTAACCTGGGTCCGTGATCCGGATCAGGGACAGTGTCTGATGGGTAGTTTAACTGGGGCGGTTGCCTCCTAAAGAGTAACGGAGGCGCCCAAAGGTTCCCTCAGCCTGGTTGGCAATCAGGTGTTGAGTGTAAGTGCACAAGGGAGCTTGACTGTGAGACCGACGGGTCGAGCAGGGACGAAAGTCGGGACTAGTGATCCGGCAGTGGCTTGTGGAAGCGCTGTCGCTCAACGGATAAAAGGTACCCCGGGGATAACAGGCTGATCTTCCCCAAGAGTCCATATCGACGGGATGGTTTGGCACCTCGATGTCGGCTCGTCGCATCCTGGGGCTGGAGTCGGTCCCAAGGGTTGGGCTGTTCGCCCATTAAAGCGGTACGCGAGCTGGGTTTAGAACGTCGTGAGACAGTTCGGTCCCTATCCGCTGTGCGCGTAGGAATATTGAGAAGGGCTGTCCCTAGTACGAGAGGACCGGGACGGACGAACCTCTGGTGTGCCAGTTGTCCTGCCAAGGGCATGGCTGGTTGGCTACGTTCGGAAAGGATAACCGCTGAAAGCATCTAAGCGGGAAGCCTGCTTCGAGATGAGTATTCCCACCAACTTGATTGGTTAAGGCTCCCAGTAGACGACTGGGTTGATAGGCCAGATGTGGAAGCCCGGTAACGGGTGGAGCTGACTGGTACTAATAGGCCGAGGGCTTGTCCTCAGTTGCTCGCGTCCACTGTGTTAGTTCTGAAATAACGAACGGCCGTGTTGTTTTCCGGTGTTGGTTAATTTCATAGTGTTTCGGTGGTCATTGCGTTAGGGAAACGCCCGGTTACATTCCGAACCCGGAAGCTAAGCCTTTCAGCGCCGATGGTACTGCAGGGGGGACCCTGTGGGAGAGTAGGACGCCGCCGAACTTCTTTTACGGGAAAGCCCCGCACCTCTGGTGCGGGGCTTTTCTGCGTTCACCCGCGTGTACGGCTGGCCGGCTCGGGACGAGGCAGGCGTGGGCCACGCATGCGTCGTGGCGCGAGGGGCGGCGGGGTCCGGTGAGAGTCCGTCAGAATCTTGTGTGGCCAGTGGTTCTGAGTACCCCTGAGTTCAGGGTATGCTTTACCTCGTTGCCACAGCGCAGCAGGCCCCAATAGCTCAGTCGGTAGAGCGTCTCCATGGTAAGGAGAAGGTCTGCGGTTCGATTCCGCATTGGGGCTCAGGCAAGATGAAAGGCCCTCGCCACTCGGCGGGGGCCTTTCGCATGTTCCGATGCTTCCGCGCTCACTGCCCGTCGGTGTGGTGCGAATGGAGACGGGCGAATTCGTCTGGCCAGTATGTGAGGGCCTGATGCAGCGTTCAGGCCAGCCGGACCTGCGCCACCGTCGCGCCATGTGCGCGGGCGATGGCGAGCAGCTCGTCGTCGTTGGCGCCCGTGGTGTTTGCGCTCTCCTTGCGTCCCTCGCCGACGACGGAGAAGAAGGGGGACGAACGCGGTGCCCTGCTCTCCACGGAGCCGCAGAACATCGTCCGTGCCCGCGTTGCGGGAGTCGAGGCCGTAGCGGTTCTGGATGCACACCACCGGATGGCCCGGGCGTGGCAGATGAGGCCGGCGTTGCGGAACTCGGACAGGGCACCGAAGTGTTGCGGGGTGAGCGCCTGGTTGATCAGTTCCTGGCGAACCGCAGCGACGAGAAGCAGAACGCGGCGGTGTCGATGTGGTGCACGCCGAGCTCGATCGCATGCCGGAGCGCGCTGATGGACTGTTCGTCTCTGCATCCATGGGCCAGAGTGTTTCGGAGCCTTCGGCCCGATGAAGTGCGGTCAGGTGGTGGGCGGTTCAGGGACGCGCATGGCGAGGATGGCCATGTCGTCGGAGGCCGGCTCGGCGGCGAAGCGTTCGACTGCCCGCAGGATGCGTGCTGCCACCGCGCCGGCCGTGAGGCCGGTACAGGTGGCCAGGACGTCCGCCAGACCGTCGTCGCCGAGCATGCGGGTGCCCTCACGGCGTTCCGTGATGCCGTCGGTCACGCACAGCAGGACATCGCCCGGAGCGAGGGTCACCGTCTGCTCGTACAGTTCGAGGTCCTCGATGACGCCCAGCAGGGGCTGAGGTTCGGCCGCCGACTCCACCGAGCCGTCCTGGCGCAGGCGCAACGGCAGTGGGTGCCCCGCGCAGACCACCTTCAGGAGCGCGCTGCCGTCCTCCTGGGGCCACAGCTCCCCGTACAGGAGGGTCAGGAAGCGGCTGCGGGCGCCTTCGTCCAGGATGGCGGCGTTGAGGCGCTCCAGAACGGCCGGGCCGCCGAAGCCTTCGCGGGCGAGGAGGCGCAGGGCGTGGCGGGCGAGGCCCGTGACGGCCGCGGCCTCCGGGCCCGTACCGCAGACGTCACCGATGGCGAAGCCGTAGGCGCCGTCGCGGATCGGGAAGACGTCGTAGAAGTCGCCGCCGACCTCGTTGCCCTCGCCCGCCGCGCGGTAGATGACCTCGATCTCGACATTGGGGACCTCGGGCAGCCCCGGCGGCAGCAGGCTGCGCTGCAAGGACTGGCTGATCGCCATGCGCTCCGAGTAGAGGCGGGCGTTGTCGAGGGCAAGGGCGGCGCGGCGGGAGAGGTCCTCGGCCAGTTCCAGGATCTCCTGGCGGAAGTGGTCGTCGGAGGGCTTCCCGAGCGTGAGCATGCCGATGACGCGGTTTCGGGCGACGAGTGGCAGGACCACCGTCTCCCCGCCCACCGCGGCCGCGGTGGCGAGCGTCGTACGGATGCCGGAGCCGAGCCCGCCGGGTTCGCCGAGGCCGAGCGTACGCATCGAGGTGCGCAGAGCTGCCTGGTGGGCGGCCTCCGACGGGGCCGCCCAGACACGGGCGCCTGGGGTCGGCACGGGGTCCGGAGGAGCGATCTTGGAGAGCAGGGCCTTGAGGCCGTCGATGAGCTCCTCGTCCTCGTGCAGGACATAGGAGAGATACGGCTCCGAGGACTGGTCCGCGATCGTGTAGACGGCGCACCATGTGGCCAGGGTGGGGACCGTCATCTGGGCCATCAGCGCCAGGGTCTGGTCGCGGTCGAGGGTGCCCGCGAGCAGGTCGGAGGCCTCGACGAGGAAGGAGAGGGAACCGCGGCGCAGGCGTTCCAGCTCGCCCAGACGGGCCGATTCGACGGCCAGCGCAATGCGGTCCGCGGCGAATTGGAGGCGTAGAGCCTCCTCGTTGGAGTAGCGGCCTGCTGCTTCCGCGGCGACACCCAGCGAGCCCGTGAGGCGACCCTCGACCTTCAGCGGGACGGTGACGACGGAGCGCATCCCCGTGCCGCCGAGCAGGGGAACGGCGCCAGGCACGTTGTCGAGGTCTTCGTGGACGGCGGGCATCCGGGCGGAGCCGTAACGTCCGGTACCGGCCTCCACCGGAACCCGGGCGAAACGCTGGCGGGCGGAGGGAAGACCGGTCGTGGCCCGTACCTCCAGTTCCGTTTCGTCGTCCGTGGCCAGCAGCAGGAAGGCCGAATCGGCGTCGAGCATGTCGCGCGCCCGCTCGACCGTGCGCTGGAGCAGGCCGTCGAGGTCGTCGGGGGCGGGGGAGCCGATGAAGATCTCGAACGGGTCCGTCTTGTGGCTCTCGGCGTTCGCGTCGGAGACCGGTGTGCGTACCGGGGACTGGAGCACGGCACGTTCGTAGTCGCGGACGAGCAGACAGACCGTGGACGGTTCGCCGTGGGTGTCGCGGACCCGGAGATGCGAGGCGTAGACGGGGATGGTGCGGCCGTCGGCGCCCCGGATTCCGTAACTGCCCTCCCAGCGCGAGAGCTGCAGTGCGTCCACGATGCCGGTGTTGGTGCCGGGCGTCTGCGGCCAGGCGGTGAAGTCGGTGAGTTGCTTACCGGTGACCTGGTCCGCGGCGTATCCGAAGAGGAACGCGGCGTCCTCGTTCCAGGCGGCGATGGAACCGGTGCTGTCGATCTGGACGACGGCCACCCGCACGCGCTCGTCGGCGACCGGGAGCAGGCCGACCGGGAGCAGGGGGCCGGCGGAGCGGATTCCCACAGGGCGCTCGGGAAGATCGAGCTGGAACCAGACATGCTTATGGGTGGGCGAATACTCGACGCCCCACCGGGAAGCGAGCGCCGCGCAGAGCAGCAGTCCGCGGCCGTTCTCACGGTCAGGGCTGCCGAAGTGCAGACCCGTGCTCTGGAGGGGGATCTCGCGTTCCGGGTAGTGGTCGGAGACCTCGATCCGGACGCCGTCCTCTGTGCGCAGGCAGAGCACGTCCGCGGCGGTGCCTGCGTGCACCACCGCGTTGGTCACGAGCTCGCTGGTGAGGACGACGGCGTCGTCGACGACATCCGTGTATCCCCACCCCTGGAGGGTGTCACGGACAAAGGCACGGGCGGTCGCGACGGAGCGCCCGACCGGGTCGAAGGTGGCAGCCGCGCGCGCGGTGATCACAGCACTCCCCATATGGTGTCTCGTCGCTTCCCCGAGTCCTGTGCCCGTTTCTCGCCGCTTCGATTCGCCTAGCCAGGCTAGACGCTCGGTCTCGGTGCCGGGTACACGAGGGCCGACTTCGGGCAGGAACGACCAGGAACAGGCGTGTGACCGGACAAGTTTGGGCTTCCCAACAGGGTGATGTGGGGCAACCGTTGGAGGCTGCACCCCGATTGGTTCGGGCCTGGTACGTTTCAACGATTTGACGTCCGCATGGTCACCCGTCGACGGTGGGCTGTGACGGTGAGCCAATGAGGAACTGGGCAAGCTCCCAGATAAGGCCCGAGCGATACGGTCAACCCCTGCGGGAGGGATCACGGTGGAGTCTGGCGTGGCGGCGCGGGGAACAGGCACGCGCACAAAAGGCGGACAGTCCGTGAAAAAGCAGCGCAATGGAACCATCGACGTCGACGCGGCAGCGCTCAACAGACTGTTGGCAGGCCTGGTGGCGATGCGCGACGGGAACTTCCGCAGGCGCCTGACCGTCTCGGGCGACGGCGTGATGGCGGAGATCGCGGCAGTCTTCAATGAAGTCGCCGACCGGAATCTCCATCTCACCGGCGAGCTGGCCCGGGTGCGGAGGGTCGTCGGACGTGAGGGGAAACTCACCGAGCGGCTGGAAACGGGCGCCTGCGAGGGCTCCTGGGCCGCCGCGATCGACGCCTCCAACGAGCTGGTCGACGATCTGGCACGCCCGGTCTCGGAGGTCGGGCGGGTGCTGTCGGCGGTGGCCGACGGTGATCTCGAGCAGCGGATGGAGCTGCGGTCGCACACGGCCGATGAGACGGTACGGCCGCTGCGCGGCGAGTTCCTGAAGGTCGCCCGTACGGTCAACAACCTGGTCGACCAGCTGTCGGCGTTCACCGAGCAGGTGACGCGGGTCGCGGTCGAGGTGGGTACCGAGGGCAAGCTGGGCGGGCAGGCCCAGGTGCGCGGGATGTCCGGGTCATGGAAGGACCTCACGGACTCCGTGAACACCATGGCGTACCGGCTGACCGCGCAGGTGCGGGACATTGCCCTGGTGACGACGGCGGTCGCCAAGGGCGATCTGTCGCGGAAGGTCACTGTCCATGTGGCCGGCGAGATGCTTCAGCTCAAGAACACCGTCAACACGATGGTCGACCAGCTGTCGTCGTTCTCCTCCGAGGTGACCCGGGTCGCCCGCGAGGTGGGCACGGAGGGCGAGCTGGGCGGGCAGGCGACCGTGCCCGGTGTGGCCGGGGTGTGGAAGGACCTCACCGACTCCGTCAACACGATGGCCGGGAACCTGACCTCCCAGGTGCGGGGGATTGCCGAGGTGACGACCGCGGTCGCCAATGGTGACCTGTCCCAGAAGGTCACTGTGAGCGCCCGCGGCGAGGTCGCACAGCTCGCCGAGACCATCAACCAGATGACCGAGACACTGCGGACCTTCGCCGACGAAGTGACCCGAGTGGCCAGTGAGGTCGGTGGCGAGGGGCTGCTCGGCGGTCAGGCGCAGGTGCCGGGGGCGGCGGGGACCTGGAAGGACCTCACCGACTCGGTGAACACGGTCTTCCGGAACCTGACGACTCAGGTGCGCGATATCGCGCAGGTGACCACGGCGGTGGCCAGCGGCGATATGACGCAGAAAGTCACCGTCGATGTGGCCGGGGAGATGCTGGAGCTGAAGAACACCGTCAACACGATGGTGGATCAGCTCCAGTCCTTCGGTTCGGAAGTGACCCGGGTGGCCCGGGAGGTCGGCGTCGAGGGCCGACTGGGCGGTCAGGCCGAGGTGCCGGGGGCGGCGGGGACCTGGAAGGACCTCACGGACTCGGTGAACACGGCGTTCCGGAACCTTACGGGGCAGGTGCGCGACATCGCGCAGGTGACGACCGCGGTCGCCAACGGTGACCTCTCGCAGAAGGTCACCGTCGATGTCGCGGGCGAGATGCTGGAGTTGAAGAACACCGTCAACACGATGGTGGCGCAGCTGTCGTCCTTCGCCGACCAGGTCACGCGGATGGCGCGTGATGTGGGTACGGAGGGCCGCCTCGGTGGCCAGGCGCGGGTCGACGGCGTTTCCGGTACGTGGAAGGAGCTCACCGACTCCGTCAACTTCATGGCGGGGAATCTGACCTCCCAGGTGCGCCAGATCGCGCAGGTGACCACGGCGGTGGCACGGGGCGACCTGTCGCAGAAGATCGATGTTGACGCGCGCGGCGAGATCCTGGAGCTGAAGAACACCATCAACACGATGGTCGACCAGCTCTCCGCCTTCGCCGAGCAGGTGACCCGGGTCGCCCGCGAGGTGGGCACCGACGGACGGCTCGGCGGGCAGGCGCAGGTGCCCGGTGTGGCCGGTGTGTGGCGTGATCTGACCGATTCGGTCAACGGCATGGCGGGAAACCTCACCGCTCAGGTCCGTAACATCGCCCAGGTCGCCACCGCGGTGGCGCGCGGTGATCTGTCGCAGAAGATCGATGTTGACGCGCGCGGCGAGATCCTGGAGCTGAAGAACACCCTCAACACGATGGTGGACCAGCTCTCGAACTTCGCCGAGCAGGTGACGCGGGTCGCCCGTGAAGTGGGTACGGAAGGCATCCTCGGCGGCCAGGCCGAGGTGCAGGGGGTGTCCGGTACGTGGAAGGACCTCACCCAGTCCGTCAACGGCATGGCCAACAACCTGACCCTGCAGGTCCGTAACATCGCCGAGGTCACCACAGCGGTCGCCAAGGGCGATCTTTCCAAGAAGATCACCGTCGATGCCAAGGGCGAGATCCTCGAACTGGTCACGACCGTCAACACCATGGTCGACCAGCTGCTCAACTTCGCCGACGAGGTGACGCGGGTCGCCCGCGAGGTGGGTACCGAGGGCATCCTGGGCGGCCAGGCCCGGGTGCGTGGTGCGACCGGTATCTGGAAGGACCTCAGCGACAACGTCAACCTGATGGCCAACAACCTGACCAGTCAGGTGCGGAACATCTCCCGGGTCTCGTCCGCGGTCGCCAACGGCGATCTGACGAAGAAGGTCACCGTCGAGGCGCGCGGCGAGGTCGCCGAGCTCGCCGACACCGTCAACACGATGGTGACGACGCTGTCCTCGTTCGCCGACGAGGTGACGCGAGTCGCCCGCGAGGTGGGCACGGAAGGTGAGCTGGGCGGCCAGGCACGTGTTCCGGGCGTCTCCGGTACGTGGAAGGACCTCACCGAGTCCGTGAACTCGATGGCGTCCAATCTGACCGGGCAGGTGCGCCAGATCGCCACGGTCACCACGGCCATCGCCAAGGGCGACCTCACCAAGAAGATCGACATCGACGCCCGCGGTGAGATCCAGGAGCTGAAGAACACCATCAACACGATGGTCGACCAGCTGTCCTCGTTCGCCGAGCAGGTGACCCGGGTCGCCCGCGAGGTGGGCACGGAGGGGCAGCTGGGCGGCCAGGCCCGGGTCCGGGACGTCGACGGCACCTGGCGCGACCTCACCGAGTCCGTGAACGAGATGGCCGGCAACCTCACCCGTCAGGTGCGGGCCATCGCGGCCGTCGCCACCGCGGTGACCCGCGGCGATCTCAACCTCAAGATCGATGTGGATGCGGCCGGCGAGATCCAGGCCCTGCAGGACAACATCAATACGATGATCGCCAACCTGCGTGACACCACGGCCACCAACAAGGAGCAGGACTGGCTGAAGGGCAATCTCGCCCGGATCTCCGGTCTGATGCAGGGGCGGCGCGATCTCGACGACGTGGCCTCGCTGATCATGAGCGAGCTGACCCCGGTCGTCTCCGCGCAGCACGGTGCGTTCTTCCTGGCCATGGCGACCGGTGACACCGACGCGGTGGGATCGGACAGCGACAATGACAGCTCGTACGAACTCCGTATGAGGGGCAGCTACGGATACTCGGCGGGATCGATGCCGACATCCTTCCGGCCCGGTGAGACGCTCATCGGCACGGCGGCGGAGGAGAAGCGGACCATCCAGGTGGACAATGTTCCGCCGGGGTATCTGAAGATTTCCTCCGGGCTCGGTGAGGCACCGCCCGCGCATGTGATCGTGCTGCCGGTGCTCTTCGAGGGGAAGGTTCTCGGTGTGATCGAGCTGGCCTCCTTCCAGCCGTTCACCCATATCCAGCGGGACTTCCTCAATCAGCTCGCCGAGATGATCGCGACGAGCGTCAACACCATCAGCGTCAATACGAAGACCGAGAAGCTCCTTGAGCAGTCGCAGGAGCTGACGGAGCAATTGCGGGACCGTTCACAGGAGCTGGAGAACCGGCAGAAGGCACTTCAGGCCTCCAACGCCGAACTGGAGGAGAAGGCCGAGCTGCTGGCCCAGCAGAACCGCGACATCGAGGTCAAGAACACCGAGATCGAGGATGCCCGGCAGGTCCTGGAGGAGCGCGCCGAGCAGCTCGCGGTGTCGATGCGCTACAAGTCCGAATTCCTGGCGAACATGTCGCACGAGCTGCGTACCCCGCTCAACTCGCTGCTCATTCTGGCCAAGTTGCTCGCGGACAACGCCGAGGGCAATCTCTCGCCGAAGCAGGTGGAGTTCGCCGAGACGATCCATGGAGCCGGTTCCGATCTGCTTCAGCTGATCAATGACATCCTCGATCTGACGAAGGTCGAGGCGGGCAAGATGGACGTCAGCCCGACCCGGATCGCACTTGTCCAGCTGGTCGACTATGTGGAGGCGACATTCCGGCCGCTCACCGCGGAGAAGGGGCTCGATTTCTCCGTACGGGTCTCACCGGAGCTGCCCGCGACACTGCACACGGACGAGCAGCGGCTGCTTCAGGTGCTGCGCAATCTCCTTTCCAACGCGGTGAAGTTCACCGACAGCGGGGCGGTCGAGCTGGTGATCCGGCACGCCAACGAGGATGTGCCGAACGCCATCCGCGAGCAGCTCCTGGAGGCCGGCTCGCTGCGTGACGCCGATGCCGATCTGATCGCCTTCTCGGTCACCGACACCGGTATCGGGATCGCGTCCAGCAAGATGCTGGTGATCTTCGAGGCGTTCAAGCAAGCGGACGGTACGACCAGTCGCAAGTACGGCGGTACGGGGCTCGGCCTGTCCATCAGCCGGGAGATCGCCCGGCTGCTGGGCGGCGAGATCCACGCGGCGAGCGAGCCGGGCCGCGGCTCGACGTTCACGCTCTATCTTCCGCTGCACCCGTGCGAGTTGCCGCCGCAGGGCTATCCGCAGATCGGTCCTGGGCCCATCGAGGCACACGGTGCCGCAGTCAAGGAAGGTCTGCTTCCGGAGGCCGGTCCGAGCGCCGACTCGACGGCCACCGTGCACGATCCGGCGGGTGCCGCCGGGCTGATGCGGCGTCGCCGCAAGACCCTGGGGAGCGCGGAGCGGCGGCTCGCGCTGCCGTCCCGCGCCGCCGCCCCGGCTGCTCCGCAGGAGCCGTGGACGCTTGCCGGGCAGGAGGAACCGGAGGTCCGCAGGACGTTCCGGTTCCACGGCGAGAAGGTGCTGATCGTCGACGACGACATCCGTAACGTCTTCGCGCTCACCAGCGTGCTGGAGCAGCACGGTCTTTCGGTCCTGTACGCGGAGAACGGACGTGTGGGCATCGAAGTCCTGGAACAGCACGACGATGTGACGGTCGTACTGATGGACATCATGATGCCGGAGATGGACGGCTATGCCACGACGGCGGCGATCCGCAGGATGCCGCAGTTCGCCGGGCTGCCGATCGTCGCGCTGACCGCGAAGGCCATGAAGGGTGACCGGGAGAAGGCGATCGAATCCGGCGCTTCCGACTATGTCACCAAGCCTGTCGATCCTGATCATCTTCTTTCCGTTATGGAGCAGTGGATGCGCGGAGAGTGATCATTAATTGAAAGAATCGCGATGAGTTGATGAGCGGCTGTGCTCGCAGGGGTGTGAGAAGGCGCTGTACGGGGAACCTTCTGGTCCCCCACCGCGTTTCTGTTGTGTGCACAGTGACATCGCGGTGACAGGGTGTGGTGACGGGCGGGGTGCGGCTACCATGACCGGCACAAGGATGGACGGCGTAAGGGAGTCGTCCCCTGGGGCGGCGCCCGGTGCAATTCCGGGGCGAGGAGGACGGGCCATGGTGCAGAAGGCCAAGATCCTCCTGGTCGATGACCGGCCGGAGAATCTGCTGGCGCTGGAGGCCATCCTCTCTGCGCTCGATCAGACACTGGTACGGGCATCGTCAGGGGAGGAAGCGCTCAAAGCGCTGCTCACGGACGACTTTGCGGTCATTCTGCTGGACGTCCAGATGCCAGGCATGGACGGTTTCGAAACCGCCGCGCACATCAAGCGGCGGGAACGGACCCGGGACATCCCGATCATCTTCCTCACCGCGATCAATCACGGTCCGCATCACACCTTCAGGGGGTACGCGGCCGGCGCGGTGGACTACATCTCGAAGCCGTTCGACCCATGGGTGCTGCGGGCCAAGGTTTCGGTCTTCGTCGAGCTCTACATGAAGAACTGCAAGCTGCGCGAGCAGGCGGCGCTGCTACGGCTCCAACTGGAGGGCGATGCCAACGGCAGCGCGGGCCACGAGAATGAGCCCGCAGGGCTGCTGGCCGAGCTTTCGGCGCGGCTCGCGGCCGTCGAGGAGCAGGCCGAAGCGCTCTCCAAGCAGCTCGACGACGAGTCGGCGGACGCCGCGGCCGTGGCCACCGCCGCCCATCTGGAACGCAAGCTGACCGGCCTGCGCCGGGCACTCGACGCGCTGGAACCCGGCACCGGCAGCGGCGCGGCAGTCCTTCCCTCGTAGCGCCGTACTGCCCCGCGACTCCATGGCGGGGAGCGGTCCGGCGTACGACCTCAGGCCGAGGAACGGGCGGTTGTCGGGACGCTCGGCCCAACTGCCCTGCCGTCTCGACCGTTCGACGGTTCGGCAGCAGGGGCATCCAGCGGCGCGGCGGCGTGAGGACACGTCAGTTTCCTGCCTCTGTACAGCGACACGGTCGGGTGAAGCGGCAGGCACACGTGTTCACGGCCGTCGACACCGGTAACCTCGGCACCATGGCCTCACGTACGTCCGGCAAGGGTTCCCAGGGCACGGCGGGCACCGCGAAGCGCGTCGGCCGTACCGCGGGGCCGGCCAAGAAAGCCGCACCCGCGAAGAAGACCGCCGCGAAGAAGACCGCGCCCGCGAAGAAGGCCCCTGCCAAGAAGGCGGTGGCCAAGAAGGCGGCCGCGCCCAAACCGGCACCGTCGCCCACCAGCGGTGTGTACCGCCTGGCGCGCGCCGTCTGGCTCGGTGCGGCCCACGCCGTCGGCGCGATGTTCCGTGGGATAGGGCGTGGCGCCAAGGGACTCGATCCCGCGCACCGCAAGGACGGCATCGCGCTGCTGCTGCTCGGTCTCGCGCTGGTCGTCGCCGCGGGTACCTGGTCGAATCTGCGCGGGCCCGTCGGCGACCTCGTCGAGATGCTCGTCACCGGAGCCTTCGGCCGGCTCGATCTGCTCGTACCGATACTGCTCGGCGCCATCGGTGTACGGCTGATCCTCTACCCGGAGAAGCCCGAGGCCAACGGCCGCATCGTCATCGGGCTCTCCGCCCTGGTCATCGGGGTGCTCGGACAGGTCCACATCGCGTGCGGATCGCCCGGCAGGGGAGACGGCACCACGGCGATGCAGGACGCGGGCGGACTCATCGGCTGGGCGGCCTCCAAACCGCTGGTCTACACGATGGGCGAGGTCCTCGCCGTACCGTTGCTGCTGCTGCTCACCGTCTTCGGACTGCTGGTCGTCACCGCCACCCCGGTGAACGCCATTCCGCAACGGCTCCGGCTGCTCGGCACCAAGCTGGGCATCCTCGACCCGGTGTACGACCCCGACACGGAAGAGGAGAGCGACGACGAGCGCTACGACGAGCAGTGGCGCGAGGCGCTGCCCGCCCGCTCCCGCCGCTCCTCCGCACGCCGCTCCGAAGCGCCTGCGGAGTACGCCCCCGACCAGGCGGAGGCGGACGCGCTCTCCAAGCGCCGCAGGCCGCGCAGGCCTTCCGTGCAGCCCACGATGAACCGCACCATGGACGCGGTGGATGTCGCGGCCGCCGCGGCCGCCGCGCTCGACGGGGCCGTGCTCAACGGCATGCCGCCCTCGCCGATCGTCGCCGACCTCACCCAGGGCGTCTCCGTCGAGCGCGAACGCCCAGGCACGCCGGTGCCGGGCGCCAGAGAGGGCGAACCCGCCGACGGGGGAGGGAAACCGGAGAAGGGGGCGGTGCCCTCGGGCGGCGTACCCGATCTGACGAAGCCCGCGCCCGACCGGTCGCAGTCCCAGCCGTTGCCCGCCCGCGCCGAACAACTGCAGCTCTCCGGCGACATCACGTACTCACTGCCCTCGCTCGACCTGCTGGAACGCGGCGGGCCCGGCAAGACCCGCAGCGCCGCCAACGACGCGATCGTCGCGTCCCTGACGAACGTCTTCACCGAGTTCAAGGTCGACGCCGCTGTCACCGGCTTCACCCGCGGACCCACGGTCACGCGGTACGAGGTGGAGCTCGGTCCCGCGGTGAAGGTCGAGCGGATCACCGCGCTCGCCAAGAACATCGCATACGCCGTCGCCAGTCCCGACGTCCGGATCATCTCCCCGATCCCGGGTAAGTCGGCGGTCGGCATCGAGATCCCCAACACCGACCGGGAGATGGTCAACCTCGGCGATGTGCTGCGCCTCGCGGACGCCGCCGAGGACGACCATCCGATGCTGGTCGCGCTTGGCAAGGACGTCGAGGGCGGATATGTGATGGCCAACCTGGCGAAGATGCCGCACGTGCTGGTGGCCGGTGCGACCGGTTCCGGCAAGTCGTCCTGCATCAACTGTCTGATCACCTCGGTCATGGTGCGCGCGACGCCGGACGACGTACGGATGGTGCTGGTCGACCCCAAGCGGGTCGAGCTGACCGCGTACGAGGGCATCCCGCACCTGATCACCCCGATCATCACCAATCCCAAGCGCGCCGCCGAGGCCCTCCAGTGGGTCGTGCGGGAGATGGACCTCCGGTACGACGATCTCG